>JAHJQV010000012.1 GCA_018819105.1 Gammaproteobacteria bacterium
AATAAAACCCCCACCCCGACCCTCCCCCTTGCAAGGGGGAGGGGGTATCCAGCTTCATCCTGACGAGCAGGCATTGAAAAGGAGCTTCTCACTTAACCTGAAGTCATGAATTGAAAGGGGAGCTTCTAACTTCACCTGATGAGCAGGCTGATGGTCAGGACCAATAGCTGCCAGAAAGCCAACCCTACTATCGGTGATTCGATACCAAAAGCAGCCTGGAAGCCACCCCTTCCCCCGCGAGCGGGGGAAGGTTGGGATGGGGGCGCAAGGCTTTCGGCTGCTGACATGCTCAGCTTCAGTTGATGACAATAAAACCCCCACCCCAACCCTCCCCCTTGCAAGGGGGAGGGGTTTCCAACTTCGCCCTGGCAAGCAGGCATTGATACCAAAAGCAGTCTGGAAGCCACCCCTTCCCCCGCGAGCGGGGGAAGGTTGGGATGGGGGCGCAATACTTTCGGCTGCTGACAAGCTCAGGTTCAGTTGATGGCAATAAAACCCCCACCCCAGCCATCCTGCCTTGGGCCGGTGAGGGAGGCAATTGGCAGGTTAATTGATGAACACGATGCCGGTGAACGCGTCCACGAACGGATCCGCTGGCGAGAAGCTGCAGGCAAAGGTAAAGTTGATGTTGCCGCTAGGTGCCGATGCCAGAATTTGCACACTGCCGGAGCCGGTGACATTGGCGCTGCCGGTGGTTGAGATCGGCATCACAACATCTTTGATCGTGTTGGTGGCGAGTAGTAAACATTCCGGGTCTGGCGGCACACCAATGCGTTCCACGCTGTAATCGAAATTGATGATGCTCCCCGGATTGGCCGATTGTTCGATGATGTTGAAGCCGTTGATGCTGATGCTGGGATCCTCGAGCTTGGCCGCGATGGGATCAGGTCCTGGCTACTGGATGGTCAGGAAATCACCAAAGGCATCTTCGAATGGTGCACTGGGCTCTGTCCTGCAGGCGAAAGTGAATTGCCGGTCACCTGGAGGTGCTGTTGCAAAGATGGGTAAATCGCCGCTGCCGATGACTGTGGCAGCACCACTGGTGCTGATCGGGATGATCTGCTGCGCACTGGTCTGGGAGGTTGCCAGAATCACGCACTCTGGGTTGAGAGGCTGTCCAATGCGAGTCACGCTGTAATCAAATTGCACGATGTCACCAGGACTCGCCGTTTGTTGCACGATGTTGAAGCTGTTGATGCTGATGCCCGGATCTGGAATGGTGGTGATGTTGATTTGTTCCACCATCGATTGTCCACCTGGGGAGCAGGTCAGCGTGAAATCGGCCGTACCCAGAGGTGCCGTCTCAAGGATTGTTGCGGTCAGGCCTTCCAGCGGCTGGATGGTGACCCCGCCGGTGGGTACCGGGATGGTCTGGCCGACAATCACGCCCGCTGCGCTCAGGGTGCATTCAGGGTTGACCGGGTTGTTGACCCGCTGGACGGTGAAATCAAAGATGATGTCACTGAGCCGGGGGGCGCTGACGTTGCGCACGTCAAAGAACAGCAGGTTCAGTGTACCGGGGACAGTGATGTTGACCGAGTCAGTGCGGAATTCACCATCCGGATTGCATACGAAAGTGAAGGTCTGATTGCCGGTGGCCGCCGTGGTGCTGATGCTGACGCTGCCACCACCATTCTGGTTGGCTGGCGAAGCGGCCAGGTTGATCACCTGATCACTGATCACGCCGTTGCTGTTGGAGCTGAGCACGCATTGCGGGCTGGCGGGATTGTTCAGCAGAGTCACATCCCAGACGAAATTGATCGTGCCGCCCTGGGCCGCGCCGGTTTCGATGATGTTGAAGCTGTTGATATCGATTCTCGCCGTGGGCACGGCGGTGATCAGCACGCTGTCGACCAGTTGGTCACCGCCGGGCAGACAGGTGAAGCGGAAACCCTGTGCACCGGTGGCGGCGCCTGTATTGATGTTCACCGTGTTGCTGCCCGACTGCAGGCTGGGACTGGAAGCCAGATTCAGGGTGAAGTTGTTGATCACCGAGGCGTTGTCTGATGACAGCGTGCAGCTCACGTTCTGAGGTGCATCCACCAGCGTGATGTTCCAGTCGAACTGGATCTGAGCGCCACGCGCGGCTTCTGTTTCGACGATGTTGAAGCTGTTGATAATGACATCCGGGTCGCCGCCACTTTGCTGCACATTGATGCTGTCGGTACGCATTGCTGTGCCCGGCGTGCAGCTGAACTGCAGGCTCTGCACGCCGGTGCCGGCAGTGGCCGACACCTGTGCCGATGCCACGCCAGACTGGGTCAAGCCATTGATCGGGTCCAATTGGATGGTGACCGGTGCCGTTAGCACACCGGGGCCGTTCAGCGTGCAGCTGGCAATGCCGGGTCCGGCAATGTCGGTAAGCAGCACCGACCAGTTGAAATTGAAACTGCCGCCCTGGGTAGTCTGCTGATCAAGCACGTCAAAGCTGATGATGCCCACGCTGGGGTTTACACTGCCGCTGACAATCTCGACCTGACGCGATACGGAAACCGTGCTGGCATCGCTGGCGGTACAGACAAAACTGAAGTTTTTGGTGCCGGGTGTGGTGGGCAGAATCTCTACCGAGCCGTTCCCGGACTGCACGGCGGCAGCAGAGACCGGAATGATCACCTGGTTGATGGTGCCCGGCGAGGACAGACGGCAGTCCACATCGCTGGGAGTGTTGACCAGGGTGATGGCCCAGTTGAAATCAATCTCCTCTCCGACCGCAGCAGAACTCTGTGCGATCTGGAATTCATCGATGAACAGCTCCGGCGTATTTGGCGCGGTGATCAGTGCGCTGGCGAAGCTCTGTGCGCCACCGGGATTGCAGTTCAGGCTGAAACTTTGCACACCAGTGGGCGCGCTGCCTAGTATGTTCAGCGTGGCGGTGCCGCTCTGGGTGGCCGGTGAGGTCGTCAATGGCAGGGTGAACTGGTTAATGACGCCGTTGGCCAGCACCACGCAGCTGGGTGTCTGCGGGTTGTCGATCAGTGTCACATTCCAGCTGAAACCCAGTGTCTGGCCCTGAACCGCCGTGGATTGTAACAATTGAAAATCGTTGATCTGCACCCTGGGGTTGGCATCCGGGGAAACAATCTGCAGGCTGTCAGTGCGTACCGAGGTGCCTGGTTGGCAGCTTAAGGTAAACAACTGTATGCCGGTGGGTGCCTGCGGCAGCAGACTGACCGGCAAGGAGCCGGATTGATCGCCATTGCCGGGGCTCAGCGTGATGATGCGATCGCTGATGACGCCCGCAACATTGCTGCTCAAGGTACAGCTCGGGCTGGTGGGTGAGCCGTTGATCCGTACCATCCAGTTGACGTTGAAGCTGCCGCCGGGATTGATCGAATTCTCTACGATGTCGAAATTGGCGATTGCCACGCTGGGCGTGTCGCTGGATTCGATCAGGATGGTGTCGGTGGCGACACTGGCACCGTTTGGCGATGCGATGTTGGGAAAACAGCGCAGACGTATGCTGGCGTTCTGTCCGATGTTGGGGAACAGCACTTCGGTGACGGTGGCGGTGCCGTTGCCGTTTTGTACCAGTGGTGTGGTTGGCAGGTTGATAATATCGCCGACGACCGTGACGCCGGACGTGGGTGAATCAATGCGGCAGCCGGGGGCTGGCGGGTTGTTCAGCAGGCTCACGCTGAAGGTGAAGTTAAGCAAGCCACCTTGTTGGGAAGAACTTTCCACCACATTGAAGCTATCGACCAAGACACTGGCTGGTGTCGGCTCGACGACATTGACAGTGACTTCAATCGCCGGCTCATTGCCGGGCGAGCAGCTGAAGCGCAACAGTTTGTTGCCGGTCGAGGCAGAGCCCAGCACCTGGATGCTGCCGCTGCCGCTTTGGCTGCTCGGGCTGCCGGGCAAGATGAATTGCAGGGGATTGGGGCTGATAAAGCCTCCAGAGGTGCTTGAGACCTGGCATTGCGGGCTGCCGGGATTGCTGGCCAGAAACACCGACCAGTCAAAGTTCAGCAACTCCCCGGGCACCACAGACAATTGCGGTGTGAAGCTGATCGGGATCACTCGCGGCGAGGTCACATTGAGGCTGTCATTCAAGCTGGAGTTGCCCGGGCTGCAGCTGAAAATAAAGGTCTGTTGACCTTGCGTTGCACCGGCCAGCAGATTGACGCTGCGGCTGCCGCTGAGTGCCGGGTTATTGATGACCACTGGTGCCGCAATCACACCGGAGTTGACCGCATCAAAGGTACAGCTGGGGTTGCTCGGATTGCCATTGAGGCTCAATGTCCAGCTGAAATTGAAGCTACTGCCAGGCTGTGCCGAAGTCTGCTGGATATTGAAGGATTCCAGCTGCACAGCTGAAGGCTCGGTAACGATGATGGTGTCATCTTGCTGGGTAGGTAGCGGACTGCATTCCAGGCGCAGGGTCTGGGGACCAAGTGGTGCGTCAGGTAGGATCGTGCCCGTGCCACTGCCAGTGGGGTTGCTGAGCGGGTTGATGCTGATGGTATTGATCACGCCAGTCGTGAGCGAGCGTATAGCACAAGTCGGGTTGACGGGATTGCCAAGCACCGACAGATCCCAGCTGTAATTGAATTGTGCGCCTTGCGCGGCGCTGCTCTGATTGATGTTGAAGTTGTTGATCAGCACACGGTTGTCGCTGAAGGACACCGTGCGCGTGATGCTCTGGCCGCCGGGCTCGCATTGCATGCGGAAGCTCTTGCCGCCGGGGCTGACCATGCTGTCATTGACCGGCCACAACAGGTTGTTGGCAATGCTGACGAACTGACCCGGGTTTCCGGGATTGACAAAGTTGCCGGGATTGTCAATGCTGCCTGGCTGCATCACGGTCTGACCACTCGGCGCAGTTTGGCTGATGTTGCAGACTGGCGTCAGTACATCAGGTGGCACATCGGTATTCCAGGACACGGTCAGGCAACGTCTGGGTTGTCCACTGATGCTGCAGTTGCTGCTTCCCGGGGTGATGTCCAGTTGTGAGGGAGAGAGTTGAAAATCATTCAGCGTCACTGCCGCCGGTGGCGGGCAGCCGCCATCGGCCTGCAGTGCCTGCAGGTTCATGAAGCTGGCCTGATCCACAGCGCTGGCTGCGGCACTGCCGAGCAGCAGACATTTGTCGGTGCTGCCGCCACCGGGCAGATCAAGCCGGAGGATGGCGCGGGCATTGGTGGAGCCGCGCAGGCTCTGCGTGGGCTGGTCGACCCCAGCATCGGTGGACGGCGCTGTGACACCGGGCGGGCAGCCAAGGTTGTTTTGCAAAGCGTCGGCGCGCAGCAGCAACTCGGTGCCGGAGACGCCGAGTTCGATGGCTGAGGCCAGGCATATGATCTCCGCGCCCCCTCCCGGCAGATTCAGACGCACCGCAGCGTTGCTTCCCTGGGCCAAGGCAGTGCTGGTCAGGACATTCCCTGTCACTGCGATGGCAATCAGGCAAATGGTGATTGCCCGCATCCTTTTCACGCCTTGCATTCCTTTGTGAAATTTTATTGTAATAGCTTATAACACACTGATGTTATAAGCAAATTGAATTACATGCATCCTCTTCGGATAGTTTGACTATACTGGAAGCTGACTCCGCACACCAGTTACAATTTCTGTCATGCAATGGCTACAGCGCTTTCTGCGCCAACTCAAGCTGCCCTGGCTGTTTCTGCTCAGCGCTGCGCTGATGATGATTTCCTGGCTGGTGCCCGACCCGCTGCCCATGGTGGATGAGCTGCTGTTGCTGGTGATGACGACCATACTCGGCAGCTGGCGGGGCCGGGGCAAGCGCTCGGATGACGATGATTCCCGCTGATTTTCCCCTCCACGCATCCTGCGGCTGTTGCTGAATGCGTGCGCTTGGACTGTTGGCGCTGGTGCTGCTGCTGGCGCTGCTGGTAACGCTGTCACAACGCGATGGCGAGCAGGGGCTCAGTCACAACGACGGGGCGCAGGGCAATGCTGCAGCCGCCCTGGCAGACGCAGACGATCCGGCGCAGGTGGCCGAGCAAGCCTCAAGCGCAGACCCGCGCAGCAGCGCAGCCGCCAACATTGCGGCCGACAGCTCGGCAGCAACCAGGCCGGAGCAACGTGCCGGTCGCAATCCGTTTCGCCAACGCGCCGCCAGCGCACAATCCCTGACCGATACCGATACCGATACCGATACCGATAACAATACCGAGTCACAATCCGATGCTGTCAACGCTGCAGCCAATGAGCAGGCTGCTGCGCGTGCCGCCGCCATGGCGGCGGCGGATACTGCGGCAGTGGCAGACGAAGATGAGGACACCGCCAGCGGCAGCATCAGTGGTCGCGTCATGGACGATCAGGGCGAACCGGTGGCGGGCGCTGAGGTGCTGGCCACGCAACAGCCGGATGCGACCGGCAAAGGCGGTGGCGAACAGTATGCCGCCAGTGCCGCTGCCGACGGCTGGTTTCGCTTCGCGGGTTTGCCAGTGGCCGAATACATCATCAGCGCGCGCGATCCGGTTACCGCAACCAGCAGCAATTCGGTGCGCGCCAGCACCGGCACGCCGCTGGTTGATCTGCTGATCCCGCTGCTCAATGAAGTGTTGCTGTTTGGTGCCGTGACCGATTCTGCCGAGCAGCCGGTGGCAGGTGCCAGAATCGTGCTGGCGCCGCCGGCGATCGCCACCAGCAGCGATGAACTGGGCGTGTACCTGCTGCCGGCACGGCTGCGCAATGGGCAGAGCTATCTGCTTATTGTCGAACACAATGACTTTGCCACAGCCAGAGTGCCGCTGCCGGAGCAGGACTGGCGGCAGACAACTGAGTTGCAGCAGGATGTGCAACTGCAGAGTCAGCGTGAGACCACGGTCAGCGGCCGTCTGCTGGATCGAGACGGTGCGGCCGTGGGCAATGAGGTGCTGTTTCTGCAGGGGCAGCGCAACAGTTATCAGGCGCGTGCGGACGCCGCCGGCCAGTTCCGCTTCGACGCCGTGGTGCCCGGAGCCGGTTATCGCCTGTCGGTACAGCCTGAGCGGGGCTACAACAGTCATGAGCAGTCCGGCATCGAGGTGCCGGCGGCTGGCCTCAGCGGTCTGGAGGTGGTGCTGGAGGCGCTGGATGAGGGGCTGGTTACTGGTCAGTTTGTCGATCCGTTCGGGGCGGCATTGCCCGGCTACAGTGCCACCCTGCTGGTGCAGCGGTTTCGCACTGCAGTGCAGGCCGATGCCCAGGGCAGGTTCACGCTGGAGCAGGTGCCTGCCGGCGATGTGCAGCTGCGCAACGACAGCATGGGTCGCCTGAGCACGCGCGGAGCCACACTGGCGCCGGGTGGACAATTGCAGTTGCTGGCGGTGGTGGATGTCGGCACGGCACAGTACGTCGGCACGGTGCGCAATGAGGTCGGCATGCCGGTGGCTGGAGCTGTGGCCACATTGCTGTGGCGGCGGCAGGATCAGGGGCTGTTGCATGAATCGGCGCGCACCGCGATCAGCGACGCCAATGGCCGTTTTGCCTTCAGTGGCCATGCCGGCGTGGACCACGAACTGCGCATCGCCGCCGAGGGTTACCAGCCGTTGATCACCGCACTGCCGGCACAGACGACCAGTTCCGAACTGACCTTGCAGCCACTGCCATGATGTGCGATCACGGCAACAGCCGTGCCAGTGCCGGCAGCCGGCGGCGGGTCAATGCAGATTCAGTGTCAGTGTGTCGCCGGGTTTCAGCTGCAGCCGGTCGGCCTGGCCGGCGTTGAGTTCCAGCACATATTTGGCAGGTCCTGTGCTGGGGTAATTGCCGCAGCGGGCGGTCTTGCAGGGGCGGGCGTTGCGGCTCACGCTGACCAGCCGCAGGTCGCTGTCAAAGTAGATGATGTCCAGCGGAATCAGCGTGTTCTTCATCCAGAACGAGCGCGGCCTGGCATCAGGAAACAAAAACAGCATGCCGTGATCGTCGGCCATGCTGTCGACAAACATCAGCCCGCGCGTGCGTGCGGCATCGGTGTCGGCAATGTCCACCGTGTAGCGGCTGCCGTTGAGGGTGACGCTGGGCTGCTCGCTGGCACAGGCGCTGCACAGGGCGGCGACGGCGGTGGCAATAAACAGCCACAGCATGAGCATGTACAGCCGTGGCTGTGCGCAGGTGTTGTTGATGGGTGTGTGCATGGTGGTCTTGCTCAGCTTTCCAGTAGGGCTTGCAGTTCTGCCAGCGCCAGATCGCGGGCCTCATCGTGTCGCGCGGTATCGCGTTTTTCGTCGCGACCATACCAGTATATGCCGTCGCTGGGCAATTCTTCCAGAAACCGGCTCGGTGTGCAGCGCAGCATCTCGCCGTAACGCTTGCGGCGGCGGGCATAGCTGCAGGTCAGGCTGAGCCGGGCGCGGGTGATGCCGACATACATCAAACGGCGTTCTTCGGCATCGCTGCCTTCATCGAGACTGTTCTGGTGCGGCAGCGTGCCTTCCTCGACCGCAATCAGGTAGACGTGATCAAACTCCAGCCCCTTGGCCGCATGCAGTGTCATCAGTTGCACTGCCTGCTCGTCGCTGTTGTCGTCGTCCAGCTGGCTGAGCAGATTCAGCTGCGCGCACAGGCTTTCCAGGTCCGGCTCGTCGAGCTGCTGGTGGATGCGTTCCAGCCAGTCCAGCCAGTCGCGCACGGCGGCAACGCGTTTTTCGCCCTGGGCCGGGTTGTCGGCCTGATCCATCAGCCAGGCCGGGTAGTGCATGGCGGCGACCAGATCACGCACGGCGGTGACCGGGTCGCGGCGCTGGGCATCATCGCTGGCGGCAATCTGCAAGCGGGTGAAGGCGGCAAGCCCCTGGCGCTGGCGCGGCAGCAGGCCGGCCAGACAGTCCTCGCTGACGGCGGCATCGAACAGGCTGCAGTGATGGGCGCGGGCATGGTCGGCCAGGTGATTGATGGTGGTGGCACCGATTTCACGCCGTGGCGTATTGATCACGCGCAGCAGGGCCGGGTTGTCGTCCGGGTTCACCAGCAGCCGCAGCCAGGCCATCAGATCTCGGATTTCCGCACGGTCAAAAAACGACTGACCACCGGTGAGATGGTAGCGGATGCCGGCGGCACGCAGCGCCTGCTCGAACGGACGCGCCAGGTGGTGGCTGCGATAGAGGATGGCGAACTGGCCGGCACGCGCTCCGCGCTGAATGCGCGTGTGCAGATCACCGACAATGCGCTCGACCTCCTGCTCGCCGTCCTCGCAGGGAATGATGCGCGGGTCGTCGCCATGCTGCAGGTCGCTCCAAAGCTTTTTTTCGAACAGATGCGGGTTGTTGGCGATCAGCGTGTTGGCCGCCTGCAGGATGCGGCTGCTACAGCGGTAATTCTGTTCCAGCTTGATCACGCACAGGTCGGGGAAATCCGCCTGCAGCTGACGCAGATTGTCCGGCTGGGCACCGCGCCAGCCATAGATCGACTGATCATCGTCGCCGACCACGGTGAGATACCCGCTGTCGCCGGCCAAAAGCCGCAGCAGCTGGTACTGACAGGCGTTGGTGTCCTGGTATTCGTCCACCAGCAGGTGCCGCAGCCGCTGCTGCCAGAGATAGCGGATGTCGGCATGCTGGTGCAGCAACTGCAGCGGAATCGCCAGCAGATCGTCAAAATCGACCGCATTGAGACGCTGCATCTGCTGCTGGTAACGCTGCAGCAAATCCACGTGCTCGGGCACGCTGTCGGATTCCATCAGCGCGGCATTTTTCGCCGTCGAAATCAGCCAGCGCTGCTGGCGCAATTGTTCCGGTGGTGTGTTGTCGGGCAACAGTTCGCGCAGCATGCGGGTCGATTCGGTTTCATCCAGAATGCTGATGCCGGGACGGTAGCCGGCCTGCTCGGCGTGTTCGCGCAGCATGCGCCAGCCCAGCGCATGAAACGTCGAGACCTGCAGCTGTTTGCCCTGCTGGCCGGGCAACAGCTTGCCAGCGCGCAGGCGCATCTCTTTGGCCGCCTTGTTGGTGAAGGTGATCGCGGCAATCGATGTGGCCGCAATGCCGCGCTGCTGGATCAGAAAGGCCAGTTTCTCGGTGATCACGCGCGTCTTGCCGCTGCCGGCACCGGCCAGCACCAGCAGCGGGCCATCGCAGTATTCCACAGCCTGTCGCTGCTGCGGGTTGAGTGTGGATCGGGTTGGTTTTGCCATCGCGCTATTGTAGTCGAGCAGCGCCGGTGACTGGATGACAGTTGCCGGAAAGCCGTTTCATCTGCAGCCGACATGATCCATGCAGCAAGCGCAGACAGACTGCACTGTGCACCAATGGCTTGGCATTGACATGTTTGAGAAGCCGCTTGTATTGTTTGATGTCAACAGTTACTACTGATGCCATCCGATGAATAACATCTCCGTCTAGGCCGTGGTGGGGGATACTCATACTTCGCCCATTGTCTGATCGGTATAGATGATGGGTGTCTTGATCTATCGTCCTGCACTCGCGCGCCTTGCCCACAACACTTGTGCTACGGTTGAAAGTTACCCGACTTTCCGCATGGCCCACTAGCCACCGCTGGGCTGCACATTATCCATCCAATGGGCTCCGTGCCCCGAGCGCGCCGCGCTGGACCACGTGGGTATAGATCATAGTCGTGCGGACGTCGGTATGCCCCAATAGTTGCTGAATGGTGCGGATGTCGGCTCCGGATTCGAGCAGATGTGTCGCGAAGCTGTGGCGGAAGGCATGGCAGGTTACCCGCTTGACGATCGCACACTGTCGAGCGGCGGCCTTGACCGCGCGCTGTACCGACTGGTCGAGAAGGTGGTGCCGCCCCCACCGACCGGTCTGCGGATCCCGACTGATTTTGGCCGCAGGAAAGATATACTGCCAAGCCGGTTCGAACTGGGCGTTGGGGTACTTGCGATCCAGCGCGTAGGGCAGCAGTACGCCGCCGCGACCCTGATCGCGGTCTGTACGAGCGATGTTCAAGGACTTGTCGATCTGCTCACGCAGGCCCTCGATACATCGGTCCGCCAGTACCGTCACGCGGTCTTTGTTGCCTTTCCCACTGCGCACAATCAATTCCTTGCGCTCGAAATCAATGTCCTTAACTCGCAGCCGCAGCGCCTCGTTCACGCGCAGCCCCGAGCCATACATCAAGCCGACGATCCGATCATGGGGTGAGCGCAGAATACCGAAAATCGCTTGGATTTCCATTTTGTCGAGTACAACCGGAACGCGTTTTCGCTGTGTAGCCCGCACCACCTCATCCAGCCATGACAGCTCAATCTCAAGGACGTGCTTGTACAGGAACAAGATCGCACAGAGCGCCTGATTCTGGGTGCTCGGTGACACGTTCCTCGTGACTGCCAGGTGACTGAGAAAGGCCTCCACGGCCTCCTTGCCCAGCTGAGTGGGGTGCTGCTTGTTGTGGAACAGGATGAAGCGCTTGGCCCAGTGGACGTAGGCCTGCTCGGTGCGATAACTGTAATGACGCGTTCGGATAACCCGCCGTAGTCGATCCAGAAGTTTTTCGGCCATATCTCGATTTGCCTCCGCGCTCAGATTGATGCATACTCTATATGGGGAATGCAATCGGGAGCCACCAGATAATGGCGGGTAAACTTGTAGGAAATCGGCGCGTTATCCGTCAGAAGCGACGGATAATATCGGTTTGTCTCAACAAAAGTGACCTTGAATTCAATGGTTTAGGTGGTTTTAGCACTTGCAAAGCGAGATTATTGGTCACTTTCGACCGAATATCCATTACCAGGCGTTTTTGCCTCCTAAATTCAAGTTATGCGTCAAAATCAATGAGTCATCGGGAATGCCGGATCGCAAATTAACAATCAGCGTAGTAGCCAAGAAAGCAGGCGTTGGGGTTGAAACAGTACGATACTATCAACGCATTGGCCTTATACAAGAGCCTGAAAAGCCAATAACCGGCTATCGTATTTATCCTGAAGAAGCTATTACTCGGTTATGTTTCATTCAACGCGCAAAACAACTCGGGTTTACTCTTTCCGAAACATCAAGCCTTTTAGGGCTTGGTGATGGAAAGTGCGTAGAAACAAAAGAACTTGCCCACAAAAAACTAGAGAGCATTAAAAGCAAAATCAAAGACTTAAGCTCAATGGCACATGCGCTAGAACGGCTTATAGAATCTTGTGAAGACAACTCAGAACACAAGGGTTGCCCGATAATCAAAACAATTTCAAGGGGATAGGGTTTCTCTTGACTCTGTATCTAGGTACGGAGTTTATACTCCTATTAGTGCTTAAAAATAGGAGATTAGTATGTCCGAAAAAATCAATATCCCCCTAATAGGTGGGGTGCTGGCTGGTCTTGCCGCATCAGCATGTTGCGTGGGTCCGTTAATTTTACTGTTTCTTGGGTTTGGTGGTGCGTGGGTAAGTAACTTGACTGCACTTGAACCCTATCGGCCAATTTTCATTGGCTTAGCATTGGTGGCGTTGTTCTTTGCTTATCGGGGAATATATAGGCCAAAGGCAGAACAACAATGCGAAGCGAATAGCGTATGCGCTAAACCGCAGATAAATAATTTGTATAAATGGCTGTTCATTGCCTCTGTAGCTGTTATATCCGCATCAATCGCATCGCCATATCTTATTTCACAAATCTACGGGTGACGTCATGAAATACATTTTTGCAATATTGTCTTTATTAATATCGGGCTCTTTATTGGCGGATGAACAATCCGTTATTCTTTCAGTTCCTGGAATGAACTGTCCTGTATGCCCAATTACAGTTAAAAAATCTATAGAGAACGTAACAGGAGTAAAATCGGTTGATGTCAGTTATGAAAGTAAATCGGCAACAGTGTTATATGATGATCAACTGGCTGACATAGCCCGCATACAAAAGGCAACAGAAAATGCAGGTTACCCTTCAGAGATTATTAAAGGAATAAAATGATGAAAAATATAATTCCAGACTCTACGGTAACCTGTCCAGAGTGCGGTCATAAAGAAACAGAAACCATGCCCACAGATTCTTGCCAATGGTTTTATGAGTGCAAGGGGTGTGGTGTATTGCTCAAGCCAAAGAAAGGTGATTGTTGTGTTTTCTGTTCTTACGGTTCTGTTCCGTGTCCACCCATTCAGCAAGACACAACCTCTTGTTGTTCGTCGTAACAAAAACGCATAACAAGGCGCTGCACTCGGACAGCCAAAAGCTGCGCCGCTCGTACCTCGCTATGCAGCTTCTGGCTGCCGGTGAGCTTGGTCGTTAGGTGTAAAACGTATCAACCGAGATCAGGCAGACAAAATTGTAGGAGAAAGCCTTTGGCAAAGGTAAGTTTTTTGGATAAGAGAGTTTTCAGGCAATTTCTTGAAGTTGTCTCTGTAATAAGTGTAGTCGCATCGCTTGCATTTATATTTATTGAGATACCCAAAGAGATGAAGCTGTGGGTCGGGGGCATATTTTTAGTATTGCTTCTAATTGTTTATGTTGCGCTGTGGTGGCGTTCTAACAGCTTGCAGCAGATTCACACAAATATCGAAGGAAGTGATGTCACGATAAAAAAGGGGGATATCTTTAATCAACCTGATTTTAAAGTCATAGCATTTAATGAATACTTTGATACGCAAGTGGACGACAAAATCATATCTAGCAATTCGCTAAACGGTATTTTTGTTACAAACCATCTTGATACCTCCGTCGCTGACCTTGATCGTCATATTGAGAATTATTGCTTCGAAGATGATGATATCGTTGGCGAAAACCCAGAGAGGAAAGCCGGTAAAAAGACGCGTTTCGAAATTGGCTCTATTTGTGTTTATGGCGAGTATCTTTTAACAGCTTTTTCTAAATTTGATGATAAAAATCGAGCTTGGCTAACAATGCCAGAATATCTCAGCTTTCTTATTAACTTCTGGGATAGGGTAAATCGAATCTACGCACAAAAGAGTGTCTCGGTCCCGATTTTCGGGTCAGGGATAACGCGCATCAAAGAGCATAAAAATATCAGTGACGAAGACTTGCTTAAGATAATGCTGTGGACATTCAGAATTAGCGAAATGCGATTTA
>JAHJQV010000013.1 GCA_018819105.1 Gammaproteobacteria bacterium
AAGCCCTTGACAAGGATTGCAACGCCGTAATGCAGCCTCAGGTGCGCTCCCGCAGGGCGAGCCGGAAAGCACTCATCCGCTGTGTTATGGCTCTTGGCCATGGAATGGCCATGACCTGCGAGCCATGCCTTGCGGCTAAGCACTTTCCGATTCGCTGAACGTTACAGTATTTCCGGCGGGGTACACTAGGTCAGCTCTGCATAAAAAAACATCGGGTTGGGCGTCAAGGTTTGTTCTTTATTCTTCTTGGAGCAAACATGAAAAATTCATTATCCACTACCCTGGTTCTGGTACTCATATTGGCACACAGCATGACCGGTCAGACTGTGTCGGCACAATCCGGTGCTGCTGAGTTCATCGTCAGCACTGAGCCCTTGCTGCTCAGCGGCAACAGGATGAATCTGCAACTGCAGTTTGTCAGTGACAGTGACAGCATTTTCTGGCGCATTGTTGATGTGTCAGGAGATGCCGATGCTGGCATCGATATCCGGGTCATCAGTGAGCGTACGGCCGAGGTTGATGGGCCTGAAGTCACCTTGCGGCGTCAGCCGCTGACCCTGGATCAACTGCCAGCAGGCAATTATCCGTTGCGGCTGGTGGATGCCGGCAATGACAATGTCCTGCTGGATGAACTGGAGGTGGTCGTCAGCCAAGACGATGCATTCAATCTGGCTGCCCCGGTCCGGCTGTGGCCGGCGCTACCGACGACAATGGATCAGGTCTGGTTGTTGCTGGATGTGCCGGACCAGTGTGAGTCAGTGCAGCTGCTGGCCTTTGTCGATACCTCCGAACGCATCACTTTGCTGCGGCAGCCACCTGATTGTTCCGGGCTCGCGAACGTGCCACAGCTGCAGGCTGTTCCGCTGGGCACACTAAGTGAACAGGATCAGCAGATGCAGCTGATCGTGTCGGCGTCCGAGCAATCTGCCGGTGATCTGACAGCGGCATTTCGCCTGCGCGTGGAGCAGCGCCTGCCTGCCAGCATGGCCGGGTCGTGGTCTGATCCGGAGCAGTCCGGGCACGGCATCAATCTGGAAATGCTCCCGGGGGACCGCATCGGCCTGTCCTGGTTCAGCTTCAACCAACTGGGTGACCCGGCCTGGTTGATTGCAGTCGGTGATCATGTCGGTCTGACGGCGACTTTGCAGGCGACCATCGTCAGTGGCGGGGTGTTTCCGCCTGATTTCAACCCTGATTTGATTGAGCGCAGCCCATGGGGCACCATCGAGCTCACCTTCAGCAGCTGCAACACAGGCAGCATGCGCTGGCAAACACAGGCCGATGGCTTCAGCGATGGTGAAATGCGCCTGAGCCGAATCACCTCGAATCCGGGCCAAAGCTGTGCCGGCCCGCCACCCGCCGCAGCATTGCGGCCGGCATGGTATCAGGGTGATGGCAGCTTCTTTCGCCTCCCATCCGGCACCAGTCTGCCGTAGCGCAGTCAGTCTCTCCGGCGCGGACAAAACAGACCGGTCCTCCGGTCTGTTTTTTTTGCGAGCAAGCTCATCGAGCAGGTGGCTGCGCGGATACATGTTGCGTGGCTGTGTCATTCGAATCCGGCCATGCCCATAGCGGATGCCTGCTATGATAAAACTCTAATCATCTCGATCTGGCTGAGGCGGAGTCCATGTCGGAAAAACAGTTGATCAGCAGTGGCTCTGAGTATGAACAACTGGCCTGCTATTCCCGTGCAGTGGTCATCGGTGATGATGTGCTGGTGGCGGGTACCACCGGGTTTGATTATCAGCACATGCGCATTGCTGAAGCGGCAGCAGAGCAGGCCGAACAGTGCTTTGTCAACATCAGCCTGGCCCTGCAGCAGGCCGGTTGCGATCTGGACGATGTCGTCCGGGTGCGCTACATTGTCACCAGCAGAGACGATTTTGAGGCCTGTCTCCCGGTGATCAGAAGGCATCTGCAGCGGGCCAGACCGGCGGCCACCATGCTCATCGCCGGTTTGCTGGATGAGCGCATGAAAATCGAGATTGAGGTCACCGCCAGGCGCGGTGCAGCGGTGGCGAAGACAAGGACCAGCCAGGTATCGTCATCGAAACAGAATCCGTTATGATCCTTGATTTTTTCTCGTTGCCGTGCGGATGTCATGACAGAACCTGATTCACCAGAGCAGCAGGCAGCAGCAGACAGCAGCCAGCGCCGCAGTCTGCAGGCATTGCGCGATCGCACCGATGAGCTGGAACTGATCATCTCCAGCCTGACCATCTTTGCGCTGTTTTCGCTGCCCGGCTGGCTGTTCGAAAACTTTGCCAACAGCTATACCCATCTGTCTGTCGCATTGATCGCCGGCAGCAACATGGGCATCGCCATCATCACCGGCCTGTGTTACGTACTTGGCAGCTGTTTCGTGCTGCATCTGCTGGTGCGTGCCTACTGGGTTGGGCTGATTGGCCTGCGCACCGTGTTTCCGCAGGGCATCAACTGGTCGCGCACACCCGGTATCGGTCCATTGACGCGTGAGCGATATCGCCGCAGTCTGCCAGATCTTGAGCAATCCATTGATCGCTCCGACCGCATGGCCTCGTCGCTGTTTGCGGTGATCAGCCTGATCACGCTGGCCGTGCTCTGGATCGCTGTGCTGCTGGTGCTGGTGCTGGGCACGGCCGGACAGATCGGTGCCAGATTCGGCATGACCAACCGCTTTATCTTCAACGCTGCCATCACGCTGGTGGTGATTGTCACCGGCCTGCCGGCAATGATCTGGCTGCTGGATGCGGTACTGGGTGCCCGCTGGCCCGGACTGCAGCGGCGTACTTCGTTTCAGTTCATCATCCGTCAGCTGCATCGCTGTGCCGGATGGATTTATCCGCAGCGATTGATCCTGCCGGTGCAGCTGACGCTGCAGAGCAACACCCGACCGCGCATGTTTCCGGTGCTGCTGTTTCTGGGGGCGGTTGCAATCGTTGTGATCGGCAATTTCCGCATTGCCGGCTGGACCAGTTTTACCCTGTCAGGGGAGTTTCGCTATCTTGGCGATGAGGCACTGCGACAGCACTTTCGCAGCGCGCACTATGAAAATCTGCGCACTGACAAGGACAAGTTCAGTGCCTGGCCGATGATTCCTGCATTCGAGCAGTCCGGCACCATGGTGCCGCTGTTTCTGCCATATCAGCCGCTGCGCGACAATCTGCTGCTGGAGCAGCTTTGTGCGCAGGCACCGAACGTTCCGGGCAGTGCGGATTGTCTCAAGCTGTTGTGGCGGGTGCGACTGAACGACAGGGTCATCGAGCTGAACAGTTTCCGTCCGGCCGAACGCGGTGATCTGCGTCTGCGCGGACTCATCGGGCTGGTGCCGCTGAGCGGGCTTGCGCCTGGCATGCAGGAGTTGGTGGTGACCTGGAACCCGGCTGGTTTTGCCGAGAACCAGCCGGTGGACGATCGTTACCAGAATCTGAATAGCGATTTTCATATTCCATTCGCGTTCTCACCGGGGTATGAAATGGCGCTTGCCGAGGAGGTGCCGGTAGCATCGCAGGCGGCGTCGCAGGCAGATTGAATGTATTCTGATCAGGGAGCCGGGTGTGGTCTCAGGTGAGAGATTGCAGCGGCTCAGTTCACTTAACTCCCTGTTAGAATATTTACTGCACGGGGAGCGATCAGATGCTGCGAGCGATGTTTCAAACCGGTCTCTTCTTGGCCGTGTTCCTGTTTTTTATCCGACTCATCGCCAGCGTACTTCAGGGTTGATCGCCACAGCCCAGAGCAGATTGACCGTTACCCGCTGACAACCGGTGTCGCTGAGCCTGTGGCTCAGCGCCTGCTGCCGATACTTGAGCAGGGCTCAGCGTTCACTTGTTCTGCTCGGCCATGTGCGCGTTGCGCAACAGCCATGCCCGCAGCCGCTGCCGGCGGCGCAGTTGCTGCAGCAGACCCAACCAGACCGAGGCGTACAGAGGGCGGCCGGTGCGGACGGCGTTGAGGTCAGTGTGGCGCAATGTGCGCACTGTTGTCCTGTTCATGGTCTCGTTCATGGCATTCTCCTCTGCGGCGTGGCGGGTGTAAGTATCAGTGCCGGGTGCGGTCAGTCACGCAGTTCACGATCAATGTCATACCTTTTGGATGTCACATACGCCTCCATGCGTTGCAGACGCAGCTCCAGATCGCGAAAACGGTGACGCAGGGCTCCCAGCAGATCGCGTGGCTGATTGGACACATCACGCCAAAACTCTTCATGCTCTTCATCGGCATAAAGGTTTGCCGGACGTGTTGGCAGCACAATGGCGAGCACCACATAACCGATGATCACAGCGGTGGAAAACGGGATCGCGGCGATCACGGTGGCAATTCTTACCATGCTCGGTTCAAAGCCGAAATAATCGGCGATGCCG
This sequence comes from Gammaproteobacteria bacterium, assembly GCA_018819105.1. Taxonomy (GTDB): domain Bacteria; phylum Pseudomonadota; class Gammaproteobacteria; order Xanthomonadales; family Wenzhouxiangellaceae; genus JAHJQV01. The sequence goes on from JAHJQV010000013.1 coordinate 4,344, forward strand.
GCGCAGACACCTGCAATCATGCGGTTGTCGCGGTTGCGATATAGGCGGTGCGGGTTGGACCCGCTGCCTTTGCGATTGCGTGATTTTTGCGTATTCATTCAGCGCCTCCAGTCGGGTTGGTCGGCATCCAGGATGCGTTCCAGGGTGACGATACGGTCTTCCATCTTGCGGGTCGATTCCCAGATCTCGGTGAGCATCTGCTCATCTTCCGAAGACAGCCCCTTGGCCGTCTTCATCTTGGCGATGTAGTGAAACACGATCCAGATCGGACAGACCACCGTCAAAAACAGAATCAGTAATACTTCAGACATAATGCTCTCCGCTGCTGATTGACAGGTTTATCGACCGTGACGGCTCAGGATGTCTGGCCGGCAGCAGACTTGGACTTGCCGCGACGCTGCTTCAGGGCCTCCAGTTCGGCGCTCACTTCGTCTTCGCGTTCAAGATCCTCGATCTCCTCGCCGGCATGCCGTTGTGGCCGCCCGATTTCCATCGCCTCACCGCGTGCTTCGATGTCCTCGATGCGGCGCTCGGCACTTTCAAAACGAAACAGCACATCATCCAGTTTGTCGCTGTGGAACTGCTCGCTGGCTTTCAGCTTGGTGCTGGCATGCTTGTGCCGCATCACCAGCGTGCGCTGACGGTTCTTGGCATCCTGCAGCTTCTGCTGCAAGCGGGTAATGTCGTCATTGAACTGCTGCAGATGATCTTCCAGCAAGCCCACTTCCTCGGCCACGGCATCGTGGCGCTTCTGCACATTGGCCTTTTCATGCAGTGCGGCACGGGCCAGGTCATCACGATCCTTGTCCAGCGCCAGTTCTGCCTTGCGCTGCCAGTCAGAAACTTCTTTTTCCAGGCGCGACAGTGCGCGTTGACGCTGTTTACGTTCGGCGATGCACTTGGCGGCACTGGTTCTGACTTCGACCAGTGTGTCTTCCATTTCCTGAATCATAAGGCGAATGATCTTTTCCGGATCTTCGGCCTTTTCCAGCACTGCGTTGATGTTGGCGTTGATGATGTCGCTAAGTCTTGAAAAAACACCCATGTCAGTTCTCCGTGTTGAATGTGACGGCGGTAATTATGCAATCATTGTGCCAATGTGGCATTCGTAGACTGCAGGGCATGCCTGCAAGCGGTTGGAAGAGTCCAGTGGGCAACAAAGTTGTATGATTTGAGGGAATATAGCCAATTGTTGGCAAAATTAACCATAGGTATCCATGATATTTGGACTGGAACCAATCTGCAGCAGGCTGGTCTGCTATGCAGCCATCGTGCCTGATGACTGCTTGACACAGTGGACAGCCTGGTTTGGTGGCCGCAACGGTACTTGTCCAGAGGCAGGCAGCGTAACAATGGATGCGAAGCAGTCAATAACAGGCTAAAATGACTGGTTTGCATCATCGCATTATCAACCCGGAGGATTCCATGAAGCCGCTTTTACGGTTATCACTACCATTGACCCTGCTGCTGGCATCGGCGGCACTGCAGGCGCAGTCCAGCATTGCCGAGATCGAGCCCGGCAAACTGAGCTACGCGGTTGGCTACGACATCGGCATGAATCTGCGGCGTCAGGGCATCGATCTGCAGATCGAGCAGGTCATCCAGGCCATTCGCGACACCAGCAATGAAGCTGAACCTTCGGTGCCGCGTGAGGAAATGCAGCAGATTCTCACCACCTTGAATGAAGAGCTGCGCGAAAAACGCTTGCAGGAACTGCGTGCGCTGGCCGATGAAAACCAGGCCAAGAGCAACGAGTTTCTGCAGGAAAACCGTGGCAATGACGGCGTTGTGGTGCTGCCCAGCGGGGTTCAGTACAAAGTGATCCAGGCTGGCAGTGGCGCGCGTCCTGGACCCACCGACACCGTTTCCGTGCATTACCGCGGTTCACGCATGGACGGCCTGGAGTTCGACAGTTCATTCGCCCGTGGCACGCCGGAAACGTTCCAGGTGGACCAGGTGCTGCAGGGCTGGCAGGAAGTCCTGCCGCTGATGCGCGAAGGTGCGGAGTGGCGCATTTATGTGCCACCTGAGCTGGGTTTCGGCCTGCGTGGTCAGCCCCCGGTCGGCCCGAACGAGGCAATCGTGTTCGATCTGCGTCTGGTTTCTGTTGGTGCGCAGGAATAAGCACAACTGTAATTCATCGCAACAGGGCTGACTCGGCCCTGTCATGATGGCAGAGATGATGCCTGCAGCCCAGCCACAGATTGCATCGCCGTGTGTCAGCATCTGTCGTCTGAATGACGAGCAGATCTGCATCGGCTGTGGTCGCAGCGCTGCTGAAATCACCGCCTGGCTTGCTTACAGCGATGCCCAGCGCGCCCATCTGATGCAGGTGGTGCTGCCGCTGCGGCTGGAGTCCATGTTTGACTGAGTCACTGGCAGGCGCAGTCGCTGCGCAGGTGCCGCAGCAACTGCTGCAATGTGTGCAGCGAGCGGTGCAATGTCAGTCCCGGCTGCGCCGCTGGTCATGGCCCCAGCAAGACTCCGGACCACATCTGCAAGACAGCGGCGATGCGCGACCAGCCGTTGACGCCGCCATCCTGATGCCATTTTTTGCCAGCACGGCAAACCCGAACTGCCACCCTGAAGTGGCACACACTGATGGCAACGAGTCGATGCGCATGCTGCTAACCCGTCGCGCCCGACACCTGCGCCGGCATGCCGGCCAGATGAGCTTTCCCGGCGGTGTGGCAGAACCTGGTGACACCAGTCTGCTGGCCACAGCCGTGCGTGAAACCACGGAAGAAACCGGCATACATGCCGATTTCATCCAGCCTGTAGGCAAGCTGGGTGATCTGCTCACCATCAGCGGATACCGCCTGCACGTGTTTGTGGGCTGGTTGCGGCCGGGGTTTGCCCTGCAGCCTGATCCGAACGAGGTTGAGGCGGTGTATGCCGCTGCGGTCGACACTGCGCTGAATGCGCGCAACCATCACTGGCGTTCGCGCAGCACCCCGGCAGGCACAATTCAGATGCCGGAAATGACGCTGGAACAACAACGCGTCTGGGGCATCACAGCTGTGATCATCTGGCATTTGTCGTGTCTTTGGCATGGGCACAGCGGTCGGTTGCCAGACCGGCATCAACAAGCCCGAGTCTGATCCATGCCGGATCAAGCCGGGCCAACGGAGCAAACCATGAATACAGCCACCTTGCAACGACTGTCGGCGCTGCTCACTGCAGCGCTGGCGGCTCTGGTTTCGGGCGCATTGTCGGCCCAGGACAGCCAGTCAGACAGCCAGGACAGCATCACCATTTACAGCAGTGCCCGACCGGGTGGCGTGCCGGCCAGCCTGTACCTGCCGTCCCAGGGTGCCGGCAGCGGCCGCGGTGCCCAGGTGCCCGGATTTGCCGTCGTGCGTCACCAGCGCAGCTACCAGCTTGAGCGCGGCTCGCAGCGTCTGCGTGTGGTCGATGTGGCGGCGGCCATCGATCCCACCACAGTGTCGTTTCGATCACTGAGCATGCCGGAAACACGTGTGCTCGATCAGAGTTTCGAATTCGATCTGGTGAGCATGGACAAACTGCTGCAACGCTATCTCGGCCAGCCGGTGACGGTGGAGCAGGCACGCGGTGACGACATCGACACACACAGCGGCACATTGCTGGGCACCAGTGGTGGTCTCATGCTGCAGGACGACAGCGGCGCCGTGATCACCATCAATCAGTATCTGAACATTCGCTTTCCCAGCCTGCCTGATGGACTGATCAGCCAGCCGACCCTGGTCTGGCATCTGGACGCACCCAAGGCCGGCACGCAGGATGTCGAAATCGCCTATCAGACCAGCGGCATGACCTGGTGGGCCGATTACAATGCTTTGCTGCACCACAGCAATGGTGCCTGCCGGCTGCATCTCTCTGCCTGGGTCAGTCTGGTGAATCAGTCCGGTGTCGCGTATCAGCAGGCCAAACTGAAACTGCTGGCCGGAGACGTCAGACGAGCCAGCGTGGCCCCCAAGGCCGCCGTGTATGAAATGGTGGCGCGCAGCACTGCGGTGGCCGATGAGGGTTTTGCCGAGCAGGCATTCAACGAATACCATCTCTATACCCTCGGGCGGCCGATTGATCTGCCGGAAAATGCCACCCGCCAGATCGAGCTGTTCCCGACCGCGCGCAACATCCCGTGCCAGAAACATCTGCTGGTGGATGGCAGCCCGGGGTATTTTGGTGGTCAGCAGTTCAGCGACAGCTTTACCGGTTCCAGCGACGTCGATGTGCAGGTGCACTACGAATTCATCAACGATCGTGACAGCAATCTTTATGTGCCGTTGCCGGCGGGTCGGGTGCGCATATCCGAGTTGAACCAGGACGATGGCGAACTGGAGTTCATTGGAGAAGACAGCATCGGGCACACTCCGCGAGATGAAACCGTGCGTCTGCATACCGGCAATGCCTTCGACATCAAGGCGGCCAGAAAGCAGACCGGTTTCAATGTTGACAATCGTCTGCGTCAGTTGACCGAAAGCTGGGAAATCGAGATCCGCAATCGTAAACCGGAAGCAGAAACTGTGCTGGTAAATGAAAATCTGTTTCGGGCTGCCAACTGGGAGATCATCGAGTCCAGTGACGAGCATGCACAACTGAACAGCAATCGCATCCAGTTCCGGGTGAAGGTTGCTGCGGAATCAGTCCGCACCATCCGCTACAGCGTGCGCTACAGCTGGTAAGCAGCACCGGTCAGCGACCGGTGCTGTCAGCGCTGACTTTACCCAACAATTGCATAATTTCCCGGCGCCAGACCGTTTCACTGCCCGCAATAGCAGCGCTTCCGGGGCGCGTGCTCGATTTTGCAATCCTCACATAGTGTGAACTATGCTCCGGTTGGAAAATCTCCGCGCCACGCCCCGTAAACACTACTCTCCGGGCTCTTGCATCCGGGAATT
>JAHJQV010000014.1 GCA_018819105.1 Gammaproteobacteria bacterium
CTAGCCCGCATTATTCATGAGTCGACGTCGCGAGATGCTGCCAGTGCCTGTAGCTGTGGTGTTTCACGACCGAACGAACCGCAGGCGTACTTGACAGTACGTTGAGGATTCGTGACCGAGCGAAACGCCGCAGATGCGGGTACTGGAGGCATCGCAGTAGTCGGTTTCATGAATAATTCGGGCTTGTGTCTGAGTTCATAACTTTTGTCTTTGCACAAAGAGGAGGTAATGATGAATTTCAATAACTCTAAATATCACGCAAGATTAAGTAAAGCTTTGATTCTTATCATTTATTTAGGGGCTCTCTTTTGCGTGTATCCTGCTTTTTCACAAAATGATTTTGAGGCAGATACCGTGACCATTATACAAAGCGTAGATCAGGGGTATGGGCAGAGGCATGTTGTCCAAACAATGACTACCAAAGAATTTGTGCATGAGTGGAACCTGGGCAATCCGCTGACTTTTGCGGATGCTTCCAGAGATCCCTGGGAATCCATTGTGCCAACTCCTGAACCTCCAGTGCATACCAGTCCTTTTGAGAATGGTGATCAGGTTGTTTTTCATAGATCAGGGACGTTTGATAACTTTCGATACAATAGAACAACAACTTATGAATATGCGGGTGGTCCGGGAGGCGCAGGCAGTGCAGGTGATCCATGGGCCATGCCTTCAAATGATGTGACAGTGGAGGGTTGCGGCGTCAGCTGCGATGAGGATGATGAAGAGCAGATGACGCAGTAGCAATTTTATCGCAACAGGTTATTCATCTTTCGGGGCTGAAGCTTTGCTGATCAGCCCCTTCTTTATTGTATCAACGAGCATCGATATTCAGCAGACTTCGTCATTGCATCGTAATCATGTTCAATAGGTGGGGCGATTTGCATGCTTTTGAACCCATGTCCATTGACTGAGCGATCAGCATGTCTGGGACAAGTATGCTCAATGTTGTCAACGCACATGGTCGAAGCATCGCCATGGCGACCGGAATATTTGCCATCGCTTCATCCAAGCAACTCGCTGGCAGCATGCAGCAGTACACCGATGCTGCCGCCAACCAGCGTGCCGTTGATGCGGATGTACTGCAGATCAGGCCCGATCTGCAGTTCGATGCGGCGTGAGGTTTCCTCGCCGTCCCAGGCCGCGACGGTGTCACTGATCAGCTGTGCAAACTCCTGCCGATGGGTGCTGATCACCTCGACCAGGGCGTCGCCCAGCCATTGATTCAGACGACTGCGCATGGCGTCATCCTGCGCCAGATTGTCTGCCAGTTGTGCCAGCCAGGCACGAATCTCTCGATGCCACAGGCTATCATCATCGTCGCTTTGCCGGTTGATCTCGGCCACCAGCCGCTGCCAAAGGTACACGGCATAGTCCTGAATTTCCGGTCGTTGCGACAGCTGTTGCCAGTATTCATGCAGGGTGTCGCCGTGGCGGCCCTGTTCCAGTTCCCGTGCCAGCCGGTGCAATTGCATGTTCAGACGCCGCCGCAGGGTGTGGCGCGGATCTGCCGCCATCAGCAGCAATAGCGTTTCCACCCGTGCCAGCATCTGCCGGGCGATGCGATCGTCGACAAAGCCCGGTAGCCACCACGGGCTGCCAGCGCTGATGCGCTGACGGATGGCATGGTTCTGCCGCTGCAGGTTGGTCGCCAGTTGCTCCAGCAGCAGACTGATGACCGGCTGATGGCGATCGTTTTCGATCAGATAGCGCAGTCCGGCGCCGCTCCAGCGGCTGAGTTTTTCGCTGGACAGATTCTGCCGCAACAGGCGCTGGCTGAATTCACGCACCGGTTGCTCGCCCAGTGCGTTGACGGCCCAGTGCAGCGCCGTGAGCAGATGTCCGGACAGGGCCTGTTGTGCCTGTGGCCGGGCCAGCCAGCGCAACAGTCGATCACCCGGCGCCAGTTGCTGCAGGTGCCTGGCCAGCACATCGGGGGCGAGAAAATGATCGGCCACGAAGCGGGCCAGATTGGTGCCGATCTGGTCTTTGCGTCGTTTGACGATGGCGGTATGCGGAATCGGCAGCCCCAGTGGATGCCGGAACAGCGCGGTGACCGCAAACCAGTCGGCCAGCGCGCCAACCACGGCGGCCTCGGCAAATGCCTGCAGCCAGCCGGAACCGGCAAATGGCTGCAGCAGCGTGATGAGGAACAGCGCCAGCATCAACAGCAGCAACAGCAGCGGAATCAGTCGCATGCGGCGCAGCCGCTGCTGCGCCGCAGTGGTGGCGTCGTCGCTGGAGCGCGGCAGGTTCAGAAGCGCAGCTTGCCGCGCAGGGTGTCGGCCAGCATGACCCAGTCACCCAGCAGGCTGTACAGTGGATATTTGAAGGTGGCCGGACGGTTGTGTTCGAAGAAAAAATGTCCGACCCAGGCAAAACCGTAGCCGGCCACCGGCATCAGCAGCAGCCACCACGCGTTTGCGGTAACCATGCTGACAGCGAGAATGACCAGCACCAGCAGGCTGCCGATGACGTGCAGTCGCCGACAGGTCAGGTTGCGGTGTTCGTCCAGATAATACGGATAGAACTCGCGAAATGTCTGAAATCGTTGCTCGCTCATGCTCTCAGCATAGGCGGAAATCAGGCTGAAATTCAATCTGCTTGCGCAGTGCTGCACGAGTCTGCTGTGATCTTGAGGGCATCAGCGTGCGGCAGATGACTGTATCAGCGCCTGCAATTGCGGCTGAAAGTGCGCCTTTCTCGCTGCACACAGGCGGATCGTTTCTAGTGTGTTGGCCAGCGCGCGCGGACCGCCCTGCAGATTTTCGCTGCGCTCGGCGAAGAATGTCTCGACTTCTGCTGCCCGCTCAGTGCTGCAGAAGCTGTCGGCCAATTGTGAGACACGTCCCTTGCGCCACACCGGAATGCGTTCCAGCACCGCGGCCAGATTCTGCTGCAGCCATTGCCAGGCCCCGGCACGGGTTTCCACTTGGGCAAACTGCGGCCCCAGCAGGTAATAGATTTCATTGTCGCGGATGTCTTCGGACAAGGCCATCTCCAGCAGCAGTGCTTGTTGTGCCGGGTCATTGTGCTGTCCCATCGCCGCCAGCAGACGCTGACGATAAATGGCATCAGAGCTGGCCACCACCTGTTGTTGCAGGTGTCGCAGATAGCTGTCAGCGCGATCTCTGGCGGCAGCGGCGATCGCGGTGCTGATCAGATCCAGGTTGCTGTCTGCCAGCGGCGCGGGATCAAGTTTGGCGGTGCCGGTGTAGGCCAGCCCCATGCGCGCGAGTTCGTTGCCGAGCTTTTTGTCATCCAGCACCAGCACCAGTTGATCGACCAGCTTGTTCTGCAGGTTGGCGGCGTTGCGATCGGCCAGCGGTGCCAGCCCAAGTTGCTGCAAACGCTGTTGATACAGTGGCAACAGCCGCGCGCGCATGGTTGCCTGCTGACTGCTGTCGGCAAACTCGGTATAGAACTCAGCGACGCTGCCGAGCAGGCTGCCGGCCACTTCCGGCTGCGCATCGTTGACGAACTGCGGCAACTGTTCCAGCAAGGTCTCGAGCGCAATGCCACCTGCCTGCAGGGCAGCCTTGAAACTGTCCGCCAGCACCAGCTTTTCATTGCTGGAGAGCTGGTCTTTGGCCTGCAGCAGCTGCTGCCACTGCGGGTCGGGAAGGTTGAACCGGTAATAACCGGCACCGTCGGCATTGGGCATGATCCAGCTCGGGCACTGCATGGCGGTCAGCGCCACCGAATCCAGAGTGCTTTCCAGCATCTGGCACTGGCTATGGGTGCTGCCGTCGGCAAGGCCATAACGAATACACGTGGGCAGCGTCCAGAGCTGGTTGCTGTCGCCGGCCGATCCCAGCGGCAGATAACGGTTTTGCCGCAGCTGCAGCGTGGCAGGCTGGCTGTCACAGTTTGTTTCGACTGCCAGCAGGGGCACGCCGGGCTGGGTCAGGAAAGAGCGAAACGCCTGTGCGGTGATGCTGGCCTGCCCGGCATCGGCACGGGCGGCGATGGTGTTGATGAAATCATCGGCGCTGGCATTGCCCCAGGCATACTGCTGCAGATAATCCTGAATGCCGGCGCGAAATGCTTCGGCACCAAGATAGCGCTCGAACATGGCCAGCACGCCGCCGCCTTTGCTGTAGGTGATGGCATCAAAGGCCGAGGCGATGTCGTGGTCGCTGGCGATCGGCTGGCGGATCTGGCGCACACTGCTGAGGCTGTCCACCTGCATTGCGCCCAGAGCGCGCTGCAGCAGACTGCGACGATAACCGCCATCGGCATCCATCCGATCCAGCGTGACAGCCGCCATCCAAGTGGCAAAGGCTTCATTCAGCCAGATGTCATCCCACCATACCGGCGTGACCAGATTGCCGAACCAGTGGTGGGCCAGCTCATGCGCATGCACCGAGGCATAGGCAAACTTGCGCCGTGCCGTTGCCTCATCGTCCAGCAGCAGCAACTGTTCGCGGTAGGTAATGGCACCGGCGTTTTCCATCGCGCCGGCAGAAAAATCCGGTACTGCAATGATGTCCAGCTTGGCATAGGGATAGGGAATCTGGAAATAATCCTCCAGCGCCGTGACGATCTCATTGGTATGGCGCAGCGCATAATCGAGCTGCTCGCCCTTGCCGCGCACGGCGATGCCACGCAACGGCAGGCTGCGATCGCGCACCGCATTGCTGGGCAGATCTTCCCATGCGACCACATCGAAAGGCCCGACCGCGAAGGCCAGCAGATAGGTTGGTAGCGGTTTGCTGCGTGCAAAATGGTGCCGCTGCATGCCGTCGTCCAGTTGCTCCACATCCAGCAGCGGTGTGTTGGTGATGGCGCTGTGCCCATCCGGCACGGTCAGGCTGATGTCGAACGGCACCTTGAAGGCAGGCTCATCGAAGCCGGGGAACGCGAGCCGGGCCGAGGTGGCTTCGAACTGGGTGAAGGCATAGTCATCGCCTCCGCTGGTGACCTTGTACAAGCCCTCCAGCGACTGGTTGAATGAGGCCTGGTAATCGATCACCAGCAGCGCCTTGCCGGCAGCAAGCTGGACATCCTGTGCGGATGGTCGCAAGCGCGCCAGACCCAGTGGAGTAAGCTGTTCATACTGCAGGGGCTGCGCCGTGCCGTCATCGCGTTGCAGCAGCGCCTGGCTGACCTCCAGCTGTTGACCATGCAGCCAGATGCCGTCGGTCGCGCGCGCGATGTCGATCTCGATCCGTGCTGTGCCGGAGAACCCCGGCTGCCGAGGATCAATCAGCAGATCAAGGTCATAATGCTGTGGCACCACGTCTGCCGGCAAGCGCCCCTTGGGCATGTCGACGTCAGGCCCAGCGGCAGCAGTTTGGGCGGTGGGGCTTTCTCCCGGAGGCGGTGCGCTGCTGTCGTCAGGCGGCTTTGAGCAGGCGCTCAGCAGCAGTAAAGCAGACAGCAGGACGGTTATCAGAATACCTGGGACAGTGCTTCTGGTGGGCAGCGTTTTGGCGGCCGCAGCGGATGGTGACGATGTTTTGCCGGAAAGCAATCGGATCATGGTAAAGCTCATGGTGGCAGAAGAGAGAATAGTTTATTCAATGACCGCCAGAGGCGTTTGTCAACCACAGCCTGTAGCAATGCCTGAGCTGCCAGCCAGGATGGCGGACAGCCGGGTCAGCAAAAAGTTTATGATGCAGAGCTTTTCAGCGCCAGCGCAGATTCAGCAGATGGCCGATGATCAGCATGAATCCGCCAATGGAGGTCAGGATTTTTTCCATGCTGGCACTGAACAGGCTGTGATCCAGCCAGGCAGCCTGCAGCGCGGCGATGCTGATCAGGCTCAAGCCCACGCTGCCGCAGACCAGCACCACCAGGCTGCGATGGCGCAGCCAGCCGATGGCAAAGGCGCTCAGGGCGACTGGCAGGATGAAAGCGAGCAGATAAGTGTGGAAGAATTCGTCTTCCAGCAGCCAACTGGCCACGAACGGCGTGAACATGATCAGCAGTGGCAAGGCCAGGCAATGAATCAGGCAGGCCAGCGAAAGGCCGATGCCCAGATAATCGAACCAGCGTCGGTCAGGGCGCGGTTTCAGTGTGCTGTCAAGTTTGCCTGTATGCATAACGTTATAATATTACATTTCGCATCAGAAGCAAAGCATGCGGTAAAATTCCGGTCAGTCCATTCCGTTTTCAGGCCTGCGCATGCCATGAACATCAATGAACCAGATCTGATCCTGTATGGCCGCCAGGACTGTCACCTTTGCGATGAGGCGGAACAGCTGTTGCAGCAGCTGGCGTCACCGCCGCACTACGCCAAAGTCGACATCGATGGCCAGCTGGCATTGCTGCGGACTTATGGCCCGCGAATACCGGTACTGCGGGCACGCGCCAGCAGCGCTGAACTGCAATGGCCATTTGATGCCGCTGGCCTGCAACGCTGGCTGGCGCAATGGCAGCCACATTCCGCATGATGGCAGCGCCGCTTTCGTGCTGCCTGCGCGGGCTGTGCTTGTGCCTGCTGCTGCTTTCTGTCAAGGCACTGGCGGTGGATCTCCCGGTGGCGCTGAGCAACAATGCGGTGACGGCACTGGTGGCCGATACCGATGGCGACAGCGAGCAGGTCGATGTCTACAGCTTCATGGGACTGGGCAGCGGCAAAACCTGGCGCGATGTCAGCGCCAGCGGCTGGTGGCTGCCGGCCGGCAGCAGTCACTGGCAGCGCTTGCCGCCGGTCCCGGACAGTGCGACCGGTGCTGACACGACACAGCGCGGACGTCTGGCCGCGGTGGCGGTGGCGGCAGCTGATGCGGTATGGCTGTTCGGTGGTTACCACGTTGCCGCCGATGGCAGTGAAGTCTCCAGCCCCGATGTGTATCAGATCAATGCGCGCCGACAGCCGGTTTACCGGCGCAGCACGCCGATGCCGATTCCGGTGGATGACACGCTGGCACTGGTCTATCGTGACCGCTACATTTACCTCATCAGTGGCTGGCACGATCTGGGCAACGTCAATCTGGTGCAGCTGTTCGACACCCGCACGCAAAGCTGGACCCAGGCCACGCCGTATCCGGGCACGCCGGTGTTCGGCCATGCCGGCGGCATGCTGGACGGAGATATGCTGGTGTGTGGCGGTGTGGCCCTGTCGTACCCGGCCAGTGGCAAGCGCTCATTTCGCATGTCTGCCGAGTGCTGGGGCGGCCGTATCGATGCCGAAGATCATCGTCGCATAGACTGGCATCCAGTTGCAGCCATGCCGGGACTGCCTCGCTATCGTGCTGCTGCCGCCGCCGATAAGCAGCGCGGTCTGATTGTTTTTGCGGCCGGTTCAGCGCAGGCCTACAACTACAACGGCATCGGTTACGATGGGGTGCCGGCAACGCCGCTGGACAGTGTGGTTAGTTTCAATCTGGCCCGGCAGCAATGGCAGTGTCATGCTCGTTTGCAAACCGCCAGCATGGATCATCGCGGTATGCTGCTGGCTGCGGGCACTGGCGAACTCATTCGCATCGGCGGCATGCATGCTGGGCAAAAGGTCAGCGCGGCCTGGTTACAGCAGCCGCTGCCGCCAGCACTACCTTGCCAGTGAGCGCTGCCATCGTGATCAGTTCAATAGAGATCGGGCCATGCTGAAAATCGCCTACATCAATGGCAGCCGCCTGAAACGCGCCATGCTGGCCGCAGCGCGGCAATTGCGCCGACAGCGTCAGGCCATCAACCGCATCAACGTGTTTCCGGTCGCCGATGGCGATACCGGCACCAATCTGCTGTTCACGCTGCGCAGCATCAGCCAGGCGCTGCAGCAGCAGGCTGACAGGGATCTGGGGGCGGTGCTGGAAGCCATCGCGGCGGCTGCCGTGGATGGTGCCCGCGGCAACTCAGGTGCCATCATGGCGCAGTTCTTTCAGGGGTTTTATGAATCGGCCAGAGCATTGCCGCGCATGCATGCGGCGCAGTTTGCCGCCGCCGTCGGGCATGCCAGCAGCCTTGCCGGACAGGCCATGGCCGAGCCGGTCGATGGCACCATGCCTACCGTGCAGAAAGCCTTTGCCGAGGCGGTCAGCAGACAGCACGACAACGGCGATCAGGACATACACAGCCTGCTGCGACGCGGCTTGCAGGCCGCCCGCGAAGCACTGCGCAAAACCCCTGAGCAACTGCCGGTATTGCGCAGTGCCGGGGTGGTGGACGCCGGTGCCCAGGGCTTTGTCGATGTGCTTGAGGGCATTCAGACGCTGATTGACACCGGTGCTGCAACCTTGGTCGACAATGACGATGTGCTGGACATCCGGGAAGACCACGTGCTGATTGACCACAGCAATCCCGAGCACCGCTACTGCACCGAGTGCATCGTTGAGGGCGATGGTTTGCAGCGCCAGCAGCTGATGCAGGAACTGAAGACGCTGGATGCCTCCTGCCTGGTGCTGGCCGGTGGTGCACAGCGCCTGCGCATGCACATCCATGTTGATCATCCCGGCGCTGCGTTTGCTGTTTGCCGGCGGCACGGTGAGGTGACCCAGCAGAAGGCGGACGACATGTTCATGCAGACCACCAGCGCTGGCGACCGGCAGCAGATTGCCATAGTCACCGATACCGGAGCGGATCTGCCCGAGCAACTGGCCAGCGAACTGCGTATCAGCCGGGTGCCCCTGCGCTTCAATTTTGCCGATGTCGAATACCTGGATCGGCTGGACATGTCGGTGGCAGAGTTTTACCGGCGTCTGGCCAACAGCCGTGAACCGGCGCAGACCTCACAACCGCCGTCAGGTGATTACCGGCGCCTGTACGGCACGCTGGCCGATCATGCCGGCGGCATTCTTAACATCACCGTTTCGGGGGCGCTGAGTGGCACCATCCACGCGGCACGACAGGCGCAGCGACCGGGTGAGAACATCCATGTGTTTGACAGCCGCAATGCTTCCGGAGGCCAGGGCTTGCTGGCGATTGCCGCCGCACGCATGGCGGCAGCGGGTATCGGTGTCGGCGAGATGCTGCCAGTGCTGGAGCGGCTGCGCGCGCAGACCTTCACCATCGCCGTGGCCAGAACCCTGTCCCATGCTGCACGTGGTGGCCGCATTCCCGGCTGGCTGGCAACACTTTCCGGCTGGCTGGGCGTGCAGCCGGTGCTGAAAACCTCGGCCAGCGGCAAGCTCAAGCCGGCTGGCGTGGTCGCGACCGGCAGCGATCCGGCGCAGGCCATGGTCAACTGGATCAGACGCCGGCTGCCAGCGGATTATGCCTGTCGCATGCTCATCAGCCATGGCGATGACCGGGTCGCAGCAGAGCGCCTGCAAGCCATGTTGCAGCGGCACTTCCGGGCATTGCAGGAGTGCTGGATCGCCGAAACCGGACCGGCCATAGGTGCCCACGCCGGCCCCGGTGTGCTGGTGCTGGCCGTGCAGCCCGTGTTCGATGTTGAGCCCGAGAAGAGGCCAGAGCAGAGGCCAGAGCAGAGGCCAGAGCAGAGGCCAGAGCAGAGACCAGAGCTGGAACCATGATCCAAACCACCGGCATCCTGCTGGCGGTGCTGCTGGCCGCATACCTGCTGGGGTCGCTCTCCGGCAGTCTGCTGCTGGGCCGCTGGCGCGGTATTGACATCCGCGCCAGCGGCAGCGGCAACGCTGGCGGCACCAATGCCCTGCGCACGCAGGGCTGGTGGTTTGCCCTGCTGGTGGTGCTGATTGACATCGGCAAGGGCGTGCTGGCAGTCCTGCTGTTGCCGCACTGGCCAGGTGCTGCAGGTTCGACGCTGCAGGTCTGGCTGCCGGCTGCGGCCGGGATGGCGGCTATGGCCGGTCATGTCTGGCCGTTGTATTTCGGTTTTCGCGGCGGCAAGGGCATGGCCACGCTGGCCGGGATCGCGGCCGTAATGATGCCCGGCCCCGGCGTGCTGGTGCTGCTGTTGTGGCTGCTGCTGGTGCTGACCACGGGATATGTGGGTCTGGCCAGCATCGCCGCCGGGCTGGCACTGCCGCTGCTGTGGCTGGGTTGGCATGGACGGGAGCTGTTCGCACAGCCCGCCGAGCATTTGCCGGAGTTGCTGTTTGCCGCGCTGGCGGCTGTGTTTGTGCTGTGGACCCATCGCAGCAATATCAGCCGTTTGCGCCAGGGCAGCGAACACCGTTTTCAGCGCTTGCGGCTATTGCGGCGCGGTCAAGCTGCCTCATCTCGGGATCAGCAATGAGCCCGCTGGCGCACGAGATCATGCTGACGCTGCGCCAGCAGGGGGCGGTTTCGGGCCGCAGGCTGGCACAGCATTTGGGTGTGAGCCGCGCAGCCATCTGGAAACAGGTGCAGGCCTTGCGTGCCGCCGGGGTGGCCATCAGCGCCAGCAGCGGCAGCGGCTACCGCTGGCAGCAGCCGGTGGCACTGCTTGATGCCGGGGAGATTTTTGCCTGCCTGCAGCCGTCGGTTGCAGCACGTGTGTTGCATCTGCAGTGTCTGCCGGAGTGCGACTCCACCAGTGCCGTGCTGGCCAGGGCAGAGCAGGCCGGTGTGGCCTGCTGTATGAGTGAGCAGCAAACGGCGGGTCGTGGCCGCCGCGGTCGTCACTGGCAGGCACCCGCCTACGGCAGTCTGCTGCTGTCACTGCGCTGGGAGTTTGCCATTGGTGCCAGTGCGCTGGCGCTGCTGGGCATTCGTGTCGGCCTGCTGTTGCGCGCCGTGCTGCAGGATCAGCTGGAGCCGGTGCAGCCTTTGCCAGAGTCTGGTTTGCCAGCGCTGAAACTGAAATGGCCGAATGATGTCGTGGTGCAGCAGGCAAATGACAGCGCCAAGCTGGCCGGCATTCTGATCGAAATGCAGGGTGGCATGGATGGTCCCTGCACGGTCATCATCGGTGTCGGCATCAATGTCAGCTGGCCGGCTGAGTGGCTGCAGCAGCTGCGTGAGCAACTGTTGCATAGTGCGGTATCCGGAGAACATCAGGCCCTGCCGCCGGTGGATCTGCGCACGCTGGGCGGCGAGGTTTCGCGCAACCGGCTGGCGGCGTTGCTCATCAATCAGCTGGCTGAGCTGTGCATGCAGCTGGAACAGGGCCAGAGCCTGACTGCCGAGGCGTTGCTGGACAGCTGGCGACAGCATGATCTGCTGTTCGGCCAGCGCATCTGCGTGCGCAGTGACAGCGATGATGTGTTGCTGGCTGATGGCGTGGCCGGTGGCATCGATGTCAGTGGTGCCTATCTGGTACACAGTGGCGCGAAGTCACACAGCTTCAATGCCTCGGCCATATCGCTGCGACAATGGTCACAGACCGCGACATGAGTAGCGGCAACAACCACGCCCGGCAGCCGCAAGCCTTGCAGTTGCTGCTGGATGTTGGCAGCAGCCGCTGCAAATGGCAGCTGCTGGGGGCCTCGCAGCGACCTGCAGGGGTCGAGATCCAGACTGGATCGCTGGAGGATTTGCGCGCTGCGCTGAACACCAGCCAGGCCGCTGGCGCATGTGTGCGCAGCGCCGCCGGTATTTGTGTTGCCGCAGCCGGCCAGCGTGAGGCCGTTGATGACCTGCTGCAGTCGGCATGCGGGCTGTCGCTGCAATGGCTGCACACCGAATCCAGGGTTGCCGATCTGCGCTGTGGCTATCCGCAGCCGCAACAACTGGGGGTGGATCGCTGGGCCGGGCTGGCTGGCGCACACTCGCTGTATCCGCATGATAACGTCATCCTCGCCGATTTCGGCACTGCCACCACGGTGGATTTTCTCGCCGCAGGCGGACAGCATCTGGGCGGCTGGATCAGTGCCGGATTGCAGGATGGGCTCAGTGCGCTGCGGCAGCGTCTGGCGCATCTGCCGGCACTGTCTGGCAGCAGCAATGCAGCGCTGCTGGCGGCGGTTGCGGTGGCACCAGGAGAGAATGATGCCAACCTGGCTGCCAGTGACACCAGATCAGCGCTGGTGCACGGCAGCCTGCACGCCCAGGCCGGTCTGGTCATGCAGGCGCGGGCCGTGGCACAGCGTGCCGGCTGGCCGTCGTGTAGGGTGCTGCTGACTGGCGGTAATGCGCAGCGTTTGTTGCCGCTGCTGGATACTGACGTTGTCCATCAGCCGCAACTGCTGTTTGTCGGCATGCAATGGCTGCTGCGGCACAGCAGCTGATGGGAGCGAACTGTAGACATAAAAAAACCCTGGAAGACATCCTGTCTTCCAGGGTTGTTTTCGGCCTGCCACCCTCGTAAACGTCATTCGCTTCACTGCTGATTTGGCCGAGACGCTTCCCTGCGTCGTACATCAAGACCCGGACTTCGCTACAATGCTTACATCGTGTCAGAATTTTTTTGTTGGGAGATCAAATCATGACCATAGCCTACTGGTGCGTGCTGGCCACCGTCATCATGCCGCTGCTATTGGCCGGAATCGCCAAGGCCGGTGCCGGCAGACCCTACGATAACCACAAGCCAAGAGAGTTTCTCGCCTCGCTGCAGGGCTATCAGCAGCGCGCCAACTGGGCCCAGCAGAATGCCTACGAGGCGTTTGCGCCCTTTGCCGCTGCCGTCATCATTGCCCACCAGCTTAATCTTGCACAGGCCACGCTGGACACCTACGCGCTGACTTTTGTTGCCGCTCGGGTGCTGTATTCGCTCTGCTATGTCAAGGATTGGGCGCTGCTGCGCTCGCTGGCGTGGACAGTGGGGTTTGCCTGCGTGATCGGACTGTTCGTGGCCGCAGCCTGATATCCGGTTGCGAATTAGGCCCGGCTGAACGGCCATGCACATTTGACAGCGGCGCTGCGGCACAGTAATTTGAACCATTGATCAGCTGCGTTGGAGCAGACGCAGCAGCCACCTAGGATGCTTTCACTATGAGCCTGAAAATTTCTCTGGAATTAAGCCCACAGGATCTGGATCATTTCCGCCAGATCATGAACAAGGCCACCAAGGCCCGCAGCAAGAGCAGTGAGGAGGATATTCTGCGCCAGGTGCGGGATGTTCTGAAGCAGGGGCAGACCGCCAAGGCGCCGGATTTCATCAAGCAGCGCATCCAGACACTGGACAAGATGGTGGCGATGGTGGAGGACGTGGCCTGGGGGCTGGAAGACGCCGATCGCGAACGTGTGCTGGCGGCGCTGGCCTATTTCGCTGACCCCGAAGACATCATCCCTGATCACATCCCGGTGGTTGGTTTCCTTGATGATGCCATCATGATCGAGCTGATTGCGCGCGAGCTCAAACCGGAGCTGGAGGCCTATCACGATTTCTGCGTGTATCGTGAGGCGGAGTCGGCGCGGCGTGGTGAACAGGTCATCACCATGGATCGGGTCGAATGGCTGGACAAGCGGCGCAAGGAGTTGCAGTCACGCATGCGCCGGCGTCGACGCGGTCGACGTCGCAGCGGCGGCGGCGGTGGCAGCAGCAGCACTCCTGGATCCTGGTTCTCATCATTCTGAATGCCAGCACATGTCGATGTGGCTGATGCCATCCTCATCGTAAGGTGCGCTGATCGGCTGGAAGCCGCAGCGGCGATACAGCTCCTGCAAATGCGTTTGTGCTGAGAGCTCGATGTCCCGACCCGGCCACTGGCGCCGGGCACAGGCACGCAGCAGATCAATCAGCCAGCGGCCATGCCCGCTGCCGCGCTGTCCGGCGGCGATAACAATGCGACCAATGCGCGCAGCACTGTGGGCATTGTCCGGAGGCAGCAGCCGACCATAGCCAATCAGTTGCTGCTGGCGTTTTACCAGCAGGTGCATGGCCTGCAGATCGGCACCATCGATGTCCTGATACAGACACTGTTGCTCCAGCACAAACACGGCGCTGCGCAACTGCAGGCACTGATACAGGCTCAGCGCATCCAGGTCATGGAAGCGGCACAGGCTCAGCTCGACACGGGCCGGTGCCGATGCGCGGTGGCCAGCACAAGCACGATCCGAACCGGCGCCAATGCAGTCGTCGTCTGCAAGCATGATTGATCAACCATCAAAAGAGTAAAGCCAATGCCATCACAACAGTCCGTGTCGGCGCACGCTGCCATGACCGACGCCCCTGGCGCGCTGGCAGGTGCGCCAGATGTCAATCCAGTCTATCAGAACAATCCGCGCGCGTACGTGGCCCGCTCCGGCATCCATGGTTATGGTCTGTTTGCCCGCCACGACATCGCCGAAGGTGAATTCATCGGCCATTATGCCGGTCGCGAAACCGAGGTCGACGGCATGCATGTGCTGTGGCTGTACGATGAGGAAGCCGATCACTGGGAAGGCATAGACGGTGACAATGAAATGCGCTTCCTGAACCACAGTGACGAGCCCAACGCAGATTTCTGGAACGCCGATCTGTATGCACAGCAAGACATCGCCGCTGATGAGGAGATCACCTTCGATTACCACTGGGAGCCTGAGGCATGAGCGCAGCATTCAGTGTCGCCAGCTGGAATGTCAACTCGCTGAAAGTGCGCTTGCCGCATGTGCTGGACTGGCTGGCCGAGCACCCGGTGGATGTGCTGGGACTGCAGGAAACCAAACTCACCGACGACAAATTTCCGCATGCGCAACTGCGGCAGGCCGGCTATCACGCCATATGCAGCGGTCAGCCGACCTACAATGGCGTCGCTCTGCTCAGCCGGCAGCCGCCCACCGAGGTACTGCTGGAGCCGCCGGAGCTGGGCGATGAGCAGCGCCGCATCATCGCCGCCAGTTATGGCGGTGTTCGTGTGATCAATCTCTACGTCGTCAACGGCAAGGCGGTGGACGATGAAAAATACCACTACAAGCTGGACTGGCTGCAGCGCATCGAGCGCTGGATTGCCGCAGAACTGCAGCAGCATCAGCGACTCATCGTCATGGGTGACTTCAACATCGCACCGGCTGATGACGATGTCCACGATCCACAGGCCTGGCACGAGCAGATACTTTGTTCCAGTGCAGAACGCGAACGTCTGCAGGCATTGTTTGATCTGGGGCTGCGCGATACCTTCCGCCTGTTTCCCCGCGACGGCAAGCTGTTCAGCTGGTGGGATTATCGGCAGGCGGCATTCCGCCGCGATCTGGGGCTGCGCATTGATCTGATCCTGGCGTCCACAGCACTGGCGGAACAGTGCGTCAGCAGCGAGATCGACAAGCACCCGAGAAAGCTGGAGCGACCATCGGATCACGCCCCGGTGGTGGCCAGCTTTCAGCTGGACTGATTACAGTCCGAAAGGGTCGACTGCCGGCTGCTCGCCCGTTTCGGCGGGCTGCTTGGCGCGCATGGCACTGAGCTGTTCCAGCGTCACCAGTTCTCGCATGGCACCGGGTGCATTGGCATCGGTCAGCTGACCGCTTTCGGCATCAATCCAGATCTGGGCCACACCATCCGGCATGGGCGGCAGACGGTCGGGGGAATCACGCAGCGCAGTGCCCATGTAATCGATCCAGATCGGCAGCGCGGCGACGCCGCCCAGTTCGCGTTTGCCGAGCGGACTGAAATCATCGAAGCCGACCCATACCGTGGTCACCACATCGCTGTTGAAGCCGGAGAACCAGGCGTCGCGCTGCTCATTGGTGGTGCCGGTCTTGCCGGCCAGGTCGGAGCGTCCCAGGGTGAGCGCACGACGGCCGGTGCCGGCACTGATCACCGAGCCCATCATGGAGCGAATCAGATACACCGTGCGCGCATTGATGGCACGCTGGCGATAGGCCGGCAGCGGCGGCCCCTCCAGACTGTCGCGCTTGAACAGCCGCTGCAGCGGCGGTGCGGTATCACGGATGCGTTGCCTGCCGCTGTCGGCGACACCAATCTGCGGATTGATCTCACTGCTGGTGGTGGAAACGTCCAGCACGACCGTGTTGTCGTCGCTGGCCAGTTCCTGGCTGACGATTTCAGGGCAGCGCTCGCACAGCTGTACCGGTGTCGTGCTGAGCAGGATGTTGTCGCCCTGATCACGGATTTCCTTGAGCCAGTAAGCCTGCACCGCATAGCCGCCATTCGCCAGCATGGCATAAGCCTGGGCCAGTTCCATCGGGCTCAGATTAACCGAGCCCAGCGCCATGGACAGGTTGTGCGGCAGGTCATCGGCGGCAAAACCGAAGCGCTGCAGCGACTCAATCGCCGGGGCGATGCCGATGTCCTCCAGCAGGCGCACCGAAATCAGGTTGCGCGAGTGAGTCATGGCTTCGCGCAGACGGGTCGGGCCGTAAAAGCTGCGACTGAAGTTCTGCGGTTTCCAGGCCTCGGCGTCGGCACCATCGCGAAACACCACGGGCGCGTCGTTGACCACCGAGGCCGGTCCGTAGCCGGCATCCACGGCGGTGGCATAGATGAACGGCTTGAAGCTGCTGCCCGGTTGTCGCCTGGCCTGGGTGGCGCGGTTGAATTTGCTGCTGTAGTAATCAAAGCCGCCGCTGAGTGCCAGCACGGCACCATCAATCGGGTGCAGCGAAACAATGGCCGCCTGGGTTTCCGGCATTTGGGTCAATTGCCAGTTGCCTTCGGCATTCATCTGCACGCGCACAATGTCGCCGGCCTGCAGCACGTCCGTGACCGCTGTCGGTGCCTCGCCCATGGCGTTGCGTGACAGCATGGGACGGGCCCACGCCATGGCGGCCAGATCCAGCGTGATGGTCTGACCGGTGCGCAGCGTCACCAGAGCCAGCTCGCTGTCGGCTTCGATCACCAGTCCGGGCAGCATGCCATTCACGATCACATGCTGATCCAGCAATTGTTGTCGGGACTCGCTGCTGCGGTAGTCAGCAACGTCCACGGTGGCTTCGGCACCGCGATAGCCATGCCGACGATCGTACTCCAGCAGGCCCTCGCGCAGGGCCTGGTTTGCCGCAGCCTGGTTGCGTGCGTCCACGGTGGTGATGATGCGCAGACCGGACTCGTACACTTCGGTACCAAAATTTTCCACAGCCCAGGCGCGCGCCATTTCTGCCAGATAGGGGGCCTCGACGGCATGATTTTCCTGATGCCGGAAAGCGCTGATGGCGGCGGTATAGGCCTGCTGATAGGCCGCGTCATCGATGATGCCCAGCGCATGCATGCGCGTGAGCACGTAATTGCGGCGCTTGCCGGCGGCCTCTGGGTTGGTGATCGGATTGACCTTGGACGGACGCTGCGTGATGCCTGCAATCATGGCCGATTCAGCCAGCGTCAGTTCGTCCAGCGACTTGCCGTAATAAACCTGTGCGGCGGCGGCGACGCCATAGGCGCGGTGACCGAGGTAGATCTTGTTCAGATACAGTTGCAGGATCTGGTTCTTGCTGAGCTCGCGCTCCATCTTCAGCGACAACAGGATTTCCTTGAGTTTGCGCACGTAGGTCTTGTCGCTGCTGAGAAAGAAGCCGCGCGCCAGCTGCATGGTGATGGTGCTGCCGCCCTGACCCTTCTCGCCGGTGCGGATCAGCTCGAACATGGCCCGCGCGATGCCCTGCCAATCGATGCCGGGATGGCTGTAGAAACGGTCATCCTCGCTGGCGATGAAGGCGTTGCGCAGGGTTTCGGGGATGTCATCCAGCGGCAGGGGGATGCGCCGTTTCTCTCCAAAACTGCTGATGCTGCTGCGGTCAGCCGCGGTAATGATCAGCGGACTCTGCAGCTGCACCTCCGCCAGGGCATCGACCGCCGGCAGTTCCGGTGCCAGCAGCAGCCAGATGGCGGCCACAGCGACGATGCCGAGGACGATGGCGGTGAAGCCCAGTCGCAGCGTCCAACTGGCGAGTCTGCGTAAGGTGCTGCGTTTGGCGGTTTTGCTCATAGTCTATGCTGCGGGATTCAGGGTATCGCGCCGTTTGCTGCCCGTTTGCCATGTCTGTGGCTTGGACAGCGGCGTCGCCTGGTGTTCATGAAATTATCACGTGATATGAATAAAATGCGCGAAATGTTTTGATTCCGGGTTAACAAAGTGTTATAAATGCCATTCAGCGGAAATTGATTAAAGAGTTCATGATTTCCAATAAGTTATTCAATTTAGCTTGAAAACATATAATGTGTATGACAAGGATGTCACAAGATTGCTGCAACAACACTGAATGCAAGCCGTTTTGGCCTGGCCGGATGCTGTCATCCAGTTTGATCAGCAAGTGTTCCAAATGAGGATGATACAGTGCAACTAGGGTCTTTGCTGAACAGAAACAGGCATCCTTATCTCGGGATCGACATCGGCTCCAGCACCGTCAAGCTTGCCGCCCTGGTGAAAGAGGGCGACAGGTTCCGGCTTGAGCATCTCGCCGTAGAGCAGCTTGATGCGGAAGCGATGGATCACAATTCGATCAAGAATCCCAGCAAGGTCAGTGAAGCACTGAGCCGGGTCTGGTTCCAGAGCGCGGCCAAACACAAGGAATGCGTGCTTGCAGTCCCGCTGACCTCCACCTTCTCCCGCATGCTCTATCTGCCAGCAGGCCAGTCTGAGTCCGAACTGGAAAGTCAGGTGCAGATCGAGGCCGGACAGATCGTGCCGTTTGACGTCAACGAAGTCAGCCTGGATTTCCAGGTGGTGGGCACGGCGCAAGGCAACGAGGATCAGATCGAGGTGTTGCTCGCCGCCACCCGCACCGAGAACATCAACCAGCTGGAATCGCTGGTGGATGAGTCCGGGCTGGAGCTAGCCGTGGTGGACATCGATAAATACGCACTACTTAACAGTTACATCGGATTGCTGGAAACACCAAGCCTGCGCGAAAAGACCGTCGCGCTGATGCACATCGGTGCCCATTCCATCATCTTCATGGCGGTACGCGATCGCAAGGAACTCTACGTCAAGGACATCAATTTCGGTACCGCGCAGCTGGAGCATCAGGTGGCCGAGACGGTCAGCGCGGACGAGCAGTCCGATCTCCTGCAGGTATTGAGCGAACCGGATACGCGCGTCAATGAAGAGGTCATCCAGCCGTTCCGGCATCAGCTGGTGCTGCAGATCAACCGCGCACTGCAGGCATACGCTTCCTCTTCCCAGTACCATCGCATCGAGCATGTGATCCTCACCGGCGGTGGCAGTCGGCTGCTGGATCTGGCCGAGCATCTGCACGATGAGCTCGAACTGCCGGTGGAGGTGGCCGATTTCAGTGCCCGACTGAGCATCGGCAACAAGGTTTCCCGGCGCTTGCTGAAGGCGCACGGGCCATCGCTGGCACTGGCGCTGGGTCTGGCTTTGCGAGGCTGCGAATAATGTATCATCTGAATCTGTTGCCCTGGCGCGAAGCCAGAAGAGTCAAGCGCCAACGGCAGTTTGTCGTGCTCAGTGTCGCCACCGGGCTGGGCGCATTTGCTCTGGTTTTGCTGACCAGTTGGTATTTCAGCGGTCAGATCGACAACCAGCAGCAGCGCAACCGCATCCTCACCGCAGAAATCACCAAACTGGATCAGCAGATCGCCGCGATTGAGGAATTGAAGCAGGAGCGGCAGCGGCTGCTGTCACGCAAAAGCGTGATCGAAGAGCTGCAGATCAATCGCACGCTGATGGTGCATCTGTTCGACGAACTGGCGACCACCGTGCCGGAGGGGTTGCGCCTGACGCGCGTGCAGCAGCAGGGCAGTAATCTCGTCATCGAGGGCATGACCCAGTCCAATGCGCGTGTTTCCAGTTACCTGCGCGCCATTGAAGCCTCCGACTGGCTGCATGATCCTGAGCTGATCATCATCGAGGAAGAGGACGATGCCACACCGGATCAGCCCTACAATTTCCGCGTGCGTGCACGTCTGGGCTCACCCAATGAGGTCGATCCGGATGCGGTGATGGTCGGTGGAGAGGTGGCTGCATCATGAACTTCAATGACATCCGTGACCTGGACTTCAACGATCTGGGCAACGCTTCGTACACAGCCAAGGGCTTTATTCTCGGCCTGCTGGTGATCGTCATTCTGGTGCTTGGCTACATGCTGATGATCAAGGATCAGCGCGTGGAACTGGAAGCGCTGGTGAAAAAGGAAACCGAACTCAAGCAACAGTTCGAGCGCAAGCAGGGGCTTGCCGCCAACCTGGATGAATACCGCGTGCAGCTGCAGGAAATGAAAGACCTGCTGGATGTGATGCTGCGCCAACTGCCGAGCAAGACGGAAATGCCGGATCTGCTGATCGACATCTCCCAGACCGCGCTGGCAACCGGTATTCGCAATGAACTGTTTGAGCCGGGGGCCGAGGCCAACCGTGGTTTCTATGCCGAAAAGCCGATCAGCATCCGCATGCTGGGCACTTACCATCAATTCGGCCAGTTTGTCTCCGGTGTGGCCTCATTGCCGCGGGTGGTGATCATGACCATGAGCGACATCGAGTTGAAGCCGGTGGACAATCAGGTCCGCGGCGATCTGCGCATGCAGGGTACGCTGAAGACATTCCGCTATCTGGATGAGGACGAACTGCTCGCTCAGGAGCCGACGGAGGCCGCCAATGGATGATCACATCAAAGTTGCCGGCAAGCTGCTGATCGTGGCGACGCTATTGCTGCTGCTGGCCGGCTGCAGCTCAAGCAATGACGATCTGCGCAATTACATCAGCAACGTGTTGTCGCGGCCGCCTGGCCCGATCGAACCGATTCCAGAAATCCGCGAGGCAGAGAGTTTCAGCTACAACCCGCAGGGGCTCAGAGACCCTTTCGCCAGGCAGCAGCAGGAAGTTGCCGAGACCGGCACCGTGGGTGACGGGCCGCGGCCGGATCCGGATCGGCGCAAGGAGTTTCTTGAGCGCTTTCCGCTGGATACCCTGGAGATGGTGGGCACGCTCGGACAGCAGAATGAAGTCTGGGGGCTGGTGCAGGATACCGATGGCGTCGTGCATCGGGTCTCCGAAGGCAACTACTTGGGACAGAATCATGGAAGAATCGCTGCGGTACTGCCGGACAGGATTATCCTGGTCGAACTGCTGCCGGATGGCGGTGGCGGCTGGCTCGAGCGCGAAGCCACGGTACAGCTCAGTGATGCGGACAACAGCTGAAGTGACTCAGCCGGGCAGAGGTAGAAAATGAACACGCAACTTGCATTCAACATGCCAACCATAGGAACAGCCATGCGCACACTGTCGCAACATCGCCAGCGCAGCATCCAACTGCTGATCTGCTGCTGCCTGACCGCATGCCTGGGCGCCAACGTGGCCACCGCGGCTGAACTGACCGCAGCCAATTACGAGAAGTCCGAGCAGGGGGCAGACATGACCTTCACGGTCGAGGGTCTGAATACCGAACCATACGTGTTTGTCACTGAAACCCCGCCGCGTCTGGTGCTGGAATTCAGCGAGACCTTCACAGATCTGCCAGCCAGTCCGAACGTGGTCAATGAAACGCTGGTGCGTTCGTTCACCACCATCAGTGATGGTGCCCGCACGCGTGTCATCGTAGAGCTGCAGGAGCCGGCGGAATACAATCTGGCGGTCAACAACGATCAGGTACAGATGCGCCTGCTCGCGGTACAACAGAGTGCCGGTGCGGGCCGAAGCACAGCCGCTGTGCCAACCACGACCGCAGCCGACCGCACCAACTCCGAACCGGTGCCGGCCGTGACCAACACCGATTTTTCCGCTGCCCCGGCGCAGGCCAGGGGTCGTGCAGCGGTGGAAGTGGTGGAAGACATCGATTTTCGCCGTACCTCAAGCGGTGGCGGCCGCATCGTGTTCATGCTTTCCTCCGGCAGCGTCAGCACGGCGGTCAACCAGCGTGGCGATGAACTGCTGGTGGACATGATGCAGACCACGGTGCCGGAGAACCTGCAGCGAACGCTGGATGTGCAGGACTTTGCCACGCCGGTGGCACGCATCAGCACAGCAGCCAGTGGTGACAACACCCGGGCCACGGTGCGCGTCAATGGCGACTACACCCACAGTGCTTTTTTCGAGGGCAGTGACTTTATCGTCGAGATCGAGCCGGTGGCACAACCCCAGGCTGCGGTGGCCCAGGTCGATGGCAGCGAGCAGTTTTTCCAGAATCGCGAATACAGCGGCGACCGCGTCACCTTCAATTTCCAGGACATTCCGGTGCGTTCGGTGTTGCAGCTGATCGCCGACGTGTCGGACCTCAACATCGTGGTGTCGGATTCGGTCACTGGCAATCTGACCCTGCGCTTGCAGAACGTGCCCTGGGATCAGGCGCTGGATCTGGTGCTGGATACCAAGAATCTGGACAAGCGCCAGAACGGCAATGTTTTGTGGATCGCGCCCACCGGCGAGATTGCGGCACGCGAGCAACAACTGTTGCAGGCGCAGCAGGACAAAATGCAGCTGGAGCCATTGCGCACGCTGATGATCAGTGTCAGTTATGCCGAGGCCACGGCACTGGCCGATCTGATCACCTCGGCTTCCGGCACCCAGGGTGGCGGTGGTGGCGGTGCTGGCCAGAATCAGCAGGGGCTGCTGTCCAATCGCGGTTCGGTGACCGTGGATGAACGCACCAACACCCTGCTCATCACCGACACGGCGGACAGCCTGGAGGAGATTGAAGCATTGATCACAACGCTGGACCGGCCGGTGCGTCAGGTGCTGATCGAGTCCAGAATTGTCATTGCCAACGACGATTTTGCGCACGAACTGGGCGTGCGATTCGGGGTGACATCCACCGGTGAAAGTAACAATGGCAGTGTGTTCACCACCTCAGGCTCGATCGATGCCACCGACCAGACCAACAATCTGGCGCTGGCGAATCGACTTGCCGGACGCGGTTCCAGCCTGCCGAATTTCATCAACGACGACATCGACGATGGCGAAGGCATTCTGTCGCCATCACTGAACAACCGACTGAACGTGAATCTGCCGGCCAGCAACCCGGCCGGACGCATCGGCTTCAGCGTTCTGGCTGCCGACTTCCTGCTGGATCTGGAGCTGTCCGCGCTGGAATCGGAGGGACGCGGTGAAGTCATTTCCACGCCGCGCGTGGTGACCGCCAATCAGGCCGAGGCCTTCATCCAGCAGGGTGTGGAAATCCCGTTTGAACAGGCCACCTCGTCGGGTGCCAGCAACGTGCAGTTCCGCGAGGCGGTGCTGGAGTTGCGCGCCACGCCGCTGATCACGCCGGACGACCGCGTGCAGCTGCAGCTGTCGGTGAAACAGGACACGGTGGGCGAAATCTTCCCCACCGCCCAGGGTGGCCAGGTGCCTTCCATCGATACCCGCGAGTTAAGCACACGGGTGCTGATTGAAAATGGCGAGACCATCGTGCTGGGTGGCATCTTCACCGAGGAAACCTCCTATTCCAACGAGAAGGTGCCGCTGCTGGGTGACATCCCGGTACTGGGCACGCTGTTCCGCCGCCGCGCCAACTCCAGCAACAAAAGCGAGCTGCTGATGTTTGTCACGCCGACCATCCTGGAAGAGCGCATCCGCCTGCCCTGATCGGTCACATTCAGCGGTTACAATCACCACAGCAATCATCGCCAAATCACATTTATGGAAGCTTGAGACATGCATCAACATCACGGACTGAATCTGACCACGGCAAGGCTGATCGTCACCGCCTTGTTTCTCCTTATCCTGGCAGCCTGCGGTGGCACCGGCAATCCAGGCAGTGGTGGCGGGACGGTACCACCCAATCCGCCCACCATACAGATTCAGGCGGACAGCACCACGGTGCCGGCCAACCCGTTGTTGCGGCCGCCAGCGCTGTCAGCGCCCACCACGATACAGCTCACTGCCAGAGTGCGCGGCACCGGGGGCGCTGTGGTGCCCGACGGCACCACCGTGAACATCACCACCAACAATGTCTCGGTGGGCACCATTTCGATCCCGGATGATCCGGAAACCGATGATGTCAACGAGTTCACCAGTTTCTTTGCCAGCGCCGGTACGGATACATCCGGTGGCAACGCCACTTTCTTCTTTACTTCCGGCCAGACGCCGGGCACCGCGCGGCTGACCGTATCCACCACCGATCCGGGTACTGGCAATGCCGTGACTGCATTCATCGACATCGTCGTCAACGCCGTCGATCCGGCCGAGCAGGTCACCATTACCGCCGGGCAGACCTCGTTGCCGGTGAACACCGCCAATGTTGGTCCGTTCATCGGTTCACCGTTTCTGACCGAGGTCACGATTGAGTTCGTCGGCACCGACGGCATTGGTGTAAATCCGGCCGGTGATACCTTCGGCGTCAGCATTGCACCGGTCAGCAGCGCCAGTTTCTCCACCCTGGATGATCCGGAAACCGAGGATGTGAACGAATTTTTCGTCGGCCTGGGTTCTGGCCCGGTCAATGCCGTGGGCGGGCGCGGCACGGTGTTTGTCAATGCCAACAGTCAGCCCGGTACCGCCACGTTGACGGTATCGGGTGCCGATCCGTTCACCGGACAAAACTTCTCGGTGTCGCAGGATTTCACCATAGTCAGTGGTGCCGCCGATGGCATTCCCGTGTCGGCCAGCCTGCAGGTGCCGGCCCAGCCGGTGTTTGTGCAGGGAGTAGGCAGCAACAACAGCCTGCTCATCACCGCCCAGCTCACCGATGCCGGTGGCCAGCTGGTCAGTGCGCCGGAAGCCATCAACAATGTGGTGATCGAACTGGTGCCGCCTGGTCCCAACAATTCCCGGCTGCAGGCGGTGGACGCCAGCGGTGCGACCGTCAGCGGCAATGAAATTGCCGTGCCATCGGTGAATGGTCTGGCCTCGTTCTCGTTCATCAGCGGCAACACCGGCGGTGTGCATCAGCTCAACGTTACCGCAGACGGTGCCGACAACAATGTCGACAACGGCATCCAGCAGCCGGTCACCGGCATCTCTTCGGTGACCGTTGGCAACGGCCAGCTGGCTGCAATCGAGCTGGTGTCGCCAACCGAAAACGCCATCACCATCAATCGCGTCACCGATGTGGTGGATCCGGACGAGGACATCGATGTTGATCCGGACACTGGTCTGATCATTCCTCCCGACCCCGATGGCACTTACTCGCTGCCGTATACGGTCATCGCCACCGACCCGTTTGGCGCACCGGTACCGACCGGCACCGTTATCAGCTTCGGCAAGATCGATGCGCCCACGACAAATTTCATCTTTGGCGATGAGTATGTGTTCTCCAATGGCTTTGGCAATCCGCAGGAAGGTGGCACACTGTTCACTGTCCCGCTAACCATACCAGCTCCGCTAATGCCGCCAGATGATGGCTTTCTGGACGATCCGGATGTGGCTGACGAGGCGGTTCAGTTCAACGACACGCTGGTGACCTTCGGCAAGCAGGTGGCTGGCAACGATGAACTGGAATCTTCTCGCTTCGTTGATTCGGTCAACAGCGATCAGTCGCTGAATGTGCAGTCGCCATTCAACGACAACAATGGTGCCGGGACCATCGTCAACGATGGCAACGCCATTCCCTATGTGATTGGCCGTTCCACCATCGGCAACATCGTTGCCCAGGCGGCGACGGCAGCCAATGGCACCGCGACGGTGACACTGACCTATCCGATCAATGCCATTGGCAGACCGGTGGTGATCTGGGCGCAGGGCACACGCCCTGATGGCACAGTCATCCAGACTGTGGGCGACGCCGTGGCAGCGGTATTCCCGGGCATCGCACCAGCCTCGCTGATCGTCGGCCCCAACCCGGTGCGTGGCAACAGCACCGAGGACATTGTGCTGTGTGCACTGGATGCGCTCAGTGCGCCGATCCGCAACGCGCCGATCAGCTTCGGACCCAGCGACAACTTCAGCGTCAGTGTCAGTCCGACACCATTGATCACCGGAGCTGACGGCTGTGTCGCCGCCGAAGTCACCACCTCCGGCATCACTTTTGACCAGAACGAACCGGCAGTGATCTTCAGTAGTGTCGGCGCCACCGCGACGTTGAACCTGGTGCCGCCGGGACCGCCGATTCTGCAGGCGCCAGGCAGCTGTCAATTGCTGACCGACGACAATTTCAATGTCATCATCACCGTCTTGAGCGGCGAGAATGAGCCGTTACCGGGAATAGATGTAACAGCGAACTGCACCGGCGTCACGGTAGATCCGACCACCGATGCCACCAATACAGTTGGTCAGGCCGTGTTCACGTTGACGGCTGGCAACACTGAGGATACCGGTCAATGCACCTTCACCGCCGATGCACAGGGCGTCATGCTCAGCACCACGGTGGATATCCAGATCGGTGGCGTCATTCCGTCGCCCGGAGCCAGCAACTGTAACTGATTGACCAAAAAGTCAGCAATCAGCCCCGGCCACTGGCCGGGGTTTTTTGTGCCATTGCATTCTCAGACAGACAGCCATCTGCAGCCACGCCTGTGGCAGCGGCTGCGATGTTAAAATACGCGGCATGAATACAGCATCTGATCAGACCGGGCCCGCCGGCGACAAAACCGCTCCAGCACATGACCTGCAACAGCAGCGGCAGACCGGCGCTGCACAGCCAGGTCAAGGCGATGCATTGCAGCAACAACTGCAGGCCTGCCGCAGCGCGTGGCTGCAGCACAAGCCCAGCGTGGATGAGCGCCGTCGCCTGCTGGCCGAGTTCAGCGATCGCCTCAGCGAGTATGCGCCGCGGCTGGTCGAAGCCATGTCGGCCGACTTTGGTCATCGCCCGTTTGCCGAGTCCATGCTGGGTGATGTGTTGCAGGTGCAGGAGGAGATTCGCTTCACGCGCGCGCGGTTGCGTGCCTGGTGCAAGCGCCAGCCGGTTGTGGTGGACTGGAAGTACTGGCCCGGCCAGGCCTGGTTGCAGTATCGACCGCTGGGTGTGGTCGGAGTGGTCAGTGCCTGGAACTATCCACTCACGGTGGGGCTGACGCCGCTGGTATCCGTGCTGGCGGCCGGCAATCATGCCATGTACAAGCCCTCCGAATTCAACCCGGCCACCAACGCCGTGCTGGCCGAGCTGTTTGCCGAGTTGTTTGCGCCTGAGCAGGTCGCGCTGGTCAGCGGCGGTCCGGAGGTGGCGGCGGCATTCACCGCGCTGCCATTCGATCATCTGATCTTCACCGGTTCCACCCAGATCGGCCGCAAGGTCATGGCGGCCGCAGCGCACAACCTGACCCCGGTGACGCTGGAGCTGGGTGGCAAATCACCGGCAGTTATCACCAGCCAGGAGCAGTTTGCTGCCGCCATCGGAGCCATTGTCAGCGGCAAGTTTTTCAATGCCGGACAGACCTGTATTGCGCCGGATTATGTCATCGTGCCCAGCGGCAGCGGCAAGGAATTCATCCGCCAGTTGCAGCAGGCAGCGCAGGCGGCTTATCCACAGGCCAATCGCGGTGATGCCTGGACCAGCATCATCACCGACCGTCATTACCAGCGGTTGCAGCAGTTGCTGGCAGAGGTCGAAGATGCCGGTGCCGCCATCACAGCACTGTTCAGCCAGGCCGAGAGCTATGCCGAAAGTCGACGCATGGCGCCGATGGCGATCCTGAATCCTCCGGCCGATGCACGGTTGTTGCAGGAGGAAATTTTCGGCCCGCTGCTGCCGGTGCTGGAAATGGATGATCTGGACAGTGCCATGCAATACATCAATGAGCGGCCCCGACCACTGTCGCTGTATCTGTTCAGTCAGGATCAGGCCGAGCAGGAGCGGGTGCTGGCCGGTGTCAGTGCCGGTGGTTTCTGTATCAACGACACGCTGCTGCACATGGCGCAGCTGAACCTGCCGTTCGGCGGCATCGGCGCCAGTGGCATGGGCAGCTATCATGGCTGGTACGGGTTTCGTACCTTCTCCCAGGCCCAGCCGGTCTATCGGCAGTCCAGGCTGTCGGCATCGCGCCTGTTCAAGCCGCCTTTTCAGGGCTGGAAGCAGCGTCTGATCAAACTGCTGGCACGATGAATCCATGTCCAGCATGATGGCTGAATTGCCGTTTGCGCCGTCTGCCGAGCGCAACAAGCAGCCCATTTTGCAGGTGCTGCAGCAGCAGTTGCCCAGTGCCGGCAGACTGCTGGAAATCGGTTCCGGTACGGGCCAGCATGTGGTCTATTTTGCCGCCGCCATGCCGGACTGGCTGTGGCAGCCCAGCGAGCAGCTGCAGCATATGCCGGGTCTGCAGCAGCGATTGCAGCAACAGGCCGGCGGCAATGTGCTGCCGCCCATCGAGCTGGATGTGGCCCAGGCGGCCCATTGGCCGCTGCGTGAGCGCTACCATGCCGTGTACGCTGCCAACGTGGCGCACATCATGTCCTGGCCGCAGGTGCAGGCCATGTTTGCCGGTATCCAGCGCTGTCTGCAGGCGGCAGGCGTGTTTCTGCTGTATGGTCCGTTTCATCGTGACGGTCAGCCCACATCAGCCGGCAATGCCGCGTTTGATGCACAGTTGCGCAGCCCGGACAATCCGCATGGCAGCCATCAGGGCATTCGCGATGACCGCCAGCTGATCAGGCTGGGCCGTGCCCACGGCCTGCAGTTGGTGGATGATGTTGCGATGCCGGCAAACAACCGCATATTGGTCTTTCATGCCAACAACGAGGCCAGTCATGCACAATATCAATGATGAGCAGAGTCTTCTGCAGCAGGCACAGGCGCTGATGTCCAGTGAGCGCAATGCGCTGGCCAATGCCGCCAATCTTGCGGCCTTGATCTATGCCGGGCTGGATCAGGTCAACTGGGCCGGGTTTTATTTCCGCCACGGCGACGACCTGGTGCTGGGTCCCTTTCAGGGCAAGCTGGCCTGTACCCGAATCGGTTTCGGACACGGTGTCTGCGGCACCGCAGCGGCAAGTGGTGAGAGTCAGCGCATTGCCGACGTCGACAGTTTTCCCGGACACATCGCCTGCGACAGCGACTCCCGTTCGGAACTGGTGGTGCCGTTGCGGCATGCGGGGCAGGTGATCGGCGTGCTGGACATTGATGCACCGGTGCCGGATCGGTTCTCTGCTGCCGATCAGGCGCTGATAGAGCAATTGGCGGCTTTATGGCTGGAGGCCAGCGATCTGAGTGCGCTGCAGTTGTTTAGTGGCTAACCTCCAATACTGATGAGCTTGTCAGCCTGACCCTCTCGTTCACGCTGCGCATCGACACACGTTACAGACATTGGCAAAACTGGTCAGCGCCAGCTGTTCAGGGCCGATACAGCCAATCCAGTTGCCAGTCCTGATAAACATCACCGTGGCTGCTGTGCAGCAAGGCCATGTCGCCGGTGCCAAAGCCCTGACGCGCTTCCGCGCTGTCCGCCGCCAGCATGAACAGCAATTCACTGATAACCGGGTTGTGGCCGACCACAACGAGCCGGTCCTGGGTGGCGAACTGTTCTGTCAGCAGGGCGCACAAGTCACCACGGCTGCCGCCATATATCAGTTCGACATGGCGGACGGTGCCGTGCATCGGTTGTGGCTGGCACTGCTCCCAGGTCTGGCGGGTACGCTGCGCCGGCGAGCACAGCACCTGCCAGTGGCCGGCCGGCAGCTGCCCGTTAAGCCAGTCGCGCATAATGCCGCACTGGCGTTCCCCCTTGGCCGCCAACTCGCGGTCGAAATCGCGTTCTCCGGGCAATGCCTGCAGCGTTTTGGCATGACGAATCAGCAAAAGATGCTTGCGTGACATGGTGTTATCCCGGATTATTCATGACCCGACCGTCGCGAGACGGTTCCAGAGCCCGCCCCGGATTGGATCTGGGGCATAGTAGCCGTGGCGATTCGCGACCGAGCGCACCGGAAGCGTACTCGCTAGTGCGGTGAGGATGCGCGACCGAACGAAACTGCGCGGATACTGGGCTTGGGGCCGTCGCAACAGATTGGGTCATGAATAATCCGGGGTTTGGGTCAGTCGGCATCGTCTTCGATCTGCTCGCGCTGTAGTCGCGCGGCATCCAGCAACTCCTGTTCGACAGCGCCGGCCTTGTCCAGTGCATCGGCCTGGGTGCTCAGCACGTGGTCGTTGTCGAGCTGCTGGCTTTGTCCGGCGGGGTCATCGCCAGAGCCGCCTGAGCTGCCTGAGCCGCCACAGCCTGCCAGCAGCAGGAGACAGAGAGCGGACGCTGATGTTTTCATGGCAGGGTCTCCAATCAGATGCTGCGATTCTAGCAAATTCACAGCCGCGGATCAGTGTGCTCGACAGCAGCAGCAATGGAACCTGCAGCGACAGGCCACACCGGGTGTGGCCATGGAGCGATGGCAGGTGCCTGAGCCGAACCGGTTCAGGCTGCCTTGGGGCGGCGCTGCTCGGGCTTGTCCAGCAGCTTGCTGGTGGCGGCGCGCAGTTCGTCACTGCTGAAGTCATCGACGGCGATGATTTCCATCGTGCGCACATGCACCTCGCGCAGCAGGCGGGCATCGTCGGCATTGATGATGCCGGCCTCAAGCGCTGCGGTGATGTTGTCCTGCTGGCTGGCGGCCTTGATTTCACCCGAGCGCATGGCCTTGTCGATCTTGCGCTGCAGTGGCTCTGCGGCGATCACCAGTGGCAGCAGCGCTTCCATGTCGCCGATGACATAACCCGGCGAGGCGGTCTTGTAGACGCCGTCGGTGAGTCGGTCGCGGGTTTCCGACGGTGCCAGCAGCAGGCTGGCCACCTTGTGACCGAGACGGTCGTTGGGTTGCACCTCGCGCATGCCCAGCGGGAACACGATAAAGCGCAATGCCATGCCGATGTAGCGGTTCGGATAGTTGGCCAGCACCCCGCGCAGCGCTTCCTGCAGCTGGTACATGCTGTCCTGGAAGGCCCACGACAGAATCGGCTGGTCGGCCGCCGGACGGCCCTGATCCTCAAACCGCTTGAGCATGGCCGAACTGATGTAGAGCTGACTGAGCACGTCGCCCAGGCGTCCGGAAATGCGCTCCTTCTGCTTCAGCTTGCCGCCGAAGGTGAGCATGATGATGTCTGCAAGCAGTGCGAAGGCAGCGCTGTAGCGGCTCAGCTTGCGGTAGTAGGGGCGGGTGTCGCGATCGCTGGGCACAGCAGAAAAGCGGCCGGTGCCCAGGCTCATCCAGAATGCCCGGCAGGCATTGCCCAGACTGTGACCGATGTGGGCAAACAGCAGCTTGTCAAACTGGCGCAGGCGCTCCCCGGGGTCGGCAATCTGCGCGGCTTCCAGCTCCCGCAGCACAAACGGATGGCAGCGGATGGCACCCTGACCGAAGATCATCAGGCTGCGGGTGAGAATGTTGGCACCCTCCACCGTGACCGACATCGGCGCCACCTGCCAGGCACGGCCGAGATAGTTGCGCGGGCCAAGGATGATGCCCTTGCCGCCGTGCACGTCCATGGCATCGGAAATCACTGCACGCGCCTTCTCGGTGGCATGGTATTTGGCGATGGCCGATGGCACCGAGGGTTTTTCCCCCTGATCCACAGCGATCGCGGTCATTTTGCTCAGTGCACTGGCGGCATAGGTGTTGCCGGCCATACGTGCCAGCGCTTCCTGTACTCCTTCAAAGCGTCCGATCGGCAGGTTGAACTGCTGACGGATGCGGGCGTAGGCACCGGTGGCCAGCGTCGCCAGCTTGGCCCCGCCGGTGTTGTTCGATGGCAATGATATGGCGCGGCCGACAGACAGGCATTCCACCAGCATGCGCCAGCCCTGACCGGCGTATGCGGCACCGCCAATCAGCATGTCCAGCGGCACGAAGATGTCCTTGCCGCGGATCGGGCCGTTCATGAAGGGACTGTTCAGCGGCAGATGGCGCCGGCCGATTTCCATGCCCGGCACATCGTGCGGCAACAGCGCCAGACTGATGCCGATGTCTTCTTGTTCACCCAGCAGGTGCTCGGGGTCGTACAGCCGGAACGCCAGCCCCACCACCGTGGCCACCGGCGCCAGCGTGATGTAGCGCTTGTCGAAATTCAGCCGCATGCCAAGCACTTCCTTGCCCTGCCACTGACCCTTGCACACCACGCCGGTGTCCGGGATCGAGGTGGCGTCGGAGCCGGCAGTGGGGCCGGTCAGACCAAAGCAGGGTATTTCCTCACCGACAGCCAGCCGCGGCAGGTAGTAATCCTTCTGTTCCTCGGTACCGTAATGCAGCAGCAGTTCTGCCGGACCCAGCGAGTTGGGTACGGCCACGGTGGAGCCAACCACGGCGCTGATGCCGCCGACTTTCTGCAACACTGCACGATGCGCCAGGGCGGAGAAGCCCAGCCCGCCGTAGCGCTTGGGAATGATCATGCCGAAGAATTTTTCGCGCTTGAGCACATCCCACAGTTCCTGCGACATGTCGGCATCAACATGGCAGATCTGCCATTCGTCGATCATGCTGCAAACTTTCTCGCATGGACCGTCGATGAAGGCGCGTTCTTCAGCGGTCAACTCCGGGGTGCGGCGACGCAGCAGCTTGCGCCAGTCCGGGCGGCCACCGAACAGCTCGCCTTCCCAGCCGACGGTGCCCGCATCCAGCGCCACCTTTTCGGTCGGGCTGAGTTTCGGGGTCATCTGCAGATAGGCTTTCAGCATCGGTGCGGTGAGCCACTGTTGGCGCAGGCTGCGTACATTCAGCAGTGTCGCCACCGGCACAAACAGCAGCCACAGCAGGGTCAGTCCCGGCCAACTGATGTCCAGCAGCAGCGTACCGGCCAGCAGCACCGCAGCGCTGCTGATGGTCCAGGTGCGCAGTGAGGCAGAGGTGTAGGCAGAAACAACCAGTACCGTGAGCAGAGCGAGCGTTAACCACAACATAGTCAGTCTCCAGTGTGAAGGCCATGCTGACCGTGGCTTGGCCTCGCCTGCATCTGTATGGGCAGGCAAAACCAGGTGTTGGCAACCGGGCCGATTTATTCCATACGCAACAGTATGGCGCAGCCTTCGGCGCAGGTCAAATCCTTTGCGCTTGCCTGCAGCCACTGCCTGGGCTATCTTGTCGGGATGACAGCAGATGACAATGACATGACCGCAATCCATCAACACGGGCTGGGCTGACATCATGGCAACGGTGGCTCTGAATGTGTCCGGCAAATCCAATCTGTCTCCGCAGGACTGGGAGCAGGCGGCGCTGGAGTGGATCGCTGAACACGGTGTGGCGGCGCTCAAGGTGGAGCCGCTGGCGCGTCGGCTGGGCATCACCAAAGGCAGCTTTTACTGGCATTTCAGTGACCGCGAGCAGCTGCTCATGCAGTCACTGCTGCGCTGGGAGCATCTGGATCGCGAAAGTGTGGCGAGGTTTGTCGAGCGTGAGCAGCCACCGTACGACAAGCTGGCGGACTTTTTTCGTGGCACCAGCCGTCAGCACCTGACTCATAATATATATGGTGCGCTGCTGTCGGCACCGCGCAATGCCGACATCGCCGCCATTCTGCAGCGTGTTACCCAGTACCGCATGGACTTCCTCAACAACGAATATCTGGCCATGGGGCTGGATGCCGAGCAGGCCAGACTGCATACCCAGCTGACCTACAGCGCCTACGTCGGTTTCGTGCAGCTGCAGCGGCAGCAGCTGTCAGCCATGATCGATGACGCCGAGCCACTGGATTACACCGAACATGTCATTGCCGTGCTGCTGGATGGTGCCCGCGAACTGGCCGCGGGGCGTACACCGCAGCGGTCATGACCGGCGCGGTGGCAAAAGGTCAATGTCGAACGTGATCAGCATGCGCTCATCTTTGCCCTGGTGCGGATGGGAAAAATGCTGCAGCCAGCCGGGGAAAACGACGCTGGTGCCATTGCGTGGCTGAATGCGGTGATCATACGGCCAGCCGTTGCTGGTGGGGTACTGTGATTCCGGGTGCGGATTGATAAAGCTGATGGCACCTTCAGGCTCCGGACGAATCGGTACCCGCGGGTAATAGGCCAGCACACAGAATCGGTTGCGATGCAGATGCGGTGCCTGATAGGCCCCGGCCGGATACAGCACAGTCCAGGCTGTGGCAAACTGGTAACCGACACCTGCAGCCGGCCAGCCGGTCAGCCGATGATGCTCGTGCAGATGGCGGCGAATGTCCGGGTGCACGATCTGCTGCAGAAAAGCCTGCCAGGCCTCGTCTTCCTCCCAGATCTTGTGCAGATTAAGATCCGGCTGATAGCCATGCTTGGTGGCGATGTCGTGAACGGTTGTCGCATTCCTGATGCTGCGGTCGCGCTGCATCGTTTTGACGCGTTCATAGACCAGCTCATTCCAGTCGCCGTCACCGTGTTGATTCACAGTCAAAAGCGTAGGAAAAACATTGATGGTGGTCGCGCGGCTCATGCTTGCGTTGATTTATTGACCGATGGATTGATTGGAATACAATTGCTTACACCAAGATTATCAGAATATCCCTGTGCTCGGCGGTGAATGTGAAGAAATTTTTAACAAACTCTTTTCATTGTCGGCCAAAACGTGTAACATCCATTCTGTTCATTCGGGCAATGTCTACCTGCGCTGAGTTCACAGGGCATCGCCATGAAATGAGCCACGTGGCTAAGTTATTGTTCTAAGAAACAATTTGGAGAAATCTAATGCAATATAACCGTAATCCCCTCTACACGTCCATGCGCACAGCATTGGCGACGGGCGCAGTGGCCACCATGGCCCTGTCCGGTCAGGCCTTTGCCCAGGACGATACTGTTGAGCTGGAGCGCGTCGAAACCACCGGTTCTCGTCTGAGCCAGGTGGACATCGAAGGTGCCCAGCCGGTAACCGTCATTGATCGTGATGACATCGAACGCATTGGTCTGAACGACCTCGGTGACGTCATCCGTCAGCTGCCATCCATCACCGGTTCGCCGCTGTCTACCCGCACCAACAACGGTGGTAACGGTGGCACACTGGTAGACATCCGTGGTATGGGCACTGCACGTACACTGGTTGTCATCAACGGCAAACGCGACATCACCGATGGTGACTTCTCGCTCATTCCGATCGCAGCCGTAGAGCGCATCGAAGTGCTGAAAGAAGGTGCCGCTGCCATTTATGGTGCCGATGCCGTGGCTGGTGTTGTCAACATCATCACGCGTCAGGATTTCTCCGGTGCCCAGCTGCAGGCGCAGTTTGGTGCGTCGCTGGAAACCACCGACAACCCTGGTGCTTCCACCATCAACGACCCGCGTGCCAATGGTTCTGATGGCGACAACAAGCGCGTTTCATTCGTGTTCGGCGACACCAGCGACAAGGGCAGCTTCCTGGTCGGTGTTGAATACAACGAGCAGGATGGCGTGTTCCAGGGCAACATCAATAATCCGCAGTTCCGCAACACCCTGACAGTAACTGCAGCTGGTCAGGAGTTCCTGCTCAACGGTGGCAACCGCGCCATCTTTGACTGTCTGGATGCCGGTGTCTGTACCGATACCGCAGGCAGTTCTGCTGCGCTCGGTGGCCGTTTCCTGTTCATCGACAACGATGGCGTGACCCAGGATCTGACCCGTGACCTGAATTCTGGCGAGTTGCGTCCATTCACCGCCACCGACCAGTACAACTACGCACCGATCAACTTCATCCAGACCCCGTTCGAGCGCACCAATCTGTTCGTCCAGGGCAGCTATGACCTGTTCGACAACGTGGAAGCCTATGTTGAGGCGCGTTATTCCAACCGTCGTTCCTCACAGTTCCTGGCACCGGTGCCGTACTTCCTCGGTTTCGGCGATCCGGGCTTCCAGTTCCCTGACGGCGGTGTCGGTGTCTCTGCCGACAACATTTTCAACCCGTTTGGTCAGGATCTGAACACCACCACCAACCTGATCTTCATTGGTCGTCGTGTGGCGGAAGGTTCGCGTACGTTTGAGCAGACCAACAACAATATCCAGATCAACAGCGGTCTGCGCGGTGACTTCGGTGACTTCGCCCCGACCTGGACCTGGGACATCAGCTGGAACTGGGGTCGTCAGGATCGTACCGATCAGGACTTCGGCCAGTTCTCTGGCGCGCGCGTCAATCAGGCGCTTGGCCCGTCGTTCATCAATGATCAGGGCGTGGCCACCTGTGGTACTCCCGATCAGCCGCTGCCTGGCTGTGTACCGCTGAATCTGTTCGGCGGCTTCGGCACCATCACCCAGGAAATGCTTGACTTCATCGAGTTTGACCTCAACGATGTCATCGTCAGCAAGCTGCAGATGGCCAATGCCACCTTTGCCGGCGATCTGTTTGATCTGCCTGGTGGTCCGGTCTCTGCCGCGTTTGGTTACGAGTTCCGTAAAGAGTCTCTGACCGTCACACCGGATTCGGGCAAGTCGTCTGATGCGGTGACCGGCAACACCTTCGGCCCGACCGCCGGTGAGTTCGACGTAGATTCTCTGTTCGCGGAAATCAACGTGCCGCTGCTGTCCGGCGTACCGGGTGCAGAATTGCTGGAACTTGGTGCCGGTATCCGTTATGACGACTTCAGCACCATCGGTGACACCACCAACGTGATGTTCACCATGCGCTGGCAGCCGTTCCAGGGTGTACTGGTTCGCGGTAGCTACGCGGAAGTGTTCCGTGAGCCGTCCATCGGCAACCTGTTCTCCAGCCAGGGCGACAGCTTCCCGTCGTTCCAGGACATCTGCTCCAATGGCTCGCTGAACAGCCCGGATACCAACCGCTATGAGACCCTGGATGCGGAACAGCAGGCCCGTTGTACTGCACAGGGTGTGCCTGCAGGCGGTTTCTTCCAGAACAATGCCCAGCCGCGTACCCGAGTCGGTGGTAACCCGAATCTGGATCCTGAGTCTGGCGAAACCTGGACTGTGGGTATCGCGCTGGCTCCAGAGTTCATGCCCGGCTTCAGCTTCACGGCTGACTGGTGGGACATCAATCTGGATGACGCCATCACCGCAATCGGTGCACAGAGCATTGTCGACACCTGTATTCTTGACGGTGTTCAGAGCCTGTGTGAAAACATCAGCCGTAACCCGCTGTCATCCGAGCCCACGGTTCTGGCGTTGACGCAGAACATCGGTAACGAGTCTGCCAGCGGTCTGGACCTTGCGTTCAACTACAACACCAATACATCCATTGGTTTGTTTGACACCCGCTTCCTGGTAACCTGGCTGGAATCACGCACCTCAACCGTGCTGACCACCATTCAGGGCGCAGGCTTCTTCAGCCAGAACGACAATGGTCTGGCCGAAGGCGTGTTCCCAGAATGGAAAGCGCAGTGGACCATCGACTGGAGCTACGGCAACTTTGGTGCATCCACCAACGTTGAGTGGATTGATTCCACCACCGAGCGTACCAACTTCGGCAACACCACGATCGAGTCAGAAACCTATCTCGACTTGACCGTGCGTTACAACCTGCCGTGGGGTACCCAGATCAGTGGTGGTATCACCAACATCCTGGACAATGACCCACCATTCATTGTCAACGGATTCAATGCCAACACCGACAGCGATACCTTCCGTATGCTGGGTCGTTCCTGGTTCGCCAGAGTTACCCACAACTTCTGATCCGCAGGGATTGAGTCGACAGATCAGTTGATCTGAGCGATACAGAAGCAAGGCTAGAGGCCGCAGCACTGCTGCGGCCTTTTTTATGGCTTG
The DNA here is from genome assembly GCA_018819105.1 of Gammaproteobacteria bacterium. Classification (GTDB taxonomy): domain Bacteria; phylum Pseudomonadota; class Gammaproteobacteria; order Xanthomonadales; family Wenzhouxiangellaceae; genus JAHJQV01. The sequence continues at coordinate 37,063 of JAHJQV010000014.1, forward strand.
CGTCCTGAGACTGAGACAGCCATCATCAGCATGGCATCACACATTCAGTTATCACCATGCATGAACACCATCAAATTCTGCTTCACCCCGATTATCTGCTATCCACTCTTGATGCAGAACACTGTCGCTTTGCCGAGATCAGTGAACGAACCTATCGTCAGTCTGCATTTCTGGATCATCGCATGCAGCCCATGCCAGATCAGGCCGTGCGGCTGCCAACACAGGCCCTGCTGAAAGCGCCAGACCACCCGCGAATCAGGCCGGCTGAGCTGATCATTGCGCACAGCAGTTTCTGTGCCTCAACGCTGCTGTCGCGAATGCTCGATGCAGAGGATGTGCTGGTATTGCGGGAACCGCAGGTGCTGGGTCAACTGGCGAATCTGCGGCGTACAGATAACGGCAGTCAGCGACTGGTGGAGGCGGCGATATGGCAGCTGTACAAGCGTTATCACGCGCAGCAAAAACTGGTCATCAAGCTGAGCAATTACGCCAACAATCTGCTTCCTGACATGCTGCGACTAGGCACGCAATCACGCCTGCTGATCATGCTCGGAAGTCTTGAAGAATTCCTGGTATCCATGCACCTGCACGCAGAGGAAGCCGCCCGCAGCGTGCCGCGATTCCTGCAGGCCATGCAGCTCGACCTGCCGGACACGACAACATTCAGCAATGGTTGTGGCGAGCCTGATCTGTTCCAGCAGACGTCCATGCTGTGGCATTTGCAGCTGCGACAGTTCAATGCACTGCTGGGCCAGTACGATGCCAACATCAGGGTGCTCTTGACCGAGCAGTTCATGGCCGCGCCAGATCAGACCATTACGGCGATCGATCAGTGGATCGAAGCTGACCGGGACAATGCACAGCGCGAACGGGTCATTGCCGCCATGATGGGCATCGATGCCAAGTCGCGTGGTGGCGAAGCGTCAGCAGCCAGAAGCAACACCAGACGCGCATTGCGTGAGTCGCTGCGGAGCCAGATTGATGCCACCAGACAATGGGCAATCGAGCACGGCCTGCATACCACGCACACAGATTTGCTGCATCCCAGTTACCTGATCGAGTGACTTATTGAGGCCCGAACTCGTCATCAATCTCGCTGATGGCATCAATCACCGGCTGGATCTTACTGGCATACTGTTGCCAGGCGGCGTTGGCATCGCGGTAAATCGGTTTGCGCACCTGCATGCGGCTCGGGGTGGCTACACTGTCGGTTTGCTGATGAAACTGCCGGCATTGCTCATGCCAGTCCAATCCCAGATGTTGCAGCGCTGTGGTCACCACCGGCTTAAAGTCATCAATCAGTGCTTCATAGCGTACGTTGTGAATCTGCGCCGGCAACAGCTTCTGCCAAAGCTGCATGTACTGCCGGTAGAGACGGTACACGGCGATGAGATCAGAAAAATCGTTACTGAAACGGGCATGCACATCGCGCGTGAAGCATGACCACAGGGTTGCCACCGGCTGGCGCACTGTATGAATGATGCGTGCCTGCGGAAACAGCAGGTGAATCAGCCCGAGCAATTGAAAATCAAACGGCATTTTATTGATGATGCGCGGGCTAGCGGCGCCGTTGCCGAGCAGTTTCTGCAAATACCAGTCGGCGGCCGATTGCAGCATCGCTGCATCGATTTGCAGCAGACATTGCGGATAGTCACCACCGGTCAGTCCGGGCAGTTTGCTACGGGCAATCTGGCGCATGTCGGTCAACTCGCCGCGACCCTCTATCTCGGGATGGCAGCACAGTATGCGCTCCAGCAGTGTGCTGCCGGTGCGCAACAGACCAACGATGAATACCGGTTGTTCGGATGGATGGCCCCAGGTGCGGCGCGCTGCGAGAAATTCGTCACTGAACAGGGCTGCGTGGCTGGCAAACAGGGACTGTTCACGCTCGGCATCGAAGCGTTCGAAGTCTTTGTGGGTCTGCCGTTTGTATTGGTTGGCCGAGACATAGTGCGCGAAAGCCCGGTCATGGTCTCCACTGGCCTCACTCAGACTGGCCATGGCGAAGTGCAGCGGGTAGCGCTGTGCTGCGCTGAGAGTGTCGTCGTCCAGCAGTCGCGCCAGTTGCTGTTGTTCAGCACGACTGAATGCATAGTCACCAGTGCTGGCAAGAAAGGCAAGACTGGCATACGCCTCAGTGATGTGCGGATCCAGCTGCAGGGCCTGATGCAATGCTGCAATGCCCTCCTCGTTGCGGCGCATGTCCAGCAGCAGCTCAGCGCGCAGGTAATGGTGAAATGGATTGACCGGATGGATGCTGACAGCGCGCTGAAAAGATTTCAGGGCGGCGTTTGCATCACCTGCCAGACGCTGTGCCTGCGCAAGGTTGCCGTACCACTGGCCATGTTCCGGTTGCAGCTGCAGGGCCTGGCCGATCAGCGTCACTGCAGCAGCATAATGTCCGGTGCTCAGTGCAATCAGACCCAGATTGCGACGGCTCAGGGCATGTTGCGGTTGTCTGCGCAGCACCTCATGATAATGGCGTTGCGCTGTGGCAATGTCACCCTGTTCATGCGCACTGATCGCGCGCCGCAAGTCATCTTCCACATCGCTGTTGTTCAATTCGATAACCGTGCCTGTCAGTGCTCAAGTATCATAACCGAATGTTTAAGATTCGTCGCCAGCCCGCAGCGGCTTTGTCGCAACCATGAGCAGTGATGCAGCCAGGCTGATGCTGCAAAGCGGTGATCTGCAGTCTGCCAGGCAGTTGGCGGCGAGCGCACTGGCAGCGGCTGCGGATGATCGTCAGGCACTGGAGACCCAGATCCGCTGTGATCTGCTGAGCGGAGACCTGCAGCCTGCATTTGAAGCTTTGCAGCAATGGTTGCAGCAACAGCCGCAAGCGGCGCAGGCCCTGACCCTGCTGGGTGATCTGTACAGCCGCACAGGTAGACTGCAGGAGGCAGCACAGGCCTATCGACAGGCACTGCAGCTACAAGCCGATGCCATTGAAGCATTAAATGGGCTGACGCTGGTTCTGGTCAGCAGTCAGCAGTTGCCGCAGGCGGAGCAGGTCTGGCAACAGGCCCACGCACAAGCGCCGGAACATGTGGAAGTGCAGCGCAACCGCAGCCTGTTGAATCGTTGTCAGGCCCCGCGCTGGCACTTCCCCATGGTCAACGACAGTCGCCGCAATGATGCCTTTGCCGCAGCCATCGACAAGGCGGTCAAACGCATCAGCGCAAACAGCCCGGACGGCAGTTGCCGGGTGCTCGATATCGGGGCCGGCAGTGGCCTGTTGTCGATGCTGGCGGCGCGCGCAGGGGCCACACACATTACTGCCTGTGAGGCCAATCCGGCAATGGCGTCCATGGCCAGAAAGGTCATTGCCGACAACGGCCTGCAGCAGCAGATCAGCATTGTGGCGAAACCGTCCCAGGCCTTGCGTGTGGGAGAGGATCTGCCTGCACCTGTCGACCTGATTCTGGCCGAGGTGTTTGACAGTGTGGTGATCGGTGAAGGTGCGGTGCCGACCTATGAGCACGCTTTGCGCGAACTGGCTCAGCCAGCCTGTGTGACCATTCCCTGTCGCGCGGACATCATGGCTGCCATGGTCAGCAGTGCGGCCCTGTGGCATGAAGCGGCTGTGGATTTGGTGTCGGGGTTTGATCTGTCGGCACTGAACCGGCTGACACCCGGCGTGGTGGGTCTGGAGTCCAACCGCTTGCCGCTGCAGGCGGTGTCGGCTCCGCAAACACTGATGAGTTTCGATTTCAGCATGTCCGCCAGGCCGACACCATGGCTGCATCAGACCAGCTTGACCTGCACTCAGGAAGCCACCGTGCATGCCATTGTCTACTGGATGCGCTTGTGGCTGGATGACGACATCGTGCTGGACAATCGGCCGGATCTGGGCGATGGCCAGCATGCGGGTTTCATCGAGCACTGGGGTCCCATGGCGAGAATTCTCGTCCCCGCTGTGACGCTGGACAGCGGTGCGTGCCTGCAGGTCGAGACCCACCACAACCGTCGTCAGGTTACCCTGCAGGTGCGTGATCCGGTCACCGGTAAGCTGTTGAGCTGATGGCCGACATGCGCACTACCGACAGCGTGACAGCCTGGTCACAGTACTGGTCGGCTGGCCGCCTGAGTTCCTGTCCTGGTGCTGCCGACAACAACTATTCCGGTGTCATTGCAGCAGCGTGGGAAGCGTTTTTTGCCACGATTGCTGCACCCGCAGAATTGCTGGATATTGCCTGCGGCAACGGTGCCCTGCTGGCGTTGGCGCAGGAACATGCCAGGGCAGTGGGCAAGCGCTGGCAGCTGACCGGAGTGGATCGGGCAGCGGTGGCGCCCGCTGCAGGCTTGAGCGATGCAGACATCAGTCTGCAGCATGGCATCGACATGCATGCATTGCCGTTCGCCGACCACAGCTTTGTCATGGTGTGCAGCCAGTTCGGCATCGAGTATGGTCATTTCCCGGACAACCTCACCGAAGCCCTGCGGGTGCTCAAGCCACAGGGGCGGTTTCAGTTCCTGTTGCACTGTGCGGATTCAGCCATTGCCAGCCGTGCCGAGTTGCAGCTGCAACAGATCGATCTGCTGCTGGAGCAATGGGCATTGTTCGGTTTGTTGCAGCAAATGCTGCATGATGAGCCTGAGCCACAGCGGTTTCAGCTTGCCAAACAGCGTTTTGATCACGCCGCCGCCAGCGCCTTCGCCTATCTCAAAGCCAACCGGTCGCAACACGATGTCAGCCTGATTGAGCAGAGTCTGCAGCAGTTGGGTGGGATCTGGCAATCGCGCGGGCAGCAGTCATCGGCAGACGCACTGCAGGCCTGTGCCGATGCGGCGGTGGCTGTGGCAAGCCTGCGCCAGCGTCTGCTGGATCAGCAGGCTGCTGTGCTTGACCAGGCGCAGGCAGAAAACTGGCAGCAGCTGGCCAGACAACTGGTGGGCCATGCCGAATTGAGCCTTCTGCAACAGCGAGGGCGCGCATTGGGATGGTGTTTGACGGGGGGCAATCAGACACTGTCAGCAAGCTAATAACGTTTATTGCCCACTACTTGCTCTGTGCTGCAATCAGCCGCTGCAGTGGTTGCAGATGGCTGCGGTATTTATGCCAGGAACGCACCGCGTCCTGGTAGATCGGTTTGCGTGCCTGGGCACGGCTGGCGGTATCGATGACCTGCCGGTTGCGGTCTGCAGTCAGACAGCGCTCATCCCAGGGCAACTGCAGAAAGGCGATGATCCTCTTCAACTGTTGCTCAGGATCTGCGATCAGCGCTTCATAGGACACGTCCAGGATTGGCAACGGCAGGCGCTCGTGCCAGAGCCTCATGTAGTCCTGATACAGCTTGTGGGTGTGCGCGAGATCGTTGAAATCGTTGCAGAAATGAAGATTCAGATCATGCCGGTAGCACGACCACAGCGTGTCCATGGGATCGCGCTGCAAATGCAGCACACGAGCACGCGGAAACAGCAGCCAGAACAGACCGAGCAGTTCGTAATTGGAGGGCATCTTGTCGATGCCACGCCGACAGTCTGACGTCGCCGGGGTCATGGCCTGCAAATACCAGTCGCCGGCAGCTTGCAGGCTGCTGCGATCCAGCTCATTGATGTTTTGCGGAAACCCGAGTCCCGAGGCAACCCTGAAGCCAGCCTTGGCCAGGTTGCGCAGTTGCGGCAGTTCGCCAAAGGTCTCGATGGCCGGATGATTGTCCAGCATTGCAGTGAGCAGACTGGTGCCTGATCTTGGCAGGCCGACCAGCAACACGGGAAATTCGGATGCATGATCGGCATGCTGTTGGCTGGCAAACAGTTCCGCACTGAAACACGATTGCATCAGATCAAATTTGCGCTGTTCCAGCGCAGCATCGTAGCGTTGGGGGCCTGGCCGCTGACTGCTACGAATGGCATTGGCCTGGGTGTAGCTGGCGAAAGCGTCGTTGTACTCAGCCTGCTGATGCTGCAGTATCGCGGCCGCAAAATGCAATCTTGCAGTGAACCGACCGGCAGCCGGTGCCGAGCGCAGCGCGGTGGTCAGATGCTGTCGCATGTCATCGTCAAACACGACATCACCTGCTTCTGCCAGAGTGGCCAGTCCATACAGGGCTTCAGCGGTGTAGGTCTGGTCGCCCAGCACATTCCGGTAGGCAGCAACGGCAGCCTTGTAGTCACCACTGATGCTGTACATGTCGGCCAGCCGACAGTGAAACAGGGCGTAGTCAGGATCCATCTCGATGGCGCGGCGCATCAGCGTGATGGCGTCAGGCAGCTTGCCCCGGCGTTGCAGCGTCAGCGCCAGGGCTGCCTGCCAGTCGGCAAAGGGCTGCATGCTCAGCGCCTGTCGCAGCAGCGGTTCTGCGGCGTCAATGTTGCCGGTTTCCAGTGCAATGATGCCAAGATTGCCCAGCGCTGCTGGATGGTTCGGTTGCTGCTGCAGTGCCTGCTGATACAGCTGCCAGGCCTGCTGTAGCTTGCCGGCAGAGTGTGCCTGCTCCGCCTGACTGATCAGATCGCCGACCATGCTGTTATTTTTTTGGCAGGTACAGGTCGGTCAGAGTGCCGGCCATGGCCTCGGCGGCCATGCCCACGGTTTCTGACAGGGTGGGATGCGGGTGGATGCTGAGGCCGATGTCCTCGGCGTCGCAGCCCATCTCAATGGCCAGGGTGCATTCGGCGATCAGATCACCGGCCTGCGGCCCGACGATGCCGGCACCGATCAGGCGCTTGCTGTCTGCGTCAAAGATCAGTTTGGTGACACCTTCGCTGCGTGCCATGCCCAGTGAGCGGCCACTGGCGGCCCAGGGAAAGCGCGTGACTTCCACCTTCAGCTGCTCTGCTTTGGCCTGGTTCTCGGTCATCCCGACCCAGGCAACTTCCGGATCGGTGTAGGCCACCGAAGGAATCACGCGGGCATCAAACCAGGCGTTTTCACCGGCTGCGGCCTCGGCGGCCACCTTGCCTTCATGGCTGGCCTTGTGCGCGAGCATGGGCTGACCGACGATGTCGCCAATGGCGAAGATATGCCGCACATTGCTGCGCTGTTGGCCGTCTACCGGAATGGAGCCACGCTGATCGACCTTGATACCGGCCTTGCCGGCTTCGATGTTGTGTCCATTGGGTACCCGGCCCACCGCCGCCAGCACGCGCTCGAACTGCTTGCGTTCGGGCGCGTTGTTGCCTTCGTAGTTTACCTCGATGTAATCGCTGTGGGCTTTCGCGGTGCTGACTTTGGTGCCGGTATGAAAACTGATGCCGCGCTGCTGCAATCGCTGCTGCAGCGGCTTGACCAGATCGCGGTCGGTGCCCGGCATCAGTTCATCGGCCAGCTCGACCACGCAGACCTCACTGCCCAGGGCGCAATAAATGCAGGCCATCTCCAGGCCGATGATGCCGCCGCCGATGATCAGCAGTGTGGCCGGAATGTCCTGTAGCTTGAGTGCGCCGGTGGAATCCATGACGCGGTCGTCGTCCCAGGGCAGGTTGGGCAGGTGCACGGCTTCCGAGCCGGCGGCCACGACACACTGGGCAAAGCGGATGCGCTGGCTGCCGCTGGCTGATTTCACGCTGACGGTGTGCGCATCGGCAAACTGCGCGGCACCGGTGACCACACGCACCTTGCGCTTTTTGGCCAGCCCGTCCAGACCCTGAGTGAGCTTGCCTACGACGCTGTCCTTCCAACCACGCAGGCGATCCAGATCAATGCTGGGTTCACCGAAACTGACGCCGTGCTCGGCCATGTCGGCGGCCTCATCAATCACCTTGCCAGTGTGCAGCAGCGCCTTCGATGGAATGCAGCCGACGTTCAGGCACACCCCACCCAGACGCGGGTAGCGCTCAATGAGAATCACATCCAGACCCAGGTCGGCAGCGCGGAAAGCGGCGGTGTAGCCACCGGGGCCTGCGCCCAGCACCAGCAGATCACAATCGTACTGCGCGGCACCTTCGCTGTTGGCGGCGGTTTCCGGCGCGCCTGAGTTGCCCGCTGACTGCGTCGAGGCCGAGCCATTGCTGGCGTTGTCGGCCACATCAGCCTGCTCGGTTGCGGCGCTGGTGTAGGTATCGTCGGCAGCCGCAGCGGCACCATCTGATTCATCTTCGGCTGCGGCCACTTCCAGCGTGGCAATCACATCGCCCTCGCTAACCTCGTCTCCGACCTGCACGTGCACATACACCACCTGACCAGCGCTGGTTGATGGCACTTCCATGGTCGCCTTGTCCGACTCCAGCGTCACCAGTGGCTGCTCTGCCTCCACGCTGTCACCGGATTTGACCAGCACTTCAATCACCGGAACCTGCTCGAAATCACCAATGTCCGGGACCTTGATCTCTATCTTGTTCATAACGTGTCTCGATGTTGTCTCAGTATCAGCTGTTCACTGGACTGACTGAATTCAAGCTGTTTCAGCGCGCTCATGCCCAGCAGCACTTCACCATCCATGTTTGGCGCCACCGCCGCGCGCACGTCGGTGAGAGCGATGTCGCCGATCTGCAGACTGTCCAGCCGGGTCAGGTAACCGCTGCTGACGCCATTGGCGGTGTTGAACCGGGTGGCGGCCAGGCGCGGCAGCCCAAGACGCTTGGCCACCGTTGCCGGCAGCGCCACCTGGGTAGCACCGGTGTCAACGAGAAAATCCACCGTCTGACCGTTGATGCGGCCGGTAAACACGTAATGGCCCTGCCGGTTCGGCTGCAGAATGACCTCAATGCTGTCTGCCTGTTGCTGGCTGTGCAGGCTCTGATTGGGGTTTTGCTGCTGCTGCACCTGGCCGCGAAAAAACCAGGTCAGCATGCCCAGCACCAGCACAGCTGCCAACAGCAGCATGCCGTGTCCGGTTTTGTTTGTGCTGGTGTTCATACAATCATGACCGTGTCCGGGTTTTGTTGTTACCGGTTTGCAGGGTGTCTGCTCAGCTTGACGGATGCGCTGTGCTTGTCCGGCCTAGCAATCTCAGCAGCCAGGCTGTTGTAGGCCGGATAAGCGCAGCGCATCCGGCAAGGTCTGCAGCGATCGGGACAAAGGCCGGAAATGCACAGTGCATGCGGTGATGCTTACAGCAGCAAGCGGCGCAGATCGCTCAGGCCATCGGCCAGATAACGGGTAAAGCGGGCCGCATCCGCGCCATCGATCACGCGGTGATCGTAGGACAGCGACAGCGGCAACATCAGCCTGGGCACAAAGCGTTCTGAGCTCTCATCCCACTGCGGTTGCTGACTGGCTCTGGACACGCCGAGTATGGCAACTTCAGGGCCGTTCACGATCGGCGTGAAGCTGGTGCCGCCAATGCCGCCGAGGCTGGAAATGGAGAAGCAGCCGCCCTGCATCTGATCCGGTTTCAGTTTGCCGTCCCGGGCCAGGCTGCTCAGTTCGCCGAGCTCTTCGGCCAGTTCCAGCAGGCCCTTGCGATCGGCATCGCGGATCACCGGCACCACCAGGCCGTGCTCGGTGTCCACGGCAACGCCAATGTGATGGTAGCGCTTGAGAATCAGTTCGCTGCCATCATGGCTCAGCGAGGCATTGAATTGCGGAAACTGCTGCAGCGCCTTGACGCTGGCCTGGATCAGAAAGGCCACCATGCTCAGCTTGCTGCCGCGATCCCTGGCCTGGGCATTGTGCTGCTGGCGGAAGGCCTCCAGTTCGGTGATGTCGGCGACATCATGCTGGGTAACGTGTGGAATGGTGATCCAGTTGCGATACAGATGCAGGCCGGACTTGCGCTGAATGCGCGACAAAGGCTGCGTCTCGATGTCGCCGAATTTGCTGAAATCGATCTGCTTGCGGGTCGGCATGTCGACGCCGCCGGCGCTGCCGCCATGCATGCGTGCACGGATGTGCTGGTGCAGATCGTCTGCGGTGATGCGTCCCTTGCGGCCTGTGCCGCGCACCTGCCCGATGTCGATCTCCAGCTTGCGCGCCAGCTTGCGCACGCCAGGACTGGCATGGCTGGACTGCGCAGCGGCTGTGGCATCGTCCGTGCTGTCTGCGGCGGCGGACTCGGTTTTATGCGCTGTCGGGGCGGGGGTATGGTCGTCCTGCTCAGCGTCGTCGCCAGATGCGGCATGTTCAGAATTTTCCTGGTCGGATTCTTCTTGGTCGGATTCTTCCGGGCCAGATTCGTCTCGATCGGTGTCTTCCTGGCCGGATTGGTCATGATCAGAGTCGTCCTGGTCGCTGCTGTCCTGGTCGCTGCTGTCATCGTCAGCCTGATCGGCATCGTCTGCGTCCACTTCCAGCGTGGCGATCACATCGCCTTCGGAGACCTCGTCACCGACCTTGACCTTGAGCTGCGTGATGGTGCCGGCATCGCTGGCCGGCACTTCCATGGTCGCCTTGTCCGATTCCAGCGTCAGCAGGGAATCGTCCTTGGCCACCTTGTCGCCTGCACTGACCAGCACTTCAATGACCGGAACCTGGTCAAAATCGCCGATGTCGGGAACCTTGATGTCTATTGTCTTTGCCATGGGGGACTCCGTGCTCACACCGTGGGCGGATTGGGCTTGTCGGGATCTACATTGAGCTGGCTGCGGGCATCCAGCAGCAGACTGTGCTCCAGCTTGCCGTCGCGGTATAGCCCGTACAGGGCGGCGTAGGCGATCTGGTAACGGTCCACTTCGAAAAAGCGGCGCAGATTGGCGCGTGTGTCGCTGCGGCCGAAACCGTCCGTGCCCAGCACGATGTAATCGCGGGCAGGCAGAAAGCCGCGAATCTGATCGGCGTAGGCACGCACATAATCGGTGGCGGCGATGATCGGGCCGGGATGATCGCGCAGGCACTGCGTCACATAAGGCGTTTGCGCTTTTGCATCGGCATGCAGACGGTTGTGGCGTTCCACGGCCTGACCGTCACGGCGCAGCTCATTGAAGCTGGTCACGCTCCAGACATCGGCGGCGATGTTGAACTGCTCGGCCAGAATGGCTGCTGCGGCCAGCGCTTCGTTGAGTATCGTGCCCGAGCCCAGCAACTGCACGCGCGCATCCGAGCTGCGTCCCGGCTGCAGCAGATACATGCCTTTGATGATGCCTTCCTCGCTGCCGGTCGGCAGTTCCGGGTGGCGATAGTTTTCGTTCATCACGGTGATGTAATAAAACACGTCCTCGCGCTGAGCATACATGCGGCGCAGACCGTCCTGGAAAATCACCGCGACTTCGTGGGCAAAGGCCGGATCATAGCTGACACAGTTGGGGATGGCACCGGCCAGCAGGTGACTGTGGCCGTCCTCATGCTGCAGGCCCTCGCCATTGAGCGTGGTGCGACCGGCGGTGCCACCGATGAGAAAGCCACGCGCGCGCATGTCACCGGCGGCCCAGGCCTCGTCGCCGATGCGCTGGAAGCCGAACATCGAGTAGAAGATGTAGAACGGAATCATCATCATCCCGGAATTGGCATACGAGGTGGCGGCGGCAATCCACGACGACATGGCACCGGCCTCGGTGATGCCCTCCTGCAGAATCTGGCCGTCGCTGGATTCCTTGTAGTACATCAGCTGGGAGGCATCCACCGGCTCATACAACTGGCCGATGGAGGAATAGATGCCGAGCTGCCGGAACATGCCTTCCATGCCGAAAGTGCGTGCCTCATCACAGATGATCGGCACGATGCGGTCTTTCAGCGCCTTCTCGCGCAGCAGCACCGACAGGCAGCGCACCAGCGCCATGGTGGTGGAAATCTCGCGCTCGCCACTGCCGCCGGTGATGCTGGCAAAGGCCTCCAGCTCTGGTACCGGCAGCGTTTCCTCGCCGGCCCGGCGTTGCGGCAGGTAGCCGCCCAGCTCGCGTCGGCGTGACTGCAGATACCTAACCTCATCGCTGTCCACGCCGGGGTGGTAGTAGGGCACCTCGGCCAGATCGTCATCGGCCACCGGCACGTCAAAGCGGTCGCGGAAATAGCGCACGCCGTCCGCGTCCAGTTTTTTCTGCTGATGCGAGATGTTCTGCCCCTCGCCGCTTTGTCCCAGTCCATAGCCCTTGATGGTCTTGGCCAGAATCACCGTCGGCAGATCCCGGTTGTTGGCGGCGCGGTCATAGGCCGCATAGATCTTGTGCGGATCATGGCCGCCACGGTTCAAACGCCAGATTTCGGCATCGTCCATGTCCGCCACCATCTGTTTGAGTTCGGGATACTTGCCAAAGAAGTGCTCGCGCACGTAGGCACCGTTCTCGGCCTTGTAGCGCTGGTAGTCGCCATCGACGGCTTCCATCATGCGCTTTTTCAGCAGGCCGTCATCATCGCGCGCCAGCAATGGATCCCAGTAAGATCCCCACAGCACCTTGATCACGTCCCAGCCGGCACCGCGGAACACGCCTTCCAGCTCCTGGATGATTTTCTGATTGCCACGCACCGGGCCGTCCAGCCGCTGCAGATTGCAGTTGATGACAAAGATCAGGTTGTCCAGCTTTTCCCGCCCGGCCAGTGAAATCGCACCGAGCGATTCCGGCTCGTCGGTTTCGCCATCGCCGAGAAAACACCAGACCCGGCGTTCGCTGGTGTCGGCCAGTCCGCGGTTGTGCAGGTATTTGAGAAAACGCGCCTGATAGATGGCAAACAGCGGGCCCAGGCCCATCGACACGGTTGGCAGCTGCCAGAAATCTGGCATCAGCCAGGGATGCGGATACGAGGACAGTCCCTGGCCATCCACTTCCTGGCGAAAGCCGTCCAGCTGCTGTTTGCTGATGCGGCCTTCCAGAAAGGCGCGCGCATAGATGCCGGGTGAGCTGTGGCCCTGGATGTAGACCAGATCGCCGCCACCGGGGTGGTCCGGGCCACGGAAAAAATGATTGAAGCCGACGTCATACAGCGTCGCTGCCGAGGCAAAGCTGGCGATGTGACCGCCAAGCTCGCCACCGCGCCGGCTGGCACGCACCACCGTGGCCATGGCATTCCAGCGGATGATGGAGCGGATGCGCCGCTCCATGGCCGGATCGCCGGCCGCCTCAATCTGGGCTTCGGCCGGGATGGTGTTGATGTAGCTGGTGCTCAGATCGAACGGCAGATGCACACCCTGTTCGCGGGCGTGCGTGGCCAGTTGCTGCAACAGAAAATGCGCGCGGCCAGTGCCGTCTGATTCGACCACATCCTGCAGGGCGTCCAGCCACTCGCGGGTTTCCTGCAGGTCGATGTCATCGTGCGGCTTGTGTGCGCTGCTCATGTCCAGTCCTCATCGTCTTGATTCCATTGACCGTGAAACAGCGTTGCCTGCAGCTGTTCACGATCGTATTGCTGGGCGTCGACGCAGGCGATCGCGGTCATGTTGATGACCCGGCGCACGGTGGCCGATGGCACCAGCAGGTGGGCCGGCATGCCTGCGCCCATAAGGATGGGGCCCACCGATATGCCCTTGGTGACAATGCGGGCAAAATTGAACGCAATGTGGGCAGAATCGACATCCGGCATCACCAGCAGATTGGCGCAGCCGCTGAGATGTGAATTGGGAAACACGCGTTCGCGGATGCTGTCCGACAGCGCCATGTCGGCAGTCATCTCGCCTTCGACTTCCAGCTCCGGTGAGCGTTCACGCAGTATGCGCAGGGCGGCACGCATCTTTTCCGCGCTGTCGTCGGGGTGGCTGCCAAATGCTGAATGTGACAGCAGCGCCACCTTGGGCTGCATGCCGAACAGTTTGACCTTTTCCGCCGCCATCTCCGCCAGCTGCGCGATCTGCTCGGCATTGGGGTTCATGTTGACGTGCGTGTCGCAGACAAAATAGATGCCGGCGTCACAGGTCATACCGCTGAGTGCACCGACGATGCCCAACCGGTTGCCGATGCCAAGCACGTTGAGCACGTCGCGCAGCTTGTTCTGGTAACCGCCTTCGATGCCGGAGATCATGGCGTCGGCATCGCCACGTTTGACCGCCAGTGCGGCGATCACTGTCTCGCGCGTGCGCACGATGTTCTTGGCCGCATCCGGCGACACGCCGCGGCGCTGCATCAATTCGTGGTAGGTCTGCCAGTAGTCCTTGAAGCGCGGATCCGACTGCGGGTTGATCAGCTCGAAGTGTTCCCCCGCCTTGAGCCGCAGACCCAGCCGCTGACAGCGCATCTCCACCACTTCCGGGCGCCCTATCAGCACCGGAATGGCGAGCTGGTCGTCGACGATGGTCTGCACCGCACGCAGGATGGTTTCGTTCTCGCCTTCGGCAAAAATAACCCGGCGCGGGTCCTTGCGTGCCTGGTCGAACACCGGCTTCATCATCATGCCGGTGCGGAACACGAACTGGTTCAGCTTCTCGCGATAGGCATCCATGTCCTCGATGGGACGGTCGGCGATGCCCGAATCCATCGCCGCCTGCGCCACCGCCGGAGCCAGATGCGACAGCAGGCGTGGATCAAACGGTTGCGGAATCAGATAATCGCGCCCGAACTGCTTGGCCTCGTCGCCGTAACCGGCGGCGCTGGCATCGCTGGCCTCCAGCCGGGTCAGCGCCGCCAGGGCGTGTGCACAGGCCAGCTTCATTGCCTCGTTGATCTCGCGCGCGCCGACATCAATGGCACCGCGAAAGATGTACGGGAAGCACAGCACGTTGTTGACCTGATTGGGGAAATCCGAACGGCCGGTGGCGATGATGGCATCCGGACGTGCCTCGCGCGCCACATCCGGCATGATTTCGGGCACCGGATTGGCCAGCGCCAGAATGATCGGCTGCTCGGCCATGGTCTTGAGCATTTCCGGTTTCAGCACGTTCGGTGCCGAGACACCGAGAAAGATGTCGGCACCGTTGACCGCATCGGCCAGCGTGCGCGCCTCGGTGTCGCGTGCGTACTTCTGCTTGCGTTCGTCCATTTCCTCAGCGCGGCCAGCGTAAACCACGCCCTCGCGGTCACAGACGATGATGTTCTCCAGCGGCAGGCCCAGCTCCACCAGCAGATCCAGACAGGCCATGCCGGCGGCACCGGCACCGGATGCGGCCAGGCGCACGTCCTCGATGTTCTTGCCGACGATGTGTAGCGCATTGATCACGGCGGCAGCAGTGATCACGGCAGTGCCGTGCTGGTCGTCATGGAATACCGGAATGTCCATGCGTTCGCGCAGCTGCTGCTCGATGTAAAAGCACTCCGGTGCCTTGATGTCTTCCAGGTTGATGCCGCCAAAAGTCGGCTCCAGGCTGGCGACGATGTCGATGAACCGGTCCGGGTCGGTTTCGTCGATCTCGATGTCGAACACATCGATGCCGGCAAATTTGCGGAACAGCACACCTTTGCCTTCCATCACCGGCTTGGCTGCCAGCGGCCCGATCGCACCCAGGCCCAGCACGGCGGTGCCGTTGGTGATGACCGCGACCAGGTTGCTGCGTGCGGTCAGATTGGCGGCTTCGGCGGGATCTTTGGCGATCAGCTCGGACGCTGCCGCCACCCCCGGCGAGTAGGCCATGGCGAGATCCTTCTGCGTGGTCAGCGCCTTGGTCGGCGTGATGCGGATCTTGCCCGGCGTTGGATAACGGTGATAATCCAGCGCGTCTTGACTCAGTTTGTCATCCATCGATTAGTGATCCATCTGTTGCGTGGGCCGGGCCTGTATGTCGCGGCGTTGTGCTGCTTTGCTGCCCGCAAAGACCAGGTGATCAACGCCTGGCGATGATGTCAATGCAGCAGCCGAACCCCGGCCTGCATGAATCGGCGGGTGTAGCGGCTGGCACGCCGCATCAATGGGCCTGTTCGTGACTGGCTGCGTATTGGCCAAGCGCGGCCATGCCGTTCATGCGCGCGCGATGGGACAGCTTTTTCTGCGCCTTCTGCGGATTGGCCGGATCGGCTGCCCAGGCTTGCAGCGCAGCATGCTGCAGCGCACGGCCATAGGAAAAGCTCAGTGGCCAGGGAAAAGCGCCCAGTGCGTTCATGGCCTGCAGATGCTCGGTGGCTTCCACATCGCCCTGGCCACCGGACAGAAACACCACCCCGGCAACCGCCGCCGGCACCGCATTGAGCAGGCAGGTGACCGTGGCCTGAGCCACTTCATCGCGGTCGGCGCGCTCTTCGCACTCGGAACCGGAAATCACCATCGAGGCTTTCAGAATGCTGCCTTCCAGCACCACACCCTGCTCATACATCTGTGCATACAAACTGCGCAGCGTGGCTTCGGTGACATCAAAGCAGTCGTCCAGATCGTGGCTGCCGTCCATCAGCACTTCCGGCTCGACGATCGGCACGATGTCGTTTTCCTGACACAGGGCGGCGTAGCGCGCCAGTGCGTGTGCATTGGCCTCGATGCAGGCCGAGCTGGGCATGCCATCAGCAATGGTGATCACCGCGCGCCACTTGGCAAACTTAGCGCCCAGCTCGCGGTATTCCTGCAGCCGCTCGCGCAAGCCGTCCAGACCCTCGGTAACTTTTTCATCGCTGTGGCCGGCCAGCGCTTTGGCACCCTTATCCACCTTGATGCCGGGCAGGATGCCCTCGGACTGCATGATCTCGACCATGCTGCGGCCGTCGGCGGCTCGCTGGCGCAGTGTTTCATCAAACAGAATGGCACCGGAAATGTGCTCACCGAGGCCCGGGGTGGACAGCAGCGTGGCGCGGTAATCACGGCGATTGTCTTCGCTGTTTTCCATGTTGACACTGGCCAGACGTTTGGCGATGGTGCCAGTGCTTTCATCGATGGCGAGAATGCCTTTGCCCGGCGCGACCAGCGCCTGTGCATTGCTTACCAGAGTTGCGATATCCATGATGCCGGGTGCTCCATAAAGCGTGTTGATATGAAAGGCTTATTGTAGCGAGTTTGCGCCGCACTTGCCCATTTACAGGCCCATTGACAGGCCCGTTGACAGGCGCGGCGGGGTGGCAGCCGATGCGGTTTATGCGGCGATGGCTGAGCGTGCCTGCAGGGCAGCAATGGCAGGCAGCGTCTTGCCCTCCACAAACTCCAGAAAGGCACCGCCGCCGGTGGATTGGTAATCGATGCCATCGGCGACGTCAAACTGGTCGATGGCAGCCAGTGTGTCGCCGCCGCCGGCCACCGAATAGGCAGCGCTGGCGGCAATCGCCTGGGCCAGTTTCTGGCTGCCGTTGGCAAAGGCGGGAAACTCGAATACCCCGACCGGGCCATTCCACAGAATGGTGCCGGCTGCACCGATCAGGCGGGCGTAGGCGGCACTGGTGCGTGGGCCGATATCGAGGATCATGTCCTTTGCACCCACCTCATCGATCGACTTGATGCAGGCCTCGGCATCGGCCTTGAACTCGCTGGCCACCACCACATCATCGGGCAGCGGGATCTTGCCGGAATCGAGCAGCTCACGGGCCTCATCCAGCATTTCGGCCTCGTACAGTGACTGACCCACCGGCTTGCCGGCCGCCGCCAGCAGGGTGTTGGCGATGCCACCACCGGCGATCAGCTGATCGACCTGATCCACCAGCTGCCGCAACACCCCCAGTTTGCTGGACACCTTGGCCCCGCCGATGATGGCGATCAGCGGCCGCCGCGGTTGCTGCAGCGCCGCCGACAAAGCATTCAGCTCGGCCAGCAGCAGTGGCCCGGCACAGGCCACCGGGGCATGGTGGATCACCCCTTCGGTGCTGGCCTGGGCGCGATGGGCAGTACCGAATGCATCCATGACGAACACATCGCACAGCGCCGCCATGCGCTGCGCCAGTTCATCGTCGTTGACCTTTTCGCCGGTGCAGAAGCGCACGTTTTCCAGCAGCACGATTTCCCCGGCGGCGACGTCCACGCCGTCCAGCCAGTCGCTGACAAAGCGCACCGGCCTGGCCAGCAGCTGGCTGAGCCGCTCGGCCACCGGCTGCAGGCTGAAGCGCGGTTCCGGTGCGCCTTCGGCAGGACGCCCCAGATGTGACATCACCATCACCGCCGCACCGGCATCCAGTGCCATGCGCAGGGTCGGCAGCGCGGCCTGCAGACGTGCGTCCGAGGTCACCTTGCCAGCGGCGATCGGCACGTTGAGATCCTCGCGGATCAGCACCCGTTTGCCGCGCAGCTCCAGTTCATGCATGGTCAGCATCAGGGTGCCTGCATCAGTGCGGTGGCGGTGTCGAGCATGCGGTTGGAAAAACCCCATTCGTTGTCGTACCAGCTCAGCACCTTGACCATGCGGCCCTGCATGACCTTGGTCAGAGTGGCGTCAAAAATGCTGGAGGCCGGGTTGTGATTGAAGTCCACCGACACCAGCGGCTCTTCGTTGTAGGCCAGCACGCCACGCATGGTGCCGGTGCTGGCGGCACGCACGAGGTCATTGACTTCACCGGCACTGGTGTCGCGGCTGGCGGTGAACACCAGATCCACCACCGAGACATTGATGGTCGGCACGCGCATGGCAAAACCGTCCAGCTTGCCGTTGAGTTCCGGCAGCACCAGACCGACCGCGGCGGCCGCCCCGGTCTTGGTCGGAATCTGGCTGGAGGTGGCCGAGCGCGCGCGGCGCAGATCGCTGTGATAGACGTCGGTCAGCACCTGATCGTTGGTGTAGGCATGGATGGTGGTCATCAGCCCATGCTCGATGCCGATGCCGTCGTGCAGCGCCTTGGCCAGCGGGGCCAGACAGTTGGTGGTACAGGAGGCATTGGAGATGACCTGATCGCTGGCATTCAGCGTGTTGTGGTTGACGCCGTAAACGATGGTGGCGTCTATGTCCTTGCCGCCCGGTGCCGAGATGATCACCTTGCGCGCACCGGCCTGGATGTGAGCGCCGGCTTTTTCCTTGCTGGTGAACAGACCGGTGCACTCCAGCACCACGTCCACGTCCAGCTCGCCCCAGGGCAGCGCCGCCGGGTTGCGTTCTGCCAGCACGCGAATGGCATGGCCATTGACGACCATGGCATCATCGGTGACTTCCACCGTGCCGGCGAACGGGCCGTGGGTGGTGTCATAGCGGGTCAGGTGGGCGTTGGTGCCGGCGTCGCCCAGATCATTGATGGCGACGATTTCGATGTCCTTGTCACGTCCGCTCTCATAGACGGCACGCAGAATGTTGCGACCAATGCGACCATAACCGTTGATGGCGATTTTGATGCTCATGGGATTTGCTCCTTGGATGGTATGACCGGAAGAAGGCAGCACTGCTGTCAGGTTCAGCCGGGTATTATACAAAGGATGGGATTAGCAAATGGTTACCCGCCGCATTCGCTGTGTACAGGCTACCCCAGCGGCAGGCGCAGATGGCCTTCACGGCAGCACAGCCATGCTGCTGTGCTGGTCTGCGCGCTGCTGTGTCTGCTCAGCGCCTGCCAGCCAGCGCCAACGCTGCAGGGCTTTGCCGGGCTGGCGCAGGGCACCAGCTATCGGGTCAGTTTTCATGCCACCGAAGATGACGTGGAAGTCGGCCTGCTGCAACAGGCCATCGAGGCCGAGTTGCGCCAGATCGATCGGCTGATGTCGAACTACCGCGACGATTCGGTGATCCAGCAGTTCAACCATGATCAAGGCGGGACAGCGGTCGAGGTGGGGGTGGAGATCGTGACGCTGCTGCGTCAGGCCGAGGCGGTGGCGGTCGCCAGCGCCGGTTGTTATGACCCCGGTATATTGCCATTGCGGGCTTTGTGGGGTTTTGCGGATGGCCGATTGAGACTGCCCGGAGCAGCGGCGATTGAAGAGGCCCGAGCGGCCAGCTCCATTGCCATGGTCGAGCTGGTCGATGCAAGCCATCTGCGCAAGCAGGCGGCATCGGTGGCACTGGATCTGTCATCCATTGCCCAGGGTTACACCGCGCAGCGCATGGGGGATTTGCTGGAGCAGCATGGCGTGGTCAATTACATTGTCGAGATCGGCGGCGAAATGGTGCTGCGCGGCAGCCGCCCCGATGGCAGCGCCTGGCAAGTGGCGATACAGCACCCGTCCAGCAGTGTGGATCAGCAGCCGTGGTCACGCAGTGTCAGCAGCCGCCGTGATGCCCGGCTGGCCATCGCCACCTCCGGCAGCTACCGGCACCATCTGAGCGTTGATGGGCAGCGTTACAGTCACATCATCGATGCCCGCAGCGGCTGGCCGGTGCAGCACACCACCGTCTCGGTGACGGTGCAGCATGAGGATGCCGCGCTGGCCGATGCCTGGTCCACTGCGCTGCTGTGTCTGGGCCGCGAGCGGGGCATGGCGGTGGCTGAGAGCAATGCCATCGCAGCCCTGTTCATCGAGCAGCTCGACGCAGATGGCACGCAACCATCGCCACGTTATGTCGAAGCGGTCAGCAGCAGCTGGCGCGATGCCTGGAGCGATTGACTGCCCCCACCCCAACCCTCCCCCGCGCACGGGGGAGGGGGTGTCCGAGGCGCTGTTTTGCAGTTTTGCTGGCTGTCTCTGCAGACTCGTATCAATCGGTCGCAACAGGCTCTTCCAGGCATCGTGAACTGCAAGACTATCCACATATCGTTGCCCTGTTTATCGAGCAGAGCGGCGTGGATGATGACCGCACCCCGCCGCGATATGCTGAAGCGGTCAGCAGCAGCTGGCGCGATGCCTGGAGCGATTGAGCGCCCCCACCCCAACCCTCCCCCGCGCACGGGGGAGGGTTGGGGTGGCATGAACTAG
>JAHJQV010000015.1 GCA_018819105.1 Gammaproteobacteria bacterium
AAACGTTCAGCGAGTCGGAAAGCGCTTAGCCGCAAGGCATGGCTCGCAGGTCATGGCCACTCCATGGCCAAGAGCCATAACACAGCGGATGAGTGCTTTCCGGCTCGCCCTGCGGGAGCGCCCCTGAGGCTGCATTACGGTGTTGCAATCCTTGTCAAGGGCTTGGCCATTCACTGCGGATTGCGTCTTGTACTGCAGCCTCAGGACGCGCTCTGAATGTCACAGTATTTCCGGCGGGGTACACTAGTTTATGCTCTCAAGCAAAACCGTCATGCCGGCGCAGGCCGGTATCCAGTCATTGGATCCGTCGCGTAGCGACAAAATCCAGACACGGGACAAGCAATCCAGTGACGCTTGGCGGCGAAAGCTCTACAATATGACCCCATAAACCGCAAACCCCGACGGATACCCCGCCAATGTCAAATCTTGACCCATCCGATCTCTACAACGTTCGTGGCCAGCTCAGCGAGGACGAGTGCCTGATCCAGGACACGGTGGCGCGCTTTGTTGACGACAAGGCCATGCCGCTGATCGCCGAATGCTTTGAGCACGGGCGCTTTCCCAAGGAGCTGATCCCGGAGATCGCCGAGCTTGGCCTGCTTGGCAGCAGCATCGAGGGCTACGATTGTGCCGGTCTCAACTCGGTGTCCTATGGTCTGATCTGTCAGGAGCTGGAACGTTGCGACAGCGGTCTGCGCAGCTTTGTCTCGGTGCAGTCCAGCCTGTGTATGTACCCGATCTACGCTTTTGGCTCCGAACCGCAGAAGCAGCAATGGCTGCCGCGCATGGCACGCGGTGAGGTGATCGGCTGTTTTGGTCTGACCGAGTCGCACGGCGGTTCCGATCCGATGAACATGAACACCTTCGCCCGCCGTGACGGCGACGACTGGATTCTCAACGGCTCCAAAATGTGGATCACCAACGGCAGCATTGCCGACATCGCCATCGTCTGGGCCATCACCGACGATGGCGTGCAGGGCTTTATTGTCGAGCGTGGCATGCCGGGCTTTGACACGCCCGAGATCAAGCACAAGATGTCGCTGCGCGCCTCGATCACCTCGGAGCTGTATTTCAGTGATGTGCGCGTGCCCGACAGCAATCGCCTGCCCAACGTGATTGGCCTGAAAGGCCCGCTGAGCTGTCTCACCCAGGCCCGCTACGGCATCTGCTGGGGGCCACTTGGCGCGGCCATCGACTGCCATCGCCAGGTGCTCGATTATGTTGCCGACCGCAAGCTGTTCGGTCGCCCGCTGGCGGCCACGCAGACGGTGCAGATACGCCTCGCCGACATGGCCCGTCGCATTACCACCGGCCAGTTGCTGGCGCTGCAGTTGGGACGCCTGAAGGACGCCGGCCAGCTGCACCCGACCCAGGTGTCGCTGGCGAAATGGAACAATGTGCGCGTCGGCATCGACGTAGCCCGCGATGCCCGCGATCTGCTTGGCGGCAGCGGCATCACGCTGGAATACAAGCCGATCCGGCACATGCTGAATCTGGAGAGCGTGATCACCTATGAGGGCACCGAAACCGTGCATCAGCTGGTGGTCGGGCGCGAGCTGACCGGACACAATGCATTCTGAGGCTCGCAGCGCAGTTGCAGGTCGCATCCCGGCTTCTCCGCCCGCGCACCGGGGTGTGCGTATCCCGAGCAGGTCTTCGGCGTGACCGCCATCGGCTGCTTCGGCAAGCTGCTGGAGTTGGTGGATTGATTGCGCTTGAATCAGCTTGTGCACTACCCTTGGGCTGGCAGGCCAGCGCTGGGCGCTGTGTTGAATCTGCTCCGAAAACTGCTGCAATGACTGCGCTTGACGCTGCTTCCGCTCCCTCCCCCGCGAGCGGGGGAGGGTTGGGGTGGGGGCATCGCATCAACGGCCAACCAGCTCACATCCTCGCGCCAACCCCTATGCCAATACCTGAGCCGGATATGCGCAGCACATCCGGCATGAATCCCTGACAACATCTGGAACCTCAATGGCCGCAGCAACACCCAGCGCCAGCAAAAACATCAATCGTGCCGAAGTGGTCGATCAGCAGTTTCTGCGCCATGTGCGCAAACTGCCACAGTTATCGATCCGGCCCGAAGCTCCCAACCGGCTGGCCGACATCGACCTGCTGGCGCTGTTCCAGTGCCAACTGCAATCGCGCCAGATGGATCTGATGGCGCGCGTCAAGCGCCTGGAAAACAAGGTGTTTTACACCATCGGCAGCAGTGGTCATGAGGGCAATGCGCTGCTGGGTCAGCTTACTCGCAGCACCGACCCGGCCTTCCTGCACTACCGCAGCGGCGGCTTCATGGCCGCACGCAGCCTGCTGGGCGGGCGCGATTTCATCACCGACACGGCGCGCTCGTTTGCCGCCAGCAAGCTGGACCCCGCTTCCGGTGGTCGGCACAAGGTGTGGGGCAGCCGCGAGCTGTGGGTGGTACCGCAGACCAGCACCATCGCCAGTCACTTGCCCAAGGCGGTGGGCACGGCGCTGGCCATCGCCCATGCACCGCGCATCGGTCACACACTGGAAATCCCTGCCGACAGCATTGCCGTGTGCAGTTTCGGCGATGCCAGCGTCAACCATTCCACCGCCCAGGGCGCCTTCAACATGGCGGCGTGGACGGCACATCAGTGCCTGCCATTGCCGCTGCTGATGGTGTGCGAGGACAACGGCTGGGGCATTTCGGTGAAAACCCCCAGCGGCTGGATTCGCGACAGCTTCCGTCATCGTCACGGCCTGCATTATATACATGCCGACGGGCTGGATCTGGCTGCCGCCTACGATGCCGTGCAGCAGGCGGTCGCACTGGTCCGCGACAAGCGCCGGCCGGTGTTTCTGCATCTGCAGACCACGCGTCTGATGGGTCACGCCGGCACCGATTTTGAAGTCGATTACCGCGACCTCGCCGAGCTGGAGCTGGCCGAGGCACGTGACCCGCTGCTGCGCAGTGCCGAGCTGGTTTATCAGCGTGGTCTGATGAGCACAGCGGCAATCGAAGCCGAATACGAATCGATCCGGCAGCAATGTCTGCAGGCCGCCGACGCCGCTGACGCCGAACCGCGCCTGACCGACCTGGACGACATCAGCACACCGCTGGCACCCTGGCATCCCGATCGCGTCGCCATGCAGGCCGAGCAGGCCGTTGCCGACGAGCAGCGGAAGCAGCTGTTCGGCGCGCGTCTGCCTGAGCAGCAGGGTCGCAAACACATGGCCATTCTGCTCAACTGGGGGTTGCGCGACTTGCTGGCGCAGTATGGCAATGCATTGCTGTTCGGTGAGGATGTGGCGCAAAAAGGTGGTGTCTACACCATCACCAAAGGGCTGCAGAAAGCCTTTGGCGGCGCGCGCGTGTTCAACACCCTGCTGGACGAACAGGGCATTCTGGGGCTGGCCCAGGGCTTCGGACTGCTCGGCTATCTGCCGATTCCGGAGATCCAGTACCTGGCCTATTTTCACAATGCCTGTGATCAGATCCGCGGTGAAGCCTGCTCGCTGCAGTATTTTTCCAACGACCAGTTTCGCAACCCGATGTTCCTGCGCATCGCCGGATTGGGCTACCAGAAAGGCTTCGGCGGTCATTTTCACAACGACAACTCCATCACTGCGCTGCGTGACATCCCCGGCCTGGTGTTGGCCTGTCCGTCGCGCGGCGATGATGCCGTGATGATGCAGCGCACGCTGGCGGCGCTGGCCATGGTCGATGGCCGGGTCTGCGCCATGCTGGAACCGATTGCCCTGTACATGACCAAGGACCTGTATCAGGATGGCGACAGCGGCTGGTCATTTGCCTATCCGGCTCCCGGTCAGCAAGTCCCGCTGGGCCAGGGCAGGGTGTATTTTCCCGATGCCACCGAACTGCTTATCATCACCTATGGCAACGGCGTGCCGATGAGCCTGCGCGTGGCGCGGCAGTTGCTGGATCAGCATGGCCAGCGCGTGCGCGTACTCGATCTGCGCTGGCTGCTGCCACTCAATGCCATTCAGATCACCGAACATGCCAGCGCCTGCCAGCGCATACTGCTGGTGGACGAAGGCCGCTACAGCGGCGGCATCAGCGAGGGGCTGATCAGCATTCTGCAGGAACACGGCCTCAGTGATCGACCACTGCAGCGCATCACCGGTGCCGACTGCTACACGCCGCTGGCCGATGCCGCCAAGCTGGTGCTGCCATCTGAGCAGCAGATCGAGCAGGTGGTTTGCAACATGCTGGGTGTTGATACCTCACCACACGGACTTTGAGATCGATGTCATCGCGTTGCGCTGTGGTTGTTAGCGGGGTGCCTGCGGGGACGCTGGAGCTATAAGGCTTGGCACAGGTAGTGCGACGCTAATTCATTATTAATACTTGCATAAATAAAGCCTCATAAGTTATACTATGCAGCATGATGGGACGAAGCAAGATTGATGCGCGCAAGCTGCCCCCTAAGGCGCAGGAGTTGCTCCGGCGCTCGGCCATGAAGCGGGTCGACGCGGGAG
>JAHJQV010000016.1 GCA_018819105.1 Gammaproteobacteria bacterium
CTATCTGTGGCTGCAGTACAGACGCGAACAACTATGTCTGGGCAGTGAATGGCAAGCCCTTGACAAGGATTGCAACGCCGTAATGCAGCCTCAGGGGCGCTCCCGCAGGGCGAGCCGGAAAGCACTCATCCGCTGTGTTAGGGCTCATGGCCATGGAATGGCCATGACCTGCGAGCCATGCCTTGCGGCTAAGCGTTTTCCGACTCGCTGAACGTTACAGTATTTCCGGCGGGGTACACTAGGGTCATGAATGATCCGGGTTTACAGCGTCACCACCCCATCCGCCGTGGCCACCAGTACCTGATCGGCCGGGCGGCGGGCAAACAGTCCCACCGTGACCACGCCGGCGATGCCGTTGATGCTGTCCTCCATTGCCAGCGGATCGTGGATCTCCAGCCTGCCGACATCGATGACCTGGTTGCCGTTGTCGGTGATGACGTTTTCCCGCCACATCGGCTCGCCGCCCAGCTTCAGCAGTTGTCTGGCCACGTGGCTGCGTGCCATCGGGATCACCTCCACCGGCAGTGGAAACGCCCCCAGCACCTCCACCTGCTTGCTGGCATCGATGATGCAGACAAAGCGTCTGCTGGCGGCGGCAATGATTTTCTCCCGCGTCAGCGCCGCCCCGCCGCCCTTGATCAGGCAGCGGTTCGGGTCACATTCGTCGGCGCCATCGACATACAACGCCAGTTCGCCGGAACTGTTCAGATCCATGACCTCATAGCCGCCGTCGCGCAGCAGCGCGCTGGTGGCCTCAGAACTGGAAACGCAGCCGGCCAGCCGTTTGCCTTGCTCACACATGAGCCGGATCAGAGCATTCACCGTGCTGCCGGTGCCCACACCCAGCACGATGTCATCGGGGATGTGCTGCAGCGCGGCTGCAGCCACCTGGTGTTTCATGGCGTCCTGATTCATGCCTCACCCAATTGCAGCAGAAAATCAAAGTGCGTCTTGCTCACCGGCATGATGGACAGTCGGTTGCCCTTGCGGATCAGTGGCAGGCCTTCAAGTTGCGCGGCATGTGCCTTGATGGTCGGCAGGCTGATGATGTGATCAAGCTTGCGCACGAAGCGCACATCCACCAGCAGCCAGCGCGGGTCGTCGGGTTTGCTGCCGGCGTCGTAGTGACTGTTGTCGGGGTCGAACTGGGTCGGATCCGGGTAGGCCTTGCTGGCGATTTCGGCGATGCCGGCAATGCCCGGCGGCTTGCAGTTGGAATGGTAGAACAGCACCTGATCACCGATCTGCATGTCGTCACGCATGAAATTGCGCGCCTGGTAATTGCGGATGCCGTCCCACGGTTCGGTGCCAACGCGCTGCAGGTCATCGATGCTGAATTCTTCCGGTTCGCTTTTCATCAGCCAGTATTGCAAGACTAGTCCTCCAGGGTTGTTGTGAGCCGGATCAAGCGGTTTCACTGCAGCGGTGCAGGCCGCTTTCGGTGCACACATAATGCATGTTCTGATCCCAGCGATCCAGCGGCAGCGCGGGCTGGCGCTGCCAGTCACAGGCGATGCCAATGCGCAGCATGTCCGCGCGCGTGTGCGGCAGCCAGCGATCGTAATACCCACCGCCCATGCCCAGGCGCTCACCGCGATCGGTAAAGCCCAGCAGTGGCAGCAGGCAGATATCAATGTCCCCGGCGGCGATGGTTGTGCTGTCGGCGGCCGGTTCCGGGATACCAAAGCGGTTCTTTTGCAGCAGCTCACCGCTGCGCCAGCGATGCATCCGCATGCAGCCGGCGCGTGCAGGATCGATCACCGGCAAACCGATGCGCCAGCCTGGTTGCTGCAGTGTCTGCAGCCAGGGCAGCAGATTGACTTCCATGCCGCTGCCGGCATAGGCACACAGCGTTGCCGGGGTCATGGCGAGGAGTTTTTGCTGCAGATGACGGCAGATGGCAGCCGTTGCCGTGTTCAGTGCGGTGCGCGACTGCTGTCGCCGCTGCGTCAGCAGTTGCTGTCTCAACTCAGGTTTGCTGCGGCTGGCCAAGATCTGGTGCACCATGCATGCGGGGGCAGTGACTGAATGATCCTCCGCGGAAGCCGCTGCCGGAACGTGACCTTGAACCAAAGGCTCAGGTGGGTTGACGTCGTGCCTTCATCAGGCTTTTCGCTCCAGGGCGAACTTGCACACAGAGGACAGTCTGTCTTCCCGAGGTCGATGAATAGGGACAAGGCATCAATGTTCCGACTGGCGAACCTCGCAGAGGACCGTTACAGTCTATGCCCAATCAGCCCCGTTCATCAAGTTCACGCTGCAGTTTGTCGGTCAATGCGGCCACGCGCTGGTCGATGTGCTGTTCCCGCTCGCGCAATTCGCGCTCCTGTTGCAACAGCAGGTTGCAGATGTTCAGCGCGCTCATCACCGCGATTTTTTCATAAGTCAGACTGGGGCCATGATCGCGGGCATCGCGCATGCGCAGATCCAGATAACGCGCGGCATCCAGCAGCTGCTCACGCTCATGCGGCTCGCAGCTGATGGTGAATTCACGGTCCAGCACGCGGACGGTCATGGGTTGGCGGTCAAGCGACATCGGCAGGCCTCAGCTTGGTGCGGGTTCGCCCCGTTGCCGACCAGTCAGCAGGGTGAGCGCTGGTCAGGGTGGCAGGATATGGGCGCAGTGCGGGGGGGCAAGACATTGCGTCAACAGGCCTTTTCCATCGCCTTGAGGCGGTTGAGCACACCTTCGACACGGTGTCTGGCCTGCTCGTTTTTGCCCAGCAGATTGGCACGTTCGACCACCAGCGATTCCTGCCGCGCCAGCAGCGAGGCATTTTCCTGCTCCAGCTTGTGCTTCATGTCCAGCAGGCGGCTGATTTGCTGTTCCAGCTGTTGTATATTGGCTTTCGCAGATTCGATTTGAGTCATCGTCAATATCCCCAACGGAGAATGGCCATAGGAATGGTCTTCTATCAATGTCATTGCCATGAACTGGCGGCATAATAGGGCAATTCCATTTGCGTGACGCCATCATGCTGGAGCCTGAAACAGCAGTGCCTGTGCTGATTGAAGCAGACCCGAAACACTTTATATCATGACTAAGGCATGAAAATGAACAACATGCACGAAATTCTACATTCTTTGCTGGAGCTTTCCGGTCAACACGGGTTTCCTGATGCCAGCGAGCTGCACGGTCTGCTGTGCGCGCACGCCTGCGTGCCCGCCAGTACCGACCATGCTGCCGCGGCCCGTGAGTTGCTGCGCTGGCTGGGCGTCGAAGGTGAGCATGATCAGCTGCTGCAGGCCTGTGACCAGGCGCTGCAGGCAACCACAGCGCAGTTGCTCGATCCGGCCAGTGATTTTCAGCCGTTGTTGCCCGATGATGCGCGCGATCTGCCATCGCGCACCGAGGCGCTGGCGGCCTGGGCCGGTGGTTTTGTCAGCGGCATGGGGGTGCATGGCGATGCGGCTTTGCACGCTGAGGCGCAGGAGGCACTGGCCGATCTGCAGCAGATCGCGCGCGCCAGTGTCAGCGCCGACGAGCAGGCGGATGCTTGCGATGGCGATGGCGATGGCGATGACGTTGGCGACGCCGAAGCGCTGGAGCAGGCCTACACCGAATTGGTGGAATACACCCGCGTGGCGGTGCCACTGATTCATCATGCGCTCTTGCTGCAAGCGCCATCGGCACCGCCTGTGGTACTGCATTGAACGCATCCGACACCACCCGCCTGCTGGGCGAATGTGCGCGCCGCCGCGCTGATCTGGCCGGCATGATCGGCACCGGCAGTGTCGCCGTGCTGCCGGCGGCAAGCCGCAAGCTGCGCAGCAACGATGTCTGTTATCCGTTCCGCCAGGACAGCGATTTCTGGTATCTCAGCGGTTTCAACGAGCCCGATGCGGTGCTGGTGATCAGCTCCGAGCGCGGCAGCGACTGTCACGCGACCCTGTTCTGTGCCCCCAAGGATCCGCAGCAGGCGCGCTGGCACGGTGACCATGCCGGACTGGATGCTGCCTGTGAAGTTTATGGCATGCACGCGGCCCATCCTCTCAGCGCACTGGATGACATGATGCCGCAGCTGCTGCATGGTCGGGAGCGCGTCTACAGCAAGCTGGGCCAGGATGCGGCCTTTGATCAGCGTCTGATCGGCTGGATGCACACCCCGGCCCCGGCGCACGGCAAGATGCCCGATCGCCTGGTCGACGTGCGTCATCTGCTGCACGAACTGCGACTGTTCAAAAGCCGGTTTGAGCTGGAGCAGATGCAGCGCGCGGCCGACATTTCCTGTCGTGCCCATGCCCGCGTCATGGCCGCCATCAGATCGCTGCACACTGAAGCCCAGGTGCATGCGCTGCTGCAGCACGAATACCTCAGTCATGGTCATGAAGCGGCTTATCCGGCCATTGTCGGCAGCGGCGACAACGCCTGCATCCTGCATTACACGGACAACAACCAGCCGCTGCAGCCCGATGCGCTGCTGCTGGTGGATTCCGGCTGTGAAGTCGCTGCCTATGCGGCCGACATCAGCCGCACCTTTCCGGTCAATGGGCGCTTCAGCGGTGCCCAGCGGGCGCTGTATGAGGTGGTGCTGCAGGCGCAGCTCGCGGCGATCGCGCAGGCCAATAAAAGCCAGTGCTGGGATGCCGTGCACGATGCGGCCGCAGCCAGCATCTGTGCCGGTCTTTGTGCTCTGGGCGTGATCAAGGAGAGCGAACAAACCGCAATGGAATCAGGAAGATATGAGAAATACTTCATGCACAAGACAGGTCACTGGCTGGGCCTGGACGTGCATGATGTCGGCGATTATCGGGTCAATGACGAGTCCCGCCAGCTGGAACCCGGCATGGTGATGACGGTGGAACCCGGCATCTATATTCCCGCTGACGATGAATCAGTGGATGTGCGCTGGCGTGGCATTGGCGTGCGCATCGAGGACGATGTGGTGGTAACCAGAGACCAGCCGCGCGTGCTCTCGGCAGCCTTGCCGAAAGCGGTGGATGACATCGAGGCACTGATCAATGCAGGATAATACCGTGCAACCCGGGCATGACGTGGACATCGCCATCATCGGCGGCGGACTGGTCGGTGCCAGTCTGGCGCTGGCCTTGCGTGCGTGCCGGCGTCGCAGCGCCATTGCCGACGGTCAGGGTAGGCCATTGCGGGTGGCGGTGATCGAGCCGTTCACACCAACGGCCGATAGCCAGCCCAGTTACGACGACCGCACCCTGGTGCTGAACGAGGTGTCCGCACAGATTCTCGATCAACTGGGCCTGGGTGGTCTGCTGGTCGAACATGGCGAGCCGATACACAGCATTCATGTCAGTGATCGTGGCCGCGCCGGTCGCACGCTGCTGCATGCTGCCGAACATCATCGCGAGGCATTCGGTCATGTCGTGGTGGCACGCGCCATTGGCCAGGCCATGCATGCAGCGATCAGCCAGGCAGAGGACGACGCTGCGGCCGCAGCCTGTCGGCTGCAGTGGCTGTCGCCAGCAAGATTGCAGCACATGCAGCAGCATGCCGACGGTGTCGAGCTGCAGCTGCACGGTGAACCGCAGCGCTTGCGCTGCCGGCTGGTGGTCGGTGCCGACGGTGCCGATTCGCTGGTGCGGCAGCAGGTCGGGCTGCCGGCACAGCAGCATGATTACCGCCAGACTGCCATCATCTGCAATGTCACCCCGCAACAACCCCACCAGGGCTGCGCCTATGAGCGCTTTACCGGTACTGGCCCGCTGGCGCTGCTGCCGCAGCCGGGCGGCCGCATGGGCGTGGTGATGTGCGTGCGCAGCGATGATGCAGCGGCGCTGCTGGCGCTGCCGGATGATGACTTTCTTGCTCAGCTGCAACAGCGTTTTGGCCGCCGACTGGGGTCGCTGCAGCGGCTTGGCAAACGCGCCAGCTACCCGCTGCGACTGGTGGCGGCCGAGCAGCATGTGCGCCAGCGCACGGTGCTGATCGGCAATGCCGCACACACCATTCATCCGGTCTCGGCGCAGGGCTTCAACCTCGGCCTGCGCGATGCCTGGGTGCTCGCGCACAGTCTGGCTGCGGCCTGGGCGCGAGCGGATTTTGCTGCCACCGGCACAGACATCACAGCCGTGCTGCACGACTACCAGGCGCAGCGTGAGGCCGATCAGCGCGACACCATTCGCTACACCGACACGCTGGCGCGTCTGTACAGCAATGAGGCCTTGCCGGCCCGGCTGCTGCGCAGCGCAGGACTCATTGCGCATCAATTGCTGCCCGGCATGCAGCAGGCGCTGGTGCTGCGGGCAATGGGCTATCGCAGCAGTCTGCCGGGTCTGCAGCCGCCGTCAGCGGCCATGCAGGCAATGGCATGACGACCAGCTACCAGACCGACATCGCCGTGGTCGGTGCCGGCATGGTCGGCAGCGCCTGTGCCGCCATGCTGGCGCAGCAGGGACATGCCGTGCTGCTGCTGGATCGCCAGCCTGCGCAGGCCTATCAGCGCCAGGAACTGCCGGATCTGCGCGTGTCAGCGATTGCCCCCGGCAATCAGCGCATGCTGCAGCAATTGGGTGCCTGGCCGCTGATCGAGGCCCAGCGCTGCACGCCATACGATGTCATGGAGGTCACCACCGGCAGTGGTGGCCAGCTGCGCTTTGTCGCGGGCGAACATGGCCTGGGTGAGCTCGGCTGGATCATCGAAAACGGTCTGTTGCAATCGGCGCTGGCCAGCGTGATGCCGGTCTCGGTCGAGCGTGTGGAAGGCGTTGCCGTCAGCGGTCTGACGCAACGGCGACGGGCGGTGGCATTACAGCTAGAGGATGGCAGCAGTGTCAGCGCCAGGCTGGTGGTCGCTGCCGACGGCGCGCGCTCGGCACTGCGTGAGCTGTGCGGTTTGCCGCTGCACACGCATGACTATGCCCAGCAGGCAGTGGTTGCCGTGCTGGAAACCGAGCTACCGAACCCGGGCATAGCCTGGCAGGTGCATCTGCCCACCGGGCCGCTGGCCATGCTGCCGGTGGGGGCCGGGCGCTCATCGCTGGTCTGGAGCCTGCCATCGGCAATGGCTGCTGAGCAGCTCAAGCTGAGCAGCGATGCGCTGGCGGCAGCGCTCACGCTGCACAGTAACGGTCGCTTTGGCAAGGTGCGGGTGGTGTCTGCGGTGGCGGCGTTTCCACTGCGGCTGCAGCTGGCCCGGCAACTGGTACAGCAGCGTGTGGTGCTGGTTGGCGATGCCGCGCACCAGGTGCATCCGATGGCCGGGCAGGGGGTGAATCTGGGCTTCCAGGATGTGCTGGAACTGGTCACCCTGCTGGGTCAGGCCCAGGATCAGGTTGGCAGCGGCAATGTGCTGGCGGCAGCGCAGTCGAGTGAGCGCCTGCAGTCCATGCTGGCCAGCTACGAGCGTCGCCGGCTCAGCGACAACACCATCATGGCACGCGGCATCAACGCGCTGGAGACCATGTTCCGGCACCAGCAAAGGCTGGCTGCATTGGGCATCACTGTGGTGGATCGGCTGCTGCCGTTGAAGAGCCTGTTCATTCGCCGTGCCTGCGCCGTGCCTGTGCTGCCGGCCAAATCCAGCGCCCGTCATTGAGCCCACCAATCAGCCCGCCAATGCCTGAGCCTGCCGCAGCCAGCCCCGCTGACAGGCAGCTCAGCCATACCCTGCAGGTGCTGGCCGGCGCAGTGCTGATCAGCCTGTCGGCACCGTTTGCCGGACTGGTCGATGTCAGTCCCAGCACCTCAGGCTTTTACCGCATGCTGTTTGGTGCCGGCGGACTGCTGCTGCTGTTGCTGCTGGTGCCACGCTGGCGCGAGCAGGCACGGCGGCAGTTGCTCCTGGGCTGGGGCTGGTCGGCGCTGGCGGCGCTGCTCTTCGCGCTGGATCTGTGGCTGTGGCATCGCAGCATCGTGCGGGTGGGCCCCGGCCTGGCCACGCTGCTGGCCAATTTTCAGGTGTTCGTCATGACCATCGCCGGCGTGCTGCTGTTCAGAGAGCGTCCGGGGCTGCGGTTTTTCTGCGCCCTGCTGCTGGCCATGCTTGGTCTGTGGCTGCTGCTGGTACCGAACTGGCCGGGCTGGAATCCCAGCCAGCGTCTCGGCATCGTGCTCGGTCTGCTCACGGCCATGGCCTACAGCGGCTACATGCTCAGTCTGCGTCATGGCCAGTCGGCGGCGCGCAGCCTGAATCCGGTCTGGCGCCTGTTGCAGATTTCCCTGCTCACCAGTGTACTGATGGCGCTGGTGGTGACGCTGGAACAGGCCGGGTTCAGTTTGCCGGATCGCCGCAACTGGCTGTTGCTGCTGGCCTATGGCCTGCTTTGTCAGGTGCTGGGCTGGTTGCTGATCAGTCGTGGCCTGCCGCACATTGCCGCCGGCCTCGCGGGTCTGCTGCTGCTGTTGCAGCCGGCCCTGTCGGTGACCTGGGACATGTGGTTTTTCAGCCTGCGGCTGTCATCCTGGCAGTGGCTGGGTCTGGGCCTGTGTCTGCTGGGCATTTATCTGGGCAGTCTGCGCGGTTTTCGCCGCCGCTAAATAACCAACAGCAAGTCAGCAATAACCAGTGGTTCTGGCGCATCGCTGCGCACGCTGCTATGGTTGCGGTCTGATCCATCCAGCTGGAGCCGACATGATCCACGACAGCATCATCGATACCATTGGCCGCACGCCGATTGTCAAAATCAACCGACTGGCACCGGCGGGCATGCACGTCTACGTCAAGATCGAGGCGTTCAATCCGATGTCCTCGGTCAAGGACCGTCTGGCCTGGGCCATCATCAATGAGGCCGAGCGCAGCGGTGCGCTGCAACCGGGTCAGACCGTGGTCGAGGCCACCTCCGGCAACACCGGCATCGCGCTGGCCATGGTCTGTGCCGCGCGTGGTTATCCGTTCGTGGCGGTGATGACCGAAACCTTCTCGGTGGAACGGCGCAAGCTGATGCGGGCGCTGGGCGCACGCGTGGTGCTGACGCCAAAGGAATGGCGCGGCACCGGCATGGTCAAGGTGGCCGAGCAGCTGGCCGCCAGACACGGCTGGTTTCTGTCCCGGCAGTTCCAGAACCCGGCCAATCCTGCCTATCACCGGCAGACCACCGGTCCGGAAATCCTCAGTGATTTCGCCGGCCGCGCACTGGATTACTTTGTCACCGGCTACGGCACCGGTGGCACCATGAGCGGTGCCGGCAAAATGCTCAAGACTGCGCGCCCGGACATCAGAATCGTCGTCACCGAGCCGGATCAGGCCGCGCTGCTGGCCGGTCAGGCGTGGTCGCCGCACAAGATCCAGGGCTGGACGCCGGACTTCATTCCCGAGGTGCTGGACCGCGACGTGTTCGATCTCAACATTCCGGTCAACGAGGAGGAATCGATGCACTGGTCGCGCCAGCTTGCGCGCCAGGAAGGCATCTTTTGCGGCATTTCAGCTGGCGGCACATTTGCCGCAGCGATCAAGCTGGCCGAATCCATCCCCGCAGACAGCCATGTGCTGGTGATGTTGCCGGACACCGGTGAGCGCTATCTCAGCACACCACTGTGGGCCGATCTGAAGGAAGGCTCGGATGAAGAGCTGATGGAAGGCATCAGCATCGATGACTGAGTAAGGCTGGCTGTGCCGCCTTGCAATGGCGCAATGAGCTTTGATGGTGCCGGGGGAGGGAATCGAACCCTCACTTTGTTTCCAAAACTGGATTTTGAATCCAGCGCGTCTACCAGTTCCGCCACCCCGGCCGGTTTGTAGGAAAATGTCTCGGTTACGTCACGAAATGTTGACACATTTTCATTCCAGCCGCCTAGTTTACCGCTTCTGACTGCTGCCATGCAAGCACCTCAGACAGCACAAAGATTCACGCAAGCCTTATGTTTGCAGCATTCCGCATAAATATTGTGAATCTCTAAATTAGCTAATATTAATCTGTTTCAGAATTGTCAATTTCGTTTGACAATTCGCCTTTAGTCTTATATTTTGTGCATGGGGTCGAGCAGATCTGAGGACCCGGAAGCGAGAGCCAGATGCCCACTTGTCTGGTCAATCTTGCCAAAGATGGCCTCGGAATGCTCGGCACAACAAGAAGAAAACAGTATGAACCATAATAAAAACGCCGGAGCAAAATATGACTAACCGAAGAGATGTCCTGAAGCTGGGATTGGCTGCGGGTGGTATGGCTGCGACTGCACATGGCAAGGTAGAATTTCGCCAAAGTGGTCTGGTCTTCCCGCAGGGGTTCACGCCTTCCATTGAAGCTGCCCCCAGTCCTCCCATCGTCCCGTTCAAGGATCCACTGTTCCGCATGCCTGTGGCAACACCGGAGCCCTTGAGTACTTTCAACCCCTTGCCGGATGGCCGCCGTCATCAGCGCTTCTACGATTTTCCCCCGGTCGATTACTACAAGGAAAACATCGTCCAGAACCGCTGGGTTTACCATACCGAAGGTCCGTATGCCCAGGGTTCCTGGCACTGGGGCTGGCAGAACGATGCCGCCGGTCTGTTCCATGCGCCTGGCCCCACCTACAAGGTGCGCTACGGCGAGCCGGTGCTGGTGCGCCGCCTGAACAATCTGCCGCCGGTGGGTGATCCGGATGCGCGCGTACAGTTCGCGCTGCCATCCATCACCATCCATTTGCACAATGGCCACACCGCCTCCGAAAGTGACGGTATCCCGACCGACTTCTTCAATTCGGGCGAGTTCTGGGATCATCACTACGCCAATTTCCCGGCTGGTTTCGACAACCGTGAAATCATGAACACGCTGTGGTATCACGATCACCGTCTCGATTTCACAGCGCCGAACGTTTACGCCGGTCTGTCCGGTTTCTATCTGCTGTTCGATGATCTGGATTCCGACAACGAAAACGATCCGAACCCGGATGCTTTCCGTCTGCCCAGTGGCGACTATGACATCCCGATGATTCTGCACGATGTGCAGTTCAATCAGGACGGCCAGGTGGTGTTCGACTTCTTCGATGGTGGTCTGGGCCCACGGGTCGAGCCGGAAGAGGACTCTGACACGATCTACATCGGCAGTTCCAACTTCACGCTGTTCGGCATGCTGGGTGACCGCATCACCGTCAACCGCACCATCTCCCCACGCCTGACCGTGGAAGCGCGCAAATACCGCTTCCGTCTGCTCAACGGCGGTCCTTCCAGACTGTATCTGTTGAGCCTGCGTCTGGAACGCGCCGACGGCACCGTGGTGGATAACCATCCAGGTCTCAAGTTCTACGTGCTGACCAACGATGGCAACATGTTGCAGGAGCCGCTGGAAATGGAAAGCTTCCCGCTGTGGGTGGCCAACCGTGTCGACGTGGTGGTTGATTTCTCGGCATTCGAGCCGGGTGACAAGGTGTATCTGGTCAACCGTCTGGAAATGCGTGATGATGGTGCCGGTGAGTCAGGCCGCCTGCTTGATGAAGGCGATCTGGTCATGCGCTATGACGTCGTTCCGCAGAACCCCGATGTCGGCGATCCCAGCCGCATTCCGGATTTTCTGCGCGAGCTGCCGGACATCAACATGGACGAAGTTCGTCGCGAACGCCTGTGGGTGTTTGACTACGACAACGGCCAGTGGACCGTCAACGGCAGGGTCATGGATCCCAACCGCATCGATGCACTGATCGAGCAGGGTTCAGCCGAAGTGTGGACCATCCGTAACTCCGGTAACAGCTGGAGCCATCCGGTACACACCCACTTCGAGGAGTTCCAGTTCCTTGAATTCAACGGCAAGCCGATTGCCAACGACAGCTTCCTGCGCTCGCGCAAGGACATCATCGAACTGGGTCCGAACGAAGAGTACAAGTTCTTTGGCCGCTGGCGTGATTTCTTCGGCACCCACGTGATGCATTGTCACAACGTGGTGCATGAAGATCACGAAATGATGATTCAGTGGAAGATCGTGCCCCCGGGAATGGGAGACTGATCATGACTGACATCAATGACCGCAGTCAGGTCGATACCGAACCGGTAACGCCTGACACCAGCGTAAGCAAGGCGATTTCAGCGCGTCGCAAGTTGCTCGCTTCACTGCCTGCTGCGATTGCAGCAGCCACTTTGCCGGCCCTGGCCTTCGGGCGTGCCGGTGAAATGGACATCCAGCAGTGCAGCGAGGACACTTTGCGCCGGGTTGCCGCCGCCAGGTTCCCTGACGTTACCGTCACCGATCACCAGGGTCAGCAGCATCGGTTTTTTGCTGATCTGATTCAGGATCGGGTGGTGATGATCAACTTCATGTCGATCGAGGCAGAAGCTGATTATCCGGTAACGGCACAAGTAGCGAGGCTGGTGCATTCCTTTGCCGACAAGATCGGTAAGGAACTGCATGTCTTCTCCATCAGCTACGACAGCACCAACGATACCCCCGAGCGTCTGGCCGAGTTTGCCAGGCAGTTCGATGCGCCTGAAGGCTGGCGTTTTCTGACTGCCGATGCGGACTCTGTGGTCGCGCTGGGGCTGAAACTGTATCGTGCTGAGGGCAGACCGCACCGCAAGCTGGATGCCGATCTGATCCACTACGGCAATGCAGCGTCCGGATTATGGGCCACGGTTGGTTCCATGTATCAGGACCTGGATCTGTCGCGCAGGCGGATTGCATCGGTGATGCCACGCGAGGTGCCACCATCGCCCCAGTTGCGTCAGGCCGGCCCGCGCCGCCTGAACACCCATGGTGCCATTTATGACAACGCTGAGCCGGGGAGGGTGTGATGAAAAACTTCAGCCCTGACAATCTACAAATAGAACAAACGAGAGCCAAAGTCATGAAAAAAACTATAATATTACTGCTATTGCTGAGTTTCTCAGTATCGTCGGCCCATGCGATGGGGCCACCCACCTTTATCTGTAATTTCTTTGCGGCACTGGGCATTATTCTGCCCGGCTGTGAGGTGGATCCTCCACCGCCGCCGCCGCCGCCACCACCACCGCCACCATCTGAAACTGGCACCTTCCCGCCGCCAGTACCCGATGATGCCTGTCCGGGTCACCCCGGTGTACGGCCCCGTCCGGCTGCGCCTGGCACCATCGTCACCAGTGATGACGGCATGACGACCACCCTCACCACGCCGGAGTCGTTCTTCGCGCCTTCCAGCGCGGACGATGACATTCCGACCAACCTGTGTCCGACCGTGTACGAAAACATCCGCTCCATGTCTGGTGCCGAGGTACCCAACACCTTGCCATCGACACCGGAAAATCCGTACAACCTGCATCCGGATCCGGTGGTGTCGGAAATCAATCCGCTGTCACCAACCGACGATCTGCGCGGCATTGTCAAGTCGCTGCGTGACATCGTGCCGGAAAACGGCAACATCGGCGGCAACTGCAACGGCAACGGCAATGGCAACAGCGAATGTGCACAGTTGCTGGCAGCTGTAGATTTCGGTATCGACATCATGGAAGGCAACGATGTTGACCGCGCCTACTCCGGCATGCCGATGCTGCACTACAACGGCCCCAACAAGGTGCGTGGTTCGGAAGACTTCGAACTGGAGTTTGATGCCGAAGGCAACGTGACCGGTGGTCGCATCGAAGTGCATCAGGTCTGGTTTGACCAGCGCATCATGTCCGACACCTCCTACATTGACCCGACGCCGGTGCTGGATGTGCCCTGGACCATGGTGGTGCATGCCGACACGCTGAACCGCGGTCATGAGGATTTCGCGCCGTTCGTCATGTACTTCGACGATCCCGCCGAAGTTGGCAGACCCGTTCCGCACGTGTCCATGGACCAGACCTTTTTCCCGATGGAAGATGGCACCCGCACCACGTTCGAAATCAGAATGGCTCCGGCACGATTCTGGAACCTGACCTACTTCTGGGGCTGGCGCATCCATCCGCCTCGTGTGCAGGTGATCGAGAACGCCCTGATCCCGGCTGGCGGCATGCCGCGTCCGGAATGGGAAAGCATTGTGTTCGGTCCTGAGCCGACTGCCAGCGAAGAAAACAAACTGGCGGCGATTGCCATGATCGGTGATCTGGCTCCGGCCAAGCGCATGTGGAACCTGTTGCGTGAAATGCGTGACGATCCGCGTGGCGTGGAGCCGGAAGATGTGGACGCGCTGGAAGCGGCATTCGATGACTGGCAGAACAAGATCAAGCTGCCATCCGGCATCCAGGAAGATCCGGAAGCCGATGTCACCGTGCTGTTTGCCAACAACACCATGTATGGCACCACCAAAGGTCAGATCCGCGACAATGAAAACAAAGTGCCGTTCACGCAGCGTGGCGACCAGATCAAGGTCCGTCTGCTGAATGCCGACCACTTTGTCCATGCCTACCAGATGGTTGATTTCGGCGGCATGCGTGGCTGGGAAAACATCTACCAGAACACCATTCCGATCGGTGGCGCAGGTCCCTGGTTCACCTTTGGTCGTGTGCACTGGTGGCCACAGGTTCCGGCACCTCCGATGGTACCGCCGGCACCGCTGCCGGATGGTTCACCGGGCATGACCATCGAGGAAACGCTGGCCATACTTGGTGGTCCGGGCCGCTCGGAAAACCTGCCGGTGCTCAACAGCAAAGGCGAGGTACAGAACTACCACATGACCCCAAGCTGGATGGATGTGCGCAACACCACCACGCGCAACACGCCTAGTGCAGCAGCCCTGCGGGCCGCCACGGCACAGGCGCTGGGTGTGGCACCTGGCAAGCTGGCTGAAGATGGCGACGTGACCGGACTTGGTGTTCACAACGTGATCATCAACTTCAACTACGAGCCTTCACAGCGCATCACCATGTATCAGTTTGATCCATTGCACCATGATATGAACATCTGGTCCTTGCACTGAGACATGTCTTGTTCACTGCCGCGCCACTGGCGCGGCAGTTTTATTGCTTCATGAACTTCGATCGAAAACAATAACAAGATCAACACAATCAGGTAGCTATGAATACTTTCACTTCAACAATCAAAATCCTGGCGTGGGTACTGGTGGTGCTGTTGCACACCGCCAATGAGGGTTTTGCTGCGGAGACTGCCGACAACAGGCAGAACACCACGGCAAAGAAGCACCAGTCCTATGTCCGCAGCAGTCATGTTTACCAGGTTCCCGAGGTCACGCTGACCACCGCCCATGGTGATCAGGTCAACGTGGCGGAGCTGTTCGCCGCTCAGGAATCGACCATCGTCAGCTTTGTGTTCACTTCCTGCGCCGGTGTCTGTCCAATGATTTCGGCCACCATGGCCAGTGCCACCAAAGGCCTGGACCCGATTGATCCGGATTACGCCATTTATCTGGTCTCGCTGGATCCTGAATACGACACGCCGGAGCGTCTGAGCAGCTATGCCGAACGCTTTGAAACCGGCTCCAAGGTGCATTTTCTTACCGGTGAAGTTGAGGCCATTCGTGAGTTGCTGCAGGCCGTGGATTCGGTCTATGAAGGTGGCAACAAAATGAACCATCAGCCAATCACGCTGATGCGCGTGGGCGACAGTGAGCAGTGGTTGCGCTTTGACGGCATGATGACCGGCAAGGCCATCGCCACCGAGTACGAACGCGCCAAAGATCTGTCGCAGCATCCATCCATGGCCAGCCGCTGAGCACCAGAACATGACATCAACATCGATTCGGGCTGCCGTGGTGATCACGGCAGTTCTTTTTTTGCGCCTCGCTTTGACCCCGCTTGCAGCCACAGAACCGCCGGCGGGTGACGTCGAGTTGGGCAAGCGCATCTACGAGCAGGGCATCGGTCATGATGGCCAGCCGGTGAAAGCACTGGGGCAGGGCGACATCGAGGTGTTTGGCAGCGATTTTGCCTGCACTCGCTGCCACCGTCGCAGTGGCTTCGGTGCCAGCGAAGGTGGCTACTACATCCCATCCATCGCCGCCACCTATCTGTTCGAGCCGCGCCGCATCCAGCGCAGCGACCGCTACCGGGCGCTGTTCATCGATCCGCAATCGGCCCGCCAGAGTGCGTACGTGCGTTCGCCGCGCATCCGCCCGGCCTACACCATGGAAACGCTGCATACGGCACTGGCCACCGGCTTGGATCCCGGTGACAACCGCTTTCAGGATCTGATGCCGCGCTATGACCTGGATCAGCAGGACATGGCCAACCTGTATGCCTATCTGCAGACGCTGTCTGCCGAAATCTCTCCCGGTGTTGACGACACGCACATTCATTATGCGATCGTGATCGGTCCGGATGTGCCAGCAGAGCGCAGCGAAGCCGTGCTCGCCACCATGGACGCGTTCGTGGTGTGGATGAACGAGCGCATCGGCGGCGATCAGCGCATGAACCAGTTCTTCCCCTATGACGGTGCCGACGTGCGCGAATGGCTGCGCAAACTCAAGCTGCATGAATGGCGTCTGAGTGGCGCCCCCTCCACCTGGCGTGCGCAGCTGGAAGCCAAGCAGGCCGAACAGCCGGCGTTTGCGCTGGTCAACGGCCTGGTAGCCGGCAGCTGGGAGCCGGTGGCGCAATTCTGCAACGAGAATGCCGTGCCCTGCATGTTGCCGATCACCGACTTTCCTGCCGTTAACGACGTCGAAGGGCAGTACACCGTGTATTACGATCGCGGCCTGTACCTGGAAGCTGAATTGATGCTGGATTACCTCAGCACACCACCGCCCAGCACGCGCCACAACGTGCTGGTCTGGCATGCGCAGGGCAATCGCGGCGAGATTCCGGCAGCCTACTTCCGTGAACTGTTGCGTGAGCACGATCAGATCAAGCTGAGCAAGTTGCAACAGTACCCTGGCGGTGACGATCTGGCGGCATTTGTCAGCGCCAATCTGGAGCGTATCCGCGCTGCCGACACGTTAGTAATCTGGCCTGACGCAGATGCCAGTGCGCTGTTGCAGGCACTGACCGCGCACGACCTTGGCGATGTACGCCTGCTGTTGCCGCAGGCTGCGGCCGGTTCTGCACAGATGCTGCTGAATTCAGCGCTGGCCGACCAGGTCTACTTCACCTATCCGCGCGCACTGGCCAGTGGTTATTATCCGGAAACCTACCGCATCCAGGGCTGGATGAACTCACGCGGACTGGAAGTGACCGATCAGCGCCTGCACTTCAAGGCCCACTACGGCATGATGATCGTGTTTGATGCCATGCGGCACATCTTCAACAATTTCCATCGTGACTATTTTCTTGAATTGATTGAGCACGAAGTCGAAGGCAGCAAAAACCCAGGTCTGTACCCGCGTCTGTCGCTGGGCCCGGATCAGCGCTATTTGTCAAAAGGCGGCTACATCGTCAAACCGGCCGACCAGCAGCCCGATTACATCGCTGCCGTGACCGACTGGATCATACCCTGAGGACATTCCAGTATTACCCACACAGCTATGCTGAAATCATGTCGGATGCACCTTGGTGCATCCGGCTTTTTTCTGTGTGCGTTGCGCAAGCTGTGGAACATAAAAACCACCAGCATGTAGGCAGGATAAGCGATAGCGCATCCAGCAAATGGACGAATATCGCTGTGCAATCTGTGGATCAATAAATCCAATGAAAAATAATCAAGACATAGATTCCACAGATGGATCCTGATACCAATGCCCAGATAAAAAAGCTCGACACGTAGGCCGGATAAGCCAAAGCGCATCCGGCAAATTGCACCAACTTTTCTGTGAAATCAGTGCAATCTGTGGATCGAGAAACCCATCAGCGCAAAATTAACCAAAGCCCCTTTGCCTCACTCAAACTCTCCCTATAATCAAGCCGGCAAAGACCGGGCATGCTTGACCACGCCATAGGCAAAGCTGGTGTCGATCGAGGCAATGCCGGGAATGGTGTGAATCACCTGGCGCACGAACTGCTCATAACCCTCCAGGCTGGATGCCACCACCCGCAGCAGATAATCACGTTGCCCGGTCATCAGGTAGCAGTCCATGATCTCATCGATCTCGCCCACTCGCTGCTCGAACGCATTCACCGTGGCGGTGTCGTGGCGCGCCAGCGTGATGTGGATGAACACCGTCAGCGGCAGGCCATAGGCCTGCTGGTCGACAATTGCCGTGTAGCCGGCAATCAGGCCGGATTCCTCCAGCCGCCGCAGCCGCCGCAGACACGGTGATGGCGACAGATTCACCGCCTGCGCCAACTGCTGATTGGTCTGTCGCCCGTCGCGCTGCAGCTCACGCACGATTTCACGATCGGTTCTATCAAGCTTGATCGATTTCATTGGCAGATTATGCCACAAAACTCACATTATGCTGTGTAAATGGCATGCCAATTGCTGATGCAGCGGCATATCATAAAGTCTGCTTCGTTTCATCTGCTGTCGAGGTGACCACGCATGTCCAGGTCGAACCACAAACCGTCCGCGAGCCAGGGTTTCGCCACCCGTGCCATCCATCACGGCTATCACAGTGCCGACGAACAGGGCGCATTGTTGCCGCCGCTGCATCTGAGCTCGACCTTCACCTTCAGCAGCGCCGAACAGGGCGGTGCGGTGTTTGCCGGCGAGCAGGCTGGCCATGCCTATTCGCGCATCTCCAACCCCACGCTGGCGCTGCTGGAACAGCGCATTGCCAGCCTGGAAGGTGCCGAGGCCGGTCTGGCCACAGCCTCAGGCATGGGCGCGATCAGTGCGCTGTTGTGGAGCCTGGTCGGTCCCGGCGACGAAATCATTGCCGATCAGACGCTGTATGGCTGCACCTTTGAATTCATGCATGCCGGCCTGGCGCGCTTTGGCGTCATCATCACCCATGTCGACATGACCGATCCCGATGCCTTGCGCACAGCCATCG
This sequence comes from Gammaproteobacteria bacterium, assembly GCA_018819105.1. Lineage (GTDB taxonomy): Bacteria > Pseudomonadota > Gammaproteobacteria > Xanthomonadales > Wenzhouxiangellaceae > JAHJQV01. Next base: position 18,596 of record JAHJQV010000016.1, read on the forward strand.
GTGCGCGCAGCAAGGTGGTGTATTTCGAGACCCCGGCCAACCCCAACATGCGCCTGATCGACATCGCCGCCTGTGCCGACATCGCCCGTGCCGCCGGTGCCGTTTGCGTCGTCGACAACACCTATGCCACGCCGCTGCTGACGCGTCCGCTGGAATTGGGTGCCGATGTGGTGCTGCATTCCGCGACCAAATATCTGGGCGGTCACGGCGATCTGATCGCCGGACTGCTCGCCGGCAGTGCCGAGCTGATGCAGCAGGTGCGCATGCACGGACTCAAGGACCTGACCGGCGCGGTGATGTCACCGTTTACCGCGCATCTCATCATGCGTGGCCTGAAAACGCTGGAGCTGCGCATGCAGCGACACTGCGCTTCGGCCATGCGCATCGCCGAGCTGTTGCAGCGCCACCCGGCGGTCGCCAGCGTCGCCTATCCGGGCCTGGCCAGTCACCCGCAGCATGCGCTGGCATGCCGGCAGATGAGCGATTTTGGCGGCATGATCGCGCTGGAACTGCACGGTGGCATGGCCGCCGGGGTGCAATTCATGAATGCATTGCAGCTGATCCAGCGCGCGGTGTCGCTGGGCGATGCCGAAACCCTGATCCAGCATCCGGCCAGCATGACCCATGCCACCTACACGCCGCAGCAGCGTGCTGCCCACGGCATCAGCGATGGCCTGGTGCGACTGTCGGTGGGGCTGGAAACCCCCGAGGATCTGATCGCCGATCTGCAGCAGGCGCTGGCGTCATTGCACAGTCTGGCTGCCTGAGGCGCTGTCGGACACATAGCCAGACACATAGCCAGACACACAGGTAGGAGACCTGCAGGTGTAAACATACAAGACTGCTTGCAGGCGAACCCAATCTTCGCGATGCTGTGTATGGACTGGATCCCGGCCTGCGCCAGGATGACGGCAGAGATTGATTGCAAAAACAACGCTCGTCATACCTGGATGTGTCGCTCTGCGACAGTCAACAACATGTATAGCGACATGCAACGCGGCCGGTATCCAGTCAATTCACCGTCGCGCAGCGACACTAAACATGTATAGCGACATGCAACGCGGCCGGTATCCAGTCATTTCACCGTCGCACAGCGACACTAAGCAATGCCAGCGGGGACGCTGGCGCTACAGGGCGTTGTTCAGCGGCTAACCAGCGCTTCCTGGAGGAGACTTCTTGCAGGCGAACCAAATCGTCCAGGGCTGCTACCATCGCCAATGCTGTGCATCGCGCAACGGCACGGTGGTGAATAAGGTGGGCTAACAGCCTGTCGGACTTAACGCTGATCTACTGCGGATAAGCCGGATTGGGCCAGCTCTCCCGCTCTTTTGCGTTAAATAGGCGCACTATTTGCCTTAAAAGACCGAAAAACCTGGCTCCAACCGGCTTTCCCTCGCGACGATCGGATAAGCCCGACAGGCTGCTAAGCGGTTATCATGATCTGTCTGCCAAACATGCAAAACCAAAACCATGCCCGAAAACCTGATTCCGGTCCGTGTTGAAGACCAGTTCGATGTCGAAGCTGTGCACGCGGTGCTGCGGCAGGCCATCGACGGCATCGACAGCGCCGCACTGCCGGAGGTGCTGCAATTCACCACCGGCGCCTCCAATCTGACCTATCTGCTGCGCTATCCGCAGTGCGAACTGGTGCTGCGCCGACCACCCGGTGGCGACAAGCCGAAGGCCGGGCACTCGATGTGGCGTGAATACCGCATCATCGAGGCGCTGGCCGGGCATTATCCGGTGCCAACACCGCGCTATTACACCAGTGAGACAGATTCTGTCATCGGTGCCGAGTTCTATGTCATGGACCGGGTCGAGGGCGTGTGTCCGGGCACGGACATGCCGCCGCAGTGGGGCTTTGACGCGTCGCAGAACCGCCGCTTCTGCGCGCAGTTCTGGGACCACCTGCTCAGGCTGCACCGACTCGACATCGAAGCGCTGGGGCTGCAGGATTTTGGCCAGCCGCAGGGTTACATCGAGCGTCAGATCAAGGGCTGGAACGAACGCTATGCCAAGGCTCTGACCGACGACGCAGAAGCCTTCGCCGATGTGCGCACCTGGCTGGAGGCGAACCGCCCGGCAACAGAAAACGCCCACTGCATCGTGCACGGGGATTTTCGCATGGACAACATCGTCGTTGCCGAACGTGCACCGCATGCGATCAACGCGGTGCTGGACTGGGAAATCTCCGCGCTGGGCGATCCACTGATGGATCTGGGTGCCGCGCTGGTGTACTGGATCGAGGCCGATGACCCGCCCCAGCTGAAGGTGCTGAAGAAGCAGCCATCGGATGCCCCGGGCATGCTCACGCGACGCGAGGTGATCGCCCACTATGCCGCCGGCAGCGGCCGTGACATCGACGATTTCACTTTTTACTACGTCTATGGCATCTTCCGCCTGGCGGTGATCGCGCAGCAGATTTACTACCGCTATTTTCATCGCCAGACCAGCAATCAGGCGTTTGCCATGTACGGTCCCGGTGCCCGCGCGCTGGGCGAGTACGCCCGCCACATGATCGACAAGGAGCTGCGCCTGTGAGCCAACCCCGGCAAGATACAACCACCGCCACAGCGATGAACCTGGGGCTGTCTGCCCCCGCCGCACAACGGCTGCAAACCCTGCAGGCATTCATCCGCGAGCAGGTGCTGCCGGCAGAGCAGAGCTTCTACGCGCTCATCGGCAGTGACGGTGATCGCTGGCAGTACACCGATCAGCAGCTGCAACTGCTGGCCGAGCTCAAACAGCAGGCGCGCAAGCTGGGCCTGTGGAACCTGTGGCTGGCCGGCCAGCATGCAGCGGTGGCGGCAGACGATGCCGCGCTGACCACGGTGGACTATGCCTACCTGGCCGAGGCCATGGGCCATTCGCGGCTGGCGGCCGAGGTGTGCAATTGCTCCGCGCCCGACACCGGCAACATGGAAGTGCTGCTGCGCCACGGCAGCGACGCGCAGCAGCGCGCCTGGCTGGACGACCTGCTGGCCGGCGAGATCCGCTCGGCATTTGCCATGAGCGAGCCGGAGGTGGCCTCATCGGACGCCGCCAACATTGCCTTGCCGGCGCGGCGCGATGGCGATGAATGGGTGCTCGATGGCGACAAGCACTGGATTTCCGGGGCGGGCGATCCGCGCTGCAGGGTGCACATTGTCATGGTCTGCAGCGATGCCGACGCCGAGCGACATGCCCGCCATTCCATGCTGCTGGTGCCGGCGGATGCGCCGGGGGTTGAGATCGTGCGGCCCATGCTGGTGTTTGGCGATGACGATGCACCGCATGGCCACATGCACGTGCGCTACCGCCAGGTACGCGTGCCGGCGGCCAATCTGATCGGCCAGCGCGGGCAGGGCTTTGCCATTGCCCAGGATCGACTCGGGCCGGGACGCATCCATCACTGCATGCGTGCCATCGGCCAGGCCGAGCGCGCGCTGCAGCTGCTGTGTGAACGCGCCACCGGCCGCCAGGCTTTCGGCAAGCCGCTGGCCCGACTGGGCGGCAATCTGGACATCATTGCCGACTGCCGCATGCGCATCGAAATGACCCGATTGCTATGTCTTAAGGCGGCGTGGTTGATGGATCAGGGCGATCTGCAGGCGGCCATGCCGTGGATAGCCATGATCAAGGTGCAGGCACCGCAGACCGCGCTGTACGTGATTGATCAGGCGATGCAGATGTTTGGCGGGCTGGGCGTGAGCCAGGACACCCCGCTGGCAGCCATGTATGCCTGGGTCAGAACACTGCGCTATGCCGATGGTCCGGACGCCGTGCACCGCATGCTGGTGGGACGCCATGAGCTGCGCCAGCAGGCGCACAGGGCACCAGAGTAGGAATGCCCGCAGCTCGCAGACGTCGACTTATGAATAATGCCGGTTAGAGCGACTCAGGGCTGCAGCCAGGCCGCCTGCTGACAGCACTCGCGCAGCGCCTGCAGCTGTGGCTGCACGCGTCGCGGTGCGTTGATGATGAGCATGCCGCAGCCGTGCATGCGGCCCAGCCGTTGCTCGTTGTCGAAACTTATGCGCAGATCCAGCCATTGTTGTTGTTGCAGGAGTCCCTGGTCTTGCAATGCAGCCAGCATGGCATCTGGCGTGGTGGCCTTGCCCTCAATCAGCGGATACCAGACCGCATAAACCCCCAGCGCAAAACGCTGCAGCGCAACGCTGAGTGCAGTTTGCAGGTCGTGCAGCTCGGTTTTCAGCTCGTACGGTGGATCGATCAGCACCAGTCCGCGACCGCCGCCCGGCGGCAGCAATTCTGCCAGTGCGGCATAGCCGTCACCGTGGTGCAGATGCACGCGGCGATCGCGATGAAAACGCAGTTGCAGTTCGCGTTGTTCGGTGCTGTGCAATTCACACAGGATTAGTCGGTCCTGCGGTCGCAGCTTTTGCCGCAGCAGCAGAGACGAGCCTGGGTAATGGCGCAACTCACCGTGTACATTGAACTCATGGATCTGCTGCAGGTAAGGCAGCAAAATCGCCGGTGGTGAAGCGGCGTTCCACAATGGCAGAATTCCGCGCTCATATTCACGGTTCTTGTTGGCAAACCTGCCGGTCAGATCATGCACGGGCGGACCTGCGTGGGTGTCAATGCAGGTGATACCGCCGGGTTTTTCCTGCATCGCCGTCAGCAGCGCCAGCAGCACGCTGTGCTTGAAGACATCGGCAGGGTTGCCGGCGTGGAATCCGTGACGGTAGCTGAGCATGGTTAGGCGGTCTTGCCGGGGTACACTAGAGTTTCCAGTGCGCACCGGTAAAAGGTGCTCGCGTAATGTTCTGCCTGTGCTCGGTCAGACGGGATACGGCAGTGATAAAACGGATGTATTGTTGCCGTGCGGCCCTGGTGGGGGCGACAAAGCGCTCGTCTGCGCGCAGGCCGGGCTGGGAAAAATCCGCATGCAGGCTGTCACGCAGCGCCTGTCGTTGCTCAGTGGTCAGTCTGGCCATGACGGGCATCTTGTTGAACTGATCTCTTCACCACAAGATCCATTGTCGTCATTGACTCTGCCGCGCCCGTTCGGCATGTTCACGAATCGCTGCCAGCATGGCTGCCAGACCGTTGCTGCGGGTCGGTGACAGATGCTCGGCGAGACCCAGCTGCTCGACAAACCATGGCTCGCTGCTGGTGATTTCGCTGATGCTGCGGCCGGAGTAGATGCGCAGCAGCATGGCGATCAGGCCGGACACGATCAGCGCGTCGCTGTTGGCGCGGTAGTGCATGCGCTGGCCATCAGCAGCGGCCAGCAGCCACACCTGGGACTGGCAGCCGTGCAGGATGTTGGCCGGCACTTTTTCGGCCTCCGGCAGCTCCGGCAGCGCCTTGCCGCAGTCGATGATGTACTGGTAACGCTCGGTCCAGTCGTCGCCGAGCATGGCGAACTCGTCGACAATGTCCTGCTGGATGCGGTCGATTTCGCGGTCGCTGTGGTTCATGATTCTGCTGTGCCTTGCCTGACTCTCCATTTGGTGCCATCGGCGGAGTCTTCAATGATCACGTTCATGGCGTCGAGTTCGGCGCGAATGGCATCGGCCCGGGCAAAATCGCGCTGCTGCCGGGCGGCATCACGTGCGGCGATGAGGGCGTCGATGGCGTCGGCGTCCAGCGCCTGTTTCTGGCGTCCGAACCAGGCTTCCGGTGCTTCCTGCAGCAGCCCCAGCAGGGCACCGGCGGCGCGGATGTCGGCACTCAGGCCTTGCTTTTCAGCAGTGTCTTTGGCTGCGGCCAGATCGCGGCAAAGCTGGTTGAATGCGGCCAGCGCCTTCGGTGTGTTGAGGTCGTCATACAGCGCGCTGAGCACGGCGTCGGGCACGCTGGCCGCCGCCGCCACCGGCTGCAGATGATCGCGCGCGATGGCATACAGTCGGTCCAGTGTCTTGTGTGCCTGGGTGACGGCAGCTTCCGACCAGTCCAGCGGCTGGTGATAATGGGCGCTGAGCAGCACATAGCGCAACACTTCACCGGGATGCTGCTGCAGCAGCTCGTGCACGGTCAGCACATTGCCCAGCGACTTGCTCATCTTGCGACTTTCCATCTGCACAAAGCCGTTGTGCAGCCAGTAGCGGGCAAACCGGTCTTGCTGGTGCACGCAGCAGCTTTGCGCGAGCTCGTTCTCGTGGTGCGGAAACACCAGGTCGGAACCGCCGCCATGGATGTCGATCACTTCGCCCAGATGCTTTGCCGCCATCGCCGAGCACTCGATGTGCCAGCCGGGACGGCCATAGCCCCACGGGCTGTCCCAGCCGGGCAGGTCGCCGCTGGACGGCTTCCACAGCACGAAGTCCTCCGGCTGGCGTTTGTATGGCGCCACCTCGACCCGGGCACCGGCAATCATTTCGCGGCGATCGCGGCGCGATAACTGGCCATAGTCGGGATAGGCGCTGACGTCAAACAGCACATGCTGTTCGGCCTCGTAGGCATGTCCCGAGTCAATCAGCGCCTTGATCATGCTGATGATTTCCGGGATGTGCTCGGTCGCACGTGGACGGACGTCCGGCGGCTGCACGCCCAGTGCGGCCATGTCCTCGATGTAGATGTCGGTGAAACGGCGGGTGATGTCACTGATCGGCACGCCCTGGGCGGCCGCCGCAGCGTTGATCTTGTCGTCCACATCGGTGATGTTGCTGACATACACGACCTGGTCGTAGCGGGTCTGCAGCACGCGTCGCCACAGATCGAAGATTACCGGTGGCCGCGCATTGCCGATGTGCGCATAGTTGTAAACGGTGGGGCCGCACACATACATGGTGACGCGCTGCGGATCAAGCGGAACGAAGCTCTCCTTGGCGCGGGTCAGCGTGTTGTAGACTGTAATGTTCATGAGGTGATGTTCATGGGGTCGTGATGCCTGCCTGTGCTGATGATCGTGGCCCGGGTTGAAGCGGATGCATGGCGCGCAAGCGAACATAATTAGAGCTTTTGCGCCGGTCATTGTGCATGCACAAAACCACAGGCTTTGCAGCATACAGATCAACCGATCATACTACCATCTAATTGCAACAGGAGACAGTTCATATGAGCCAGGCAGCCACGCCAGCATCCCGGCATGACGCCAACCAGCAGATCGACCGCTCGCTTTATCCGCAGCATCTGCAGCGGGTGTTGCGCCTGATAGAGCGCGCACTGGAGCAGTCCGGCCACGATCGCGTGCTGATCCATTCCGGTGCGGCCAGCGATTATTTTCTTGACGACCGGCAGATCCCCTGGCACGTCAACCCGCATTATGCCTGGTTGCTGCCGGTGCACAGCCAGCACTGTGCCGTGCTGATCGAGCCGGGACAGACACCGCGCCTGTTTCTGCAGCAGCCGGTGGACTTCTGGCATGCTCCGCCGCAAACGCCGGCGGCCTGGTGGGCAGATCATTTCGAGCTGCAGACGCATGCCGACAGCTACAGCTGGCTGGATCAGGTCAATGATCAGGCGGGGCTGGCGGTGATCGGCGATGACCCCATGCTGGCGCAGCGCTTCCAGACGGCAGCGATCAATCCGGCCAGGCTGCTGCACGGTCTGCATCTTGGCCGCACGGTGAAAAGCGACTGGGAAATCGGCTGCCTGCGTCAGGCTTCAGCCATTGCCGCGCGGGCCCACAGCGCGGTGGCCGAAGCGTTTGCCGCAGCCGTGGCCAGCAACACGGTGGTGAGTGAGCTTGACCTGCATCTGGTCTACCAGCAGGCAGCGCGACAATGCGAAACCGAACTGCCGTATGACAACATCATCGGCCTCAACGAGCACGGCGCGGTGCTGCACTTTACCGATCTGCAGAAACAGCCGCCAGCCAGGCTGCATTCACTGCTGATTGATGCCGGTGCCAGCGCCACCGGTTATGCTGCCGACATCACCCGCAGTTACAGCGCCAGCGCCAATGATCTGCACGCGCAACTGATTCTGGCGGTGGATGAACTGCAGCAGCAACTGGTGGCAATGGCCACAGCAGGGACCGATTACCGTGACCTGCAACTTCAGGCCCACCGTCTCATCGCCACCGCACTGCAAGATCTCGACATCGTGCGGCTGGATGTTGATGCGCAGCTTCAACAGGGCATCACCAGTGCGTTTTTTCCGCATGGCCTGGGGCATTATCTGGGGCTGCAGGTGCACGATGTCTGTGGTCTGGAGGACGATCATGGCGAGCCGATTGCGCGCCCGGAAGGGCATCCGTTTCTGCGCCTGACACGCAAACTGGAAGCCGGCAACGTGCTCACCATCGAACCGGGCATCTACATCATCGACCAGTTGCTGCAGCCGCTGCAGGCGCAGCAGCCCAGTGCCTTCAACAGCAGTGCCATCGATGCGCTCAGACCCTGCGGCGGCGTGCGCATTGAGGACGATGTGCTGGTGACCGACGCTGCGCCGGTCAATCTGACACGCGAGGCGTTTGCGGCCCACGTCTGAGGCGGCTGTGCGCAGGGCAGTCCTCAGTTGCCGACCACGCCCACCAGTGCCGCCAGAGACTCGGTGCTGGTGGCATCGTGGTGCCACAATGAGCTGGCGGATTCCAGGTCGATTTTCTTCTGGCCGTCGGCCAGTTTGTGCAGCGCGGGCATGATGCCGGCGGCATTCAGCGTGTCCATCACATGGCGATCAAGGTCGGCGGCGTAGGGTTCACCAAGCAGCTTGCGCACCGCCTGATTGGCAGCGCGCATGTCGAACGGAAACAGGTGCTTGCCGCTGAGCATGCGGTACTGATCCGAAATCGCCTGCATGGCGCTGCGTGAGCAATAGGCATCGTCGAGCAGGCCGAGCATGCCCATGTTGTCGGGGATCAGATCCTCGTCGTGTTCCCAGTAGCGGCGCAATGAGATGAGGATTTTTTCCATCGGTGCGCTGAGGTTGGCGTGCTCGGCGGCGACACTGGCCACCTGCAGCACATAGGGCACCTGCACAATGTAGTCGGCGACCAGCTGTGCCGCCTGCTGCAGCGCCGCATCCGACACGCTGCGCTGTTCGCGCTCGGCAATGGCGGCCAACAGTTCGCAGATGTCGTCCAGACCGTCATCGTCCTGCTGGATTCGGGCGATCACTGCTTCGATGTGGTGGTTTTCCATGCTTGCAATTGCTGCCTGCTGAATAGGCCGGGCCAGGAGCCTGCCGTAGTTAAATCTGATCTGCTGCAAAAAACCCGGTTTGGGCCAGATTCTCCGATCTTTATCATTAAACAGGCACACTATTCGCCGCAAAAGATCGAAAAATCTGACGCCAACCAGCATTGCATCGCTACGATCGGTCAAATCCGACAGGCTCCAAGGCTGATTTTTTTTCGCAGTATACTAAAACTGCCAGGCACATGCGCATGGTCCGCTGGTCAACGGCATGCGCGGGGTGCCACAAGCTTTGCGACAGGGTAAACTGGCCGCATGCACAAACCATCGGATGCATCATTTTGAGCACACCAGATCCCTGCACGGAAGCCTTTTCCGCCCAGCCCGAAGCCTTGCTGGCACAGAGCCGGGTGCTGCTGGATGCCAGCGAAGTTGAGGCCGCCATCGATCGCTGGTCTATTGCCGTGGGCGCGCGGCTGGCCCAGGTCGAGGACGGCATGCCGATCATCGCGCTGGTGATCATGCGCGGCGGCATGCAGTCTGCAGTCTGGCTGCTGCAGCGGCTGGCACAACCGGTGGTGATTGATTCGGTGCAGGTAACGCGCTACCACAACAGCACCCACGGCGATCAGCTGGACTGGCGCCTGCGCCCGGCGGTCAGCCTGCAGGGCAGTGCAGTGCTGCTGATCGATGACATATTTGATGAGGGCCACACCATGGCTGCGATAAAGGACTGGTGTCTGCAGCAGGGTGCCACCGAAGTGATCACCACGGCGATGGTGTGCAAGCAGCATCAGCGCGGGCTGGCGCGGGACTGGCTGGATCTGTACGCCCTGTCGGTGCCGGACGCATACGTGTTTGGCTGCGGCATGGACATCCACGGGCAGTGGCGACACTTGCCGCACATTCGTATTTATCATGGAGACGCCGCACATGGCTGATGCATTCGGCTTGATCGCCGGGACCGGCTTTACCGACTGGCTGGACAGCGAGCGCAAACATCTGGTCAACACACCCTATGGCGACATGTCCGCTGCCGTGATCGAGGCGCGGTTGGGATCAAGCAAGGTGTTTTATCTGGGCCGGCACGGCATTCCGCACACGCTGGCACCGCACCTGGTCAACTATCGGGCAAACCTCTGGGGACTGCGCGAACTGGGTATTCATCATGTCATTGCCATCAACGTGGTCGGCAGTGTGCATCGGCACTGGCCAGGTGGCAGTCTGGTGGTGGCCGATCAGATCATCGATTACACCCATGGCCGCGAGCACACCTATTATGACGGTGTCACCCGCGATGCCTCCGAGCCCAGGCCGGTGCAGCATGCGGCCTTTACCGAGCCCTATGATCAGGCATTGCGCGAGCGGCTGCTGGCAGCCGGTCGCAGCGCAGGGCTGGAGCTGGTGGATGGTGGGGTGTATGCCGCCACCCAGGGGCCGCGACTGGAAACCGCAGCCGAAGTGCGCCGCATCATCGGCGACGGGGGTGAGCTGATCGGCATGACCGGCATGCCAGAGGCGTCGCTGGCACGCGAGCTTGGCATGCGCTATGCCAGTCTGTGTCTGGTCAGCAATCTCGCTGCCGGTATTGGCGATGAGGACCTCAGCATTGCTGAGATCATGGCGACGGTACAGGCCAGCGCCGAGCGTGTACGCCGGTTGCTCGCCGCCATCGACCTGAGCGCGCTGCCGGCCAGCAACCTGCTGCCAGCCACAGACCGCAGCCAGCTCTGTCAGAGCGTCGACTGAGTAACTCGACATAGGTTGAATACTGGTTCTTATTGCGTATCCGGTGCATGCATGCGCAGATGCAGATGGCGGGCTTGGCGCAGGTGGGCTTCCCGGCCGAGTGCAATCCACGATTTGTCATCCAGACCGAGTGAAATCCACGCATTATCATCCCGACCGAGTGCAATCCACGCATTATCATCCCGACCGAGTGCAATCCACGCCTTGTCATCCCGACCGAGTGCAATCCACGCCTTGTCATCCCGACCGAGTGCAACGAGCGGAGGGATCTAATGAGTCATCTTTTGATGCTTGACGTTTAGCGCCACGCGCTATAAGCTTTGCTGGTGATCAGGACATTCGCTGACAAGGCCAGCAAGGAGTTGTTCGAGGGCACGAAGTGTCACCGACAGTTTCGTCCTTTCCAGGCTGCGGCGGAACGAAAGCTGGCGATCCTGAATAGCGCCACGTCGGTTCGTGATCTTGAGTCGCCGCCTGGTAATCGGCTGGAGAAGCTGAAAGGCGATCGAAGCGGGCAATGGTCCATCCGTATCAACGATCAATGGCGTCTCGTCTTCGACTGGGACGAAGTTGGTAGCGAGGCCCGCAACGTTGAAATTGTAGACTATTACTAGAGGATTAATCGAAATGACGATCCAAAATCATGAAATGCTTTCGATAGATGACTCTCGGAAGAATGCAGGTATGCCTACTTCTGGCAACGGAATGCGCTCGATCCACCCGGGCGAAATCCTGCGAGAAGAATACCTGGTGCCACTGGAAATGAGCGTAAACGCCCTGGCCAGGGCGCTGCGCGTGGATGCCACGCGCATGAACGAAATCGTGCGCGGGCGTCGCCGGATAACACCCGATACCGCCGAGCGGCTGGCGCGCTATTTCAGTTCGACACCGCAGTTCTGGATGAACCTTCAGGTTCAATACGACCTGAAGGAATTCGAGGCCAGCGAGGAAGCCGCCGAAATTGCACGGGACGTGCAGCCGAGGAAGCGGGCAACGGTGTAACGCCAACGGTGCGAGAACTGGACATCCACTCTCAGGCTACGGGAACTGGCCGCACACTCTTATGCCGGGACTATCGCAAGATGCTGAAAATGTTATCGGGTGCTCGCTGTGATACGTGGTTGGCCCAGGATATGGGTTCAGTTTCATCATTGGAATCAACCCTCCCGGTTGCGATGTAGGGGTTGGGTGTCCCGAGCTTCGCTGCAGTGGACATGACCGCTGTCGAGGACGACCCGTCGGCAACGTCAGCGGAGCAGGGCAGTTTGTAGCATTTGCCAGCCAAACTCTATAAACGCAGGCTGAAGCTCAGCGAGGGCCCAGCAGTATGACTCTCACGATAGGCAGCGCGATCTTTTGCTGCGAATAGGCTGACAGCCGGTCCATCAATCCAGTGAACGCGGTCATGTATGCCTGAAGGAAAAGGCGGTGATGGTCAGCAGAACTGCTGTATATCTACAAATCGCATTAAGATAATGTTCATATAAATCATATATTTAAAATATAAAATTGATGTAATATAGTGTGATATTGTCGCAGATTGCGCTTTTATTCGAAAAGATGGCAAATTGCTGTGAGTTGATCAGTTGGGCCTTACGGAGCCTCCGAGATGTATAATCGTGGCATGAGCAACGTAGAGACAGTCGAATCCATCGAGCAGGTGGCGCTACGGCTACAGCCTGAGGCCCGGGCAAAGCTCGCTCATAGCCTGCTAGAGAGTCTTGGCGAGTTCTCCCGCGAACAACTGGAAGCCCTGTGGCTCGATGAAGCCGAGCGTCGAGACGAAGAGATGAAGTCCGGCAAGGTCAGGGGCATCCCGGGTGAAGAAGTGTTCTCTGAGATCGAGTCCAAATACAGCAAGTAATGCTTTCGTATGAGTACCACCCCCCTCGCAAAACGCGAGCTTGAGGAGGTAGTCGAACACTACGAAAGGTTATTGCCTGGGAAGGGTTTGGAGCTGGCCCGCTGCATCCGCTCAGCAATCTTGCACGTCTGTGAGTCTCCCGAGTCGGCTCCGATCAGTCGAGGCAAGGTTTGATCAGTTGTGGTTCAGCCCGATAGCCGGTGGGATTTCACGGTTCATTGCCGCGTCAAGCCAAAGCACATTCGCATTCTGGCCATCGCGCACCAAGCCCGTCAACCATTTTATTGGTTCGGCCGTCGGTAATTCTACTAGGCGCAGGCCCAACAAATCGCTGCAGCGGGCACCTGAGCCGCAGCTCGGCTCAAAAGCAAGTACTAGGAGCCTGTCGGATTTGACCGATCGTAGCGAAGGAAAGCCGGTTGGAGTCAGATTTTTCGATCTTTTGAGGCGAATAGTGAGCCTATGCAACGATGAAGATCGGAGAATCTGGCCCAATCCGGATTTTCTGCAGTAGA
>JAHJQV010000017.1 GCA_018819105.1 Gammaproteobacteria bacterium
CGGGGGGAGGGCTGGGGTGGGGGTTCTATCAGCCGACAATTAAACCAAACACAGCTTCGAATATCCCTTACTCCAGCACGCGGTGATGGGTGGGAGTGGAGGCAATATCAGCCAGCAATACAACCGAGCAAAGCCTCGGAAACCCCCTCCCCCGTGCGCGGGGGGGAGGGCTGGGGTGGGGGTTCTATCAGCCGACAATTAAACCAAACACAGCCTGGAATATCCCTTCCCCAGCAAGCGGTGGTGGGCCGGGGGTGGAGGCAATATCAGTCAACAATACAACCGAGCAAAGCCTCGGATACCCCCTCCCCCGTGCGCGGGGGAGGGTTGGGGTGGGGGGCAAAATCATCCAGCATTCCAACCGATCATGGCTTTGGAACCATCCTCCCACGTGTGTGACTGATGGCTGGGTGAGGACAATGGACCGCAGAACATGGCGAAATGATCATATTTCTCAGCTATACTGGCCATCTTGATAACAGCAGGAGCAGGATCCGCAAGGGTCACGCGCATGAACGAAGACCAATCGAGTAACGGTTCCGGCCCCCATCCGTCCGCGGATGAGCGTCGGAACCGGCACAAACGCCATGGCATGTGGTCATGGCTGCATCACCTGTTCGGTGGCGAGCCACGCAATCGTGACGAGCTGATCGATCAACTCAAGGAAGCCCACGCCCGTGGTGTACTGGACGCCGATGCCCTGGCCATGGCCGAGGGTGCTCTGGCGATGAACGAGCTGCAGGTGCGCGATGTGATGATTCCACGCTCGCAGATGGTGACGCTGAACAAGCACTGTCTGGTGCGCGATGCGCTGCCGGAGATTATCGACAGCGGCCACTCGCGATTCCCTGTCGTCGGCGAGGACAAGGACGAGGTCTGTGGCGTGCTGCTGGCCAAGGATCTGCTGCGCAGCTTCATGGAGAGCGACGAACAGCAGACGCTGGAACATTTCAGCCGGCCCGCCTCGATCATCCCCGAAAGCAAGCGCCTGAATGTACTGCTGCGCGATTTCCGCATCAGCCGCAATCACATGGCGATTGTGGTGGACGAATACGGCGGCGTGTCCGGACTGATCACCATCGAGGACGTACTGGAGGAAATCGTCGGCGACATCGACGACGAGACCGACAGCGAAGAGCAGGTGCCCGACATCCTGCCGCTGGGGGATGGCAGCTACCGGGTGCAGGCGCTGACCGAAATACAGGATTTCAATGATGAACTGGGTGCCGGATTCAGCGACGAGGAATACGACACCATCGGTGGCCTGGTGGTGGCGGCCTTCGGTCGACTGCCGGAGCAGGGTGAGCGCATTGAACTCGATCAGATGCAATTCATCATCCATCAGGCCGATGAGCGCCGCATCCACGAAATGGTGGTCAGCTACCTGGACCCTAGCCCGCATGATTCATGAAACCGACTACTGCGATGCCTCCAGGCCCGCATCTGCGGCGTTTCGCTCGGTCACGAATACTCAACGTACTGTTCAAGTACGCTTGCGGTTCGTTCGGTCGCGAAACACCACAGCTACTGGCCCCCGGATCAAGTCCGGGGCAGGCTCTGGCAGCATCTCGCCACATCGACTCATGAATAATGCGGGCTAGCAGTCAGCAGGACTGAACCGGTGCGCGCCAGCCTTGCCGCAAAGCTCAGCCGCGTGATGCGCAATACAGTCCTGCTGTGCACGCTGTTGCTGGCCGGCAACGCGCTGGCACAGCAGATCGCTGCGATGGCCGAGCCGGCCGAGTCGTTCGAACCCGTGCGCATTTCGCTGGTCACCTTCGGCCCAGGTGAAGAAGTGTGGGCGCTGTTTGCCCACAATGCCATCCGCGTGCGCACCGACGGCTCCGATTTGCTGTACAACTTCGGCTATTTTGATCTGGCCGAGCCGGGTTTCTACTGGCGATATGCGCGCGGCATCATGCGTTACTATGCCGTGCCCGAGGACACCCAGGCGGCCTACGCCTACTACGCCGACATTGGCCGCAGCGTACGAGAACAGCAACTCGACATCGACCCCGGCCAGGCCAGACTGCTGGCACAGAAGCTGCAGCAGCTGACCGAACCCGACAGCCGCAGCTACGACTACGATTACTTCTTCTACAACTGCTCCACCCGCGTGCGCGATCTGCTCGATCAGGCGCTGCGTGGTGCCTTGCGCACAGCCTTGGAGCCGCTGCCGGCGGACACCACACTGCGGCGTGAAGCCCTGCGCATGGTGCAGAACGATGTCTGGGTGTATCTGGGCCTGCAGCTGGCACTGGGACGACCGGTGGACATGCGCATCAACCAGTGGCAGGCCGCTTTTCTGCCGGACAATCTGGCTGAGCAAATCGCGCAGATGCCAGCGAGCGTGCCGGCTGGACCGGTGCTGAGCAGCGATGTCATGATCGCAGAAGGTCCGCAGGCCGCCGCACAGCTGCAGCCCAAATACCTGCTGTTTGCTGGCTTGGGTCTGCTCACGGTGCTGCTGATACTGCTGCCGGCGGTGCTGTCCAGCGATTTCTGGGCACGTCTTGGCGTGCGACTGTGGCTGCTGCTCAGCAGCATGGCTGGCATCCTGCTGCTGTTGCTGTGGTGCTGCACCGCCCATGAGCCCACCTATTACAACGAAAACCTGCTGCTGCTGTTGCCGAGCAGCCTGCTGCTGTGGCGCTTTCGTGGCAGCCTGATCGAAAAAGTCGCCGCCTGGCTGCTGCTGCTGGCACTGCTGACCGCGCTGGTGCTGAAGCTGCTGCCGCAGGCGCAGTTCAATCACGATCTGCTGTTGTGGCTGCTGCCAGCGCAACTGGCGGTGCTATACTTCTGGTTCATCAGCATGCGCGAGCAGCATGTGCGTGTGCTGTGGTGATGGCTAAGGAATCTCTGCACAACCCTGCACGGGTGCGACACAGTCTGCGTGTCGGAATCCGGGGCACGTCCCGTATGGCTTTTGCCGGAAATGACCCAGCTCATGCACGACACCCCGAGGCCGACGCTGTGGCCACTGTCACTCGGGCCGCCGCACACGATCTGCGGCTGTTTCGAACAGAACGCGCTTCGCACAGAATCGATCAGAGATTCCTTAATGCCCCACCACAAGCTGCATTTGCCGAGTAAAATATGCCCGGTCTGCGGCAAGCCGTTTGTCTGGCGCAAGAAATGGGCGCGGGACTGGCACCATGTCCGCTACTGCTCGGAACGCTGCCGTCGCCACAAATCCATTGTCTGATCCGCTGAACATGCCACGACGCTGAACCTGGCCTGAACCCATTCCATGCAAAAAATCTTCTCCTCGCAGCGCGTGCTGTTCGTGCTTATCATCGTTGCCATCCTGCTGCTGCGCTCGATGGTCATCGACTGGTATCGCGTGCCCACCGGCTCGATGAAACCGACCATCTTCGAGGGCGACTTCATCGTCGTCAACAAACTGGCCTGGGATCTGAAAGTGCCGTTTCGCACCGAACACATCAGCCAGTGGGGCGATCCCCGGCGCGGTGACATCGTCGTGTTCAAAAACCCCGAAGGCGGCGACCGGCTGGTCAAACGCGTCATCGGCATGCCCGGCGACAAGCTGCGCATCATCGGCGAACAGATCTGGATCAACGGCCAGCTGCTGAGCTACTACCCGCTGCCAAAATCACGCTTTCCGGCACTCAACGACACCGACCGCGCCACCCACACCGTCGCCGCCGAACAACTGCCGGCAGAAAGCAGCGCAACTGCCGGCGGCCAGCTACCACAGCAGGCAGTCGCCACCAGCAAAGTGCACCCGGTGATGTTCGGCCCGGAAAAACGCCTGCCACCGATCCAGGGCGACTACACCGTACCGCCAGACCAGTACTTCATGCTCGGCGACCACCGCAACGACAGCCGCGACTCCCGCTACTACGGCGCGGTCGACCGCAACGCCATGCTCGGCCGCGTCATCGGCGTTGGCATCTCACTCAACCCTGAGCAGGGCTGGAAACCACGCTGGGCTCGTTTCTTCATGGGGCTGGAGTAGGGCAGGGGCACGTAGCCAACACAAAAGCCAAACGCAGCCCATCTCCCTCCTCTGCAAAGCGGGGGAGGGTCGGGGTGGGGGCAGAATACGCAGCCATTACCGCATAGCCATAAGCAGCAAGCGCAATAAGTTGGGCAAAAGAGGCACGCTCAAAACTCCGGGCTGTCATCCTGTGCTTGCTTAACCTGCCTGCAGCTAATCTGAAAAAACCAGTTCCAGCGCATCAGCAGGAATAAGAATCCGGACATCGCGCCACGGATGCAAAGCAAGCAAATCCAGATCGCCGCTGACAATCAAGCCGCAATCTCCATGCAAAGCTGTTTCCAGAAACATGTCGTCTGCGCGATCTCGGCAACCCATGCGCGCACCGGTAATCGTGGTGAACTCAGCCACAGCATCAATTTCGGCCAGAAAGCGAAGCCGAGAGTCACGATCGACGTAGCGATCAAACTTGTCCCGCAGCAGACTAGTGGCGAGTTCAGTCATGGACGCTTCGGAGAAAACCAGCACTGCTCGTGCTCGTTTGAGTGCATCCAGCAACATGGCAGGTGCACCACCCGAAGACAGTGCGGCGCTGATCAAAACATTTGTGTCAACAACCAGGCGTTCAACTGTCATCGGCCAGCAATTCGGCCAGAATGTCTTCTGTCAGACCTTTTTCCAGCGCCTGTCGACGCATCGACTCGACAGTACCGGCCAATCGATCCCAGGCAATACCACGCAGGCGCTGATACTGTTCTTCGGATAGCAGAACACCAACTGGCCTTCCACGACGAGTGACCCGAACCGGCCCACGCTGGGCGGATTCGAGCAGCTGGCCGAATTGATTCTTGGCGGAGCGAGAGTTGATTTCTTTCATCGATGCATTGTAGCTACTTGAGCCACATTAGGCAAAACCAGCATGCAATGCATTGGGCTGGTAAAACATACACCGCCAATCATCCTCCCCTCTCACAGCGGGTGAGGCTGATGGACAGCAATAAAGCCCAGGAGCGCCAGCGTCCCCGCTGGCAATTCATTGTCAGAAGACATTATTAACCCGGCATACAACTAAGTACCCCGGCTTAATGTCCAGCCGCTGCGACCGGGTCCGCGAAGCGAAGGGATATGCGGACATGAGCCGCAAATGCCGTGCAACGAATACCGCAGGTATTTCGTTGCCGGGTTAATAATGCGCTGGCCGCAAGCCGGCAATGTCAATGGCCTGACACACCCAGCCCATCTCGCCGTCATTACGAATGAATATAGCGGGCGCGGCAAGCCAGTTCTTCCGGTTTGCATGGATTGCCATGGAATGGCCATGACCTGCGAGCCATGCCTGGTGGCTAAGTGCTTTCCGACTCGCTGAACGTTACAGTCTTTCCGGCATGCCCCACTAGCCTGTCATCTCTCCGCTCACCGCCAGCCGCGCTTCGCTGTACACGATGAAAGGCTGAATCTGATGATTCAATTGCTGCTCTGCATGTAATGATCAAGTGTCGTGGCGTGATTTGCGGCGACGGGTGGCTATGGTGTCGACTTGCGCCGGTTCGCGAAATGGCAGCAGGAACATTGCCTTGATGCCTGGCTGAATTGGTCCGATGCCGGTCTGTTGTACGGCGGCATTGGAATAGGTGCCGAAGACACGGTCCCAGAGTATGGTGTTGCAGGCGTAGTTCGTGTTGCTGGTTTTGAATTCCATGGAGTGGTGCCGACGGTGGTGATTGCTGTGGGTAAACAGCCAGGCCAGTATGGGTGTGTCCATGCTGACATTGGCATGCGCCAGGTTGGCATTGCAGGCGAGCAGCACAAAGGCGGCGCTGACAGCGTTGCCGGGGGCGTCAAACATTGCCGCCAACAGCATCATGGGCAGGGCGAGGAAGACAATTTCGAACGGGTGCGTGGCGTTGACATTGAGTGCGTGCAGGTTGTGAAAGGCGTGGTGAAAGCCATGACCGCTCAATCGCCACATCAGTGCCGAGTTGTGGATGGCGCGATGAATCCAGTAATAGATGAAGTCGGCGGCAAAAAACAGCATCACGCCTTGCAGCAGCGCTGGCCAGTGCAGCGGCCAGATCTGCTTGCCAAGCGTCTCACGCAGCGGCAGCAACGCCGGCTGCAGCACGGCACCGTAGGCATCTGACATCACCCCCACCAGCAAGAAGGTGAGCAGATACAGGCCTGCCAGGTTGAACTTTTCATTGCTGGATTGATGCCATTCCGGCTGTGCCGGCAGCCAACGCTCCAGCATGCTGGCCAACAGCAGCGTCAATGCCAGTGCCGGGATTACGGCCAGCTCGTTGCCGTCCAGCCACCACCAGAAGCCCATTGCTGTGCTCAGAATGATGGGATGAGCCACGCGCTCGACCAGTTTGCGGACGAGTGGGTTGTTCGTTGTCGCTGTATTCAATTTGGACGACTCCGAGTGTTGGTTGTTGTCATCCTGCGACAGCACGGGCATGCCTGCCAGGGTAAAAAGTCATGTGCTGAGCGCATGCCTTGCAATCTTTTGCGAGTTATTGGAATATTTGCCCCCACCCCGACCCTCCCCCGCTATGCAGGGGAGGGGGTTCGGCTGCGTTTCGGCTTTTGTGTTGGCTTAGACGATGTTGTGGTTGTTGGCTTTTGAGAAGTGAGATCCCTCCGCTCGCTGCGCTCGGTCGGGATGACAGCCCAGGGTTTTGCTCCATCTCATTAATTAGGCTGTCATCTCGACCAACGAGGTGAGATCCCTCCGCTCGCTGCGCTCACTCGGGATGACAACCCAGGGTTTTGCTCCATCTCATTAATTAGGCTGTCATCTCGACCAACGTGGAGAGATCTCGTTCTTCAATGGTGGCAGCGTGGCCAGTTGATGAAAGATCCCTCCGCTCGCTGCGCCCCATCGGCATGAGTTGGCTTATTTCGTTTCCTTGAGCTCGCGCCGGCGTTGATCCGCCTCATCAAACAGCTCGAACGCCTGGTCAAAAAATGCATTTTGATCAGTGGCCTGGCGCAGCAGCAGTTGCGGAGGCAGGTGGGTGTTGTCGACGTTGATGTTGCGATCCTGGTAGGCGCGAAACTGGGCCTGGCCAAGGTAGCTCAATCCGGCCAGTATGGCGACGCTGACCAGCGCGGTGATGCTGCGGCGCAGCAGCGGCATGTGAAAGGCCAGATAGAGGATACACCACAGGTAGAGGAAGATCATCAGATAGCCGTTGCCGGCGGCGACGATGTCCAGCAGCCGGTCGCTGTCGCTATCGGCGTTGAAGTAGGCGATGCCGGTGATCACGGCAAGCAGTTTGCCGAGCAGAAACACCAGCATCAGCACGCCCAGATGAGACAGAAAATTGCCGCCGCGCTTGAACAGTATCGACAGCAGATAGACCACAAACGCCAGCCCGGTAAAGGTGAGCACGGTGCGCAGCTGCGAGTTGGCGATCTGCTCCCACTCCCAGTCTCCGGTGTTTTGCATCCACACCGCAAACAGGCTGATGCCCAGATAAAGCAAAAACAGGCCGATCAGCACCGGCATGCGGCCCAGCCACAGCAGGAACGATTCGGCCGGGCGGATTTTCACCGCCTCGGGCAGCTTGTGATCGCTGAAGTAGATGCGGATCTTGTTGCGGCCCAGGGTGAAGATGTCGCCGCTTTGCAGTGGCCAGCGTTGCTGCCGGCGGTGCGATTTGTGCTTGCGGATGCCGTTGACCGATTTCAGATCACTGATCCAGAACTGCCCGTCGTTGTCCTGGTAGACGCGGGCATGGTGGGCGTCGATGTGCTCGTCGGTCAGGATCAGGTCGTTGTCAAAGGCGCGACCGATGCTGATGTCGCGGCCGGCAAACTTGCTGCGATCGAGCACATTGTGCGTGGTGCCCAGGGTTTCGATGATCAGTTCCACGCCACGGCCTCCGTGAAGCGCTGGTTGAAGGCCTGGGCCTGTTCCCGGCTGACCCCGGACAGCGTGTAATGCAGATAAAAGGTTTCGCTTTTGTCCTGCAGGCTGATGGCGTAGAACAGCACGTCGTAGAGCCCTGCATAATCGGCGTAGGCGCGCAGGCAGTAGACCCCGCGCAGTGGCAGCTCACCCAGCTTTTCCAGTGCAATGATGTCCTGGCGGCAGGCAAAGCCGGTGACATCCTTGCGCCCGCTGCGATTGTAGGGTGAGAATGCCAGCTGCTGCATGACGCTGCCCAGCTGCAGTGCGTTCAGTTCGTCGCTGCGGTACCAGCCATAGTCAAATTCCAGTGGGCCGGTTTCCAGACTGCTGCTGAGGTAGATGCGATCGTAGACGCCGCAGTCGGAGAGGTGGTATTCGTAGCTGAGTTCGTCCTCATCGGTGGAGGCGGAACCGCTGCAGGTGATGAAGTCGGCAATTTCCATCGGCACCTGCAAGGGGCCGAAGTCGGACAGGGTCCAGGGCGCGGCGAGCAGGCCATCGATCATTTCACGCTGGTGCTCATGCAGCGAATCGCGCATCTGCTGGCGCAGCTCGGCATAGTCGGCGGCCGGGCTGCTGGCGTAGCGATCCAGCAGTCGCTGCAGGTTGCTTACCGGCACCAGAATGCTGACCGAATTGCCGGCCCCGGCGA
Organism: Gammaproteobacteria bacterium; assembly: GCA_018819105.1. Classification (GTDB taxonomy): domain Bacteria; phylum Pseudomonadota; class Gammaproteobacteria; order Xanthomonadales; family Wenzhouxiangellaceae; genus JAHJQV01. Next base: position 8,533 of record JAHJQV010000017.1, read on the forward strand.
CATTGATGCCGACCACTTCACCGTCGCTGTTGACCGCCGGACCGCCGCTCATGCCGGGGTTGACTGCGCCGGTGAAGTGGATGCTGCGCAGGTAGCTTTTTTCCAGCAGGCCGTTGTAGGTGCCGGGCACGGTGCTGATGCCGATGTCGTACGGGTTGCCCATGGAAACGATTTCATCGCCCTGCTGAGGAATGCTACTGGCCAGCGGGAAGGCCCAGTCCGAATCGATGCTGGTGGTGGCGTCCTCGTGTGCTGCGATCAGCGCCAGATCGTGCACGATGTCCACCGCCAGCACGCGCATCGGCACGGCTTCATCGGCGGCCGTTTTCACCTGCAGATCATAGCTTTCCGGATGCAGCAGATGTTCGGACACCACGTGGTAGTTGGTGGCGACGATCTGCTGGCCGGTCTGCTCACTGCTTTCCTCGCTGGCGAGCACTTCGAGTTGCTGTATCAGCTCGCCGATTTGCATGTCCCCCATTTCGTCGCCGTTTAGCACCATGACCGGCTGTGCTGCTGCGTCCGGGTCAGTGTCGGTGTCGAGCAGGAAACCGCTGCCGATGAGGATTTTGTTGCCGCTGGCGCGTTCGGTGACCTCGACCACGAACAGGCCGGGTTTGAGGCGGGCGAACAGTTCGCTTTGCGCTGGCTGGGCCAGTGTGGCCTGGCAACAGCATATCGCCAGGGCGCAGACGGTGATCTGCAGGCATCGGTGCAGCGTGATCATGGCTTTGCCTGCTGGGTTGCTGGCGGTGTCTGGTTCGCCTGCGAGCAGGCTTCTGGGCGAGCGTTGGTTTGCCCATCTTGCAGTCTGGGCTGAACTGGTAGGAGCCTGCTTGCAGGCGAACAGCAGGCCGGCAGCAGGCAAGATCCGATCGACGGCGGCAGGCAGCAGGTCATCAGCGCTACGCCGGCCGGTCTGCGGGCATCCTCTGCACGGGTATTGCTGGCATGGCCATTGCTGGCATGGTGATTACTTTGCATCGCTGACTTCGTTTGATTGTGTCTGGATAAATTCGGCAATGCGTTCGCGCAGCAGTTTCATCGGCAGGCCGCCATCGGCCAGCACGGCGTCATGAAACGCGCGCAGATCAAAGCGATCGCCCAGCGCCTGTTCGGCCTGCTGGCGCAGGTCAACGATGGTCATTTCGCCGATCTTGTAGGCCAGTGCCTGGCCCGGCCAGGAGATGTAGCGATCGACTTCGGTGCGCACATTGAGCAGCGACAGCGCGGTGTTGGAGGCCAGGTAATCCTGTGCCTGCTCACGCGTCCAGCCCATGGCGTGGATGCCGGTGTCGATGACCAGCCGGCAGGCGCGCCACATCTCGTAGCTGAGCCGGCCGAAGTGGTCATACGGCGTCTGGTAAATGCCCATTTCCACGCCCAGTTTTTCGGCATACAGCGCCCAGCCTTCACCAAAGGCGTGCGGGTAGAACTGCTGGCGATACGGCGGCACGTCCTCCATTTCCAGCCGCAGCGCCGATTGCGTGTGATGGCCCGGTGCCGCCTCGTGCAGGGTCAGCGCGGTGAGGTTGTACAGCGGGCGCTTGTCCAGAGCAAAGGTGTTGACCCAGTAATAGCCGCCGCGATCGGCGTCCAGCGGCGAGCCGGAATAACGCCCGGTGGTGTAGTTCGGAGCCAGCGCAGCCGGCACCGGCTCCACGCCGTAAGGCTGCCGTGGCAGCTTGCCGAAATAGCCCGGCAGCACGCCGTCGATGCGCTTGGCAATCCAGCTGGCTTCCTTCAGCAGCTGTTCCGGGGTGTCGACATAGAACTGCTCATCGGTGCGCAGGTGATCAATGAAACTGGCGAAATCACCGTCATAACCCAGTTCGTCGATGATCTGCTGCATCTCGGCGCGGATGCGCTTTACCTCGTCTTGCCCCATCTGGTGCACCGATGCGGCGGTAAGGTCGTCGCGGGTGGTGAAATACTGTATCTGCGCCTGGTACCAGTCCTTGCCGTCGGGCAGGGCGCTGGCACCCAGGGTGCTGCGGGCGGCCGGGATGTATTCGTTGACGAAGAAATCGTTGACGGCAACAAAGGCCGGCGTGATCTGTTCCCTGAATACCGCAGCGGCCTTTTGCTGCAGTTCTTCCGCCTCAGCTTTGCTCATCCACGACGGCCTGGCCGTTTGCAGTCTGGCAAAGGGCTGATACAGCGGGTGTTCGCTGTAGGCGGTTTCGGCCTGAGCGGCGAACGAGGGCTTCATGTTGTCGAGGATTGCGCGCGGCTGGGTGACGCCATCCTTGATGCCCTGGCGCATGTTGGCCACATGCTGATTGAGCCAGGCCGGCAGCGCCTGCAGGCGGGCCAGATAGTCCTGGTAATCCTGCATTCCGCCAAAGCGCATGCCGCGCGCCATGAAATTGATGTTGGTGTGAAAGCCGCTGTCGCTGAGAATCGGCACGCGCCAGCCCTGGTATTTGGCCAGGGCGACATCGTGACGCAGAATGAACTCGAGAATCTGCAGATTGAGTCGGCTCTGCGCCGACAGCCCGGATTGATCCAGTTGCCGCAGGCGCTGCAGAAACTGCTGCTCCTGTTGCTGGCGACGGGCATGGTCTGCCGGGGCCACCCCGGGCAGCTTGTCGTTGTGCTCTTTGTTGCCCATGCGGCTGGCCAGCAACGGGTTTTCCTGCAGCTGAAAGGCCCAGTAGTCCTCGGCCAGACTGGCGAAAGCCTGTTCGGCTGCGTTTGCCGCTGTGCTTTCTGCGGCCAGCGCAAGGTTGCCGAATAGCCCGCATGCCAGCATCAGCACAAGCAGGACCTGCCGCACAACAGGCCGCAGACAGATCACCCGGGCTGACTCGGGCAGACAACTTCCGGGGCCAGTGCCGGTGGTGGCACCAGGGTGGTTCAGATGATGGTTTGCGGTCACGATCGCTGGTCCTGTGTTGTAAGCTGATGCCACAGCATACCCAAACAGCGCTGCTGAGCATAGCAAAAATGTGCACGCTGCGCGTCCTGGTCCGGACTGACAGCGATTGTGCGCAGGCACGGTCTAAACCCCTACAAACCAACAGGAGCAAAGTCATGCAAGCCTTTATACATCCTCGCCGCAGCCTGTCCTGCCTGCTGCTGGTCACGCTGTTGCAGCCAGCCTGGCTGGGCGCACAGGACGAACGACCGGAACGCAGTTCACGCTTTGATCACGACATTCTGGTGGAGACCTTCGGTTACGATCTTGGCACGCCCAGCGATGTGCCTTACGAGGACATCATGCAGGGCTGCCCGGCGCGCGACTGCATTCCACCCATCGACGATCCGGTGTTTGTCAGCGCCGCTGAGGCCGAGCATGTGCGCGACCGCGATCTGGTCATGGGCGTGGTGATCAAGGGCGATGCGCGGGCCTATCCGCAGCTGATCATGAATTATCACGAGATCGTCAACGACACCATCGGCGGCCAGCCGGTGGCGGTGACGTACTGCCCGCTGTGCGGTTCCGGGGTGGCCTTCGAGCGCGAGCTGATGGGGCAGCCGGTGGAGTTCGGCGTGTCCGGGCTGTTGCACGGCAATGACCTGATCATGTACGACCGCCACAGCAACAGCCTGTGGCAGCAGATCACCGGCACCGCTTTCATGGGGCCGATGCGCGGCCGCGAACTGACCATGGTGCCGATGGCCATGGTGGAGTGGCAGACCTGGCGTGAAGCGCATCCGGACACCAGGGTGCTGTCAACCGAAACCGGGCATGCCCGCGATTACCAGCGTGGCGCGTATGGCGATTACGAGACCAGCGATCGCATCATGTTTCCGCTGGCCAATGAAAACCTCAGCGTGCACCCGAAAACGGTGGTACACGGTTTTGAGATTGCCGGCCAGTCACTGGCGGTGACCGACAAGCGCATCGAGCGCGGTGCGGCAGAGGCCACGCTGGGCGAGCTGCGTCTGCGGCTGGAAAAAACCGCCAGCGGTCTGGTCACCGCCACCGACGTGGACAGCGGCAAGCGCTGGGAAGGCATCCGCCTGTTCTGGTTTGCCTGGTACAACTTTCATCCCGGCAGCGAACTGGTGAAGTGATGGCCGGGAGATTTTCCCGGTGACAGCGCGACTGCAGGTGAGGTCGGTTTCTGGCTGCCGCCTCGGCGGCCTTCAGTTGGCGGTCAACCCGGCCAGCAGTTCGGCCTGATGTTCCTGCTGCAGCGGTTGCATCAGCTGATCCAGATCGCCGGCGAGGATGTCCTCCAGCTTGTACAGGGTCAGATTGATGCGGTGATCGGTGATGCGCCCCTGGGGAAAATTGTAGGTGCGGATGCGCTGTGAACGGTCACCGCTGCCCACCTGCAGCTTGCGCTCCTGGGCCTGTTCGCTTTGCTGCTGCGCCTGTTCTGCCTGCAGCAGCCGGGCCTGCAGCAGCGCCAGCGCCTTGGCGCGGTTTTTGTGCTGCGAGCGCTCGTCCTGGCATTCGACCACGATGCCTGAGGGCAGGTGGGTCAGCCTGACGGCCGAGTCGGTCTTGTTCACGTGCTGCCCGCCAGCGCCCGATGCGCGGTAGGTGTCGACGCGTAAATCGGCTGGATTGATGTCCACCGCGGTGGCGGCTTCTGCTTCCGGCAAAATCGCCACGGTGCAGGCCGAGGTGTGGATGCGGCCCTGTGATTCGGTCACCGGCACGCGCTGCACCCGGTGGGTGCCGGATTCGAATTTCAGCTGCGAGTAGGCGCCCTGGCCGATGACGCGCGCGATCACCTCCTTGTAGCCACCATGCTCGCCATGGCTTTCGCTGATCATCTCCACGCGCCAGCCGCGCTGCTCGGCAAAGCGCAGATACATGCGCAACAGGTCGCCGGCGAAGATGGCGGCTTCATCGCCCCCGGTCCCGGCGCGCACTTCCAGGAACACATTGCGTTCGTCGTTGGGGTCTTTGGGCAACAGCAGCACTTGCAGTTCGGATTCCAACTGCTGCATTTGCTGGCGTGCCTGCTGCGCCTCGTCTTCGGCCATGCCGCGCAGTTCGGCGTCCCGGCTCTGGCACATGTCCAGGGCGTCGTGCAGATCACGCTGGGTCTGCTGCCATCGCTGGTACAGCTGCACCATCGGTTCCAACTGGCCATATTCGCGCGCCAGTTGTTGCCATTGCTGGCTGTTGTCGGCGGCTTCCGGCGCGGACATGGCCAGCCCCAGTTCTTCCAGTCGTTCGCAGGCCGTCTGCAGTTGCCGCTGAATGCCTTCCCTCATGAACTGCCGCTGGCCATCGAGCCACCGAGCGCATGTCCGGCATCGGCATCATCGGCATCGCTGCCGTGGTCGTCATCGTCGTCGGCATCTTCCGGCAGCTTGAACAGATCCTTGAGTTCATCGATCAGCGTCTGATCGCCTTCCTCGGCGGCATGGCGCAACTTCAGTGTGCCGGTGTGCAGCAGCTTGTGCACCAGCTGGTGGCCGAAGGTGGCCAGCACCTGATCGGGATCGGCACCATTGGCCAGCTGTTGCCGGGCGCGCTGCAGCTGACGCTCATACTGCATGTGCGCATGCTCGCGAAAGCGCTGCAACTGGCGCCCGGCACGGCGCAGGTTGAGCCAGCGCAAAAACTGTTCGGTGTGGTCGTGGACGATCACCTCGGCAGCCTGTGCGGCATTGGCGCGCGATTTGCGGTTGGCGTCCAGCACCGAGGTCAGATCGTCGATGGCGTACAGATAGGCATCGGCGAGATCGTTCACCGCTGGCGCGATGTCGCGCGGCACGGCAATGTCCACCATCAGCATCGGTTGACGCCGGCGCTGTTTCAGCGCCTGGGCCACCATGGTCTTGCTGATCAGCGGTTCCTGGCTGGCGGTGGAGCTGACCAGAATGTCGGCCTGATGCAGGTTGTCGGCAAGCTCATCCAGCCCCAGTGCCTCAACTTCAATGCGGTCGCGCACCAGCGCGGCGAGCTGCTCGGCCTTGTCCCGGCTGCGGTTGACGATGATGATGCGCTTGACCGGATGCCCGGCAAAATGGCGCGCGCACAACTCGATCATTTCGCCGGCACCCAGCAGCAGCAGTGTGCTGTTGCCCAGGTCCTGGAAAATCTGCTGCGCCAGCGCCAGCGTGGCGTAGGGCACGGTCACCGGATGCCGCGACAGCTCGGTGTCGGTGCGGATCTGTTTGCTGCAGCGGAATGCGCACTGGAACAGGCGATCCAGCACCGAACCCATTACCGTGGGGCCGGAGCGGGCGAGTTTGCTGTCGCTGTCGCCGGGGGCGCTGGCATCGGGGTGGTGGATGTTGGCCGAAAGCCGATGTGCTTCCTTGACCTGGCCACTGATCTGCGGTTCGCCCAGCACCATCGAATCGAGTCCGCCATTGACCCGCAGCAGATGAAAAATGGCATCGCGGTCGATCCAGTGCTGGAAATAGCGGTCGTAGCGTTTGGCGCAGGCAAAGTGCTGATGCAGCCAGTCGAGTACCGAGCGCGTGATGGCGTCCGGAGTGGTGGTGGTGATCGCGGTGGCCAGGTACACCTCCATGCGGTTGCAGGTGTTGACGATGACCACTTCGTTGACGTCCGGCAGTGCACAGATGGCCTGCATGGCACCAGCCAGCTGATCCGGCGCGAACGCAAAGCGCTCACGAATGTCTATCGGTGCTGAATGATGGTTCAGCCCGAGGGCAATGATGTGCGGGGTGGGTGTTGCGCTCATGTCGATGGTGGAAATTCGCCAGCGCGCAGCAACCGGACGCAGTGCTGCCAGGCAGCGCAGTCAGGCCACTGCTGTGCTTTGCTTGCTCCCGCTGGCTTGCTGTATTGCATCATGATCTGGCTGTGCATGCTGGCTGTGGTTGCGCGATTCACCGGGACAATTATACGTGTGCCGACAGCACTTGGTCAGCAATTGCTGATCTGGCTGCAGGTCACGCAGGCTGCGCCAGTCCATTGCTCCCGGTGCGTTGACCAGATTGCGGCGACACCAGATGCTGATGCATCACTGTGCTGCGCTGGAAATCCAGTCAGTCCGGTCTGGCTTATCGCGGGTACACTATGACCACAGTCTGCCGCGAGCTGCGCCACCGCTGCAACCTCGATCTGCGGTACAAAATAAAGCGCATTTTGTGAACATGATCAAGACAACCTGGAACCCCAGTCTATGCAAGCGAACACCAAGTTGAACCCGATACCGATGACCACCGCACTGCATGCGGACACCCGACCACTGCGCCAGCTGGCGTTGCTGCTGATGCTGGCGGCGCTGGCGGGCTGTGCCGGCAATCCATCGTCACAGCCTGCGAACAAAGACGCCGAACCGTCGCGCATTGCCATACGGCTGGCCGACAAGCTGCAGCTGAATGAGCCGTTGCGCGATCAGCAACTGGTGTTTCATCTGCTGGCGGGAGAAACCCTGGGTGCCGACGGCGATCTGGAAGGCGCGGCGGAAGAATACGCCCGCGCGGCTGCGTTGACCACACAGCCGGAAATCCTCGCCCGCGCCGCGCGCATTGCCATGCAGGCGGCTGCCTGGGAGCAGCTGGATGCCATCGCCGCGCGCTGGATGACGCAGCAGCCGCAAGCGCTGGAGCCGGTGCGCTTTGCCGCCATGGCCGCAGCGCAGATGAACGACGTGGACGGCGCCGAACAGCACATGCTGCGCCTGATCCGCAACAGCGATCCGGCCAGCCTCGGCTGGCAGTCGGCGGCCTCGGTGATTGCGGAACTGGTTGATCGCGACACCGCCGATCAGATTGTTGAGCGGCTGATTGACCGCGATGACATCGGTGACGACGACGACACCCTGTACGGGCAGAGCGTGGTGGCCTGGCAACACGACGATCTGTCGCGTGCGGCCGAACTCGCAAACCGCGCCAGTGCGGGCAGTGAGCGACTGGAAATTCTGGAATGGGCCGGCCAGCTGGCGCATGCAGCCGGTGACACCAGTACCGCCATCGGTCACTATGAGCGCGCGCTGGCCTTATCGCCGGGGGATAAAAGCCTCACTCTGGCGTATGCCGAACTGCTGCGCAGCAACGATCAGCTGGAACAGGCGATCACAGCCCTGAATGGCCTGCCGGACTCCACCGAGACCCTGTACACCATCGCCAGTTACCGGCTGGAGAACGGCGAGCGCGAGCAGGCCGAGGCACTGCTGCAGCGTCTGCTGGCATGGCAGCCGGAAACCGCGCCGGCCAGTGCTGCTGCAGTGGTGACTGGCGACAGCGATGAGCCGGAGCGGCGGCAGGATCCGGTCATGGTGCACGCGTTTTACACCGCGCAACTGGCCGATCAACTGGATCAGACCGAGCTGGCGATCGACTGGTACGAAAAGGTCGACGGCGGCAGCATGCAGTCTCAGGCCAAGCTCAGACGTGCCTACCTGCTGGCGGAAACGGGAGACCTGGCGCGCGCCCGGGCGGCACTGGCCGAAGCCCGCAACAGCGAGGATCAACAGCGCGTGGTGAATGCCTACGTCACCGAGGCCACCCTGCTGCAGAACAATGCCGAGGCCGCCACAGCAGTGGATCTGATGACCGAGGCGCTGGAGCGCTTCCCCGGCAATTTTGAACTGACCTATGCCCGTGCGCTGGCCGCAGCCGCCGCGGGCAATGTGGAGCTGGCCGAGCAGGATTTTCGTCGCCTGATTCGGGAAGATCCCGACAACCCGGTGCTGCTCAACGCGCTGGGCTATACGCTGACCGACCTCACCGATCGCTATGACGAGGCCATGAGTCTGCTGGAGGCGGCCATGGAGATTGATGGCAGCGATGCTGCCACCCTCGACAGCATGGGCTGGATTCACTTTAAACTGGGTGATCTGTCACTGGCCGAAGACTATCTGCGGCGCGCCTGGGAAGCCGATGACAACCCGGAAATCGGTGCCCATCTCGGTGAAGTGCTGTGGCAGCTAAACAAGCCTGATCAGGCGCTGGAAATCTGGCGTGCCGCCGCCGCACTGGATGCCGATCATACGGTGCTGACCGACACCCTGCAGCGCCTTGGCGTCGAGCTCTGAGTCGATTCACTCGTGTCGATTGCTATGAGACGACCGTCGTGGCTGCGGCCATGGACGTGATCAGCGCTGCCAGCCGCCGGAATGCTGTCTGGCAGCTGCTCAGGATCAGCCTGGTAGTGATCACGCTGCTGTGGCTGGCCGGCTGTCGCGGCGTGCCGGAGCGGTCTGCACAGCAGGGCAGCTGGCTGAGCGAGCGGCAGCAGTATTTTGCCGCACAACCGGACTGGAGCAGCCGTGGTCGGCTCGCCATCAGCGATGGCTACAAAGGCCTCAGCGTCAATTTCGATCTGATCCACCATCAGCGTGGCTATGAACTGGTCATGCGCACCACCGGTGGCCGCTGGACCTTGCAGGTGCGCCCAGGACTGGCCACGCTGGAAGGCACACGCATCGGCCGCATGGTGGACACCGACCCGGAACCGCTGGTGTCGGCAGCGCTGGAATGGCCGGTGCCGGTGACCCAGCTGCTGGACTGGTTGCGTGCCTTGCCCGGTGCCGACAGCGCGACCCGCGCCGACAGCGGTCTGCGCATACAGATGGCCGGCGATGGCAGTCTCAAACGTCTGCAGCAGCAGGACTGGACGGTGGACTACACCAGCTATGAACTGGTTGCCGACAGCGAAGGGGGCGATGCCGGTGAGTTGCTGATGCCGACCAGGCTGGAAGCCAGCAGCGGCAAATACCGCATCCGCACACTGATCAGCGAATGGCGCTTGTGACTGCAGCGACGCGTGCTGTGGCGATGAGTTCTGGCGCGTTGATACAGCCTGGGCTGATACTAATACTTGTGCAGGTATTAGTAAGGCATGGCCGTTATTGCTGTCGTGGTGTGTTCACCGCACTGATCGCTTTCACCATATGGCTGGCTGTGCCGGCGCTGGCGCAAGCGCAGCCCACGGCATCCGACCAGCCACAACCTGAGCGCTGGCAGATGCTGGCCAACCCGGCCGGTCCAGGCAGTCTGGCACCGCGATTCGCCCAGGCTGGCGACGGCACGCTGTATCTGAGCTGGCTGGAAAAGCGCCCGGCGGACGCAGCGGCTGCCAGCCTGCATGCCTTGCAGTATGCCAGGTTGCAGACCGGCACCAACAGCCTGTCGTTTGCGGCGGCGCGCGACATCGCCAGCGGCTCCGACTGGTTCGCCAACTGGGCGGACACACCGGGTCTGACCATGCATTCCGCCAAGCTGTGGGTGGCGCACTGGTTGCAGAAGTCGGCGGCGTCGACCTACGCCTACGACATCATGCTGAGCGTATCCCGGGATCAGGGAGCAAGCTGGTCGGCGGCGTTCACCCCGCACCACGACAACACCCCCACCGAGCATGGCTTCATCAGCCAGTTTGCCCGTGCCGATGGCAGCGTTGGCCTGTTCTGGCTGGATGGTCGCGCCACCATGGCTACCACAGAGGCTGCCACGCTGGCATCCGCCGCAAACCCAGAGCATGGCGGTACGCATGGCAGTGCCCATGCCGGTGCCCATTCCGCTGCCATGACACTGCGTACCGCCACACTGGATGCAACCGGCAACATCAGTCAGGACGAACTGCTGGATGAGCGTGTTTGTGATTGCTGCCAGACGGCGGCGGTGAGCACGCCTGCCGCAGATGTGATCGCCTACCGCAACCGCAGCGCCGGGGAAATCCGTGACATCGCGGTGCTGCGCCGCAGCGCGCAGGGCTGGAGTACACCTTACATTGTGCACGCAGACGGCTGGCGCACGGCAGCCTGTCCGGTCAACGGCCCGGCGCTGGCTGCCAGCGGCGAGCGGGTGGCGCTGGCCTGGTTCACCATGGCAGATGACATGCCGCGCGTGCAGCTGGCATTGTCTGCCGATGCTGGCGCCAGTTTTGCCGCGCCACAAACCTTCTCGGCGGCCACCGCGTTGGGTCGGGTACAGCTGCTGGCCTATGCCGATGGCTGGCTGTTGAGTTGGCTGGATCAGCCGCCGGATAGCGGCGCTGCGGTGATCAGGCTGGCCAGTCTGAGCGCCGCCGGTGACCTCCGCTGGCAGCAGCAGCTAAGCGGTGTTTCCGCCCAGCGAGTCAGCGGCATCCCGCGCATCGCGGCACTTGCCGATGGCCGCATCATCGTCGCCTGGACCGCTGCGCGGAATGGCCAGGGCATGGTGCAGACGGCGGTTTTTACCCCCAGGCAATGAGCCGGCCAGGCGACCTGCGCCTTCCGTGACGTTGCGATGACAGGGGCAGGTCAAATATAATGCGGGGCAGAAATGGGACGTCGCCAAGTGGTTAAGGCACGGGGTTTTGATCCCCGCATTCGTAGGTTCGAATCCTACCGTCCCAGCCAATATCAAGATCATTTGTGAGCCAGCGCTCCGTGAGGGGGCTCTTTCGCTGCTGAACAACCGGGACCGTCATCGTGCAAGATACCGGCATCATGTGTTTTACCGGCAATGCCAACCCTGAATTGGCCAAAGCCATCGTGCATCACCTTGGCATCCCGCTGGGCAAGGCCAATGTGGGACGCTTCAGCGATGGCGAGGTGGCGGTGGAAATCACCGAAAACGTGCGTGGCCGTGATGTGTTCATCATCCAGCCCACCTGTCCCCCGACCGCCGACAACTTCATGGAACTGCTGGTCATGGCCGATGCCATGAAACGCGCATCCTGCGCCCGCATCACCGCCATGATCCCCTATTTCGGCTATGCCAGACAGGATCGCCGACCGCGCTCATCGCGCGTCGCGATCACCGCCAAGGTGGCGGCCAACATGATCTCGGCAGTCGGCATCAACCGCGTGCTCACACTGGACTTGCACGCCGAGCAGATTCAGGGCTTTTTCGACATCCCGGTGGACAACGTGTACGCCTCGCCGGTCAATCTGGCCGACATCTGGAAACGCCAGATGCGTCATGACCTGATCGTGGTGGCCCCGGACGTGGGCGGTGTGGTGCGCGCCCGCGCCATCGCCAAGCGGCTGGATGTGGATCTGGCCATCATCGACAAACGCCGGCCGCGCGCCAACGAATCCACCGTGATGAACCTGATCGGCGATGTCGACGGCAAATGCTGCGTGCTGGTCGACGACATGGTCGATACCGCCGGCACCCTGTGCGCCGGCGCGGCCGCACTGAAAGAACACGGCGCCATCAAGGTGGTCGCCTACTGCGTGCATCCGATCCTGTCCGGTGCCGCCATCGACAACATCAACAACTCGCAGATCGACGAGCTGGTGGTGACCGACAGCATCCCGCTGTCCCCCGAGGCACAGGCCTGTGACCGCATCCGCCAGCTCAGCGTGGCGCAGATCCTGGCCGAAACCATCCGCCGTATGGCCATGGGTGAGTCGGTAAGCTCACTCTACGTGGATTGATCTGGCATAATGGCCGGCTGAATATCGAACAAGGCGGCACCAATTGCTGCACGATTAATGGAGAGATGCCAGAGTGGTCGACTAAACCGGCATGGACAGCCGGTTTGGACATGAGATGATTTCATCTCATGGTCCTGAGAGATTAGCGATCAGGATGAGGCCCATGGAAGGGCCAAACAATGGGCGAGCAGAGCCCATGATGACTTCATACATAGGATGAACAAAGCAGATAAAGTAGCAACACAGTCAATGGAGAGATGCCAGAGTGGTCGACTAAACCGGCATGGATAGCCGGTTTGGACATGAGATGATTCCATCTCATGGTCCTGAGAGAGTAGCGATCAGGATGAGGCCCATGGAAGGGCCGAACAATGGGCGAGCAGAGCCCATGATGACTTCA
>JAHJQV010000018.1 GCA_018819105.1 Gammaproteobacteria bacterium
CTCCCGCGTCGACCCGCTTCATGGCCGAGCGCCGGAGCAACTCCTGCGCCTTAGGGGGCAGCTTGCGCGCATCAATCTTGCTTCGTCCCATCATGCTGCATAGTATAACTTATGAGGCTTTATTTATGCAAGTATTAATAACGGTTTGTGATGATGGTGATCCGCTATCCCTGAATACCGCACCTCGTGATGCGTTGGTCGTACCATAGGTGTCTCTCGTACCGTCCTTGTTTTCGACTTCGAAACTCATACTGCTGCTGGTTGGTCCTGAACCGGTCAGCATTTTGATGCGCTTAAAACTTTCGATTTCGGTGCGGAATTCTCCGCCTGCATTCCAATAGCCACCACCGTTGACCCTGATCAGACGCTGGCCATCAAGGCACAACCGGTCGTTTTCAGTAAATGTAATACCCAACGTTTTGCCGTCCTGCGCAACGGTTGCTGGACAGCGCGAGATGCTGCTTCCTGCCGCAAGACTCCAACCCATGCCAAGCAAACCATTTCCAGCACGGCTGTTGTAGGCAATGCTGATGGAGGGCTGCATACCATTGCGTCCTGGTGGGACATTGATGGGTATGGTGTATGTAGCGGCACCTCCGCTCACGCCTGCTTCACCTGCGAGTTTTCCCACCGAGGGGTCATGTGCAGAGCGGCTGTGCAAGGTTGTACCAACTTCCAATGTTGCATCAGGTATTGTCACCGGCGTATCGGGATCAGCAGCTGCGATGACTTCAATGACTCTGGACTTTGCCAGCAATGTGTCACTCTGGTTTGCTACGTCAATATCACGATAAAGCGCATAGTAGTGACGCCCGGTGGGTATGGGATCGACAACATGATCGACCAGTGCGCTATCACCTCCCAGGCTTACCTCAAATCTTGATGCACCAGTGTCCGCATTGATTCGATATACCCTAGTATCATAGTCGAAGTCTGTAAAGGCGGTCAGTGTGAAGTCAAAGCCTTCTGGACATACATTCACATCGGCACTGCCTGTATAGCAGATGTAATCTTCATCTTCGAGTGCTGATCCATTCACGAACAGCTTAACATCATTGAAACTGGTGGCTTTACGGAGTTGTACATTGCCAGTATCCAATCCTGCCAGTCTGTTCGCTTCTGCTGGGAGCTGAAAATCAATATCAAGATCACCCGTTCTCAGAATACCTGCTGCAAAATTCGTTTGCAGTGAACGTCTGAATGTGCCGTTTGATGGTGAACAAGAGAGCTGCACTGTCTCGGAAAGCATGCCGGTGCCTTCAACATACTCCATTCCAGCCGGATAACCGCCTATTCGATATCTTCCACAGAAATTTTTATTTGCTGCTGATGGAGGGGTGCTTGTGTCTAAATCATCAAATCTTGACCAGATTCTGTAACCAGCGTCATCATAGTAGATCAAGACATTCGTTTCTACATTGCCTTCTATGAATCTGGACAAACCATAGCGTTGATCAAGATCTGCATTGCCGGGATCCTCAGGCGGGTTATCCCACTCCCACCAGAATCCACTATAGTGCTCTAGATCGGGGTTTGGTGTAGAGGGGTTATTGCTTCCACCTAAATCGATCGCATTTTCACCCGATATCAGATCAACATTATTGACTGAACAAGGGATGTCATCATCATTACAAAAGCCAGTACCTTGCTCGAATATCCATGATGCTTTCGGTGATCCCGGATTGCTAAAATCCAGTGTGAAAGTACCAATCGAAACTCGGCAGGATTCAACATCATGCTCTCGTTCAACCGGTATAAATCTTTCCCCTACAGGGCATTCATCATTGACCAGGTAACTTCCATGCAGCATATTGCCATAATAAATGGCTACCGGCACTCCATTCACTTCCTGTTGCTGCATGCTCATGAAGAGCCAGACCGGCACCCACTCGTCATTGCCTGGGATGACCTGCCCGTAGGTATACCAAACCCCAACCAGATCAAAAGCCGGATCTATTACCAATCCCGATTCGGTTGCGCCACGCAAGCGGTTGGCCCAGAAAAACGACCAGCCATGGCCTCGTCGTGTTGGAGCCGTCCACTCCCCCGGTGTGATCAGATCCGGCCCATCTGTAGTCAGCCCACGTTCTGACAAAATTGGCGCAGTTACCTGGCGGCCGTTTATCAGCGCCTGAGTAGTTATCGTAATAACGATTTCACTTGACCAGGATGTACAGGAATCATTTGGTGCACCCAGTGGTCTGTTATTTTGATAGACTCTGGTACATGCTTTGACTCTGAATTGATAGCTTCCGGGGGTTCGCCGCACAATGGCGAACGCACTAGACTTTGAGTAGTGTTGTGTTGTTTGTGCAATCTGACTGGCCTGCCCAAATTGAGTTGGCGGTGTAAACGATTGCTCTATCTGATAATAATCGGCACCAGATACCGGCAGCCACTCAAGAACGATGTCACCAGTATCACTTGTTTCATTTTGACTGATCCATGTCGGTGCTGACCCTCCACTCCCATGACCCACTGAAGGTTGAGCATACGCTGACATTGAAATACAGAGCCATACTGCTAACCAGGCAAGTTGTGGCCATTTTCCCTTGATCTGATTCATTGAAGTGTTCCCTGTTAATAAACCTTTCCAACCCCCTCATAGAACTTCAATATCAGTTTCATGTCAATATCTGCGTCCTTTCTGATATAAATTTCGTTAAAAAAGCGTTAGTTCGTCTATCATTCAATTCTGATCTGAGAGATTTACATCCATCAGTTGTCATTATTAGGTTTTATCATTGATTTTTATAGATATCTTGTGCGCGCTTCAGCCGTTCAATACTGGCATTGGAGGATGTAAGATCATCAACCTCTGCAGATCAACGCAGGCAGCCACAAGCACTATAGACAGCATGAATCTGACGCCCGCAACACGAGCGGAAATGGCAAGGATAGTCAGCAACTAAAGCTTCAAGGCAGGTATAGGTGGAGTGGATATACAGAGCGTATCCACCAATGTACAGGCGCTGAAGCAGCGGATGCGCTGCGCTTATCCGCCCACAGTATTCGCGTGACGCTTTGCTGCGGCGGATGAGATGTACTCATCCGCCAGTGACATTGGTCGTTTTGGTCAGTGCCTGTGCGGTGCGCTAGTCCATATCCAGAAAGCTGCGCAGCTGTTCGGAGCGGGTTGGGTGGCGCAGTTTGCGCAGTGCCTTGGCCTCGATCTGGCGGATGCGTTCGCGGGTGACGTCGAACTGTTTGCCGACTTCTTCCAGCGTGTGGTCGGTGTTCATGTCGATGCCGAAGCGCATGCGCAGCACTTTCGATTCTCGCGGTGTGAGGCTGGCGAGCACGTCGGCGACGGTGCCGGTGAGGCCGGACACGGTCGCCGATTCGATTGGCGAATCAATGTTCAGGTCTTCGATAAAGTCACCCAGATGCGAATCCTCGTCGTCGCCGATCGGGGTTTCCATCGAGATCGGTTCCTTGGCGATCTTGAGTACCTTGCGCACCTTGTCTTCGGGCATTTCCAGCGCCACCGCGAGTTCGTCCGGGGTGGGCTCGCGGCCCATTTCCTGCAGCATCATGCGCGAGATGCGATTGAGCTTGTTGATGGTTTCGATCATGTGCACCGGGATGCGGATGGTACGCGCCTGATCGGCAATTGAGCGGGTGATGGCCTGGCGGATCCACCAGGTGGCATAGGTGGAAAATTTGTAGCCACGGCGGTACTCGAACTTGTCCACCGCTTTCATCAGGCCGATGTTGCCCTCCTGGATCAGGTCGAGGAACTGCAGGCCACGATTGGTGTATTTCTTGGCGATGGAAATCACCAGACGCAGGTTGGCCTCGCACATTTCCTTTTTCGCCCGGCGCGCCTTGGCCTCACCCAGCGAAATGGTGCGATGCAGGTCCTTGATGTCAGCGATGCACAGACGTGATTGTGCCTCGATGTCGCGCAGCTCCTGCTGCAGCATGCGGATCTTGTCGGCGTAGTCTTTCAGCGGACTGCTGAATTTCTGCTTGCGCTTGATCTGGGTTTCCAGCCACTGCTCATCAGTTTCGTTGCTGAGGAAGGTCTGCAGGAAGGTTTTCTTCGGCATGCCGGCCTGTTCCACGCACATGCGCATGATCTGCCGCTCGATGTCGCGGATGCGGTTGACGCGAAAGCGCATGCGATCGATCAGTGTGTCGACCATCAGGGTCGGCAGTTTCATGCGCAGGTACAGCACCGAGAGCTGCTCACGCAACTCGATCACTTTCTTGCTGTTGCCGTAGCGATCGAATTTGCTCAGAAACTGCGCATAGACATCGGCCATTTCCTTGAAGTGACGCGCCACCTGCTCCGGGTCCGGGCCCATGGTCTTGACTTCTTCCTCGTCATCGCCCAGCGCTTCGGCGGCTTCGTCTTCGGCCTGCTGGTCCTGCAGCGCGATGTCCGGCGGCTCCACGCCCTGTTCTTCCATCACTTCGGGATGGATGAAGCCGGCAATGATTTCGTTCAGGCGGCGGTTGCCGTCCAGATGCGAGGCATAGTCCTCCAGCAGGCTGCCGACGGTTTCGGTGTAGCGCGACAGCGCCTGATTGACTTCGTTGAGGCCTTCCTCAATGCGCTTGGCGATGGCGATTTCTCCCTCGCGGGTGAGCAGCTCAACCGCGCCCATCTCGCGCATGTACATGCGTACCGGATCGGTGGTACGGCCAATGTCGGCGTCCACGGCGGCGAGCGCTGCGGCAGCTTCTTCGTTGACGGTCTCGTCATCGTCGGTGCTGGCATCGTCGTTGAGAATCAGTGAATCCGGATCCGGCGCTTCTTCATGCACCTGAATGCCCATGTTCTCGAACATGCCGATGATGTCTTCGATCTGATCGGCCTCGACGATCTCGTCCGGCAGGTGGTCGTTGACCTGGGCAAAGGTCAACCAGTTGCCCTGCTCGCGGCCGATGCCGATCAGTTGTTTCAGTAGTGATTCGCTCTTTTGTTCCATGACATTCTCTGGTTCGATAGGGCAATCCGGCGTCCGTTCACAGTTTGCTGCCGTGTGGTTGTGATTGCAGTTGTTGCTTGTCCATCAGTAATCGTCTCAGCTCCTGTTTCTGATGCTGGTCAAGCACGCCCTGTTGCTGTGCTGCGGTGAGCATGCGGATGCGCGCGCTGAGTTGATCGGATTGCATGCGCAGCAGCAGGTCTCTGGCGGTCTGGCGCCATTGTTCGCGCGCTGTCGCGCTGTCGTCGCCGCTGTCCAGCACCGCCTCCGCCAGCAGGCGCCAGCCAGTCAGTTCGTGCAGCAGTGCTTCGGCAGCATGTCCGCGCCAGTGTTCCAGCAGCTTAACCATGCTAATTTGCGGCCGCTGGCTGCAGAAGTCAATCAACTCCAGCACCACATCGGCATTTTTCTGTGCCGCCACCACCTGCAGGTCGTTGCTGGACAGGTCAGCCGCCAGCCACGGCTGCTGCACCAGCAATGCAGCCAGATGCAGCAATGGTGTTCTGACCATGGCGGTGGTGCCGGGTTCGCCATGCTGCGGGCTGTTGGCCGCCCTGGCAGCCTGGTTTGACCTGCTCTTGGCACCACCATCCAGGCGCAGACTGTGTCGGGCCCGGTCCTGCAGCTGCTGCATGAGCATGTCGCGGTACACCCCTGTCGGCAGTCGCTGCAGCAGCGGTCGGGCTTTGCTGACCAGCGCGGCGCGGCCTTCGGCGCTGCCCAGTTGCAGGTCTTTCTCCAGCTCGCGAAACAACAGCTCCGACAGCGGCACGGCCGTCTGCAGCAGGTCGTTAAACTGCTGCGGTGAATTCCGCGCCATGCTGTCCGGATCCTCGCCTTCGGGCAGAAACACAAAGCCCACCTGGCGGCCATCGTGCATGTGCGGCAGCAGGTTCTGCAATGCTTTCCAGGCGGCGTCGCGCCCGGCGCGATCTCCGTCAAAACAGCAGATGATCTGCTCGGTGGTCTGAAACAGCATGCGCGCCTGCTGCTCGGTGGTGGCGGTGCCGGATGTCGCCACTGGCGCGCGCAGCCCCTGCTGATCGAGCATGATCACATCCATGTAGCCTTCCACCAGCAGCAGCCGCTCCGGCCGCTGCCGCTGCCGCGCCTGAAACAGGCCATACAGTTCGCGGCCCTTGTGATAGACCGCAGTTTCCGGCGAGTTCATGTATTTGGGGCCGTTGTCGTCCAGCGCGCGGCCACCAAAAGCGATGATGCGACCGCGACGGTCATGGATCGGAAACATGATGCGGTGGCGGAATTTGTCGTAACGCTTATCGCCCTTGCTGACCAGCAGCCCGGCATCAATCAGCACCTGGTCAGAAAACCCGCGCCGCCCCAGATGCTGCTGCAGGTCACTCCACTGGTTGGGTGCATAGCCCAGCTGAAAACGCTCGATGCTGTCCTGGCTCAGTCCGCGTGCCTGCAGATAGCGTCTGGCCTCGGCATTGCCGGTCAGTTGCGTGGCATAAAACACGGCCGCCTGCTCCAGCGCTGCCAGCAGTGGTTTGCTTTGATCTGTAACTGCCTGTTCGGCGGCCACGCCCTGGGGCAATTCCAGCCCCACGCTGTGCGCCAGCTCACTGACCGCATCGACAAAGGCGAGGCCGTCATAATCCATCACGAAGCCGATCGCGCTGCCGTGCTTGCCACAGCCGAAGCAGTGGTAAAACTGTTTTTGCGGACTGACCGTGAACGATGGTGTTTTCTCATCGTGAAACGGGCAGCAGGCCTTGTATTCGTGTCCGGCTCGCTGCAGTGGCAGACGCTCGGAGATGACACCGACAATGTCCAGCCGATCAATCAGTTCATCAACGAATGTTTCGGGAATGTGCTGAGCCATACGATCAGCCCAGTCTGCCTTGCCCGCCGTTCAGGCGCAAGCCGTCAGGCGGTGGGTGACGGTACCGGTGGGTTTCGCTGCCAACGTTGTGCCGGTCACGATTGCAGCTGCTGGCGCAGCAGGGCGCTGACTCTGGCCATGTCGGCCTGTCCCTGCAGGCGCTGCTTCAGTATGCCCATGGCGCGACCCATGTCCTGCATGCCGGTGATGTCCGCTTCAGCCAGCACGCTGGCGATGGCCGCCTGGATGGCGTCATCGTCGAGCTGGGCTGGCAGGTAATGCTCAAGTATGGCGATTTCGTCGGCCTCCTGGGCCGCCAGCTCAGCGCGACCGGCCGCCGCATACTGCTGCTCGGCATCGCGCCGCTGCTTGATCATTTTTTCCACGATGGCCATGACATCGGCGTCTTCAAGCTCGACGCGTTCGTCGACTTCGCGCTGCTTGATGGCCGCGGTGGTCATGCGCAGAGTCTGCAGCCGCAGTTTGTCGCCGGCGCGCATGGCCACCTTGACGTCATCCAGCAGCTGTTGTTTGAGGCTCATCTGAGGTCGACTATGCTGGTCAGGCAGACGGTGTCGGACACGGCTGCCTGCCACAGCACGGTGATGGGGACTGGATCAATAAGCGCGCTTGGTCACGGTGTCGCGAGCCACCCGGCGCAGATTGCGCTTGACTGCAGCGGCGGCCTTGCGCTTGCGTTCCTGAGTGGGTTTTTCGTAGAACTCACGGCGACGACTTTCGGCGATGACGCCGGCTTTTTCACATGAGCGCTTGAAGCGACGCAGGGCGTATTCAAACGGCTCGTTTTCACGTACTTTCACACTTGGCATACTGTATCCTGAGCTAAAATGACAAACTTGTTAATGACGAAATCGCTGTCCGCTGCAGCATGCCGAACCGCTTCGGGTGACCGCGCCGGTTGACCCCGGGCGACCGCTGGCAGCAGACTGTAGCGGAAAAGCCCTCTATTATAACCGCTTGCTGCCAGTTTCGGCAACAAGCCTGAAATCAAACCGGATTGCCCCACGTGCTGGTACTTGGCATTGAAACTTCCTGCGATGAAACCGGACTGGCGCTGTATGACAGCCAGCGCGGACTGATTGGCGAGGCCCTGTACAGCCAGGTGGCGCTGCATGCCGAATATGGCGGGGTGGTGCCGGAGCTGGCTTCGCGCGATCACGTGCGCAAGCTGCTGCCGCTGCTGCGGCAACTGCTGCGCGACAGCGGCGTTGAGCTGAACGACGTCGACGCCATTGCCTACACGCGCGGGCCAGGCCTGGTCGGTGCACTGCTGGTCGGCAGCGCCACAGCCGAGGCGCTGGCGCTGGCACTGGGCATCCCGGCGCTTGGCATTCATCACATGGAAGGGCATCTGCTGGCACCGATGCTGGAAGACCCCGCTCCGTCAATGCCGTTCGTGGCCCTGCTGGTGTCGGGTGGGCACACCATGCTGATTGAGGTCACCGGCCTGGGTGCCTACCGCCTGCTCGGTGAAACGCTGGATGATGCTGCCGGCGAAGCGTTCGACAAGACTGCCAAGCTGCTCGGACTGGGCTACCCGGGCGGGCCGGCCGTGGCGCGGCTGGCACTGCAGGGCGATGCCGAGCGCTTTCGCTTTCCGCGCCCGATGACCGATCGCCCCGGGCTTGATCTCAGCTTCAGTGGTCTGAAAACCCATACCCGCACCCTGTGGCAGCAACACAGCAGCAACTGCACCAACGAGCAGGCGCTGCAGCAACTGAGAGCCGACATCGCGGCCGGTTTCCAGCAGGCCGTGGTGGACACGCTGACGATCAAATGCCGGCGCGCAATGCAGGCCACCGGTCGGCAGCAACTGATCATGTCCGGTGGCGTGGCCGCCAATCAGGCGCTGCGCGAAAACCTGCAGCAGGTTGGCCGCAAGCATGGTTTCAGGATCAGCTACCCGCGCATGGCATTCTGTACCGACAACGGTGCCATGATTGCCTATGCCGGCTGGTTACGACTGCAGGATGCATCTGCGCTGCAACCTGCATCACCGCAGCCACGAAGCATATCGGCAAGACCTCGCTGGCCGCTGCATGAACTGAAACCGGTTGGCCGCCACTGACTGAGCAGACAAAATTCGGATACCATCATGACCATGCAAGTATTGAGCAATCCCGCCGCCGGACACGCCACGGCCGCTGACATCATCTTCATCGAAGATCTGCGCATTGATACCATCATCGGCATCTTCGACTGGGAGCGCAAGCAGAAGCAGACCATCAGTCTGGATCTGGAAATGCGCGGCGACATCGCCAGTGCAGCGCTGACCGACAGCATCGAAAACACGCTGGACTACAAGGCGGTGGCCAAGCGTCTGATCGCCTTCATCGAGCAAAGCGATTTTCAGCTGGTGGAAACCATGGCCGAGCGCTGTGCCGAGATCGTACTGCGGGAGTTCGACGTGAGCTGGCTGCGTCTGAAAATACAAAAGCCCGGCGCCGTACGCGGCTCGCGCAGCGTTGGTGTCATCATCGAGCGCTGCACCTGAGCGCCTCTGCCTGGGTTGATCTGAAATGAGCGACGTCTATCTGGGACTGGGCAGCAATCAGCGTGCGCGCTATCACCTGCGCAGTTGTCTGCAACAGCTGGAAAGCCAATTCGGCCAGATCGACTGGTCGCCTGTGTATGTCAGCCCTGCGGTGGGGTTTGATGGCGATGACTTTCTCAACATGGTGGTGAAAATCCGCACCAATCTCACGGTTGAGGCCCTGCACCAGTGGTTGCACGATCTGGAAGACCGGCACCAGCGCGACCGCCAGCAACCCCGGTTTTCCGACCGCACGCTGGATGTCGACATCCTGCTCTATGGCGAGCGCGTACAAACCGAGGGCATCGTGCTGCCTCGCGGTGAGATCACCCGCTATGCCCACGTGCTCAAGCCGCTGGCTGACCTGGCACCGGAACTGATTCACCCCACCGAGCGAAAAACCCTGCAGCTGCTGTGGCAGGAATTTGCCGCCGCGCAGCCCGACAAACTTAAACTAACCACGCTATAGCGTCTCAAAACCGCTGGCGTGGATAACGTCGCTGAGCGGTGTCAGCACGACCAGGGCATTGCGGTCCAGCACATCGAAATCCTCTGCGGTGGTGTACACGCGACGATCGTCGGCGATGAAGCCGAGACGAGTATCCCAGTTGGCAAATTCCGGTTCCAGCAAGGCATCGAAGTCCTGCACCAGCACTTGCTCGGCAGCAAACAGAATGCCGCCGGAAGCGGCCACATCGCCTAGATTGTTGTTGTCATAAAAGCCGACGTTGAGAGCGGGCAGCTGCTGGCTGTTAAGGCGCTGATATCCTGCGACATCATTGTGCAGATAGGTCAGCCAGTTTTCTGTCGGCACCGAGGCCAGGTTGGCTGCGACCACGGCCTCCTCGTTGTCGTTAATGGCGAAAGCAATGGCGTTGGAAAACGACACATTGCCTGGCTGCAGTGGATCGGGGACACCCAGATCGAGCACCGTTGTTGTATCCAGGTCCATGCGCAACTGTCCGCCCACGATGACATTGTTGTTGTTGATGTCGGTGACCGTGGCAGCAAAGCCCAGCTCACCAAGATTCAGAGGCGCATCCGTTAGCGAAAACAGCGTGGTAGGGCCGCCCTGAAAACCCTGCAGGCGTGACCAGCCCAGCAACAGACCGGACTCATTGATGGCAACGATCTGGCCACCGGTAACCGCCAGTGTCCCTAACGGACTGGGCAGTGTGGCAAACTGCTGCGGCACCAGCGCCTGATAATCGCCGGCAGCGTCCGGCACCCAGACCGCCGGTTCACCCAGGTCGAACACCAGCCCCTGATCCGACACCGTGCCGACCACAACCCCCTGGCTGTTGACATCCAGGGCTGCCGAGGCATTGAAACCCGCTGGCAGCGGCAACAGTTGCAAACCTTCGGCCATGGTTGCCAGAAAGGCTCTGGACTGACCATCCACAACCTGATCGCCAACCATATGGCCGGCATTGCTGGCTGCGCGCAGCGTGGTGGCGGTGGTGAACTCGGCCACCACGGTCAGTTCATATTCCGGGACTTCTGCGGCAACAGTAGCGGCAAGCCAGACCAGGCTGGCCAGCAGTAAATTTCTGTATGGCATGATGATCTCTCGCTCGTCTCTGTGCTTATCATGATGGCGCACATGCGCCCGTTTCATATTGATGACGATCAAGTTGGAGAGATTATTCCAGCGATGTGTCGACAGCCTTGCGTTGCGGCAAGCACACTTCAGATGGTCAGGCTGCGTCCGCCATCCACGGCGATGATCTGACCGGTGACATAGTCGGCATCCAGTGCCAGCCAGGCCACGGCGTCGGCGATGTCGCGCTCGCTGCCGCTGCGCTGCAGTGCCACGCGCTCCAGAATCGACTGCTTCTGGGCATCCGACAAGCCCTGCTCGGGCCAGATGATGGCACCGGGGGCGATGCCGTTGACGCGCACCTCAGGGGCCAGTTCCTGGGCCAGTGACATGGTCATCATCTGCAATGCCGCCTTGGCCATGCAGTAGATGCTGTGCTGCGGCAGCGGCCGACTGGCATAGACATCGATCAGGTTGACGATGCAACCCCCCGCGTTGCGCAGCAGTGGCGACAGCTGCTGGCTGAGAAAATAGGCTGCGCGCACATTGCTGTTGAACAGCATGTCCCAGTCCTGCTGCCCGGCGGCGCCAAACGGCGTCGGATAGAACCGCGAGGCATTGTTGACCAGCAACTGCAAGCGACGTCCCTGCAACAGCTTGTTGATGTCCTGCGCCAGCATCGGCAATGACTGCATGTCATCAAGATCGGCACTGACCATGGCTGCAGAATCTTCCCGCGCCGCGTTGAGTGCATGCACCAGGGCGCGCGCTTCACTTTGGGAGCGATGACAGTGCACAATGATGTCCATGCCACGGCCATGCAGCAGGCGGGCGGTGGCGGCACCGATGCGTCGGGCGGCACCGGTCAACAGCGCCACCGGTTTCAGTTCAGGTTTCTTCTGCTTGGCATTCATGCCAACATTGTCGCATGAACGCCCTGCAAAAACAGATCACCTGTGACATCCGCGAGCACGGTCCGCTGGCCTTTATCGATTTCATGGAAACGGCGCTGTATGCCGACGATCATGGCTATTACACGTCAGATCGCTCCGTTTTCGGTGCCAGCGGTGATTTTGTCACCGCCCCGGAACTGGCCCCGCCAGAGCAGATCAGCCTGTTTGCCGGCAGCCTCGCCCAACACCTTTCGCGACAGCATCCATCGCTGTGCCAGCAGACCCTGATTGAGGTTGGTGCCGGCAGTGGCCGGCTGGCGATGGACCTGTTGCGTTCGCTACAGCAGCTGGACTGCATGCCTGAACGCTACATCCTCATCGAACGCAGCAGGCCCATGCAGCAACGTCAACAGGCGCTGCTTGGCCAGGCCGGTTTCCTCGACAAGGTATGCTGGCAGAGTATGCCACCGACGCAGGACTGGAGCGGCATACTGATCGCCAATGAGCTGCTGGATGCTCTGCCGGTGGAGCGCTTTCGGGTCTACCCGGAGCGCATCGCTCGCCTGGGCGTGACACTTGATGACCAGGATCAGCTGAGCTGGACCGAACTGCCTGCACCCGCCGAACTCGCTGCACAGATCAAGGCTATCCGCACTCGCCTGGACACAGAGCATGTGCCCGACTGGCCCATGCCATACACCTCGGAGATCTGTCCCGACCTGGACGATTTGCTCGCTGCGCTGACCTCCAGCATGCACAGCGGTTTCGTGCTGCTGATTGATTACGGCTACCTGCAGCATGAGTATTACCATCCACAGCGGCACATGGGCACACTGGTCAGCCACCTGGCGCATCGGGGACATTTTGATCTGCTCGCTCGCCCCGGCGAACAGGATCTGTCGGCATTCGTTGATTTCAGCGCCGTGCTCGCCGCCGCCAGCCGCTGTGGTTTGCAGCCGCTTGGTTTTCAGACCCAGGCCGAGTTTCTGCTGCAGGCTGGCATCGACGAGCTGCTGCAGCCATACCTTGATGCGTCAGACACTGCAACCATGCTGCAGCGCAATGCCGAATTCAAACAGCTCATGCTGCCAACCGAGATGGGGGAAAAATTCAAGGTGCTGAGCCTGCGCAAATGAGCCTGGGAGCCTCTGCATAACTCTGCCGACAGTTTGACATGTGCCGTGTTCGCCACAAGGTTTATGGTTACACCCATCGATAAGGAGCAAACCATGACTGACGCGCACAAACGCAAGGAGTACATCGACAGCATGAAAGCCCGTCTTGATGATCTCGACGAGCAGATCGACAAGCTCGAGCAGCGTGGCGAAAAGGTGGAACAGTCCCTGCAGCAGAAGTATCGGGAGCAGCTGGATGATCTGCGCCAGCGCCGTGAACAGGCCAAAGAGCGTCTTGATGAGCTGCGCAAGGCCGGTGAACAGGAATGGCACAAGCTGCAGGAACAGCTGGAGCACACCTGGGATGCCACCAGAAATTCATTCAACTACTTCATGTCGCATTTCAGGTAATGCCCGGCAACGGCCTGATCGGGCCAGATGCGTGGTCGGCCGTTCATGACATCTGCGGCGATCAGCACGACGAAATCATGATCATGTCATGCCATTCTGAGCAAATCGTGAGCCTGCCGTGACTGCCGCCACGTCTGCCACAGCAACAAACCGGAACGCCCCAGCAGTGACGGTGTGGTTTGATGGCGGCTGCCCATTGTGTGTGCGCGAAATCAGCCTGATGCGAAGGCTGGATCAGAGAGGTCGCATCGAATTCATTGATGTGGCCAGCACGCACAGCGATTGTCCGCTGGATCAATCCACATTGCTGGCGCGTTTCCATGCCCGCGAGCATGGTCAAATGCTGTCCGGCGCAGCAGCTTTTGCCGCCATGTGGCGGGCGATACCCATGCTGCGTCCGCTGGGTCTATTGGCCCGCAACCGTGTGGTGCTTGCCGTGCTGGAAAAGCTGTATGGCTGGTTTCTACGCATACGTCCGCGACTGCAGTCGTTGGCGCGTCGTGCTGACGGCCAGTCATCCAGGCAAAAAAGTCAGCAAGGTTGAACAGCCGTGAAATCGATGCCGCAACCACCCGTGCAGCCCGATCCGGTCAAGCCCGGCCAGGAAAGCGTCTGGGATTATCCCCGACCCGCGATCTGTCAGCCGACCGCACGCCACATCCAGGTCATACATCAAGGTGTTTATGTTGCCGACACTCATCAGTCCATGCGCACACTGGAAACCTCGCATGCACCCAGCTATTACTTTCCGCCCGAGCACGTGCAGATGCAGTATTTGCAACCGTCATTGCATCGTACTTTTTGTGAATGGAAAGGACAGGCGCAATATTTCGATGTCATCATCGGTGATCAACGCCTGAGCAATGCTGCCTGGCGCTACCATGATCCAAGCGCAACATTCATTGCCTTGCGCAACTACATATCCTTCTATGCCGATCCGTTTGATCAATGTCTGGTAGATGGTGAAAAAGTCACGCCACAACCCGGTGACTTCTATGCCGGCTGGATCACCTCGCATATAGCCGGGCCATTCAAAGGAGGGCCTGGATCAAGGTTCTGGTAACCGGCAGCCGTGCAGACTGCCGGCGGTATAGATGGTGGCCGATCTTACTCGCCGATCAGACGCAATTCCCGATATTCAATCCGGCCTGGATTGTACGCATCCTTGAGTTGGTTCAGATTGCTGCGCGCGGTGCGCAAATCCAGTGGCTGCATGCCCTGCACACCGGGGATACCCAGCATGCCCATCTGCAGACATTCTTTCTCCGGAATACCGTAATTACTCAGGCTGCAACTGACACTGATTGAGGAGACACGGTCACAGCGTGCACCAACGTGCGAACCAGTGCATGACTTCAGCGTTTTATTGACCATGCTGTTGGCGTTGTCTGCCGCCGCGTACATGCCATAGTCAATCTGGTAATCGCGGGTAATCTGTTTCGCTGAACTGATCTGCTCTGCCGACATCTGTGCTCTGACCATTTTGTGATAGTCCTTGAACTGTTGATGTCCGGTTTCTGCCGCCACATAAGACCAGGCAAAAGCCTGTACCAGATCCTTGTCCACACCGCGGCCCAATTCATACATCACGGCAACACGATACTGCGAAAACTTGTCGCCGTACTCTGCCATTTTCAGATAACGCGGGAAGGCATTGTCGTAATCACCCGACTTATAGAGTCGATCGGTTTGCGCACCGGCTTCCTCAAATGCCAGCACAGCGTTCTGACCATTATTGTTAATGCCCTCTGCTCCCGAGAAGCTGTTGTTATAAGCTAAACTCTGCGCCTGTAGCGACTGCGATGCCAGCACAATAAACATCATGAATATGGTTTTTTTCATTGCCTTGTCCTCTTGTTGCGATGATTCTCAATGAATCCTTTGAGTTTTTCCAACCTTAAAGTACGAAAAACTTCCTGATTGAATATACCAGACCCGGGCTTGTTGTCAATGCTTTCGTAAGTCACTGAATTGAGTGCAGTCGCTGCGGCCAGCAGGTAGTCCCGCTGTGGGTACGGGCGCGTCTGCAGACCCAGTCGGCCACGCTTGTCCATCTCGCAGGCCTGTAACAGCAGGGCGAAGCGCTGCGGCCGGCGCAGGGCATCGCAGCGTTCCAGCAATTTCAATAGGGTCTGAGCCCGCAGCTCCAGAGCCCGGTGTACCAGCAGGTGCCAGCGGCCCACCAGTTGCGCCAGTTCACGGTATTTTTTTGGCACCTTGAGCCGATCACAGACAGCCAGGATCAACGGCACACCGCTGATTTCGTGGCCATGATGTTGCGGCAGCTGCTCATCCGGCGTCAGCGCCTTGCCCAGATCGTGCAACAGCAGGGCAAAGCGGATTTCCGCAGCACAATTGTGCTCGGCAGCAAGTTGCAGGGTCATCAGCACATGCACACCGGTGTCCACTTCCGGGTGATACTTTTCCACCTGTGGCACACCGAACAGCGCATCGACTTCCGGCAACAGCTGCGCCAATGCCCCGCAGCTGCGCAGGACTTCGACAAAGCGCTGTGGCGCAGACGTCAGCAGGGCCTTGTGCAGCTCCTGCCAGACGCGCTCGGCGGACAGGGTCTGTAATTCACCGGAAGTCGAAATCTGGCGCATCAACTGCATGGTTTCGTCGGCCACAGTGAAGCCGAACGGAGCCAGCTTGGCGGCAAACCTGGCCACTCGCAGCACGCGCAGCGGATCCTCTGCAAATGCCGGCGAAATGTGGCGCAGCAGACGCGCTGCCAGATCCTGCTGGCCATGGTAGGGGTCGATCAGCTTTCCAGCGGCATCCTCGGCCATGGCATTGATGGTAAGGTCACGGCGTATGAGATCGTCTTCAATGGTGACATCGGCACCGGTGTGAAAGACAAAACCCTGATGGCCGCGACCCTGTTTGCGCTCGGTGCGTGCCAGCGCATACTCGGCCTTGCTTTCTGGGTGCAGAAACACCGGAAAATGCCGGCCGACCGGCTTGTAGCCCAGTGCCTGCATCTGTTCTGGTGTGGCGCCGGTGACCACATAATCCCGGTCGCTGTCGCCGATGCCGAGCATGCGGTCCCGGATCGCGCCGCCAACCAGGTAGGTTTGCATCAGCGTCGGGCGTTGCGCTGGGCTTTGCTGAACAGTTTGCGTCTGCGGCCACCACCGATGTAGTCCGGTGCGATCGTGGTGAGTGATTGCGCCGGTATGCCCAGGCGCTGCAGCCCGTCTTCGCCCTTGACCACACTGTCCACCTGCAGTGACTTGTAATTGTCACTGGAAAACGGTTTGCTCGGCGCAAAATCCAGCACCTGCCCCTGCAGCCATGACAGCGGTTTGGGCAAGCCGATGATCAGGCGCTTGACGCCCAGCAAATCGCGCACCAACTCGACAATCTGGCGCAGCGTGAAGATCTCCGGCCCGCCCAACTCATAGCTCTGGCCGATGGTCTCCGGGCGCTCGACCGCCGCCACGAACGCCTGTGCCACATCCACCACCCAGACCGGCTGAAAGCGGCTGCCGGCACATGCCAACGGCAGCACCGGGGCGATTTTCAGCAGGCCAGCAAAACGGTTCAGGAAACTGTCACCACGACCGAAGATCACCGACGGCTGCATGATGGTCCAGTCCAGCCCGCTGTCGCGCACGTGTTGCTCGGCTTCGCCGCGTGTACGCTGATAGTGACTGTTGCCTTCACCTGCACGCAGCGCGCTCATGTGGATGTAACGACGCACTCCGGCCTCACCCATTGCAGCCATCACGGTATCGGGCAACTGCACGTGGGCACGCTGGAATCCCTTGCCGGAAAACCCGCGCTCATTGAGTATGCCGACCAGATTGATGACCACATCGTGGCCGTTGATGAGCTTGCGCAGTGCCTGCTGCCGGTAAACATCTGTCTCTACCAGCGTGGTGTTTGGCAGCAGTTTGCTGGACCTGGCCTGCTGCGCGTCACGCGTCAGCAGGGTGATCTGATGGCCAGCTCTGGCCAGTCGGCTGCAGACGTAGCCGCCGACAAAGCCGGTGCCGCCCAGCACCAGAACTTTCTTTGCTTCATGTTTCATGCTGCTTGCTGTCTCTCGCTGTGATCGTCAGATACGGAAGTACGGGCTTTCACTGTGCACAGTTTACCGCACGCCTGTTGCTGGTCGCAGCGCTGGCTCGCAGTGCTGCCGGCATGCCCGGCATGCGCGCCGAAATCGGTGTCACTTCCTGATGCAGCAGCCAGTCATAAATGACGCTGAATGCCAGTACCCGTGGAATGTAGTCACGGGTTTCAAAATACGGCAGTGTTTCTATCCAGATGTCCGGGCGCTGTGGTCGCGGCTCCTGCTGCCAGCGCTCGATCACCTGCGGACCGGCGTTGTAGGCGCCGAGCACCTTGACCGGGTCACCGGCATAGCGCTGCAGCATCTCTGCCAGATAGGTGGTGCCAAAAGCGATGTTGGTGTCTGCCTGCAGCAGGCTGGCGCTACCGCGATAGGACAGCCCATGGCGTCTGGCCAGACTGCGCGCAGTGCCTGGGGTCACCTGCATCAGACCGCGCGCGTTGGCTGTCGAGACGGCCTGCGGGTTCATCGCGCTCTCCGCACGCATCAGGCCGTACACCAGCGCCGGATCGATCGCGTGCTGCTGGGCATGCTCCCGCACCAATGGCACATAACTGAGCGGAAACCGTAACGAATAGGTCTGTCGGGTGGCTTCACCTGCCAGCGTCAGCACGCTCTGCAACTACCATTCGTGCGTGGCCGCGAGCTGCGCCGCGATGGTTCTTTGCCTGGCATCCAGCGGGGCAATGGCCCGACGCCAGGCACGTCCGGCGTAACTGTCCAGTCCGACATGGTGCAACTCCACCGCACGCTCCAGTTGCGCCGCGGTGGGCAAAGCCTGCCACGGCTCGGCAACCTCGTCGTGCGCACAGATGCGGTAAGGCTGGCGCAGCCAGTCGGCCGCCAGAAAACCGTAATAATCGGCTTCGGCACTGAGTGCCTGCAGCGTTTCCTGCGCCATGTCCTGCTCGCCGTCAGCCTGCAGTGCATTGGCCAACCAGTAGCGCCAGCGGCTGTCCTGCTGTGCTGTCTCAGGCATGCGCTGGATGCTCTGCCTGACCTGCCGCCATTGCTGGTTGGCCAGCGCCACGCGTGTGCGCCAGGCCAGCAACTGTGGATCGCTGGCGGTTTCCGGCACACGGTCAATCACCGCCATGGCCGCCGGCTCCAGGGCCAGTGAGCCGAACAGGGCAATGTCGTGCAATGCTGCAGCACGTTCTGCAGGCGGCCAGGAAAAATGCTGGTCAAGCTGTTGCCAGCGACGCAGCGCCTGAGCATGATCACGGCGTGCCAGCCGGGCCAGACCATGCGTCACAAGCTGCCACGCCTGGGTCTGATCCGGCCAGTCTGCTGCAGCAGCCAGGGTCTCGGTCGGGGCGGCATGCATGCGTAACCAGTGCTGCAGCCAGTCGCGATCAGCCGGATCCATGAAGCGCTGCAGATAACGCGCCAGGCCAGTGTTGTCCGCAGCCATGGCCAGTTGCGCACGCTGCCAGGCCAGGGCTGAGGTGATGCCACCCTGTTTGCGCCACCAGTTGAACGCTTCATCGCAGGCCTTGTGCTGGCTTTTTTCGGTCAGCCACAGCTGCTGTAACAGCGACTGCAGGCGCTCTGGCTGTGCGCTGTCACCAGCCGCAATCGTGGCGCGGGCCAGATAACAGCGTACCTCGCTGTCGCTGTCGCTGGCTGTGGCCTGTTGCAGCAGCCGCCGCAAATGTCCATCACGGCCCAGCGTGCGCAGCCAGTTGCGGCGCAGATTGTCGTGGAAAGCCCAATCGGCATGGCGTTGCAGGTAGGCGGCAATCTCACTGTCGTCAAAGGCGCTGGAGCGCTGCCGCATCTGCTCTGCACGCAGGTAGGGCAGCAGGGGATAGTCTTCCAGCCCTGCGGCAATGCGTCGTGTCTGATCCCAGTCTGCCCTGGCCAATGCCGACCAGGCCTGGCGGAAGTCCATGCGCTGCTGCTGTCGCTGCTCAGGCTCGGCCTGGGCCGTGAACACGACAGCAGCCAGACCAGCACCCCAGAACAGCCGCCGCAGCCAAGCGCGGCAAGGTCTGGAATGCAGCCACGGAACTTGCGACCTGCGGCTCCAATGGCGGGCTTTCATTTGCATATTGCTGTGATATCGCGCAAGCTCGTTCCCTGTCATTCAAGTGAACATTATCCCGATGTTGTCGATCAGTTTCGATCTGCTGTTGCTGCTACTGGCCAGTGGTGCCCTGGCCGGTATTCTGGCCGGCATGTTCGGCATTGGCGGTGGCCTGTTGCTGGTTCCGATACTGGCGATGGCGGCAACGGCTGCCGGTATGGACAGCGCAAGCACCATGCAGGTTGCAGTGGCGACAGCAATGGCCAGCATCCTGCTGACTTCGCTGGGCAGCATGCTGGCTCATCACCGGCGCGGCGCGGTGCGCTGGCGTTTTCTGCTGCGCTATGCGCCGGCGGTCATGCTGGGTGCCTGGCTGGGTGCGCTGCAGGTCGAGCACGTTGCCGGTTGGCTGGATGGTCGTCTGCTGATTTATGTGTTTGTCGTGTTTGCTGTGCTCAGCGCGCTGCAACTGATGCGCAGAAAGACTGACATTGCCGTCGCCCCGATGCCACAGGCTTTCACTTTCCGCAGTCTGCCTGATCTGCCGGTGGCACTGCTGATAGGCCAGCTGTCAGCCTGGCTGGGGATTGGCGGCGGCAGCATGAACGCACCCTATTTTCATTTTCGCGGCCTGCCCATGCGCACCGCTGTCGGCACGGCAGCGGCCTGTGGCTATCCGTTGGCGCTGGCAGCCAGTATCGGTTTTGCCCTGCACCACATTGAACACAGTACCTGGCCGCTGCTGGGCGCAGTGTTCTGGCCGGGTGCCCTGCTGCTTGGTGGCATGGGCATGTTCACCGCCAGCCTGGGCGCGCGGCTCGCCCACAGCCTGCCTGAGCTGCTGCTCAAGCGCTTGTTCGCGCTGCTGCTGCTGGGGCTTGCCCTGCGTCTGCTGTGGCTGTGATGCTATGTGTTGGGTTAATGGCTCTGTCTGGCGCGTGTTCTGCGCAGGCTACCAGTGAATCGTGCTGCTGATGGGCAGATGATCAGACAGCCGCTGGCCGCCAACCTGGACCTGGGTGGCGTGCAACGAAGGGCTGATGAGCAGGTGATCAATACAGCGCTGTGGCTGCCAGCTGGGAAAGGTCTGGCAATGCTCGGTGAGCAGTCGCAACCGGGTTGACGCAGCGAACTCGCGCACGGCCAGGCTTTGCGGTGAAGCGTTGAAGTCGCCCATTACCACCACGTGCGGGTGACCGCGGAGCAATTCGCTGAGGTAGGCCAGCTGTCGTGCGCGTGCGCGCTGGCCCAGTGACAGATGCACAATCACCGTCAACAGGGTGATGCCGGGCAATTCATACCAGGAAAACAGCGCACCGCGACCGGGTACTGCACCGGGCAATGCATGTTCGGCCAGTCCGCTGGGCTGCCAGCGCGACATCAGACCGTTGCCGGCATGGGCAAGATTGCCGACGCGGCGGTTGCTTTGGTGGTACTGGAAACCGAAACCGGCCTGTTCGGCGATGAAACGGGTCTGATCGATAAAGCCGCTGCGCAGGCTGCCGGCATCGGCTTCCTGCAAACCGGCAATGTCATAGACACTGGTCAGGCGGGCGATCTCACGCAGTGTGTCTCGATGCTGATGATGGGGTATCAGCTGACGCCAGCTGCCGGTCACGTAATCACTGTAGCGACTGGTGCGGATGCCGGCCTGAATGTTGTAACTGAGAATGCGCAGTTGCCCGACTGCCCGGGCGGCAGTCGGGCCGTCATGCTGTTCGCTGGCGGCGCTGGCGGTTGCGGTGCTGAGATCGGTCACGGCCATGTGATTGCTGTTACCCGCCACAGCGGCAGCGGTTGATGACACCACGCTGGCCCCAGTGACTGGCTGAGTCTCCATGTCTATGGCCAAGTTTCTGGCCTTGTCACTGTCCGGCCGCAATGACAGCAACGGCGACAGCTTATTCGTTGCTGGCAACCGCCTGATCCGCCACCTGATGCTCCTGCTGAACCAGATACTGCATGATCTTGATCAGTTCAGCATGGGTGGGCACGTGCTCGTTGGCACTGATCAGATACTTGCCGGCAACAACCAGGCTGGGGGTTCCGCGGATGCCGTAATCACGGGTATCCTTGGCTTCCTTGTTCATGCGTGTGGCCACCGCAAACGACTCGGCCGTGCTCAGATACCGGCCCTTGTCAGCGCCATGTTCAGCGTAGAAATCGGCAATGTTTTCCATGCTGCGGAACTGTCGCCGCTCATCATGCAGGGCAGCGAACATTGGTGCGTGGGCCTGATCGACCAGCCCCATCATGTCGGCGGTGACAAAGGCCCGCGCAAACACGTTGTAGGTGGCGTTGAATTGTGCCGCGACGCGACGAAAATCAACATAGTCGGGTTTGCTTGTCAGCCATTCATCTATGTGCGGCTGGAAACGGTAGCAATGCGGACAGGCATAGCTGAACACTTCCACCACCTCGACCTCACCGGGCTCTGCCTGCGTGGTGACGGCCGGTTCGATCAGCGTGTAATGTTTGCCCGCCTCATACTGCTGGGCTGCCAGCGGAAACACTGCAACAGTCAACAGTGACATGAGCAGCCAGTTGAATTTGTTCATGGTCGGTTTCTCCATCAGTTGGTCAGCGTAAATCATATCCAGATTGTTCGGACATACAGACTGCAGCGCAGTTCAACGGCCGCTGCACTGCGCTGATGACTCATTCCTGATCACGCTTGTCGTACATGCCCTGCAGGTAGCTGGAGACTGCCTCGATTTCATGATCGCTGAGGTTTTCTGCTACCAGCACCATCTGTGCGCTGTAGGGGTCATCCTCGCCGTTGGTTTCACCACTGCGGTATTTTTGCAGGCGCTGTGCCAGATACTCGGCATGCTGACCGGCAACCTTGGGGTAGCCGGAGAATGGATTGCCGGCGCCAACCGGGCCATGACAGGACTGACAGGCCGCGACATTCTTTTCCAACAGGCCGGTGTGGTAGATTTTCTTGCCCAACGGTACCAGCTCAGGGTCGGCGGCACCAGGCTTGATTTCCTGAGCTGCATAGTAGTCGGCGACTTTGGCCAGCTGCTCATCGGTCATGTTGGCGACGATGCCCATCATCTGCGGCACCATGCGTTGACCTTCTCGGATCATGATCGACTGGCGTGTCAGATACTGCTCATGCTGACCCGCCAGCTTGGGCCACATGGCCATGGCAGAATTGCCATCGGCACCATGACAGGCGGCACAAACGATGGAGAGCTCCTGACCGGTTTTTTCCGCGCTGCTGGCTGGCGCTGCGGCCGGCTCAGCGGCGGCCGTGGATTCATCTCCGGTTTCCTGGGCCTGGCTGTGGCCGATGACCAGTGCCATCAGCATGGCTGCTATCAGATAATGCTTCATTGGTAGATTTCCTTACCGGTTGAAAGTGTCAGACTGTTGCCTCTGTCAGCACTAGCTGTTCCCAGCGTGCTGTCAGATTACATTGCATTGTTCGTGGTTGTGCTGCAGTTGGTTTGCCCGCGCGCACTACTTGCCCGCTGCGGCCTGAACCTGTGCACGAGTGATCATGCGCAGGTTCAATATGCGTTATTATCGCCGTTTATGTGTCCTGATACAATGAACGCTTCCCGCTATCGCAACGCCAGTTATCACAGTGCCGTGCATTTGTTGCGGCAGCTGCCCCCGGACGACGGCATTGAAGTCGCCTTCGCCGGACGATCGAACGCCGGCAAATCCAGTGTCATCAATCGTTTGTGTGGCCAGACCGGGCTGGCCAAGACCAGCCGCAGTCCAGGCCGTACCCGGCAGCTGGTGCTGTTTGCGCTGGATGCGCAGCGCTACATCGTCGATCTGCCAGGCTACGGCTACGCCAAGGTCAGCCGCGATCTGAAGCAGCACTGGCAACAGCTCCTCGATGACTACCTGAGCGGGCGCGGTGCCCTGCGTGGTCTGGTGCTGGTGATGGACATCCGGCATCCGCTGAAGGATTTTGACCGGGACATGATTCGCTGGCTGCAGCAGGCCGCCATGCCTGGACACATACTGCTGAACAAAGCCGACAAACTGAATCGGCAGCACCAGACCAATGCCCTGCGTGAGGTCAGTGATTATGTTGCTGCGAGCAAGGCCGACATCAGCGTACAATTGTTTTCTGCGCTGAAATCGACTGGCGTCGAGGCGCTGGAACAGCGTCTGGATGAATGGTATCAATGGAGCACAAAACCCGCATGAGTTTCCCATCCACCCGAATGCGCCGCATGCGCATGGCTTCTTTCTCACGCCGCCTGCAGGCGGAAACGGTGCTTACCAGCAGCGATCTGATCTGGCCGGTGTTTGTGCTTGATGGCGAGCAGCAGCAGCAGGCGGTGCCGTCCATGCCCGGTGTCAGCCGGGTCTCGATTGACCTGCTGCTGCCGCTTGCGCTGGAGGCGCATCAGCTTGGTATCCCGGCGCTGGCACTGTTTCCGGTGATTGCGGCCGAGCTCAAATGCGACACCGCAAAAGCCGCCTGGGACAGCGATGGACTGGTACCTCGTGCGGTCGCTGCACTGAAACAGGCCGTGCCTGAACTGGGAGTGATCACCGATGTGGCGCTGGATCCGTACACCAGCCATGGCCAGGATGGACTGCTCGATGCGCACGGCATGGTGGACAACGACGAGACCGTCAAGGCGCTGGTGAAGCAGGCCCTGTGTCATGCCCGTGCCGGTTGTGACGTGGTGGCACCATCAGACATGATGGATGGCCGCATCGGTGCCATCCGTGACGCGCTGGAAGGTGAAGGGTATTGCCAGACCCGCATTCTTTCCTATGCCGCCAAATATGCGTCCAGTTTTTATGGTCCGTTTCGCGACGCGGTCGGCTCGGCCGCCAACCTGGGCGCTGGCGACAAATACAGCTATCAGATGGATCCGGCCAATTCCGATGAGGCGCTGCGGGAAGTCGAGCTGGATCTGGATGAAGGCGCAGACATGCTGATGGTGAAACCGGCAATGCCGTATCTGGACATCATTCGCCGGGTCAAGGACCATTTTGGTGCCCCGACCATGGCCTATCAGGTCAGCGGTGAGTACGCCATGCTCAAGGCCGCCGCCGGACATGGCTGGCTGAACGAGAAAGCCTGTGTGCTGGAATCGCTGTTGGGCATCAAACGCGCCGGTGCCGATGCCATTCTGACCTACTATGCGATGGACGTGGCGCGCTGGCTGCAGCAGGACTGAGCCGCACAGCGCCGAACAGTCGTCCATGTCAGCCTCTGTCCCGCCATTGCAACTGGCCGTATTCGGCGACCCCATCGAACACAGCCGCTCCCCTGAACTGCACCGGCATTTTGCCGCTGCCACCGGCCTCGACATCGACTACCGGCGCATTCGCAGCAGTGCCGCCGAGCTGCCGCAAAAGCTGCAGGCCTTCCGCGCCACAGGTGGTGTGGGTGCCAACATCACCGTACCCCTTAAACAGACTGTCATGGCTCTGTGCTCACAGCTGCAGCCGGCCGCACAGCGGGCCGCCGCCGTGAACACCCTTTGCCATGATGGCGACGGCTGGATCGGCAACAACACCGACGGCATCGGGCTGGTGCAGGATCTGCAGGACAAGGACATCAAGCTTCATGGTGCCAGGGTGCTGATCATCGGCGCCGGTGGTGCCACCCGCGGCATTGTTCCGGCCCTGCTGGATGCTGGCTGCGCACGCATCCTGATTGCCAACCGCAGCCCTGCCAGGGCGCAGGCACTGATCGCTGCCGGCAACGATGCCAGGCTGGCAGCCAGCGCTTTGCAGTGGGATTACCGTGAGCACTTTGATTTGCTCATTCACGCCACCGCCGCCGGCCATCAGCAGGCACAGCTGCCGCTGCCGGAACGGCTGCAAGGCCAGCCTTGCTGTTATGATTTAAGCTATGGTGAGGCGAGTAAGGCGTTTAGCCGCTGGGCCACAATGCTGGGCTGTATGCACCATGACGGTCTCGGCATGCTGGTGGCCCAGGCGGCGGTATCGTTCCAGCTATGGACCGGCCAGAAGATCAACCATAAGTTGCGTGCAGACTTGATCCAACAGTTGCAACGTTGAACATTGAGACAGCAAGTCGGGGAATTTGACCATGACTGATCAGCACCAGAACAGCACAGACAGCCACACTGAAGCCAAGCGCGATCTGCACGAAGTCAGCCCGTATGAGCGCAAGTATTTCATTGGCGGCTTCCGCCTGCTGGAGCGCCTGCTGCTGGTGCTGATTGCGCTGATGACGCTGGGCGCGGTCGCCATTGAGCTGAAAACCATCGTTGATCAGGGCACCGTGAACCTGGCCGACATCCTGCTGATGTTCCTCTACACCGAGGTCATAGCCATGATCGCGGTGTTCTACACCAGCAGCGGTCTGGCCTACATTTACCCCATTTTCATCGCCATCACTGCGCTGTCTCGACTGGTGGTGCTGCAGGGCCGGTGGTTCTTCGACACAAGATGTGCGTATTCAGTTGGCCTGTCAACGTCCAGGGCAAGGCGCGGCTTGCAGTGAATGGTAAACCCTTCACAAGAGTCGCAACAAAGCCATGGGCGTTGACAGGCCAATCCTACGGACACGCCTATGTTGCTGCGCTGCGTTGTTACCGAGCTTGCCAATGGATAGGCCATTAACTGCGCTCGGTGCCTAGCAGCGCAGCACCATAGAAGTGCTGAATATGTACATCTTGTGTCGAAGAACCACCCCTATGGCTCCACAGAACATCCTGTTCGAAGCCGGTGCCATTTTACTGCTGGCGATCGCAGCCTTTGTTGTCACGCGCATCCGTAGGCAACTGGAATAGGCCCGACACCATGCTGCAGCTGCACGCGGCCAACTGTTGCGAGCATAAAAAAGAGGTCATGGCGGCTGCCGTGACCTCAAGTATTGATGACAAGAACCATTGCCATAGTGTTCATGTAAACACCGGAGCACTTGACGCCAGAGCAGGTCGCAAGCAGTCTGGTAATCGAACGATTTCATTGTAATGAATTGGCAGCGTCTGGGAATGCGGCAAATTGTCGCGCGACAAGCTGCCTCATTCTGCGTTCGGGCGTGTTGGGTGCCCGGTCTGCTCAGGCAACCAGTTTGTCGCACTCCCGGATGCACTCGGCGCAGGATTTGGCGCAATCGGCACATTGCTGATGATGCTCGGCATGGCGCAGACATTCCTTTTCACAGTCGCGACACACTTGCGCGGTAACTGCTGCAAACGCCACCACATGCCGCGATTGCTGACTGCCCAGACGCGCCAGTGCCTGGCATGCCGTGACCAGCTCATTGACCCGATCCAGACATTCCGCCAGCGCGGTATCGCCGGTCTTGAGCTGTTCTATGCAATGGTCTGCACACAATTCACCGGTTTTGACACAGTCCAGCGCCGAGCTGATCAGCGCCAGATTGGCTGTCTGCGCTGTATGCTTATGTGTGGGCGCAGCGTTATCCCCGGCGGCCAGAATGGTCGTTGCTGACATCGCCAGAGGCAGCATGGCCGCGCTGGTCAAGAGCTGTCGGCGCGCGGGATTGAATGCCAGGTAAGCTTGCTTTTGCATGGGGGTTTCTCCTTGGTTTATTGGTATTTATCGTTGTTGTGTGTGTGTTAAAGCATCCATCTGCAGCGCAACAGCGTCGCCGCTGCCGTGTCTGCCTGGAACAGCCATCGCCATGATGGTATGTCCGGCACAGTCGCGACGCAAGCATCTGCGGTCAGTTTCGGACACACAGCATGGCTTGACACCGGCTCAGTCGCCAATGTGTTGCTGTAAAAACTTCAATATCTCACGGTAGTACTTGACCCGGTTCTTCTCATCAAAGATGCCGTGTCCTTCCTTGCTGAACACCAGCCACTGCGGATCTTTGTCCACCGCCCGCAGTGCCTCGCGCATGCGTTCGGCCTGGGCAATCGGTACGCGCACATCTTCCGCCCCATGAATGAGCATGACACTGGCCTTGATCTCGTCAGCGCGACTGGCCGGTGAACGGGATTTCAGCTTCTGTTCGTCTTCACCCAGAACTTTGCGCAGGTAGCCCAGACCGCTGCGCTGATCGGGGATGTCGCCCTTTTCAAACATCATCGGCAGATCATAAACACCAACGACACCAATGCTGCAGCGATACAGATCCGGCTCTTTGACGACACCCATCATTGCGGCATAGCCCCCATAACTGCCGCCCAGAATACAGATGCGGTCTGGATCGGCAATGCCCTGCTCAATCGCCCACAATGTGGCATCGGTGACGTCATCCTGCATGGCAGCTCCCCATTCACCATAGCCAGATTGCTGGAATGCCTCGCCATAGCCACCGCTGCCACGGTAATTGATGTTGAGCACCGCATAACCGCGATTGGCCAGCAGCTGAATCTCAGCATCATAACCCCAGGCATCATAAATACCATGCGGCCCACCATGCGGCATCACCACCAGCGGATGAGGGCCTTCCCCTTGCGGGCGGGTCACAAAGCCATGCAGGGGTGTGTCATCACGCGCCTGCAATTGAATCGGCTGCATGGGTCGCATTTGTTCCGGGTCCACCCAGGACTGACGTGCAAACAGATACTTCGCCTTCATGGTTTCGGTGTTGAAGATATAAAAAGTACCCGGATTGCGGTCGCTGCTGACCAGCACGATGGCCTCTTTGCCATCGCTGGTGTGGCTGGTGATTTCCACATCCTGGCCTGAGAATGCCTGGCGCAAGCTCTGATGCAGCTTGACTGTGCGGTTGTCCAGCCCCTGCAGGTAATGGTATTCAGGCAAACCGGCGAGAGTCTTCGCAGCGACAATGCTGTCATTGTCTATGTCTCTTATATAGCGATTGACATCGGCATAGTCATGCACGAACACCGCTTTGCTGTCACCGCTGCTGAGATTAACCTGATACAAGCCACGCGGCTTATTTGCGTTGTCTGCAGCTCTGACCAGCATCATCCCGGTGTCCGTGGCCAGCTGCAGAGGAAGCGCAGTACCCTGCAAACCGTTTACCTTCAACGCCTGCCACTCTGCATTGGCGCTGGGCTTCCAGGCCACCTGCAGATTGGCATCTTCATCCGCACCGATGCAGATTCGCGGCTGGTGTGAATCATCTGTGCGTGCATAGCTGCCGGGAATGGGCAGGGTTTCCACTTTGGATTTCAGTCCGGTGTAAACGTTGAGCTTGATCAGCTCAGGTTTGGCGTATTGATCACCGACCCAATAGTTGCCTTTGACCCGCCAGGGATATTCAGTGATAAGTATGTGGTCTTCATCATCAGGCAGCAGATCCACCAGGTCGTGTCCGGCATAGGTATTTTGCTTTTTGCGTGTCAATGTGGCTCGACCTTCAAACTCCTGGCCGGCGCGATAGCCAAAAATGGCCTTGTGTCGACTGCCATCCGCATTCACTGCATAGAGTTCGCCATTGGCTGTGGGAAAATCGTATTCCGGCGGATCGTTGCTGATGGTATAGGCGATGCGCTCGTCATTGACCCAGTAGAAGTCACTGACACTGGCTCCAAGCTGAGGCCTGGCACCGGCCGTGGCTTTCATCGTCTCCCGATTGATCACCGCCATGATGATCTGGTCTCCCTGAATCAGGCTCACGGCCACGTGTTGGCCGTCCGGTGAAATCTCGGCGTAGCGGTAATCCGGATGTTTGGCAAAGTACTCCAGCTCAAGTTCATTAGCCAGAACAGCCGTGTATTGCATCAGCAGTGTAAGAACCAGGCCAACAGTCAGCCTTTTGGTAAGCATATTGAGCATGATGGTATCCCTCTGTCCCTGTCAATTTAACGCCATGAACAGCCACTGGCGTTCACCGACAGACTAATCGGATTTCGCTGATTGTGCAAACTGCATGCCGGCAATGCATCAACACGGATTGGCTTTTTCGGCCACATAAATCCAGTTCACACCGAAGATGACCGGCACCGCCTGAATGGCAGCATAGTCACCGCTGGCATGCAACATGGCGACAAACTTGTCGCCATAGGGAAAGCTGGCCGAGGTGCGCTGCAGGTAACGGTAGGCATCGCGATCACCGCCGGCAAGGCCACCGATCAGCGGGATAACAAAGCGGTTGAACAGCAAAAAGCCGGGGCGCAGCAGCGCCGGTGGCTGGCCGAATTCCAGCACCACCAGGCGTCCGCCGGGTTTCAGTACGCGATACATTTCCTGCAGCGCCTGCCCGGCATCGTCGACATTGCGGATGCCGTAGGCGATCGATACCACATCGAAGCTGGCATCAGCAAAACCCAGCGCCTGCGCATCCTCCACCCGCCAGTCAATGTCCTGCATGCCTCGCTGCACCGACTTCTGCCGCGCCAGTGCCAGCATGTCATCGTTGAAATCAGTGCCCACCACCCGGCCATCGGCACCCACCGCCTGGCGAAACTTGAAGGTCAGGTCACCGGTGCCGGCAGCGCAGTCCAGCACCGATTCGCCCTGACTTGCTGCAGACAGCCTCACGGCGCGCTGTCGCACTGCCTCATCGCTGCCAAACGACATCCAGCGATTGGCCCGGTCATAGCGCCGGGCGATGCGGGAAAACATCTGATGCACTTGCTCGGACATGGTCAGCTCTCCTTGACTCGACGGGATGTGAAGGCGTCTGCGGCCACTGCCAGCCGCTGGCATTCCAGCAGCTGCAGTTTACCGTTTTCATTGCGTGGCAGGGCTGTCAGTACGCACCAGCGGCGCGGCAGCTTGACCGGATCCAGTCGCTGACGCAGGTCTGCAAGCAAAGCATCGATCAGGCTTTCCTGCGCCTGTTTCGAGCTGCGCTGCCCGGCGGC
The DNA here is from genome assembly GCA_018819105.1 of Gammaproteobacteria bacterium. Taxonomy (GTDB): domain Bacteria; phylum Pseudomonadota; class Gammaproteobacteria; order Xanthomonadales; family Wenzhouxiangellaceae; genus JAHJQV01. Next base: position 30,119 of record JAHJQV010000018.1, read on the forward strand.
CTGCGGCACCACCAGAGCTGCCACCAGCTGTCCCCATTCTGCATCCGCCACAGCGGTCACGGCAACATCGTCCAGCAGACCGGTCTGCCAAAGGGCCTGCTCCACCTCGGTGCGCAGTATGTTCTCGCCACCGCTGATGATGACATCGCTGTGGCGATGGCTGATATAGAGCATGCCATCGGCTGCAATGCGGCCATAATCGTCGGTCAGCAGCCAACCCTGTTGGCGCCAGACTGCCACCTCAGGCTGCTGCCGCAGCATATCCCGACTGATCATCTCACCGCGCACCATGATGCGCCCAGTCTCACCGGCCGGCAGTGGCTTGCCACCGGCATCGGTCACCCGCAGTTCCACACCATCCAGGGCAGTCCCAGCCAGGCCCCTATGCTGCAGAAAATCGACCACAGCGGCTTGCGACGGTGCCAGTGTGGCCAGTTGCGAGCAGGCCTCGGTCATGCCATAGGTGGGCAACACCGGCAGCGCGGCGGCGCGCGCCTGCTGCAGCAGTTCCGCCGTGGCCGGTGCACCACCGATGAGCAGCGCACGCAAACCTGATGTCACACTGTCCGGTGCCACCGCGAGCAGGCGCTGCAGCATGGTTGGCACCATCGAAGCCAGGCTGATGACAGGCTCCGCAGCCAGCAGCCGGTGCAGTTGCTGTGCATCGAAGCGACCGCACAGATACAGGCTGCCCGCAACGATGAGACTGCGCAGCACAATCGCCAGACCGCCAATGTGATGCAGCGGCAGACACAGCAGCCAGCAGTCGTCTGCGTTGTGCTGCAACCGCTCGGCCACCGCCCTGGCGCTGGCCAGATGGTTTTGCACCGTCAATGGCACCGGACTGGCTGCCGCCGTGCTGCCGGAGGTCAGCATGACGGTAAGCACATGTGCGGGCTTTAGTCTCACACAGGCAGGGGCGGGCGCCGGTGAGGGCTGCCACTTCAGTATGGCTGGCAGACTGTCATCGACCGCTGTGGGCAGACTCTGCGTGGGATCCAGCAAGACCTCGCTGCCCAAGCGCTGCAGTTGTGCTCGCAGGGATGCCAGTGGCTGACGCGCACTGAGCGGCTGCAGCGTGGCCCCAAGCCAGATCAGTGCATGCACAGCAAACACGCAGTCCGGTGTGCTCGCACACAGCAATGCCACACGCGTGCCCGGCCGCACACCCTGGGCGCTGAGGGCGGCAGCATAGGGTTTGACGGTCGCGGTCAGCTCGGCATAGCTCAGCGTCTGATCGGCATGCCTGAACGCCACCCGCTGCCCTTGGTGAGCACAAACCTGTTGCAGCGTTGGCAAACTCATGTCAGCACTCAGTGCCGTACAGGCCAGACCGCACTGTCTGGCGACAGACAGATGTCCGGGCCAATATCCAGGCCGATGCCAGCGCCGGGACGCAACTGCAGGCTGGCCTTGTCGATGCGGTCGCGGCTGGTCACCACATCCTCGGCAAACCAGTCCCCGGTGGCCAGACCGTGCGGACCGCCGTGCTGTGGACAAGTGGCCGCCAGCTGGGCGATGGCGCTGCGCGCCACCGCCGCTTCCAGCAGATTGCTCAACACCACTTTGACCCGATGCCGCGCTGCCAGCTGCAGCAGCGCCAGTGCCGGCAATAAACCGCCATGCACGGAAGGTTTCAGCACCAGCGCCTGCAAACGACCGGATTGCATCCAGTCGGCTGCGCGCCCTGCGGGCACGCTGCTTTCGTCGGCCGCCAGCAGCGGACCACAGTGGTCGTAGTCGCGCAGCAGCGTGGCAAACCCGGCATCAGCGACCGGCTGCTCGATCAGTTCCACTGCGGTGCCAGCCAGCGCACGGCAAACGTCCAGGGTCTGTGGCGTGTCCCAGGCGGCGTTGGCATCCAGGCGCAGGGTCATGTCGGGAAAATCAGCCAAAAGGCGCTGGATGCGCTGCACGTCATCGCTGACTGCCGCCACCCCGACTTTCAGCTTGGCATGTGTGTAGCCCTGCGCACTGGCGTTCGCAAGCTGCTGCCTGCATTGTGCAGTATCCGCCGCGCCCAGCGTGCACTGTACCGCCACAGCGGTGCCTGGTTCGACCACCGCTGCGTGCGGCAAGCGAGCGATCAGCAGCGCCAGATAACGGGCCAGGCTCAACCGCTGATAGCGGGCCAGTGCATCGAGGATCGCCAGTTCAACGCCAAAGCGCAGCACTGGTTGCTGCTGCAACAGCGGAAAGCGCTCGTCCAGACCGCCCAGATGCCAGGCCGTTATGCCCCTTCCTGATGCAGCGTACTGTTGTCGCTGTCGCAACACCACCGGCATTGCTTCCCGGGCCAGCGCGAGCTCCAGCTGCTGCTGTAAGGCCAGATTGTCGGCATGGCAATCACGACTCCAGCCGGGCAATGCGCTGGCTTCGCCGTAACCATGCTGGAACTGTCCGGCAATGTCCAGCGTCACCCGCAACAGCAACACTTCGCGCTGATGGAAGTTACCCGCAGCAGTGTGCAGGACCTGATGCAGGCGCAGTGTCAGCGGTTTCGCAGTGAGCGCAACACAGGTGGCTGCCAGCGGCAAGCCGGCGGCCTGTTGCACCGACATCACCTGCTGCCGGGCGCGGTCGCGCTGATGGCTGCCGCGGCCTGTTGTCGCAACTGATCACGTAGACGACGGTCGTTGCGCCGCCGCGTTGGCACCTGCAGCAGTTGCAAGCCGGGTCTGTGCAGACAGGCCGGCAACAGGGCGCGAAGCTGTGCCCAGTCGCTGATCGTGTGCAAGGTCAGTGCACGCGGCAGCATGGCGCTGAGCGGCGTGCGGTCCACGGTGGCGAAGTGTTTGTCGTGCACTGCGCCATAGCCGGCCGATGGCAGATACTCAAAAATTTCACCGCCGTTGTTGTCGATCACCAGCACGGTCAGATCGATGCCCAGCTCGGCCGCCAGCAGCAAGGCCCCCAGGTCATGGCGCAGGGCGACATCGCCGATCACCAGAAGCGTTGGCGCGGTCGGCGACGAGGCATCAGTACGCCGTCCGGCGGCCACCCCCATGGCGGTGGACACGATGCCGTCAATGCCGTTGAGACCGGCGTTGAAATACACCTGCAGATCCTCGGTATGCAGGCACATGAAGCTGTCCAGATTGCGCACCGCCATGCTGCTGGAGACGACCAGACCGGCGGCAGCAGGCAGCAAACAGCCGAGTTCGTGCCACAGACCCGGTGCCGACAACTCGCCACCGGCCTCCTGCAGTGCCGACTGCAGTGCAGCAGCGGCCTGCTGCTGGGTGGTCTGATGCAATTCCAGCCAGTGCTGGCGCGCCGACGACTGTGCCGGTCTGTGAGCGCTGGCGCTGGCGAACAGCGTGGCCGGATCACAGACGATCTGTTCAGCCAGTTGATGCAGCGGATCGGCCCGGCGCAGGCCAGTTCCAATCTGCAGCTGATGGCATTGCGCGGGCAATTGTCTCAGCATGGCCTGGGTGGTCCACAACAGTGGCGCCCGTCCCAGCCGGATCAGTACATCCGGCCAGCCGTGCTGCTGATAAAACCCTGATTCGATGATGGCATCTGCAGTGGCGACCAGTTCGCCGCCGCGTGCGGACCAGTGCCGCAGCCCGGAGGTCGGCTCCGCCAGCAGCGGAATCTGCCACTGCGCGGCAAAGTCGCGCAGGGTCTCACGGGCGCTGGCAGGCAATGCGTCGGCACCAGCAAGGATGAGCGGGCGATTGGCATGATCAAGCAGCTCGCAGAAGCGCTCGACGGTGGCTGCCGAGGCCGGTCTCGCGGCCAACTCCAGCACATTCCAGGGTCTGCCATGCTGGCGTCCCAGCAGCGCCTCGGGTGCCTGCTGCAACAGTGCGGCGGGGACGTGATCGGTTGTACCGGGCGGCAACTGCACCGGCTCCAGCGGTTTGCGGAAGGGCAAATTCAGATGCACCGGCCCCGGCTCCGGTGCCTGAGCCAATTGCATGGCGCGACAGGCCAGCGCACGCACATAAGCCAGCTTTTCAACGCTGGCTTCAGGCTGTGCCAGGTGATGAAACCAGCGCACCCGCTCACCATACAGATGCATCTGGTTCATCACCTGCTGGGTGCCGCAATCGTGATCATCCGGCAGACGATCGGCGGTCAATACCAGCAACGGGACACTGGCGGCATCGGCTTCACACACGGCCGGCATGAAATTGGCGGTGGCGGTGCCCGACGTACACACCAGCGCCACCGGTTTGCCCTGTGCCCGGGCCAGACCCAGCGCGAAAAATGCCGCCGAGCGTTCGTCTATGATGGAGTAATCGGTGATCGCCGGATGGGCATGAAACGCGAACGCCAGCGGGGCCGATCTGGAGCCGGGACAGATGACCACGGCGCTGAGGCCACAGCGCTGCAGCTCATCCACCAGCAGATGACTCCACAGCGTGTTGACATTGGCCGCCAGCGGCAACTCCGGCTGGCGATGATTGGCATCGGCCATGACAGTCAGCTCAAGCGAAGGTCAGAAATGCCAGGGAAAGCGGCTGAAATCCTGCGGCCGCTTTTCCAGAAAGGCATCGCGGCCTTCACGCGCCTCTTCTGTGGCATAGGCCAGACGCGTGGCTTCACCGGCAAACAGTTGCTGGCCGACCATGCCGTCATCGGGCAGATTGAACGCATACTTGAGCATGCGCATTGCGGTCGGGCTCTTGGCGGTGATGGTTTGCGCCCATTCGATGGCGCACTGTTCCAGCTGTGCATGCGGCACCACGGCGTTGACCATGCCCATCTGCATGGCCTGTTCGGCGCTGTAGGTATGGCCGAGAAAGAACACCTCACGGGCACGCTTCTGACCGATCTGGCGGGCCAGCAGCGCCGAGCCGTAACCGGCATCGAAGCTGGCCACGTCCGCATCGGTCTGTTTGAATCTCGCATGTTCGGCGCTGGCGATGGTCAGATCGCACACCACGTGCAGGCTGTGGCCACCGCCCACCGCCCAGCCCGGCACCACGGCGATGACGATCTTGGGCATAAAGCGGATCAGACGCTGCACTTCCAGGATGTGCAGTCTGCCGGTGGCATGACCAGCCTGTCCTTCAGCGTCATACTGGTAACCGTCCGCACCACGCACCGACTGGTCTCCACCGGCCGAAAAAGCCCATCCGCCATCCTTTCTGGATGGGCCATTGCCGGTCAGCAACACACAACCGACATCTGCGCACTGGCGGGCATGATCTAGTGCGGCAAACAGCTGGTCCACGGTCTGCGGACGAAATGCATTGCGACATTCTGGCCGGTCAAAAGCAATGCGCACCGTGCCCTGCAGATGGCCGTCGCCATCGTGCAGACGGTGGTAGCTGATGTCGGTAAAATCAAAGCCGGCCACAGCCTGCCAGCGGGCGGCATCAAACAACGCCGATGGGGTCGGTGCGCTCATGTCAAAGACGGTTCTGCTCAGGGTAAGGGATCGCTTATTCCAGTTCGTTCAGATAATCGCTCAGTGGCTGCAGATCGCCTTCGCTGACCATGCTGTTGGCCACCGCATGCTGTGGTTGCTGCAGCAGCGACTGCAGTTGTTCCGCGCTGAACGGGGCGTGCTCTGCGGCCAGATCAAACAGGCTGGGCACAGCGCTGTCGCCATCTGGAGTCAGCTGGTGGCACATGGCACAGGCATTGCCGGCAACAGCGGCACCATCCTGGGCCGGCAACAGTGCCGGTGTCAGCAGCCCCAGGGCCACAATGGCCATCAGCCAGGGTTTGCGGATGTCATGTTTCATTATCAGTACCTCGCTATGTTCCGGTTGCTTCATTCGGTTGCTGACGCGACAGTGTCAGCCGGAGGCGGCACTTGTCCATGCGGCACTCCGCTGTGACAATCCACACAGGTCGGCCCGTCCTCACCCAGCATCGAGTGCGAGGCTTTTGCTGCGGCGCTTTGCTGCTCGGTGAGCATGGCCGCGGGCACGTGACAGTTGCGACAGGTGCGGCTGTCGTTGGCCTTGAACCAGGCATGCGCCTGCTGCTGCAGTGCATATCGCTCAGCGTCGAACTCAGCGGCTGTATTCATGCCACCGAGAAAGTACGCGCTGAAAGCGGCTGCGCCGGATCTGGCCTTGGTCCAGACCATCGCCGGCAGGCTGTCGTTGGGAATGTGGCAGTCGCCGCAGCCAACGCGCACGCCGGAGGCATTGTTCCAATGGCTGGACTGCTGCAAGTCGGCATAAAAATCATCGTAGACATGGCAGGACACACAGAATTGCGTCTGATTGGTATGGTGCACCATCACCGCCGAGCCAGCGCTGAGCAGCACGCCGGCCAGCAGACCCACGGCCAGCACCAGCAGCAGGCCCTTGTTGCGCCGGCTCCGCTGACTGTTGTTCATGAACCATCTCCGCGTGCATCCGCAGTCCTGCTGCGCAACTGGAGCCAGCCCTGCCTCAACATGATTACCCCCTGTAGCAGCAGCAGCAGGGCAGCGATCGGCAACAGCGTTTTCAGCAGATAGATCGCCGGCAGGCCGCCGGCCTCAAAGCTGGATTCAGCAATTTTCCATGAGCGCAGCACATACGGCACGCTGGCATAGAGCAGAAAGCCCGCAAACGGCAGCAGCAACAGCAGGCTGCCGAGCCAATTCACGCGCTGTTGCGTGCGGCGGCTGAAGCGATGGTAAAAAACGTCCACACGCACGTGTGCATCTTCGGCCAGGGTCCAGGCGGCGGTAAGCAGAAACACCGCTGCATGCAACCACAGCACGCTTTCCTGCAATCCGATCCAGCCTATGTTGAACACGTAGCGCAGCAGCACGACCAGAAACAGCACAGCGATCATCAGCGGCAACAGCCAGCTGGCGAGACGGCCACAGCGGCTGATGATCTGCGCCGGTATGCCGGTTGCGGTATTGGCCACGGGCGGTCTCATGCTTCGATCCGGTCGCTCAATCCCACTCGAACAGCTTGAATGTCACCGGCGACACCGGCCCCATGTGCTCATCGTTCATGCGGCTTTCCATGCGCCCGTCACCATCCGCATCCAGAATGTAGTAGGGCACGCCATTGTCCGGCACCACATGCACCATGTAGACGCGGCCATTGACGCTGTATTCCTCGATGGTGATGTCGCCTTTGCGGCGGATGTTGACGTCAGCCGGCGGCTGTTCACCACCAACCTTGGGCGGCAACTCGCCCGGTCTGCTCTGCTCGTCCTCCTGAAACTGCACCGATTCGCCGGAACCACTGGTTCTGGCCTCGGTGCCAGGCTGCGGCTCAGTGGATGCCGGATCGGTGGCAGGCTGCAGCTGGGCTGATGGTTGTTCGGCCTCGATGTCTTCGGCACTGACCAGGGGAGCGGCATCCTCAGCCGGCAGCGCCGGCGGCGGCATGGCCTGATCAGCGCTGTCGCGCTGCTGCGCCCATGTGCCCAGCGGCAGCAACGCCATTGTCAGCAGCAGTCGGCTGCAGAATGTGTTCAATCTGTTCATCCTCATCACCAAAATGTTGCCAGCTTATATCTGCATTAGACTATAGCAAAACTGCAAGGTTATATTAATGAACGCTGATAAAAAACTTTATCTGGTGGATGGCTCATCCTACCTGTTTCGCGCCTTCCACGCACTGCCACCGCTGAGCAACAGCGAGGGACAGCCCACCGGTGCCATGCTGGGGGTGCTCAACATGGTGCGCCGCCTGCGCAAACACTACCAGCCCGAGCATCTCGCGGTGGTGTTCGATGCGCCCGGCAAGACCTTCCGCCATGACGCCTACGCCGAGTACAAGGCCAACCGGCCAGCCATGCCGGAAGAACTTGCCGCCCAGATCCAGCCGCTGCACGAGCTGATCCGGATGCAGGGCATTCCGCTGATCATGGTGTCCGGCGTGGAAGCCGATGATGTCATCGCCACGCTGGTCACACAGGCGCGGGCGCAGGGCTGGCAGTGTCTGGTCTCCAGCGGTGACAAGGATCTGGCGCAGCTGGTCGATGCTGGCGTTGTGCTGGAAGACACCATGCAGGAGCGCAAGCTTGATCGTGCCGGCGTGGAAGCCAGGTTCGGCCTGCCCCCCGAGCTGATCGGCGATTATCTGGCACTGATCGGCGACAACAGTGATAACATCCCCGGCATTCCCGGCTGCGGCCCGAAAACGGCGGTGAAGTGGCTGCAGCAGTATGGTGATCTGGACGGCGTCATTGCCCATGCTGCTGAGATCAAAGGCAAGATCGGCGAGCGCCTGCGCGAACATCTGCAGCAGCTGCGGCTGTCACGGCAGCTGGTCAGCCTGAAACACGATGTACAACTGGAGCAATCGATCGACGACCTGACCCTGGCAGAGGCTGATGCGGGCCTGATCGACAAACTGAAACAATACGAATTCTCCAGCTGGCTGCGCGAACTGCAGGGCGCTGAGGACAACAGCGATAGCGACCATGCGGATTGCGATGCCAGCGGCAACGATGCTGCTGAAAACAGCGCCATCGACACCATCACCGTGCTCGATGAGGACACCCTGCAGGCCATGCTGCAGCGCCTGCAGCAGGCAGCAGTGATCGCGTTTGACACCGAAACCACCAGCATCGAGCCGATGCGTGCGAGCCTGGTCGGGATGTCATTCGCGATCAGCCCGACCCAGGCCTGGTATGTGCCGCTGGCGCACGATTATCCGGGTGCACCGGCACAGTTGCCGCAGGATCAGTTGCTGGCGGCACTCAAACCCCTGCTGGAAAACCCCGACATCGCCAAGCGTGGCCAGAACCTCAAGTACGATGTCATCATCATGCGCCATGTCGGCATTGAGCTGGCCGGCATCAGTCACGACACCATGCTGGAGTCCTACTGCTACAACAGCACCGCCAATCGGCACAATCTGGACGTGCTGGCAAAAACCTGGCTGGATCACACCACCATCAGCTTCAGTGACATCGCCGGCAGCGGCAAGAAACAACTGCATTTCAATGACGTCAGCATTGCGGACGCGGCACCCTATGCCGGCGAGGACGCTGCCCTGGTGCTGGCTCTGCACGAGTCCATCTGGCCGAAACTGAGCCGACTGTCCGGCCCCAGCCGGGTGTTCTCCGACATCGAAATGCCGTTGTTGCCTGTGCTGGCACGCATGGAATATCACGGCGTGCTGATTGATGCCGAACGCTTGCGGGCACAAAGTAGTGAACTGGGCAAAACCATCCACGCCATGGAGCAGAAGGCACATGAGCTGGCCGGTCAACCGTTCAATCTGGGTTCACCAAAACAGCTGCAGGAAATCCTGTTTGAACAGATGGGTCTTCCGGTGGTGGCCAAGACGCCCACCGGGCAGCCCTCAACGGCCGAGAACGTGCTGCACGAACTGGCCATCGAACATGAGCTGCCGCAGGTCATCCTCAACTACCGCAGTCTGAGCAAACTCAAGTCCACCTATACCGACACTCTGCCGGAGCAGATTCACCCTCGCACAGGTCGCATTCACACTTCCTACCAGCAGGCGGTCACCAGCACAGGCCGGTTGTCTTCATCGGACCCCAATCTGCAGAACATTCCAGTGCGCAGCGAGGAAGGTCGCCGCATCCGCAAGGCCTTTGTCGCGCCGCACGGCTACCAGTTGCTGGCGGCCGACTATTCCCAGGTGGAGCTGCGCATCATGGCGCACCTGTCCGGCGACGCTGGACTGCTGGAAGCCTTCGCCGCCGGTGCCGACATTCATGCCGCCACCGCTGCCGAGGTGTTCGATGTGGCGCTGGATGCGGTCAGCAGTGAACAGCGCCGCGCCGCCAAAGCGATCAATTTCGGTCTTATCTACGGCATGTCAGCCTGGGGCCTGGCACGCCAACTGGAAGTCGAGCAGAAACTCGCTCAGGCCTACATCGACACCTATTTCGAACGCTATCCCGGCGTGCTCGATTATATGGAACGCACCCGCAAGCAGGCACGCGCACAGGGCTATGTGGAAACCATTCACGGGCGCCGACTGTGGCTGCCGGAGATCGCCAGCCGCAACGGTGCCCGTCGCCAGGCTGCCGAACGCGCCGCCATCAATGCACCGATGCAGGGCAGTGCCGCTGACATCATCAAACTGGCCATGATCGACATTGATCACTGGCTGCGCGAGCAGGACATCGACGCACGCATGGTCATGCAGGTGCACGATGAACTGGTGCTGGAAGTGCCGAGCGCTCAGGCCAAAGACATTGCTGCGGAAGTGCAACAACGCATGAGCGCTGCCGCCGAACTGAAAGTGGAACTGGTGGTGGATTGCGGCATTGCCGACGATTGGGAGGCGGCGCACTAGGAGCCTGTCGGACTTAACACTGATCTACTGCAGAAAATCCGGATTGGGCCAGATTCTCCGATCTTCATCGTTGAATAGGCTCGGCGCGCTCTAACACCAAGTGCAACACTCTACATGAGAGAATGTTGCATGGCAAAACATTACACACACATCACTCTGGATGAACGCACGTTGATTCAAACTCAACTCCAGCAGGGGTTCAATCCCGCCGCTATAGCGGCAAGTCTGGAGCGTCCTCGTTCTTGTATTACTCGTGAATTGGCTCGTAATGGCTGGAAAGCACCCATGGCAGTCCGAACCGCTGGGCGTCCAGCCATTGCCGGCGGCTACTCCTGTGTTCGCGCCCAACAGCGTGCACACAAGCTGGCTGTGAAGCCGCGCGTTGAGCGTAAGCTGGTGGTCGGTAATGCATTGTGGGACAAAGTGCACGACGGTCTGCAACAGGGTTTATCACCTGAACAGATTGCCGCTACACTGGAACGCATGAACGACCCCGTGCGTCTGTGTCACGAAACCATATACCAGGCGATCTATGCGATCCCTAAAGGTGAACTGCGCTCACAGATGATTGCCTTGCTACGCAAGGGCCACGCCAAACGCCGCCCGCGTTCACGCGGTGCTAACCGGCGTGGACATATTCCCAACATGATCAGCATTGATCAGCGCCCTGCCGACATCACCGAACGCCTGGTACCTGGACACTGGGAGGGTGATCATATCAAGGGTGCAGCCAACCGCTCCCAGGTCGGTACCCTGGTTGAGCGCCAGAGCCGTTACGTCGCCATGGTAAAGCTTGCTGACGGCACGGCACAGGCCACGGCAAATGGCTTTGGCACCATCTTGCAACGCTTTGATGTGGACCTGCGGCGCTCCCTGACCTATGACCAGGGTCGTAAGATGGCGCAGCATGCGCAATTCACTGCAGACACCGGAATCAAGGTGTACTTCGCTCACCCGCATAGCCCATGGGAGCGCGGCCAAAATGAAAACACCAATGGTTTGCTGCGCCAGTATCTGCCCAAGCAGGCTGACCTTTCCAGCTTTTCTCAACAGCAGCTGGATGACATCGCATGGAAGCTCAACACCAGACCAAGAAAATCGCTGAATTGGAAGTGCCCGGCTGAACTCTTGCTTCCTGAAGACGCTTTTGACTTCAAAGCTTACTGGGCTGGTAAACTTAACCTTGTTGCACTTGGACCTTGAAACCGCCCTCACTATTCGCCTCAAAAGATCGAAAAATCTGACTCCAACCGGCTTTCCTTCGCTACGATCGGTCAAATCCGACAGGCTCCTAGCCCGGATTATTCGTCATTCTCATCTGGGTTTGCCGGCTCTTCGTCGTCCTCATCGACAAATCCGTCGATGGTAAAAGTACGTGGCTTGTACTGCATTTGTGCCGCTGGCGGTGCTTCATCATCGTTGTCTTCCAACACCTGAAATTCACCAAACTCCACCCGGCCCGGATTGTAGTTTTCAATCAGTACCAGCAAATTTTCCTGGGTGCGCCGGATGGTTGCCGGTTGCATGCGCTGCACGCCCGGCAGCCCTGTCAGGCCCATCACCAGACAGCTTTCTCCGGGCATGCCCTGACTGGCCGTGTTGCAGTTCATGCTGCTGGCATAGACGCGATCACATCGTGCACCCAGCCTTGATCCCGTGCACTGCCGCAACTGTCTGCGGATGATGTTATAAGCCCGGCGGGAACTGGCCGACATGCCGTAATCTTTCAGGTACTGAATCGCCAAAGGCTCGGCGGCCTGCCATTGTTCATCACTCATTGCCGCTTTGATGCTTTCGTACTGATCCAGTGTACCCCGCCGGAAATACTGTAACGTTCAGCGAGTCGGAAAGCGCTTAGCCGCAAGGCATGGTTCGCAGGTCATGGCCACTCCATGGCCAAGAGCCATAACACAGCAGATGAGTGCTTTCCGGCTCGCCCTGCGGGAGCGCCCCTGAGGCTGCATTACGGCGTTGCAATCCTTGTCAAGGGCTTGCCATTCACTGCGGATTGCGCCTGATACTGCAGCCTCAGGACGCGCTCTGAATGTCACAGTATTCCCGGCGGGGTACACTAGCGCTGGCTGTGTTCGTTTTTCTGCTGCCACGTATGCCCACGCCAGTTCCTTCGTCAGATCACGCGGCACACCCATGCCGTTGTGCAACATGAAAGCCAACCGATATTGGCTGAACTGATCGCCCAGCCGTGCCAGAGTCAGGTAGGTGTCATAGGCTTTGCGGTGATGCCCGTTGCTGAATGCGGAGTCCGCCGCTTGCTTGACATGCTGATAGGCTGCCACCGCATTCTGACTGTTGGTGCCAATGGATACGCTGGGAGCAAACAATTCCTGAGCAGGGCTGGAACATGCGATGAGTAGACAAAGCAGCAAGCTGCGATGGAGAGCTGTGTTGCATTTGCTTCGCTGCTGCATGGTCAATGCCTCATTATGCGTTGTGGCCAGCTGAGTGCTTCAATATGAACGGCTATACTGGCTGTACTGAATTATTTCTGCATGGCTCCGCTGCTGTTCAGTTCATCCACCAACAACTCCAACTCACGCAACTCCACATTGCCGGGATGATACTGTTCAATAACGATATCCAGCGCCGTCTCCAGGCGTCGCAACGATGCCGGAAAACTGCCTGCCACACTGAGCAGGCCCAGACTACCAATGCGCAGACACAGTTCACTGGGCCATTCTTCCAGATTCGAGCTGCAGCTGCTGGAAAAAGCAGACACTGCATCACAGCGACTGCCTGTGCGCGAACCGGTGCATCGGCGGCGCTCATGGTCAAGCATTTTTCTGGCCGCCGAAGCGTTGGCGAACACGCCGTATCTCGATTGCAACTGCTCTGCCTGCTGCTCTGCCAAAATCAGTTGATCGGCTCCCAGTCCAGCCTGGATTTCTTGCTGCAAGCGAACAAATTCTGGCTGACCGTTCGCAGCAGCCAATTTTGCCCACGCATAGGCAGCTGTGGCATCTGTCGAGACTGACTGCCCTTGTGCATGCATGATGGCCAACCGGTATTGCGCGAACTTGTCACCGACCGTGGCCAGGCGCTGATACATGATGAATGCATTGTGATATCTCCCGGATGCATAGGTATTGTCGGCCTGTTGCTGAAATGCTTCCCAGGCCTGCACAGCGTTCATCTGTGCCCGCGCCTGCTGCGAGAACAATATCATCATTATTACTGCAATCAGCACTGCGCTGTGGGCGACAGTCGCTGCACAGGTCGTGACGCTTATAGCTAGTGAGCGCGTGGTTCTGGCGAAATGACTCATCATATTTCCCTTTTGCCTGGCCGCTATGCTTACAGGACAGGGTACCAGGCCGATTTATTGCACCACGCTCACAGGCATGGCAGCAAATGCCGCCGCAAATCGCTGCGCGGATGCTGTGTCCATATTGAAATACAGCGAAGGCTCTATCAATTCCAGCTCCATGATTGCGGCACAAGCTGCACTGAGTCGGACCAGATCGACGCGGGCATACAGCAGACTGCTGGAGGTGAGTTCGCGGGTCACCTGCAGCGACTGCTCGGCCGCGTGCAGCAGTATCTCATCCGGCACCACCAACTTCAGGCTGGAGCCATACTCCTCCTGCACGCGAAAATCACCTGCCCGGGGTCGTTTGACGATGGCGTGTGAGAACTGCCCGGCAAAGTAAAACAACGAGTACTCGCCTTCTGTGAGCACCGCATCCACAAACGGCTGCAGCATGGCCACCCGCTGCGTGAAGGCTGGCTGTATGCTTGGCCACGTTGACGCCCAGTCATCGCGACGCAGCACATGGGTGTTCAACGCAGCGGCGCTGATCACCGGTTTCAAGATCAGCCGGTCGCAGGCAAAACCGGTGAAGGCTGCCTCGATGTCAGCGGCAACGGGCCGGCTGACAAAGCGTGTTGGCACGATGTCACAGCCTTGTTGCTGCAATTGCTGCAGGTAGCGCTTGTCGTGATTCCACTGCACGATGGACAGCGGATTGAACAGTTGCGCCCGGCTCTGCTCGATCTGCTGCAGCACCTGCATGAACGCGGGCAAGCGGTCCTGATAATCCCACGTCGAGCGGATGATCACTGCCTGATAGCGATCCCAGTCGGTCGGGACGTCCCAGGCGACCGCTTCTGCCTGCCAGCCCAGTTGTGCCAGCGGCTCGATCAGCAGATGATCGTAGGTGATGTAGTGTCCGATGTCGGACATGGTCAACAGGGCGCAGCGTGGCATGTCGGGTCTCGACCGGAAGATGTCGCGTATTCTAATGTACCCCGCATTATTCATGAAACCGATTACTGCGATGCCTCCAATACCCGCATCTGCGGCGTTTCAATCGGTCACGAATCCTCAACGTACTGTCAAGTACGCCTGCGGTTCGTTCGGTCGCGAAACACCACAGCTACAGGCCGCCGGATCAAGTCCGGAGCAGGCTCTGGCAGCATCTCGCGACGTCGACTCATGAATAATGCGGGCTAACGAACGCTACAGCATGCGAAGACCGAATTGCAGACTACAGTAATTTCTGGCGCATGCAGATTGCCCGCACTGCCAATTTCGGACTCACCACGCTGAACGTTGGTGACTTCAGCCCAAGTCTGCCTCGCCGGGTCAATCTTTCAGGGCTTTGACGCTTTGCATGCCATACCAGGATCAGGCACTGCTGATGACAAAGCCTGCCCAGAAGTTGGGATGCTGCCACTGGGTCTGTTCATGCATCCATTGCTGCGCCGATTGCAGCGCCTGTTCCGCTGGCTGACCTTCCTGCAACAGGTGAAAGTAGAAGCGCTGCATCAGTTCTGCAGTGGCGCGGTCGGAGACTTTCCACAGACTGGAAACAACCTGGCGCGCACCGGCAATCAGAAACGGCCGGCTCAGGCTCATCATGCCCTCACCGGCTACGGATTTGCCGATGCCGGTTTCACAGCCGCTCAGCACCACCAGACCAGCGTCCAGTTGCAGTGCGGCGATGTCATCCGGACGCAGGTAGGCGTTTTGCTGATCTCCCTCGGCCAGCAATAGACTGGACAAGGCCGGCACCTCGGCATCGACGATGCCATGGGTGGCAAAGTGGATGATGTCATAGTTGCGCAGAGCGCCGCCGGTGACAAAGCTGTGACTGGCCTGCTGGCCCAGTTTCAGTGTGGTGCCGATGGCTGCTGTGGTCGGCAATGACTGAACCAGTTGTTCGATTGCTGCGGCTTCCAGGCGTGCACCCGGCAGCCGATCCAGATTGATGCCGGACTGGTTGGCGGAGCGCTGCGCCAGCAGGCGTGCAAAGCTGTCTGCCGATGTGGTCACCGCTGCCGCGGCCATGGATGTGTCATGCGTCTGCGGATCGGCCAGCACCAGAATGTTGGCCGCTGGCTTGCGCTGACTGCGACCGAAACTGCTGTAGATGCGTGCCGATGGCGTGTAGCTGACGGAGTGGCTGGCGATCAGCGGCGTGGGCTGGTCCAGCGTGTTCGCTGCCACCCGCAGCGGCAGCATGGCGAAAGGAATCGCCTGCAATCCACCATCAGGGACGATGACCAGTGCGCGCCCCTGCAAGCGGTCGCTGACCGGCTGCAGAACGAGTTCACTGAGCTCCTCGGCCAGATAGGCGATGCGCGCCGGTGACTGCCTTTGCTGACGCAGTGCTGCGGTGAGTTCCGCTGACAGTGCATTGATCTGTACCGCTGGCGGCAGCGCCTGATAATGCATTCCCTGTTCATCGATAAGCCACAGATGGCTGCGTTGCTTGCCAAGGAAATAGCTCAGCAACAGATTGTGTTCGCCAAGTCGCTGTTGCAGTCTTGCCAGGCTGGGTGGCTGATCCAGCGCCCCCAGGCGGTGATTGCCGGATTGTTGCATCATGCTGGCCAGGCTGCGTGCCCGGATCTGCTCGTTCTGCAGCCAGGCCTGCTGCCAGTCGCCCTGCGCGGTGAGCAGGTTGATGTATTGCTCATAGGCGTTGCGCCGACTGGCGACAAAGCTGATCTGCATGTCGCCGGAGACGCTGTGTTCGCGCAGGCTGCTGGCCAGTTGCACGGCTGCCTGCGCACTGGCCAATGCCACCGCGCCGGTTTGTGCCCGCGACAATGCGGTCAGGGTATCCAGCTCGAACAGCTCATCGCCAACCTCGCGATGACCTTGCAGCGCCTGCTGCAACTGCTGCTGCGCTTCCGGCAGTCGGCCCTCGGCCAGCAGCAGTTGACCCAGTCGGGAGCGGGCGCGGGCTGCCTCACGCAGGTGACCAAGCCCGGTCAGTATGGCAATGGATTCGGTCTGTGCATGCAGCGCCTGTTGCCGCTCGCCGCTGCGGTGCTGCAGGACAGCAAACTTGCTGGCCACCACCGCGGCGGCACCGGGCTGTTGGCTGTCGGCAAAACTGTCATGGGCCTGGGTAAACTGTTGTCTGGCCAGTGCCACATTGCCTAGCTGCCAGTTGGACCAGGCCATCTGTGTCAGCGTGTTGGCATACTGCTGCTGATGGTCGCGATTCAGATCCAGCGTCTGCTGGAAATAATCCAGCGCACTGGCATGCTCGCCGATGGCGGCATAAATGTTGCCGATGCCGGTCAGTGTTTCACCAAGCCAGTAACGGTTGTTGCGCTCCCGATGCACAGCCAGCGCCTGATGCAGGGTGTCCAGAGCCTGTTCCAGACGGCCCTGCTGGTAGTACATATTGCCCAGATTCTGGTCGATCTGCGCCACCCGGTTCTGGTCACCGGTGGTGGTGGCCAGTCGGCGTGCCAGCAGCCAGGCCGATTCGGCGTAGTCCAGCTCGCCCAGTGACGATTTGGTCAAAGCCAGATTGCTCAGCGTGGCCGCAACCATGGACAACTCGTAGGTGGGCAGCACCTGGCTGTTGCTTAAATTGATGAATTCAGCCGCAGAAAGATCGTCTTTGGCCACCAGTGACAGCAGGGCTTCCTCATACAGATTGCTCGCCGTGATGTAATCGTCTTTTTTCCAGTAGGTCAGCGCGAGGTTATTCAGAGTTTGTGCCTGATAATAGAGGTCATCTGATTGCTCTCTAATCCTCAATGCAGAATTAAAGTCAGTGATGGCTGCATCATGCTCCCCAATTCTGATTTTGATTGTACCCAGGCTACTCAGTGTCGAAGCTTTGCTGGAATTAATACTCAATACTGAATAAATGTTCAGCGCTCTCGCGAAACTGTCCAGTGCGGAATTCAGTGAATCCATTGATTTTCTAACATGACCCAACTCACTCAAAGCCATTGCTTCGTAAATTGGCTGACTATCCTGCATTGCGAGGTCGACGGCTATTTGCAGATGATTTTCGGCCCTTAAATTACTGTCATCCAGACTGGATAGATGATAATGCGTACCCAGCGAAAGGTTTTCATAGAGTTGGTATTCAATCGTGCCCTGTTCAGGATAAAGCCACTTGAGCTGTACGCTGCCAGGTTTGGCATATTTCTCGATGCTGTCGATACTGATCGAATGCACAGGCAAGCCCATTGACGTCTCAAGCTTGAGCAGATAGCTACCTTCACGCCCCAACCAGCTGGCTGCTTGCCAGATCGAATTGCCCTTGGCATCCTGTGCGCTGGCCATCGTATCGATGCCGTCATTGTGGATTTCCACAAATGCCGGACTGTCTGCAGGCAGGGCTATGGTTTGTGACTCACCAGGCTGCAAAGTCAGCGAGAGAAAATCATCAACTGGCACTTCGGCAGTCTGCGCTGCCTGTGTGCATGTGCCAGTCAACAGTATCGCAGCCAACATCCATGTCAGCCTCAGTCTGAATCCATTGCTCATCTTATTATCCATAATATATTTATTATTATTTTAGTCGATGGAGAGAAAACCGGCCGACTTCCCTGTCGACCCTGCAATTGCCCACTTTTTCATCATCTCATCCATAGTTGTTGATATGTAGTTGCCAGTCTTTTAATCGATGGTTTGCCCGCCGGAACCAACTTCGGTATTGCCTTCCGGGCGACCGGCCACACCGCAGATTACATTCGGATTGTCCAGTTCGCTGGCCTGCCAGCTGATGCTGCGGATGTTCGGCTCGCTGCTGGGCTGCAGTTGCAGTTCCAGTTGTTTGGCCACATTGTCGACCGCTTCCCAGTAGTTACAGCGCAGCACCAGATCACCATCGGCATTGCTGGTCAAGCGGCCATTGCCGGGACACAGCGGGAAACGCGTGGCCTGGCTGACCGGATCGTTGGGATCGGCATCCGCAGGCTCCTGATAAAAGTCGATGCTCCATGCACCGCTGCTGCTGTCGCACTGCACCACCATGGCATCGTCGGTTTGCACATCGGTGGCCGCGCCCAGATCACAACTGTTACCGATGATCCAGGTGCCGGCGTAGCCGCTGTTGCAGACGTTGTAGAGCTGTGATTGCATGGTGTCTTGTGCGCTTACCGATTCCGTGGTTAGAGTACCTGTCATCAACACCGACAACGTTGCCATTGCTGAAATGGCCATGGCAGAAAGAGAGTGGCTGATTTTGGTCGCTTGTTTCATCGTCATATCCTGTGGTTGGTTAAAGTGGATATGGACGCGCAAGTCGTACCCTTACTAATCTGCACTGCTCGGCAGTCTGCACTTCCTGGTGTTGCTGAACCTCGTTCCTGCCAACGACCGCGAAGTCACTCGTCATCATTGCGTTGGATGGGCATCTGTACAGCCATGTAATGTTTGGCATGATTGCGATCGCCTCAAACTAACAACGAAGACAGCACTGAGCCTCCCTGCGCGGCCAATCTTGCAATGGACAGCCTTTCGGTGCCCGATTCAGTTTCGTTTGGGGACAATCCCCGAGCCCGTTAACAGACCCAGACATGGTTCATGCCTGTTTAAGCTGACAATTGACCGTTGAGATTCTCTCACCTGACGCCACAATTCTTCATGACTCGCATCCCATAAGCTGCACAAATCGGCCGGATCAGCTACCATGTGGTTCTTGTCAATTTATGGGCTCAAGCATGCACTTCCTGCGCTGGTCAACCCGTTTCGCCTATCTGCTGGCAGCGCTGGTGCTGCTGTTCATGCTCGCCTCCGGGCCGGTGTTCAAGCTGGGCTGGGTGGGCTTCGGCAGCGTGTTCCAGGGTTTGATGCTGGCGGTGCCCGCCGGCCTGATCGCCATGCTGCTGCTGCTGGTGGGCCGGCTTAGCAAGGTCACCGGTAACCGTGCCTGGCTGGTCATGCTGCTGCTGGCTGCTGTACTGTTTCTGCCCATCCAGCAGGCACTGGTGGCACGCTCGGTGCCCGGCATCCATGACATCAGCACCGACCTCACCGATCCGCCACGCTTCAGCGCCGCCATGGTGGTGGCGCGCAAGGACGCCAGCAACCCACCGGAATATCCGGGCACAGAGACTGCGCAACAGCAGCAGCAGGCTTATCCACACATTCAGCCGCTGCGCCTGGCTGTCGATCGCAGCACGGTGTTTGCGCAGGCTCGCGAACTGGTCGCTGCCAACGGCTGGCAACTGGTGCAGGCAAATCCTGACCGCGGCATCATCGAGGCCAGCGACACCAGCTGGTGGTTCGGCTTTGTCGACGATGTCATCATCCGCATTCAAAGCGACGGCAGCGGCAGCCTGGTCGACATGCGTTCGAAATCTCGCATCGGCCGCTCCGACATCGGCGCCAACGCCGCCCGCATCGACAGCTTTCTGCAGCAGTTGCAGCAGCGGCTTGCATCTTGACGTTTGAGGTATACATCATGAAATTCTGTCCAACCCTTATTCTGCTGACCCTGATCATCGCCCCGCTGATGGCGGCCGATGAGCACACATTGCTGCCAGAAGGCATCGACATCGCCGACACCATCAGCAACGATGCCATGCTGCAGGCGATCAACGGCGAGGCCGGCGCGCCGCAAGGCCAGCGCGTGGCCTACTTTGCCGACAACGCAGCCACCAGCGGCTACCTGGCAGTGCCAGAAGGCGATGGACCGTTTCCGGCGGTGCTGTTGATTCACGAGTGGAACGGTCTGGTTGAGCGCATTCAGCAGACCGCCGATGCCTTTGCCGCCCAGGGCTACGTGGCGCTGGCAGCCGATCTCTACCAGGGCCAGACCGGCAGCAACCGCGAGGAAAACATTGCCCTGATGCAGGCGGCCCGGGGCGATGAGCAGGCCATCATAGACAATCTGGACGCTGCGGTGAACTATCTGCGCACGCAGACTCCGGCGGGCGCCAGCGCCAGGGTGGCCAGCATTGGCTGGTGTTTCGGTGGCGGCATCGCGCTGTCGTATGCCATCGGCAGCGACGCCCACGATGGCACGGCCATATTCTACGGCTCACTGCTGGACGATCCGGAGCAGATGGCCCACATCCATCATGAGGTTTACGGCACCTTCGCGGCCGAGGATCGCGGCATTCCGGTGGAACAGGTCGATGCCTTTGTCGCAGCGCTGCGCAGCGCCGGCGTGGACAACGATGTGCACATCTACGACCACGTCCAGCACGGCTTCTGGCTGCACAACGAACGCGACCCGGAACACAATCAGCCGGCCGCGATCCATGCCTGGAATCGTTTGAAGGCTTATCTGCAAAGGGTGTTGTAGTCTGCGCCAAGTCCGCCTTATTCAACAGCCGCTCGCAGCGAGGCTGTCCTAGCCCGGATTATTCATGGCACAACCTATTGCGACGGCCACAAGCCCAGCATCCACGCCGCTTCATTCGGTGGCGCATACTCAACGTACAGGCGAGTACGTTTCCGGTGCGCTCGGTCGCGAAACGCCACGGCTACAGGACGTGGAACCGTCTAGGAGCCTGTCGGATTTGACCGATCGTAGCGAAGGAAAACCGGTTGGAGTCAGATTTTTCGATCTTTTGAGGCGAAAAGTGAGCCTATGCAACGATGAAGATCGGAGAATCTGGCCCAATCCGGATTTTCTGCAGTAGATCAGTGTTAAGTCCGACAGGCTCCTAGCGACGGTCGGATCATGAATAATCCGGGCTTAGCCGCTTCGCTCAACCCGCCATGGCGGGTAGCACCGGTTTTCGCCGGCCCAGTACAGTTTGATCCGGTTGCCGGACGGGTCGTGCAGCACCGCTTCGCGCCACAGGTAACGCTGATCCTGCGGCAGCTGGTCAAACTCAACGCCTTTGGCCAGCAGCTCTTTGACCCAGCCATCGAGTTCCTCATGCTCGAAGTAGATGATGGCGCCGTTGCCAAAATCGCTGCTGTCCAGTGACAGCGAAAACGTGGCCTCGCCGTGCGGGCATTCAAAACGCGCGTAGTGCGGAGTGTCGACAATCTGGGTGAATCCCAGCAGTCGGTAGAAAGCGGTGGCCTGATCCATGTCGCGCACCGGCAGGGTCACCTGGTTGAGGTTCATTGCGTGCTGCTCCTGCGTTAGCCTTGCTCGATGCCAAATACTGCAGCCTCGTCTTACAAGGCTTCCTCGTTGAGCCAGTCTCGCGCATGCAGACAGCGGTACAGCACCGCTTCGCGACTGTCTGCCTGCGGCTGCCAGTCGTAGTGCCAGCGTGCCAGCGGCGGCATTGACATGAGAATGGACTCGGTGCGGCCACCGGACTGCAGACCGAACAGCGTGCCACGGTCATACAGCAGGTTGAACTCTACATAGCGACCGCGACGATAAAGCTGAAACTCGCGCTGCTGTTCGTCGTAAGGCTGATCCATGCGGCGTCTGACAATCGGCGCATAGGCATCCAGGTAGCTGTTGCCGACCGCCTGCATGAAGGCAAAGCAGGTGGGAAAGGGCCAGTCGTTGAGATCGTCGTAAAACAGCCCGCCGACGCCGCGCGTCTCGTTGCGGTGGCGTAAATGGAAATAGCGGTCACACCAGTCCTTGTAGCGGGCATAGACATCGTCACCAAACGGGTCACAGGCCGCTTTGGCGGTGTGGTGCCAGTGCTGGATATCTTCCAGTGCGGGGTAGAACGGCGTCAGGTCATAGCCGCCGCCAAACCACCATACTGGCGGCTGATCCTTGGCTTCGGCAACAAACATGCGCACATTGGCATGGCTGGTCGGCACGTTGGGGTTGCGCGGATGGATGACCAGCGACACACCCATGGCCTGAAAGCTGCGGCCGGCCAGTTCCGGGCGGCTGGCGCTGGCCGGAGCCGGCAGTTCATCACCATGGATGTGCGAGAACGCCACACCGGCCTGCTCAAACACGCGACCGCCGTGCAGCACGCGGGTGACACCGCCGCCACCGGCCTCGCGCTGCCATGCATCACGGGCAAAGTCGGCACCACCATCAATGTCTGCCAGGGTGTCGCAAATGCGCTGCTGCAGCTGCTGCAGATACGCGCTGACGGTGTCGATGCCGCTGTCGTCGGGCTGCAGCGACTGCTGCGGGTCGCTGATCTGGCTGCCGTTTTCGGCTGCGGCTGAGCTTGTTCTGGTGTCCATTAGTGTCGAAGATGCTGGTTGCTGAGCAGATCGGTGATGGTGCTGGGCCTGGCTTGCTGCCCGCACGGCAGTTGAATGATAACATCTGCGGCGGCAACGATGCGCGGGTCGAGTTCTGCAAAACGACTCACTGCCGGCTCACCGGAAACGTTGGCACTGGTGGACACCACCGGGGCACCGAAGGCGGCGCACATCTGCCGGCAAAAGGCATGATCGGGCACGCGCAGGGCCAGCCGGTCGCGGTGCTCGCCGGTCAGCCACGCAGGTGCCGCAGGCGTGCACGGGAACAGCCAGGTGTGTGCCGCCGGCCAACTGGCCGTGGCCTTGTGCCAGTGCTCCCGATAGACCGGATCCAGCCACGCCTCGGCCTGTTGCAGATCGGCAATGATGCTGATCAGCCCCATCGCTTCCGGACGCTGTTTCAAGGCCAGCAGGCGCTGCACGGCAGCAGCATTGGCAGCATCGCAACCCAGCCCGAAGATGCCCTCGGTGGGATAGACGATGAGCCCACCGGCACGCAGGGCGCGCAGGGCCTGTTCAAGTTGTTGCGGTTGTTGCATGCTCATTGTGAGGGCTCAGACTGCTCAGCCCCGCCGGTTTTCTACGCTTTATTGCCCGCTGCTTTCTTTTTGGCAGTTTTCTTTTTGGCAGTTTTCTTTTTGGCAGTTTTCTTTTTCGCGGTCTTTTTCTTCGCCGATTTTTTCTTTGTGGTCTTCTTTCTGCCCGTTGCTTTCTTCACCGCAGACTTCTTCGCGGCAGCTTTCTTGCCGCCGGCTTTTTTGCCGCGACCGCGTTTTTCCGGCGCATTGGCCAACAGCTCGATGCATTCATCCACGCTCAGCGATTCCGGCTCACGGTCCTTGGGCACGCTGAGGTTTTTCTTGCCGTCGGTGATGTAGGGGCCGTAGCGGCCTTTCAGAATCTGAATGCCCTGTTCTTCATACACCCTGATGGTGCGTTCGGCATCGGCCAGTTTCTTTGCCGCCACCAGCGCCAGCGCACGCTCCAGATCCACGGTGTAGGGGTCGTCTTCTTTCGGCAGCGAGACAAATTTGCGGCCATAGCGAATGTACGGACCGAAGCGACCGATGTTGACCACCACTTCCTCGTCCTCGTCGGTCGTGCCCAGTTCACGCGGCAGCTTGAACAGGGCCAGCGCTTCTTCCAGGGTTATCGTGGCCAGTTTCTGACCCGGCAGCAGACCGGCAAATTTCGGCTTTTCCTCTTCGATGTCGGTATCGCCGATCTGCGCAAATGGCCCGTAGCGGCCCAGCCGCACACTGACCGGCTTGCCGGACTTGGGATCGATACCCAGATCGCGCGCCTGCCTCGCCTGGGCCCGGCTGACGTTCTGTTCGATGTCTTCAATCTGGTGACTGAAGCCTTCCCAGAACTCACGCAGAACCGGCAGCCAGGGCTGCTCGCCGCGCGCTATCGCATCGAGTTCGTCTTCCAGCCGTGCGGTAAATTCGTAATCCACATAACGCTCGAAATGGCTGGAGAGAAAATTGGCCACCACCCGCCCGGTGTCGGTGGGCATGAAACGGCGATTGTCCAGCAGCACGTATTCGCGATCCAGCAGCACCGAAATGATCGAGGCATAGGTCGAGGGTCGGCCTATGCCGTACTCTTCCAGCGTCTTGATCAGACTGGCCTCACTGTAGCGCGGCGGCGGTTCGGTGAAATGCTGATCGGCATTGATCTGCAGCAGCTTGACCGCTTCATCCACGTCCAGCTCCGGCAGACGCACCTCCTTGGTCTGCTTGCCGCCCACCGGCGCTTCTTCATACACACTGAGAAAACCGGGTTCACGTATGGTCGAGCCACTGACCCGAAAGCGCGAATTCCCGGCGGCGGCGAATTCCACCGTGACCGTGTCCATCACTGCCGGAATCATCTGGCAGGCCATGGTGCGGCTCCAGATCAGCGAGTACAGCTT
Source organism: Gammaproteobacteria bacterium (assembly GCA_018819105.1). Lineage (GTDB taxonomy): Bacteria > Pseudomonadota > Gammaproteobacteria > Xanthomonadales > Wenzhouxiangellaceae > JAHJQV01. Next base: position 54,609 of record JAHJQV010000018.1, read on the forward strand.
GTACTGATCCTCATTCAGGTAGGCTTTCAGTCGTTGCGGTGTCCACGCCGGATTGGTCGGCCGGATGGCTTCATGCGCTTCCTGTGCATTGCGCGATTTGGTGGCATAGAAATTCGGCTTTTCCGGCACCTTGTCGGCACCGAACTGACTGCCGATCTGGTGGCGCAGGGCGTTGATGGCCTCACCGGCCAGCGACACCGAGTCGGTGCGCATGTAGGTGATAAGACCCTGGGTGCCGGAATCGGTGGTAATGCCTTCATACAGCTGCTGTGCCAGGCGCATGGTGCGCTGCGCCGAGTAGCGCAGTTTGCGCGAGGCATCCTGCTGCATGGTCGAGGTGATGTACGGTGGCGGTGGCCGCCGCCGACGCTGGCGTTTCTTGACCTCGGCAACGCTCAGCTCACCCGAGCTGGCACCTGCCTGCAAAGCAGCCTGAACCGCCTGGGCCTGATCCGCACTGGTAAAGCTGAACTGCTCGACCTTGTCACCCTGCCAGCGCACCAGCGCCGCCTGAAAATCCATGCCGTCCTTGTGCAGATCGGCAGCGATGGTCCAGTATTCCTGCGGCTCGAAACGCTCGATTTCCTCCTCGCGCTCGACGATCAGGCGCAGGGCGGGGGTCTGCACGCGGCCGGCAGACAAACGCGGCTGCAGTTTTTTCCACAGCAGCGGTGACAGATTGAAGCCGACAAGATAATCCAGCGCGCGGCGCGCCTGCTGCGCATCGACCAGATTGTCGGACAGCCGGCGCGGATTGGCCACCGCGTGCTGCACGGCGTTTTTGGTGATTTCGCTGAACACCACCCGGTAGACATTGCGTTTGCCGTTGAGCAGCTTCTTGTCGCGCAGGATTTCCTGCACATGCCAGGCAATCGCCTCACCCTCGCGATCAAGGTCGGTGGCCAGATAGATGTTTTCGGCGCTGCGGGCAGCCTTCACCAGCTTGTCGACGTGCTTCTTGTTGCGCTCGATCAGCTGGTAGTTCATGGCAAAGTCGGCATCTGGATCGACCGCGCCGGATTTCGGCACCAGATCGCGGACATGACCGTACGACGCCAGCACCTGGAAATCCTTGCCTAGGTATTTGTTGATCGTGCTCGCCTTGGCTGGCGACTCCACGATCAGTAGATTATTGCTCATCAGGTGTTCTGCATTGCTTCCTGTCAGTGACGGAGCTCCTGCTCCTCGTAGAACACCAGATCCTCGATCCAGGCGTAGTTGGCAGCCTGCCCTGGCTGATTGAACAGCACCATCAGGATCACCCACTTCAGATCATCAAGATCGGTATCTTCTTTTTCCAGCGCCATGATGCGATCAATCACCACTTCACGGCTGGCCGGGGTCAACACGCCCTGGTTTTCCAATTGCATGATGAAGCTGCGGCACTCCATGTCCAGCTTCTGCTGCTCCTGATCGTGGTAGATGCGCGTGGGCGGCAGCACCTGCTTGTCGCTTTCCAGCGGGATCTCCTGCTCGGCCAGTTCGTCCAGCCACTTGAATGCCTTGGCGATTTCGTTGTTGCTGAAACCCGCCTGGTGCAGGTTGGTTTCCAGATCATCCCGATCCGGGGTGATCTCAGGATCGTCGTAGATGTAGTTCTCGAACAGATACATCAACACGTCCATGACATTCTCTTTCATTCATAAACCTCTTGCGCTGCCGCCGGCGCACGCACCCAGCCGGCAGCTTCTGTGGAGACCTTGCCATACAGTTCCAGCAGCAACAGCATGGAGGAAATTGACTCTGGCGTCAAACCGGTGTGTCCGACCAGCTCATCAACGGTCATCGGATCATGGCCCAGCGTGCGCCACAGCAGTCGATAATCTTCATCCATGGCAATATCAGGCTGCAGGCTGGCACTGTCAAGTGCCGGCTCCGAATCCAGCTGCTCGTTATCGGCCTGCTGCGCAGGCAAGGCGGTGTCTGCGGCATCGCTGTGCTGCAGACTCGCCGCCAGCTGTCCTGCCAGCGGGGCCAGGTCCTCAAGCACCTGGCTGGCGTTCTCAACCAGCCGTGCACCATCACGAATCAGTGCGTGACAGCCCCGGCTGCCGCTGTTGCGCACCGAGCCCGGCATCGCCATCACCTCGCGTCCCTGTTCCGAAGCCAGTCGGGCGGTGATCAGCGAGCCGCTGCGCAGACCCGCCTCCACCACCACGGTGGCCAGAGCCAGACCGCTGATGATGCGATTGCGGGCCGGGAAGTGGCCAGCACGCGGCTCCGTGCCCAGGGCGAACTCCGACAGCAGCAGTCCACTGGCGGCGATCTCGCGACCCAGATCACGATTGCAGGCCGGATAGATGCGATCCACCCCGGTACCCATCACGGCAATGGTGCCGCCACTGGCACGCAAGGCGGCGCGATGCGCGGCGGCATCAATGCCATCGGCCAGACCGCTGGTGATGACCAGACCGGCATGACTGAGCGCCGCGGCCAGATCCTGTGCCTGCAGCAGACCATGCTGACTGGGATTGCGGCTGCCGACCACCGCCACCTGCGGATGCCAGAGCAGATCCACGTTGCCCACGGCAAACAGCAGCCAGGGTGGTCGCTGGATGTCACGCAGCAGTTGCGGGTAGTCGTCACTGTGCAGCCAGAGCAGATGATGGTCAGCATGCTGCAGCCAATCCACGTGCTGTTGCCAGCGTTCACCATGCGGACGCTTGCACCAGTTGCGCGCCCTGGCCACGGCCGCCTCAAGCCCGCGCACGGCAACCGCTGGTGTGCTCGCCGCGTCATCATCGGACGCGTCTGCGGCACGTGCCTGCAGGCTGGCCAGTGGCGCGCCGGAAACGATGAACTCCAGCACCGCCTGGGGGGTTTTGCACAGCGCAAGCAAGGCCTGCATGGCGCTGTTGCCCAGTCCGGGTGCCAGACTCAGGGTGAGCAGGGCCTGTGCTTGTGTCATCTGCTCATGCCCTCGTCAAGCAGCCAGCATTGTTTCCGCGCTCGCCCGCTCCAGCAGTGTTGCCATGCGGTCGGCAGTACTGCCTATTGGCGGCTGCGCCGATGCTGCCTTCGGCTGCGGATTCAGAGCACGCTGGAGGGATTGGCCAGCAGGTCACCGTCGTGCACATCGCGCTCGCCATCCATGATCAGCGCATAACTGACCCTGGCATAGCTGCGATAGACCATAACCCGGGCGACGTATTCATCCGGCAGTTGCACATTGACCTCGCGACTGGTGCCGAACACACGGCGGAAGCTGCCCGGCGCACCGCGCACCGGATCGGCGATTTCCTCGCCGGGATTCATCACGGCAAACACGTGGCCGGCAGCAACGCCATCTTCGGCACCGATGTTGAGCATGACGATGTCATTGTGTGCCGCAGTCGGGCCGACATCGAGGATGCCCATGACCCGGGCACCGCTGGGGACCGCGTCCATCGTCTTGGGATGAAAGAATTCCTCGTAGGCGTAATCTTCCAGCGGCAGAATAAAGTCACCCTGCCTGACTTCGCGCTTGCCGCTTTCTATTTCCAGAATCGACACCTCACCACCGCGCAATACCGTGGCGGTAGCTACCTCAAACAATTCGTGGCCGATGATTTCGCGATCCTTGCCGTCGATTTGCTTCAGCTGCCGCCATAACATGGAGTCGCGGCGGTATTCCGGCCGATAGGTACGACCTGGGAAATCGGGCTGCTTGTACTGGCGGATGTAGTCATCGCCGGCACGGCGCTCACCGTGGCTGTGCTCATGAAAGGCGGTCTGATAGACCATGCGGTGGCGGGCGATCACCACCGGGGTGCCCGCCCCGACCTGCAGGCCGCGTACATAGACTTTATCACCTGGCGTGCCAAGGATGGCCTGTTCCTCGTTGGCCACCACGTACGGCAAACGCTCCATGTCCTCGTCACTGACCAGCCTTGGCCAGCGCAGAAAACCGCGCAGTGCATCCAGCGGAATGGCGCTGAGCGGCTCCTCGCCCACCACGCGAATCTGTGGCGAACGCCGCACCACCTGTAGCACCGGCCGGCCATTGAGGTAGCTCAGATTGAGCACATCGCCGGGATAGATCAGGTGCGGGTTTTCAATCTGCGGATTGGCCTGCCAGATCGCCGGCCATTCCCATGGCCGGATCAGAAAGCGGCTGGCCAGATCCCACAATGTGTCGCCTGGCTGCACCACATATTCCTGCGGATGATCGCTGCGCAGCATGGCCTCACCATCCTGGGCCTGCGTCAACTGGGCCGGCAACAGGCATGCCAGCAGCAGCGCGCTCAGCAGCAGCCATACCTGACCTTGCAGCAGGCGGGGGGAAACAGCGGTGGCGGATTGTATGTTCATATCTGATCCTTGGTCAGGTTCCCAGCGTCAGTCTCAACATCCCTGTTGACCCGAATGCCGTGTGTGAATCCTGCTGGCACAAGCCTGTCGATAAACAATAAAAGCTTTAGATTCCGACATTTTATTACATGATCTTACAAATCACATTATTTGGCAAGCCGTTCCTGCCTGATTCCTCACACAATGTTGCGACATTGTATAATGCCTGCATTGACAGATCTGTGAAACCATGAGCAAACTGACCATTCTCGAATACCCCGATCCACGCCTGCGTACGGTGGCCAAACCGGTCACGCGCTTCGATGCACAGCTGCAAACGCTGATCGATGACATGGCCGAAACCATGTATGCCGCGCGCGGCATTGGCCTCGCTGCGACTCAGGTGGATCAGCACCTGCGTCTGCTGGTGCTCGATGTGTCCGAATCACGCGATGCGCTGCAGGTGTTCATCAATCCCGAACTGCTCGACCGCAGTGGCACGCTGCAGCAGGAAGAGGGTTGTCTGTCGGTGCCGGAGATCTATGCCGAGGTCAAGCGCGCCGAAACCGTTACCGTGCGGGCGCAGGATGCCAGCGGTGAACACTTAGAACAGCAACTGGATGGTCTGGCAGCGATCTGTCTGCAGCACGAGATGGATCATCTGCAAGGTCGCCTGTTCGTCGATTATCTGTCGCCGATCAAGCGCGACATGCTGAAAAAGAAACTGGCGCGACAACGACGCCAGCCAGCGGAAAGCGTATCAGCGTGAAAATCATCTATGCAGGAACGCCGGAGTTTGCCGTTCCTGCCTTGCAGGCGCTGTGCCGGCGTGCGGAACTCAGGCCACTGCTGGTGCTGACCCAGCCGGACCGTCCGGCCGGACGTGGCCAGCAGCTGCAGGAAAGCCCGGTCAAACGCTGCGCCATAAGTCTGCAATTGCCGCTGGCCCAGCCGCAGTCGCTGGCTGAGGCCGACATCCAGGCACAGTTGCACGCGCTGGCACCGGACCTGATCATCGTTGCCGCCTATGGCCTGCTGTTACCGACCAGCCTGTTGCAGCTGCCACGTCACGGCTGCTGGAACATCCATGCCTCACTGCTGCCGCGCTGGCGCGGTGCCGCGCCAATCCAGTACGCCATCGCCGCCGGCGACCGCCACACCGGCATCAGCATCATGCACATGGAACGAGGTCTCGATACCGGCCCGGTCTATCTGCAGCGCGAACTGGCCATCGCCGAGGACGACACCAGCGCCAGTCTGCATGATCGCCTGGCTCAGCTGGGTGCCGACTGCCTGCTGCAATGTGTGCAGGCCCTGCAGCAGGAACGCCTGCCGCAGCCGGTGGCACAGGATGCCAGTCTGGTCACCCATGCACCGCGCCTGCACAAGGCCGATGCCCGCATAGACTGGCAGCAACCGGCCACAGTGATCGCGCGCAAGGTGCGGGCTTACAACCCATGGCCGGCAGCCTGGACCGAACTGCTGGGCAAACGCACCGTGATCTGGGAAGCACAGGCGCTGCCGGGCAAGCATGGCCAGCCCGGTGACATCATTGCCGCACGTCGCGATCATTTGCTGGTAGCCTGTGGCAGTGGCGCTCTGGCCATCCGCCTGCTGCAACCCGCCGACAGCCGTGCCATGCCCGCCTCTGACTGGTTGAATGCTTATGGCCGCCACCTCGAAACCGCGCTCAACTGAGCCCGCCATCGCCGCGTCTGCACGGTCGCCTGACGCACCGCGCCGCACGGATCGGCCGGATCAGGATCAGAGCCATGGCCAGAGCAAGGGCCAGAGCAAGGGCCAGAGCAAGGGCCAGAGCAAGGGCCAGAGCAAAGCCAGGCGCAAGCCAGCCAGCCAGCCTGGCCCCAAGCGCCAATCCAAAGCCGGCAAACCTGCCTCAGCCGCCAACAAAACACGCTCCCCGACCAGTACGGCACGGCGCAAGACCGCCACCGGTCAGCCGCCGTCGGCACGCTGTCTCGCCGTGCTGGTGCTCAAGGATGTACTGCGCCATGACCTGACGCTGGATCACGCCATCGACAAACACCTGGCCAGCCTGCCGGCGCGCGACCGGGCCTTCGCCCAGCACCTGTGCTATGCCACACTGCGTCAGCTCAATGCCCTGCAGGCGCTGGCGACGCTGCTGCTGGACAAACCCCTGCCGCGAAAATATTTCGACATCGAGTTGCTGCTGCTGCTGGGTCTGCTGCAGTTGTGGGACAGCCATGTGGCCGAACACGCGGCTGTCAGCGCCACCGTCAACGTGTGCAATGAACTCGGCAAGAACTGGGCGCGCAGGCTGATCAATGCCGGTCTGCGCCGGTTTCAGCGCGAGCGCGACGGGCTGTTGCAGGAGGTCATGGCGCACGATGCAAACCGCTACGCGACCCCGGCCTGGCTGCTGCAGCGCCTGCAGCAGGACTGGCCACAACGCTGGCCTGCGATGCTGCAGCAGGCGCTGCGACCGGCACCGATGTGGCTACGCGTGAACCTGGCGCGCAACAGTCGCGAGGATTATCTGCGCCTGCTGGCCGCGCAGCACATCGCCGCCGCCGCTGGCAACGCCGCCGCCGATGTGCTGCTGCGCGATGCGGTGACGGTGGAACAACTGCCCGGCTTTGCCGAAGGTCTGGTTTCGGTGCAGGACAGCAGCGCCCAGTTTGCCGCCACGCTGTTGCATCCCGAGCCCGGCCAGCGGGTACTGGATCTGTGCGCCGCCCCGGGCGGCAAAAGCTGTCAGTTGCTGGAACAATTTGCCCCGATCACACTGCTCAGCGTCGATCTGCAACCGCAACGCCTGCAACGTCTGCGCGACAATTACCAGCGGCTTGGTCTGAGCGGACAGATCGTCTGTGGCGACGCCCGCCACATTACCGCCGACGCCGATGGCTGGTGGGATGGCGAACCGTTTGACCGCATTCTGCTGGATGCGCCGTGTTCCGCCAGCGGCGTGATTCGTCGGCACCCGGACATCAAATGGCGCCTGCAGCCGGACAAGCTGAACAACATCATCACCCTGCAGCAGCAATTGTTGCAGCAGGCCTGGCAGCTGCTGCAACCCGGCGGTCAGCTGCTCTACTCGACCTGCTCGGTACTGCAGGCAGAAAACGACACCAGGATCGCCGCATTTCTGGCCGCACATGCCGACGCCAGCAGCCACAGCATCACACTCAGCGTTGGCCAGCCCACCGCGCACGGCTGGCAGTGCCTGACCGGCGACGGCGGCGGCGACGGCATGTACTTTGCACTGCTGCGCAAGGCTGCCTGCTGATGTGTCGCCCACTGATATGCCACCCCTGATATGCCATCCCTGATATGCGATTACTGGAGGCCATGAAGCGGACGCGGATCACACTTGCTGCAGCTGCCCTGGCACTGCTGTTGTCATGGCTGCTCAGCGCGTGCAACGGGCCAGCTGCCGATAACGGCGCACAGATCCGCGTGCTGGAACCGAAACTGCTGCAGAACGGCGAACTGGCGCTGGTCGCCGGCATCGACATGCGGCTGGGAGATGAGGTGCTGGAAGCGCTGCACAGCGGGATTCCGATCGTCATCAGCGTGGATCTGCGGCTGGGCCGGCGCTATCGCTATTTCGCTCGCGAAATCGACACCCGCAGCCAGCACTGGGTGCTCAACTATCTGCCACTGAGCGAGCGCTACACACTGGAACATGCGGTCAGCGGCGACATCAACAGCTACCCGCGGCTGCGCACGCTGCTGGCCGATCTGCGGCAGCCGGTGCGCTATCCCTGGACACAGCAGGCCAATCGCTCTGCGGCATGGACAGACGGCCGTCACCAATTGCAGGTGCGCGTCAGGCTGAACCGCTTGCGGCTGCCGGCACCGCTGCGGCTGCCGGCGCTGATATCCAGCCAATGGCGGCTGCAGGACGGCTGGCACACACTGTGGATCACCGCCAGCAACAACCCCGCTGCCGCGCAGGCTCCGGCAGCCGTGCTGCACCACACGCCACAGGGACCGCTGCATGCGCTCTGAATCCTGGCTGTATGGCCGCAGTCTGCCACTGCTGGCGCTGGCCAGCATGCTCATCGCCGCCAGCCTGCTGGTGGTCGACATCGAGTCCGGCGAGAGCCGGCTGCCGTCACTGAACCTGTGGATTCTGGGTCTGGGTCTGCTCGCCCTGCTGCTGCTGCTGGCGGCCATCATCGGGCGCATGTATCGCCTGGCGACGCAACTGCGACAGCAGCAGCCCGGTGCCCGCCTGACCCGCCGCCTGACGGTCATTTTTCTCGCCCTGGCGCTGCCACCGGCACTGATCGTGTATCTGTTTTCCATGGAGTTTCTCAACGAAACCATCGACGACTGGCTTAACGTGGGTCAGGAGCAGGCGCTGGCCGATGCCATCGAACTCGCCCGCGTGGTGCTGGACGCACGCATTCTGGAAAGCCAGCGGCAGATTCGCCAGCTCACCATCGAGCTGCAAAGCGAGATCAATCAGCGCGACAGCAGCGACTGGTTTCCACTGCTGATCGACAAGGTCAACAGCAGCGGGCCGATGGAGCTGTCGATTCTGGACGAACGCGGTTCGGTGCTGGCTTCAGCCAACATCGACGGCTCGGTGATGAATGCCGACCGGCCGCGTGATTTTACCCTGCTGCAGATCCTCGACAGCGGCATCTATGCCGAAGCCGAACCGCTGAACCTGAACCCGGCATCGGCTGCCGGCAGCGATCGCGAACTGGCGCGTGATCTGAAGATCCGCGCGGCCATGGTGATTCCCGATGCCGCCCGCGGTCAACCGCGCCATATCCTGCAGGCCATCTACTATCTGCCACAGCAGTTCAACGAGCTGGCCGGCAACATCGAGGCCGCCTATTTCGACAATCAGCGGGTCACCGTGCTGCGCGACGCGCTGAAACTGAGTTTTGTCATCATTCTCACGCTGGTACTGGGTCTGAGCATGCTGCTCGGCATACTCGCCGCACTCAGTGTGGCACAGCGCCTGGTGCAGCCTTTGACACGGCTGGCGCAGGCGACCGGACAGGTGGCCGTGGGCGAATACCACCAGGACGTGAAACTGAAAAGCAGCGACGAGTTGGGCTTTCTGGTGCGCTCGTTCAACCAGATGAGCATTGAACTGGAACGCAGCCGGGTGCATCTGGAAGATCAGCGTCAATATCTGGAAACCGTGCTCAACCGGCTGTCCGCCGGGGTCATGTCGTTCGACAGCCAGCAGCATCTGGTGACCAGCAATCCCAGCGCCGCCAACATTCTCGGCATGGATTTGTCGGCCTGCGTGGGTCAGAGCCTGGCGCACATTGCCGCCCGTCATGCCGACACCGCCGGCCTGTTTGAGCGCATCCGCGACCGCAGCCAGCAGGAGCTGGAATGGCGTGAGGAAATCCGCCTGCAGCAAAACGACAAAACCCTGGTGCTGGTGTGTCGCGGCAGCCAGCTGCCGGGCCAGGATGCCGGCCAGGTGGTGGTGTTTGATGATGTCACCGTGCTCACCGAAGCCCAGCGCCAGGCCGCCTGGTCGGAAGTGGCCCGCAGGCTGGCGCATGAGGTCAAAAACCCGCTCACACCAATCCGGCTGGCGGCCGAACGCATGGGCCGCAAGCTGCAGCCACAGCTGGATGTTGATCACCAGTCAATACTGAGCAAGGCGACGCGCACCATCGTCAATCAGGTCGAAGCCCTGCAGTCGCTGGTGAATGCCTTTGCCGATTACGCCCAGGACAATCGTGCCGAGCGGCAGGCGCTGGATCTGCACGAATTGCTGCATGAGATCATCGACCTGTATCAGGCGGCCTCGGACAACATCCGCTTTGATTGCGATCTTCAGGCCAGCCCCAGCGACATTCTGGCCAACCCCGGCCGCCTGCGCCAGGTGCTGCACAATCTGCTGCGCAACGCCCAGGAGGCGCATGCCACGGCGGCCACGAACGGCCCGCTGATCATCCACCTGAGTACCTGCCTGGAACAGCGCGAACAGGCCGCTGGCGTGCTGTTGCGACTGCGCGACAACGGTCCCGGCATCGATGCGGCCCTGCTGGAAGACGTGTTTCAGCCCTATGTCAGCAGCAAGCAGCGTGGCACTGCAGCCGAATCGGGCAGCCGCACAGCAGGTCTGGGACTGGCCATTGTGCGCAAGATCATTGATGAAAGCGGCGGCAGCATCCGCCTGTCCAACCACCCCGATGGCGGTGCCGAGGCCAGCATCTGGCTGCCGCTGGCCGCCATCGACAGCAGCGGCGTATAATCCTAGCATTCAAGTTGTTCGCCGAAACAGAGACCCAACCGAGCATGCCCGAGCCGCAGATACTGATCGTCGACGATGAAACCGACATCCGGGAACTGATCTCGGACATCCTCGGTGACGAAGGCTACCGCGTGCTCACCGCACCCGATGCGGCCACAGCCGACGCCGCCTATCGCGAGCACAAGCCCGATCTGGTGCTGCTCGACATCTGGATGCCGGACAGCGATGGCATCAGCCTGCTGGAGCAGTGGCAACAGCAGGCTCCACTGAGCTGCCCCGTGGTGATGATGTCCGGGCACGGCAATGTGGAAACCGCCGTGCAGGCAACCCGGCTGGGGGCGCTGGATTTCATCGAAAAACCGGTGGCATTGAACAAGCTGCTGGTGATGGTGGAGCGGGCACTGCAGACCCAGCCAGCCAGTCAGGTCGAGTTGCCGCCGGAGCCCAAACTGGCGCAGATGCTGCCGGTGGGCAATTCCGAACACCGTCAGGCCCTGCGCCAGCAGCTGCAGAGTCTGGCCGGCCATCAGCGTCACTTCGGCCTGGTCGGCGAACCGGGCACATGCCTGCACGACATGGTTCACTGGGTGCATGAAAACAGTGCCATCGCAGAGACCCCGCTGCGTTTTGACCAGCGCGCGATGCAGGCCATCACCGAGCAGCGGCTGGATCGCGGCTGCATCGCCATCAGCGCCGGTGGTCTGCTCACGGCAAACCAGCAGCAGCAACTGCATGACTGGGCCAGCGCCGGTTCCACACAGCGGCCGCGCCGTCTGGTCATTTACTGCAGCGGCGATCTTGACAGCCAGTACCTGCAGGGCAGCCTGCTGCCGTCTCTGCATGAGTTGCTCAACGGCTATGTGGTCATGCTGCAGCCCCTGCGCCGGCACCTGATCGATGTGCCGCTGTTGCTGCGGCATTATTCCGAGCTGCTTTCGGATCAGGACAACCTGCCGTATCGGGCGTTCTCGCTGGCGGCACAGAACCTGTTGCGACAGTACGCCTGGCCCGGCAACGAACTGCAGCTGCGCAAGTTCGTGCGCCAGTTGCTGCTGATCGGCAGCAACGAGGAAATCAGCGCCGAGGAGGCACGCCAGCAGCTGCAATGGTTGCAGCAGCAACCGGCGCTGTCCGGACTGGATGGCGAAATCTTCAATCAGCCGCTGCGCCAGGCACGCGAGGCGTTTGAACGCCAGTACCTGACCCATCATCTGCAGCAGACCGACGGCAGCGTCGGTGCCCTGGCCGATCGCGTTGGCATGGAACGCACACACCTGTACCGCAAATTGCGCAATCTGGGACTGGATCCGCGCCAGGTCGGTAAATCCACCGAAACCATCATGGAGTCGGAGCAGTGAAAATCATCATCCTCGGTGCTGGCCAGGTCGGTGCCGGACTGGCCTTCAGCCTGTCGCGTGAACACAACGACATCACCATCGTCGACACCGACCAGCCGCGCCTGCGCGAGCTGCAGGACCGCCTCGACATCCGCGGCGTCAGCGGCAACGGCTCGCATCCACAGGTGCTGATCCGTGCCGGCATCGAGGACGCCGACATGCTGGTGGCGGTGACCAACAGTGACGAGGTCAACATGATCGCCTGCCAGGTCGCCTACACGCTGTTCAAAACTCCCACGCGCATTGCCCGGGTACGCGAAAGCGAGTACCTCAGCCATCCGGAGCTGTTTGAAACCCAGCACATTCCGATTGACCTGCTGATCAGCCCTGAACAGCAGGTGTGCAAGTTCATCCGCCGGCTGATCGAATACCCAGGTGCCCTGCAGGTGCTGGATTTTGCCCATGGCAAGGCGCAGATGGTGGCGGTGCGGGCGCGCTCGGACGGCCCGCTGGTGGGGCAGCAGCTGAGCACGCTGCGCGAACACATCCCCGGTGACGTGGATGCCCGCGTGGTGGCCATCTTCCGAGACGACGAGGCCATCATCCCGGAAGGCACGACCGTCATCCACCGCGACGACCTGGTGTTCTTTCTTGCCGCCCACCAGGACATCCGCGTGATCATGAACGAGCTGCGTCAGCAGGAAGAACCAGTCAAGCGCATCATGCTGGCCGGTGGCGGCAACATCGGCAGCACGCTGGCAAAAAGCCTGGAATTCGACTACCACGTCAAGCTCATCGAACGCAGCCCGCAGCGGGCGCGGGAAATCACCGAGGATCTGGAGCGCGCCATCATCCTGGTTGGTGACTGTGCCGATGTCGAACTGCTGAAGGAGGAGAGCATCGACCGCGTCGATGTGTTCTGTGCCCTGACCAACGACGACGAGGCCAACATCCTGTCTTCGATGCTGGCGAAAAAGCTGGGGGCCGGCAAAGTGCTGACGCTGATCAACCGTCCGGCCTATGCCGATCTGGTCGAGACCGAACTGATCGATGTGGCGGTGTCGCCGCGACAGATCACCATCGGTGCGCTGCTCACACGCATCCGTCGCGGCAACATCGAACGGGTGCATTCGCTGCGCCGGGGTGCGGCGGAAGCCATCGAGGCGGTGGCCAAGGGCAATGCCTCAACCTCGCATGTGGTGGGCCTGCGCATCGGCGAGCTGAAGCTGCCCCCCAGTGCAGCCATTGGCGGCATCGTGCGTGGTGATGAAGTCATCATTGCTCACGATGACATCAAGATCGAGACCGATGACCACGTTATTCTGCTGGTCACTGACAAGCACCACATCCAGGCCATCGAAGAGCTGTTTGAGGTCCGCGACAGTGCGGTCTGACGAACACGGCAGCGCGGCATGAATCCAAAAACACTGCAAAGACTCACCGGGGTTCTGTTGTTGCTGTCTGGACTGTGGCTGTTGCCGCCAACCTTTGTGGCCTGGTATTACGATGGCCACATCGGCAGTTTGCCATTTGCTTCTTCTGCGCTGCTTGAGCTGCTGCTGGGTGTTGCGCTGTTCTGGCCATTGCGTGCAGAAAGCTCAGATCTGCGCGTGCGTGATGGCTTTCTGATTGTGGTCATTGCCTGGCTTGTGTTTGCCGTCAGCGGCGCGTTGCCGATGTGGCTGTTGAAAGATCCGCACATTGGCTTTGTGGATGGCATGTTTGAGGCCATGTCGGGACTCACCACCACCGGCGCGACTGTGCTCACCGGTCTGGATGACATGCCACGCGGCCTGCTCTACCTGCGCTCGCAGCTGCAGTGGCTGGGCGGCATGGGCATCGTGGTACTGGCCGTGGCCATTCTGCCGATGCTGCGCATCGGTGGCATGCAGCTGTTCCGGGCCGAGACGCCGGGACCGATGAAAGATGCCAAACTGACACCACGCATCACCGAAACGGCGAAAGCCCTGTGGCTGATTTATCTGGTCATCACCATCTGTTGCGCCATGGCCTACTGGGTCGCAGGCATGAGCCTGTTCGATGCTGTCAATCACTCATTCACCACCATTCCCAGCGGCGGATTCAGCACCCATGACGATTCCATGGGCTTTTTTGACAGCGGCCTGATCGAATTCATCTGCATGGTGTTCATGTTCGTCGGCACCGTCAATTTTTCACTGCACTTCATATCCTGGCGCCAGATCAGCGTGCAGCATTACTTCAGAGACTCTGAATTGCGCGCCTACATGATGCTTATCGCGCTGTTTATTGTCATCATCAGCCTCGATGTATACCGCCAGGGCATCGCGCCCGACATCATTGGCGCATTCCGACTCGGCGCATTCCAGACTGTCTCGGCCATGACCACCACCGGTTTCTCTACCGAGAGCTTTTATCTGTGGCCGGGATTCAGTGCCCTGTTGCTGATTCTGATCAGCGTCATCGGTGCCAGTGCCGGCTCAACCGGAGGTGGCGTGAAGATCATCCGCGTACTGTTGCTGGGCAAGCAGGTTGCCAGGGAAATTCGGCAGCTGATTCACCCCCGTGCCGAGCTCACCATCAAGTACGGTGGCCGCGTCATCAGTGATGCAGTCATCAGCGCCGTATGGGCATTCTTTTTCATGTATTCGGCTACCATAGTGCTGGCCGGCTTTGTGCTGCACATGATCGGTCTCGACATCGTCACCGCCTTTTCGGCCACCATTGCCTGCATTACCAGCCTGGGCCCGGCATTGGGTGAGGCGGGACCCAATTTCATCAGTCTACCGGATTCTGCCAAGCTGATTCTGGCGCTGGTGATGCTGTTGGGCAGGCTTGAAATCTTCACCCTGCTGGTGCTGTTCATGCCGTCATTCTGGCAGGACTGATGGATCTGGCGGCACTGCAAAAGCTGATCGGCAGCGAGCGTGACGGTGCCATGCTGCGGCTGACGCTGGCACGCGCTCACCTGCAGCAGCAGCAGGCCGATGCCGCCATCGAGCAGCTGCAGCAGGCGCTGGCTTTCGATCCGGACTACACCGCAGCGTGGCAGCTGCTTGGTCAGGTGCATGCCGACCAGGGCCATACGGACGCAGCACTGCAGGCCTGGCAACAGGGCCTGGCGGCCAGTGCCAGACGCGGTGACCAGCAGACCGGCAAGATGTTGCAGGTGTTTATTCGTCGCTTGCAGAAGCCTTAGCCCGGATTATTCATGACCCAAGCTACCGCGACTGTCGGGTCATGAATAATCCGGGCGTAGCGACCATTTTTCCGGCGCTTTTCGTTATCCGCCGATTTCACCGATTAATCTGATGGCTCAGACAGTAGCTGCCGATAACGATGGTAGGACCACTGATACTGCGCCGGAGCCAGTTTGGCGATGGCTTCGATGCCCTGATTCATTGCTGTCAGCGCCTGCAGCTGATCGCTGGCATACAGGGCCGGCGGGGCTGGCAACACATGCAGGGCAAAATGGCGGCGGTCGGGCAGTCGCCGGCAACCTGCAAAGACCACCTGAGCTGCGGTTTTCTGCTGCAGCCGCACCAGCAGCGTCATGGTGTTGGCCGGCTGACCGAACAATGGGGCCAGCCTGCCGGCCCGTGGCGGTGGTGTCTGATCGGGCAGAATGCCGCCATAGCCGCGTCGCTGCAGCAAGCGTATGAACCCGGCGATGCCGCGCCGGTTGGCGGGCAACACCTGGGTTCCGGCGCGGCCGCGATAACTGCTCAACCAGGCTTCCAGCGCGGCATTGCCCGGCGGCTTGTACAACAGACCGGTGGGCGCAAGCTGCTGCCCCAGATACAGACTGGCCAGCTCCCAGTTGCCGAAATGCGGAACCGCCACGATCACGCCATGACCGGCGCTGGCGGCCTGCTGCAGGTGCTCCCAGCCATGCACTTCGGTGATCAGTGCCAGCAGTCGTGGCAGTGACCAGTGCCAGGTGATGCCCAACTCCAGCAGGCTGTCGGCACGATGCTGCAGATGCGCGCGCAACAGCGCAGCGGCGGCCTCCGGCGGAGGCTGCAGACAACGCCGGATGTTTTCGCGTGCCCGCCGTTGACGCCGGTTGGGCAGTCGCAGCAGCAGCCAGGTCAGCGCGTCGGCCAGCCGCAGACGCCAGCCTGCCGGCATGCTTGCCAGCAACTTCGTCAGCCACTGCAGCTGCTGCTGTTTCATCGTCGTCTGCGCCCCAGCGGCTTGTTTCCTCGCCAAGCGCTGGTCGACAGCACCCTGTGCCGGCTGTTCGGGACGCAGCCCGCCACGCGCCATCGGTCACACTGCAATGCAGTTAGAATTGATGCTGTCGTCACTGGAGATTGTCCATGATTTTACTGTTGCAACGGGTCAACAGCGCCTCGGTCAGCGTTGATGATAACTGCATTGCCGCCATCGGTGCCGGTATTCTCGTACTGTGTGGCTTTGAGCGTGGCGATGATGCCGACATGCTGCCACGCATGTGCGAGCGCCTGCTGAATTATCGGCTGTTCAGCGATACCGACGGCAAAATGAACCTGTCCGTCAAGGCTTGCGCCGGGGAGTTGCTGCTGGTACCGCAGTTCACGCTGGCGGCGGACACCGGCAAAGGCAACCGACCAGGATTTTCCACCGCTGCTGCGCCCCGGTTGGGTCGGGCGCTGTTTGTGCAGTTTGTGGAGCAGGTGCAAGCCCGCCACGCCGCCACCCAATGCGGTCGCTTCGGGGCGGATATGCAGGTGGCGCTGGTGAATGACGGGCCGGTCACCTTCTGGTTGCAGCAGTCGCCGCAGTCACCTGACTGCTGACGGTTACCTGTTGTTGTTGAAGTTCTGCGAAAACTGCTTCATGAAAAAGGTGCGCGACTCGGTGCTGGCGATGATTTCACCTTCACTGCTGACCAGCTCGGCCCGGAAGCTGTGCGTGCCGCGATCAATCTGCTGCAGCGTGGTCTGCAGCGTGCCCACGGTGGCCACTTTCTCATCATCCAGATAAAGGTTGATCTGCATGCCAGGACGCAGTTGCGGTTTGACTTCCAGCAGTACCGGCAGATCATTGCCGGTGCCCCAGAAGGTTTCTTCGTTTTGCGGGCTCAAAATACCGATTTCCAGCGGCTGGCTGGCGGTTTCACCGCTGGAGATCGGATCCGGCTGGGCCTTCACCGTCTCGATGATGTTGCTTTCACGCAGCACGATCGGCTCGGCATCGGGGCTGGGGGGCTGATCGCTGTAGATGACATTGCCATCTTCATCCACCGATTTATAAATCTGGTTCTGCGCCAGCGCAGCAGCCTGCAGCAGCAGCAGCAATACACTGCACAGCAGCAGACGCACTACGCGGTGATCAACCCGGTACGGTGACCGGGTATCGTTGTTGCCGTGATGACTCATGGCTTGCTTCCTCATGCACTCAGGCAAGGTGTTGTCATGTTTGACCACATCCGGCGCACAGGATTGCATGTCAGGCTGGATGGACAATGGATGTCACGCTCAGATGGAATAATACATCTCGAATTCCAGCGGATGGGTGGTCATGCGCATGCGCAGCACATCCTGGGTCTTCAATGCGATGTAACCGTCAATCAGATCGTCGCTGAACACATCACCGGCCTTGAGGAAGTCGCGATCCTGATCCAGCGCCTGCAGCGCTTGTTCCAGGCTGCCGGCCACGCTTGGCAGGTTCTTTTCCTCTTCCGGCGGCAGATCATACAGGTCCTTGTCCATCGGCTCACCCGGATGTATGCGGTTGGCGATGCCGTCAAGACCGGCCATCATCATCGCGGCAAACATCAGGTACGGGCTGCCGGCCGCGTCGCCAAAGCGGATCTCGATGCGGCGGCCTTTGGGGTTGCTGACCCATGGAATGCGGCAGGAGGCGGAGCGGTTGCGCGCGGAGTAGGCCAGCGCCACCGGTGCTTCGAAACCTTTCACCAGCCGCTTGTAGCTGTTGGTGGTGGAGTTGGCAAAGGCGTTGATGGCATGGGCATGCTTGAAGATGCCGCCGATGTAGTGCAGCGCGGTTTCCGACAGGCCGCCATAGCCGTCGCCGGCAAACAGGTTTTGTCCACCTTTGGACAATGACTGATGCACGTGCATGCCGCTGCCGTTGTCACCCACCACCGGCTTCGGCATGAAAGTGGCCGTGTGGCCAAACTGATGTGCAGTATTGCGCACCACGTACTTGAACATGGTCATTTCATCGGCCTTGCGCGTCAGCGAATTGAAGCGCGTGCCGATCTCGCACTGACCGGCCGTGCCGACTTCGTGGTGATGCACTTCCACGCCGACGCCGATGTCTTCCAGAATGCGACACATGGTGCTGCGCAGATCGGACAGCGAATCAGACGGCGACACCGGAAAATACCCGCCCTTGACGCCGGGCCGGTGGCCTGAGTTGCCCTCCGGATACTCGGCATCTGAACTCCACGCCGCCTCCATCGATTCAATCGCGTACATGCAACCCTGCATGGCCACCTTCCAGCGCACCGAGTCGAACACGAAGAACTCCGGCTCCGGCCCGAAATAGGCGGCATCGGCCACGCCGCTGGCCTGTAGCCAGGCCTCGGCGCGCTTGGCCACGGAACGCGGGCAGCGGCTGTAGGCTTCCATGGTGTTGGGTTCGAGCACATCACAGCGCAGCACCAGCGTGGTGTGCTCGGAAAACGGATCCAGATAGGTGGATTCGGTGTCCGGCATCAGCACCATGTCCGATTCATTGATGCCTTTCCAGCCGGAAATCGACGAGCCATCGAACATCTTGCCATCGACCAGCAGATCCTCGTCGATTTCGCTGACCGGCAGCGTGACATGGTGCTCCTTGCCCAGGGTATCGGCAAAACGCAGATCGACAAAGGCGACCTCATCGGTCTTGATCTGTTCCAGAATGGCTTCGGCGGACATGGTGTTAACTCCTCAGGTTGGGTGTGCGATCAAAATGAAAACCGACTGATGAACTGATCCACCGGCATGTCATCCAGGCTCTCCGGCTGTGCCAGCATGGCCGTGATGGCCTGCGCCTGGCGTGCCGGGTAATGCTGCTCGATGGCCTGCTTGAACTTGCTGCGCAGCACCGGGATGCCCTCATCTCGACGGCGTCGGTGGCCAATCGGATAATCCATGGCAACCCGTTCACTGCTGCTGCCATCAGCATAAAAGATTTGCACCGCGTTGCCAATGGCGCGCTTGTCCGGGTCGAAATAATCTTTCGTGAACTGCGGGTTTTCCGACACCTGCATTTTGTCACGCAACTGGTCGATGCGCGCGTCGGCAGCGTGCGCATCGCTGTAGCTGTCGGCGCTCAGCTGACCGCTGATCAACGGCACCGCCACCATGTACTGAATGCAGTGGTCTCGGTCGGCGTAATTGTCCAGCGGCCCGGTCTTGTTGATGATGCGATTGCCGGCTTCCTGGGTCTCGATGACGATGCGCTCGATCTGATCAAGGCGATCCTTGACCTGCGGGTGCAGCATCATGGCACATTCCACCGCAGTCTGGGCATGGAATTCGGCCGGGAACGACAGCTTGAACAAAATGTTTTCCATCACGTAGCTGCCGAGTTCGCGCTGCAGCGTGATCGGCTTGCCCGCAAACAACACATCCTGAAAACCCCAGGTTATCGCCGACAGCGCCGATGGATAACCCATTTCGCCACGCTGTGCGAGCAGCGCCAGCGTGACGGCGCGGCGACAGGCGTCACCGGCGGCCCAGCTCTTGCGCGAGCCGGTATTGGGCGCATGCCGGTAGGTGCGCAGGGCACCGCCATCGACCCAGGCATTGCTGACGGCGTTGATGACATCGTCGCGACTGCCACCCAGCATGTGCGTGATCACCGCCGTGGAGGCCACCCGCACCAGCAGCACATGATCCAGACCGACGCGATTGAAACTGTTGTCCAGCGCCAGTACGCCCTGGATTTCATGCGCCTTGATCGCCGCAGTGAAGACTTCCCGCATGGTCAATGGTGCCTCACCGAGGGCGCGACGCTGCTGGCTGAGGTAATCGGCCACTGCCAGAATGCTGCCGAGGTTGTCGGATGGGTGTCCCCATTCGGCCGCCAGCCAGGTGTCATTGAAATCCAGATAGCGGATGAGCACACCGATGTTGAAAGCACCCTGTACCGGATCCAGCCGGTACGCGGTGCCGGGGACACGGCAACCCTGTGCCAGGTCGGCACCCGGCACCAGTGGCCCGAGCAGCTTGACGCATTCCGGAAAGCGCATCGCCAGCGCGGCACAGGCGAGGCTGTCCAGCACGCAGTAGCGGGCGGTCGAGTAAGCCAGATCGCTGTCGATCTGATGCTGGCAGGTGTAGTCGGCGATCTGCTGGATGATGTCGTCGACAGGCGGGCGTTGGGCCGCGGTGATGTCCGGTGAGCTCATGATGCTGAATGTCTGTGCTGAAAAACCGACATTTTATCATGCGCTGGCTGCGCACTTTTGCCTCCCATCAGGTCACCGCGTTCTGTCAGCACAAAAAAAGCCGGCCGCATGATGCGGCCGGCTGAACGGGCTAAGCTTTGTTGGTTTTGTTATCAGAAGCGGTAGCGCAGACCCAACTGGGCGGCCCAGCGAGACTGACCCGGAATGGTGTCCACCAGCGACAGTGCATTTGCACGGTCATCACCCGGGGTGTAGTTGAACAGCGGCAGGCCGGTGTCCTGATCGATGCCTCGGAAGTTGACCACTTCAGAGACAAACTCGAACGGTACCTCGTTGATCAGACCCCAGTCGGAATCGATCATGTTGAGGAAGTTCTCCACCGAGAAGAACGCTTCCAGCATGCCGAAGCGACCGATGTCGATCTGCTGGATGAAGTTGATGTCCAGCGTTTCCACGGTCGGGCTGCGATCGGAATTGCGGCCAACCACGCCACCCTGGGCTGCTGCCAGCACCGGGTTGGCAGCGACCAGATCAAAGAATGCTGCTTCACCTACCGGGTCAGCATTGCCATCGCGATCCACAAAGATGGCTTCGCCTGGGTTCGGTACGAACAGCAGATCGTTGTCGGAGATGCGGTCGCCGTTGGCGTCGTTGTCAAACACCCACGAGAACGGACGACCTGAGCGGTGCTCGAAGAACAGGCTGACGATGGTGTTGCCGAAGCCGAAGAAGTCCTTGGTGTAATCCAGACGGAAGGTCCAGCGGTTCTTGATCTCGTAGTTGGCGGTGGCGCTGATGTCTTCGTTCGGGTTGAACACGGCGCGGTTGTTCCAGTTCGAGATGGCACGGCTGGAGGTACCGGAGTTGACGTCATCGGCATCGGTGCGTGAGTAGGCAGCCACGGCACCGAGGCGTCCGAATGCACCCGACCAGCTGTTGCGCAGTGACGCCGACAGGTTGGTGCGCGTACCCTTGCCGGTGTTGCGCAGCAACAGCACGTCGTTGAAATCACGATCACGGTTGGCACGCGGACCGCTGGCGGTGGCGATGTCTTCAAAGAACACGTCACGGCCATCCGGCAGCTGACCGGTGGGCGCGCCCAGGTTCAGGTGTGAATAGGCGATGCCATTGGTGACCCAGGCCTGATCCAGTTCCACCGAGAAAGTTGAACCAGCAAGGAAGTCCAGCTCAATATCGACACCGAAATTGGCCTTGACCTCGGTCGGCGGGGTGAAATCTTCTTCAGAAGCATCGACGTCCTGAGCACCACCGGCGACTGCTCCAATGTTGAAGTTTTCCAGTGCCTGCGGATCCGGGTTGATGAAGAAATTCGGATCCAGATCGAGACACTGGGTGTTGCCAGCGTCGGTAGGGCTGCTGCTGCCGCACTGGAACACGCGGATGGTGTCGCCGGTGTTGGTGAATGAGTTGGACACCCACACACCCGGCTGACGGCCACGGAAGATGCCGACACTGCCGCGGAACTGGGTCTTCAGATCCCAATCCGGCTGCCAGTTGAAGCCAATGCGCGGTTGCAGAATGGTGCTGTCCAGGGTGCCGGTGTTGGCAAAGCCGAAGGCATCGTTGAACAGCGGGTTGAAGGTCGGGGTGTCATCCGAGCTGATGCCCTCGATGCGGAACCCATATACCACATTGAAAGTGTCGGTAACTTTCCAGGAATCCTGGGCAAAGAAGCCGAGGATGTCGAAATCCCAGACGGTGCGCGCGTCGTCGATGTTGCCGGTGGTGGGCAGACGCTGCTGGAAGAAGGCACCGGTGTTGCCGTTCTCGAAATCGTCGATGCTGGCAAAGTTGAACTGACCCAGGGCACCGAACAGGAACAGATTGTCGTTTTCTTCGCGGGTCCAGTCCACACCAAAATCGATGGTGTGGTCACCGGCGAAGTAGGAGCCTTTCCAGAACACGCTCTGGGTATCCACCTGCAGCGCATTGGCCTGACGGAACAGTTCGGTACCGAAGGTGACGGCACCGCCGCCTGAGGTTTCCACGCTCACCTGCGGTGAGATGGTCGGAATCTCAAAAGCGGTTTCATAATCGGTGTAGACGGCGCGGAATTCGCTGGAGAAGTTTGACGACCAGTCACTGAACAGCTGCACCGTGTAGGAATCAAATTTGCGGTCTTCGTTATAGAAGTTGGAGCTCAGACGGGCATCGTTGAATGAACCCAGATTGGAGTCGTTACCGCGGCTGCGCGAGTAGCGGAAGCTGGCGCGCTGACCTTCGGCGATGTTCCAGTCCAGTTTGCCCATCCAGCGCTCGTCCTGCAGGCCCACCGATGACAATGGTGCCAGCGGATTAAAGCCGAAACCCTGTGCAAT
The DNA here is from genome assembly GCA_018819105.1 of Gammaproteobacteria bacterium. Lineage (GTDB taxonomy): Bacteria > Pseudomonadota > Gammaproteobacteria > Xanthomonadales > Wenzhouxiangellaceae > JAHJQV01. The sequence goes on from JAHJQV010000018.1 coordinate 77,106, forward strand.
GTTGATCACCCGCAGCAGGTCTTCGGCGCTGACATCACTGCCTCCATTGACCAGACCTTCGAGATTGGCCGGGGTGCCATCTGGCACGTTGGCAAACAGGGCACCGTCAAAATCAAACTTTTCATAGCCGACGAAGAAGAACAGCTTGTCCTTGATGATCGGACCGCTGACCTGACCACCGAAAATCTTTTCTTCAAAATCTGAGGCGCGGCTGCCGTTCAGCTTGCCGGTGAAGCCTTCATCACGGTAGTAGAACTTGCCCTGGGCTTGATACTCGTTGGTACCGGACTTGGTCACCGCGTTGATGAAACCGGCGGTAGAGTTGGTCTGGCTGACATCCACCGGCGAGACCTGCACCACCAGCTGCTCCAGCCAGTCAATCGAGATCGGCTGACCGGTGGACGGCTGACCGTTTGAATTGAGGCCGAAGTTGTCGTTGGTGGCAACACCATCGATCAGCAGGTTGTTGAAGCGGGTGTTGGCACCGCCGATGGAGATTTCCTGACGCTGCTTGTCCTGCGAGGTCACCCGCGGGTCGAAGCGGGCGAAATCGTTGATCGAGCGCGACACCGAGGCATAGCTTTCCAATTCGAAACGCTCGATGACGGTGCCGTTGCCGATCTTGTCCGGATCAAACACCGGATTGATCGCGCCGCCCACCACTTCCAGCGCATCAAGTTCGGCAGAACCCGACGCCAGTGCGAAATTCAGCGATACCGGCTGACCCAGCTGCGTGCTAACGCCTTCCAGCACTTCGGCCTGGTAACCTTCGCTGGTCACGGTGACAGAAAACGGTCCGCCAACACGCAGTCCGCGGGCGTCAAAACGGCCGGTTTCCTGCGTAACAGCAACTGACACGGTGCCGGTCGGCACGTGTACAATCATGACCTCAGCACCTTCCACCGGTTGACCGTCTTCGGTGGTGACGGTGCCGTTGATCTGAGTCGATACGATCTGTGCCTGCACCATGCTGCAGCCCACGGCCAGCAGCAAGCCGAGCAGCAGCCTGGAGTCAACGAATCTCTTGAACATGTCCAACCTCTGAGTTTTGGAAAGAAAACAATGCCAGATGGCAAACTGATTAGAAGGCGTATTAAACGATTGTTAAGTTACAACAGTATGCCAGTTTCATGACACTTTTATGACAGCGACAGACGGCTCGTGCGCTTGGCATGAAAGGCCCGCTGTCATAATGTAAAGATGATCAGAATGTTATGATCACTTTTTGACAACGATGGCAGGTTTGCTGCCGTTATCCTGAGGTGCTTTCATGGAACTTTTTGCGCTCTTGACAAGTGATCACAAGCCCACCGCAAAGCTGCTGACAGCAATACTGTTCTGGCTGTCGCTGCTGGCGGGGCTGCCGTGCGCGGCACAGCCGGCTGATGCGGTCTCCACATCGGCTGTGAATCCTGCCACAACGCTAGCCGCCGGGCCAATGCCAGGCTACAGCACCGCGCAGGAAGCGGCGGTGTGGGTACAGACCCGCGAGGCTGCCAGCGTGCAACTGCTGTACTGGCCGGAAGGCAGGGAGCAGCAGAGCTCGCGCAGTGCCAGCGTACAGACCAGACCGGATCGCGCCAACACCGCCACCCTGACCGCCAGCAATCTGCTGCCCGGCACACGTTATCACTACCGCATCGTGGTCAATGGCGAGTTGCTGCCAGCCACGCATTCCCAGCACTTCAACAGCCAGTCACTGCTGCATGAAGGCTTGGCTGATTTCAGCTTCGCACTGGGCTCCTGCGCCAAGGTCAACGCGCCACCTTTCGATGCACCCAACTACCGCAACGGTGGGGATTACCAGATCTTCGACGCCATCGCCGAGCAGCAGCCGGATTTCATGCTGTGGCTGGGCGACAACGCCTATTACCTGCCGCCCGACACCAGTTCTGCTTCCGGCATGTACGGCCGCTACAGCCAGGTCCGGCAATTGCCCGAGCTACAGCGACTGCTCAGCAGCACGCATCACTACGCCATCTGGGACGATCACGACTACGGCCCGAACAACTCCGACCGCAGCTTCGGTCTGCGTGACATCAGCAAGCAGGTGTTTCACAGTTTCTGGGCCAACCCGGTGCGCGATGCTGCCGGCAGCGGTGGCATCAGCAGCACGTTTGAGTGGCAGGATGCGGCGTTTTTCCTGCTCGACAACCGCAGCCACCGGCGCGCCAATTTGCGCGTCACCGGCCAGCGTCAGATACTGGGCCCGCAGCAGCTGGACTGGCTGATCAACGCGCTGTCAAACTCGCTGGCCACGTTCAAGTTCATCGTCATCGGCGGCCAGGTGCTCAACAGTGGTGAAGTGTTTGAAAACCATATCAACATTGCCCCCGGCGAACGCCGGGAACTGCTCGACCGCATCGCCGCCGAACGCATCCCCGGCGTAGTCATACTCAGCGGCGACCGGCACCACTCGGCCATGCACATCATGCCCCGCTACGAACAGTATCCACTGCACGAATGGACCGTGTCACCACTGACCGCCAAAGCCTACAGCCCGGTGCGCGGCGAAGGCCAGTACATCGTTGATGACAGCATCTACACCGAACGCAATTTCGGCGTTATCAGGATCAGCGGCCCTGCCGAACGTCGCCGCCTGCAGATGATCCTGCACGACGCCAATGGCCGCGAGGTGTGGTCTACCCGGATTGATGCCGAGGAACTGCAGTGAGGCGGCATGTAACTGTGACTGGAAAACGCCTTACGAGGCAATGCATGAATTATTGCAATATGAACTTGAGACCAAGCTCTCTTCCGAATCCCCATGCCCCCAAATGAAGCCCAAGCATTTGCTGAATGGCGGTTAATAATTATGCTTTATTCTGTTTCGAAGCTGTCCGCAAACAGAGCGACAATGTCAATGTCGGTGCTCTGATTATTGGTCGGATTGCGGTCGGGTAATCCATCAGGCAGAGCGACGCTGACCGTATTCAGTACGGTTTCTGATTCATCGGCAATTGCGGTCACAGTCAGTTCGATCAGCACCTGTCCAAAAACCCCCAGGTCTACACTGGTCTGGATATCGCCAGTGCCGCTGTTTATGCTGCATGCGGACGTTGCGTCTGCGGTACATATCCAACTCGCGGTCTTACGGTCAAGTGTTGCAGGCAACAGGTCGGTCACAGTGACGGCTTCTACTGCCACCGGGGTCAAATTCTGAACGCTGATGTCATAAGTGGTCGATTCATCTGGAGTAACATATATCTTCTGATTGGATTTGGTGACCGCAATGTCCAGAGATGGGATGCCGAATACTACGTATGCTTCCCCTGCGTCGTCCAAACCATTGCGATCGGCATTGATGGTGCTGATGAGCAGGTCTTCACGGCCATCTCCGTTTAAATCGCCTGCCGCATTGACCTGCTCACCAGAGCGATCCTGGACCATAACGCCGTTCATCTGCATGCCGTTAACGGCGTCCACGCCGGGCTGATCGAACTGGCTGAGCTCGATCACCTGCTGTCCAGCGTTGGGTGGACCACCAAACAGTACATAACTGATACCACTCTCGGTAAGGCTGGTATCGCCACGTGAGGCAGCGACCAGTACGTCATCAAAACCGTCACCATTGAAATCGCCTGCCGGGCTGATGGCGTTGCCAGCGAAATCAAACATTGCAGCACCATTTACATGCACACCAGAGGTGGCCGCCATTGAGCTGCCGTTCAGTTCGGCAAGATGAATGCTTGCTGGCAGGTTGCTGCTACCAAACACTATGCTGGCACGACCGCTACTGATGCCATTAATACTGGCAAAAGTTTCACCAATCGCAAAATCGTTGACACCATCGGCATTGAAGTCGCCCACTGCACCAACCGATTCAAAGCAGGGATGGGCACAAACAATGGTGGCGCCGGTGACCGCCTGCATGCCTGAACCATTGAGCTCGGCCAGATCAATGGCATCGGGCAACGTAGCGGAACCGTACACCAGATAATTGAAAAATTCACTCTGACTGTTTGTGCTGTTGGCGATCAGGATGTCATCGATTGCATCGCCGTTGACATCGCCCACACCACGCACCCGCCCGCCGATACGTTCATTGTCGTTAAAGCCGTTGATCCGGACACCCGCTGCAGCGTTGGCTCCAACACCGTTCAAATCCATCAGCTCAACAATGGCCGGCAGGCTGCCGTCGTCCTGGCCATACAGGATTATCACCTGGCCGCGATTGCTGCCGCCGGGTTCGATATCGGCATTGACCACGCCGATCAGCAGGTCGTCGACGCCGTCGTCATTGATATCACCCGCGCCATCAATGGAAAAGCTGGATTGGTCAATGGCCGCTGCGCCGCGAATGGTGATGCCCGGCGTCGAGTTGGGCCCGGTTCCATTGAGATCTGACAACTCAATGGAGGCTGGGAAGCCAGCATCATCGCGACCGAAGATCACGTAGGTTTCTCCGGCACCGGAAAATGTGCCGGTGAACGCGATCGGCGCACTCAGCACCAGATCGTCGATGCCATCGCCGTTGATATCTCCGGCCGCCGCGATTTCCCGCCCGGTCAGGCTGCCGCCCGATACGCCCAGGATGGTCAGGCCCAGCGTACCGTCAAAATCAGCTGCTGAAAGCGTCTCGGGAAAACCACCCTGACGACCAAACAGCACAAACGCAGCACCGCTGTCGTTGCCGTTAGTATCATCGCCGGGCAGGCCGATGGCAACGTCGTCAAAGCCATCGGCATTGATATCGCCGATGCCGCTGAGACCGGCACCCAGATTGGCAAACACAGTGTTGCCGGGAAACGTTATCCCGGCCAGACTACCGGCAGTATTCAGCTCGGCCAGTTCGACGACTTGCGGCAGTTCTTGAGCATGCACAGGGGCTAGCATGAGCGCCAATACGGCAAGCCAGCCTCTGTTGGCCATAGCCCCAGCAGCGTTTATGGAGTCAGTGAAAAACAGCATGTGAATCCTCGTTCTTGATTAGTCTTTTCGCAGTTATTCAAAGCCGTCAAAAAACACGATGCCACTGGTGCCAACCAGGGGAACAGATGTGTCATTGCTCAGAGAGACTGAGTTGGATCGAATCCGAAGCTCGCTTGTTACGATGCCGGGCTGAAACGGAGTGAATTGCAGGTCGACCGTACAGCTGCCTTGCGCCGGTACTGGTTGAGTGCAACCATTACTGGCGACGGCAAACTGAGTGTTGATTGCGATAACAAACGCTATTTCCAAAGGTCGGCTACCGGTATTGGTCAACGTCAAAGCTTCTATCGGGCTGGTTACGTCGACCGGCGTGTCCTGAAACTGAATGCTGCCCGGGCTTGCATTCAGCTCGGCGCCTGTGATCGGATTGGCGAATACCGGAATGGTCAGCGGTGAATCAGGAGTGTCCACGCTAATCGTCACCTCTGGCGTTTGGGACATTGATATGAACTCATCGGTTTCCAGAATGACGGTCACCTCGCAGCTATCGCCGGCTAGCAATTGCAGGTCGCAGTCGCTCTCAACGGTAGTCGATGAAGAGCTCTCACTGATTTCCAGAATGTGCAATATCCCTGGTCCATTGCTTTCAATAGTTATAGTTCGGCTCTCATCCTCATTCGCCGGTTCAACGATATAAGTGCCAAAGTTAAATGCGAGAGGCGAGATTGAGATGCTCGGTTCCGGGCTGACCTCAATCGCTCCAATATCGGTCATTCCGTTGAACGTACGCGGAAACGTAAAACCGCGTTGATCACTGATCTCACTGTTGGGATTGTCCCCGGAATCCAGTACCACGCTGCCGGTATCGGGCATATAGGTTTGCGGACATTCTTCCTCACCAGGGAAGCCTGCGGTCATGAAGCAACCGTTGTCATCGAGCGAATCGAATGCCGGGCCGTCACTAAAAATATTGTCGACATTATTGCCGTTTATTTCAGTACTCGCGTCGCCGAATACAGATTGAATTACGTTAACCACATGGCCAAGGACATCGTTTTCAAGTAAAAAATTATCATCGAGGTTGTCGGCAAGCACGGTGCTGATGAGTGTTAGCTCCGCCATACTCATGGCAAGCTCCGGGCTGTAAAAAATGCCACCAGCATGGCCGCCGGCCTGATTGTCGATAACGGTGGAATTACTGATCATCAAGCCCTGGCTATCGCCGGAATAATACAAGGCACCGCCATTTGACTGTATGCCCGATGCCTCATTACCAGTGATGGTTGAATTGCGGATATCCAGATCGCCGGTCACCCACAGACCGCCGCCATGTGCTGCCCCCGCGTTGGTGGAGTTGAACGCCACGGTAGAATTAGCCAGCAGCAGGTTACCGGCGGCGATTGCACCACCATGGTGACCATTACCGTTGGTTTGGTTGTTCCGCAGGATATTGCTGTCGGTCAATTCGATATTGGGGCCATAAATGGCACCACCGGGCGCTATGCAGTTGTTGCTTTCGAAGATACTCTGGCTGATGAAGACCACATTGTCTGTGGCAATAGCGCCACCGCCGGTATTCTGACAACGGTTACCGGAAAATCGACCTCTGGTAATTTCTGCATCGCAATCGGCACCAATAAAGACCGCACCACCAGCGCTGGTCGCGTCATTATCAACGAAGTCAAGACCATCAAGGTCAATGTTGTCACCAATAGTACAGCCCGATGATGCAAACGCGCCGCCGAAACTCGCAGAGTTCTCAAAAAAGAGTGTTCCGCCACCTCCAGGTCCAAATCCAACAATGCTTTCGTATTGTCTGGCAAATATCGCCCCACCCATCGAGGACGGGCCAGCGGCACTGTTGCCAGAGAAAATCAGTCGAGGGCCTCCACTGGTTGTCAGCCTGCCCTGTTCAACATAAATCGCGCCCCCGTGTGCTTCCTGACCCTGGGTCGAATTGTTGGTAATCGCACTGATGATGCCGGAGGGTCTGATCGATACGTTACCGGTGCCGCCGATATACATGGCACCGCCATGGGCGCCATCACCCATCGTGGTGTTTCCATTCATTAGTAGATTTCTCAGCGTCAGCCTGCCCAGCGTGCACACTGCACCACCTTGACCCGTGCCGGGAGCACAAGTCGCGGGCTCACTGCCGTTGGCCGTGGTCATACCATCCAAGAAAGCGACGTTCTCGAGCGCCAACAAGCTATCCGGGTTAGTGACAACCAGAATTCTGGAATTGTTGCTGGCGTCCAATGCAACCCGTGAAGCGGGCCCCTCAATGGTGACAAAATTGTCAGTCGTAAGCTCCAGGGGACCTGTAGTGATACTGATGAAATCGATGGATTCAGCGAAAGTGATTTCGACTTCATTGCTGCTGGCATTTGCCATTGCCACGGCATCGCGCAGGCTGCCGGGGCCGGCATTGTTGCTGTTGGTGACGACAAATTCATCGGTCTGTCCAGCATGGATGCTGCTGGAAACAAGCAACAGCAAGCTGCATAGACATATTGGTAGATGGCAGTAGAGTGCCATGCTGTGAGGTCTCATCATCGTTGGTATCCTGTTTTATTCAAAGCCATCTTTGAATACTTCATTGGCTTGAAGGAAAATGCCACCGACTTGCTGATCATCGATGAGTTGCAGTGAGCAGCTCTGACCGCTGCAGGCACCGATGAAATTCTGAAAAGTCGCGCCGGCATCGGGCGTGGGCGTCAGGGTGATACTGGTGTTGCCGGGGTAGCTGGCCGAGCAGGTGCCGGGGCAATTGATGGTGCCGGTGTTGTCGGCGATGCTGCCAGGGCCAGTCACCGTGATGCTCAGTACCGGGTCGTTTTCGATCAGCACAAACTGGGCGGTGGCGCCGCCATTCATGTTCAGTGTGGCGTTACACACCGGACCGCTGCTGGCTGAGCAGACACCGCCCCAGAGGTTGAACTGGCTGCCGGGTTCCGGCGTGGCGGTCAGCGTGATGCTGGTACCCGGCGGGTAGTCCTGCTGGCAGTCGCCCGGACAGTTGATGCCCAGTGGATTACTGGTGACGCTGCCAGCTGCACCGCCGGGCGTGTCAAGCAAAATGGTCAGCGTCACCGGCTGCAGATCAAAGTTGGCGGTGACACTGCGCATTTGATCCATGGTCACAGCACAGGCACCCATGCCGGAGCAATCGCCGCTCCAGCCAGCAAATACGCTGCCACCGTCGGGACTGGGCGTCAGATTGACCATGGTGCCGACCGGATAATCAGCGCTGCATACGCCCGGACAGTTGATGCCGCCTGGATTGCTGCTCAGGCTGCCACTGCCGCTTCCAGCAATAGTGGTCTGCAGGGTGAAATCATCCACCGGATACTGCAACTCAATCGCACCGGCGTCGCAGAGGCTGCCGCCCATGCCCGGTCCACCGGCGCGCGGATTACCGACCGCGTCCGGCAATGTGATATCGCAATTGAATCCGGCCTCCATAAAGTCCACCGCCGGGCCATTGCGCAGCGGCAAATAATGGTTGTCGACTCGAATTGGATCGACAATATTACGGTAGTCATCGCTGAAGGTATCAAACCCATTGATACAGTTGTCCTGCTCATCGAGTACGTTGCCGTCAAACGACATGTACGTTTGGGATGGGAAATTGGCGGAGCAGTCAACGCCGACAATGGTGTTGTTCACCAGCCGTCCGTTGCCGTGAATAATGCTGCTTCCATAAGTGATGGTGCCGCTGCCGCCGTTGGCTTCCTGCACATGCATGCCGTCACCCAGCGCGCCGCCAGCACAGGCGTTGGCATCGTTTTGTACCAGCGTGCTGCGTACCAGTTGCACCAGCACATCCTCGCCCGGGAAACCGGTATTGGCAATTGCCACCACATGAATGCCACCACCCACACGCCCTTCATTGCCGGCAATGGTGGAATCGTTGAAAATCGCATAGGCAGCGGTCGGGCTGGTGGCTTCGATACGCAGCGCACCTCCAGTGCCGGCGGTATTGCCGCCACCACCGCGTGAACTGCCACATTCGTTTGCGTCGTTATTCAACAGCGCGCTGCGGTTGATGGTCAGCGAGCCATTAAACTGGGCAATTGCACCGCCGCCGGTTTCAGTACTGCTGCTGGAGGTGCGATTGACCTGCAGCAGGGCATCGGTGATTTCCACCGTGCTGTCATCCAGTCTGAGCGCACCGCCAAAGGCAAACAGTCCTTCTGCGGTATTGCCGGAAATGCGTATATCGCTGAGTGTCAGATTGGTATCGGTGGCCAATATGGCACCTCCTCCCGACATGGGAAAGGCGGATATGCCGCCGCTCAGGTTCAGGTTGCTCATGCTGTGTGTACCTGTGTTGAACTCGAGCAGCCGAAACGCTTCGGTGCTGAAATTATCCCGGCTGATGGTTGCGTTTCGACCTTGGACAATGACGTCGTCGACGATGACCGGCAGTGCATTATCGGTGCTGCCGTAGGCACTATCGAATTCGTAGTCAAAGTCTTGCGACAGCCGCAGGAAATCGGTGCCATTGCCCATCGGACAATCGGGATTCATGGCGCTGTCGGTGTTGGCGTTCTCGATGGCTTCGATCAGGCTGCACTGACCATCGGCAATGGCTGGATTGGTTTCCGGGTCAACCTCGATCAATGCGGCTTTCGCGGGAAGGACTGTCAGCATGAAGCTGAACAGCATCAGATTGATAAGAAGTTTGCTGCAGACACTTGTCAGGCCAGCATGGTTGGAGGCTCCTGTCATGACCGAGCGCGCTGCTGCCACCATGCTGCCCGGCAATGTCGGTTTTGCGCATTTCCTGACGTGACACCAAGCTGCGCGTCTCTGCTCATTTGCTCTCATCCTTGCTGCCATAGTGACTTCTCTCGTCGTATCCAGTCGTGCCATAGGGCTCAAGCGGCCTTTTACCGAAGCGGGCTGTGTGTTGCTGCTATGGTTGTTACTGATTAACGCAACAGTTGCGCCCAAAAAGGCTCAAGATGGATTGCGCTGGAACGAAAAAAGTTGGCACGGTGGGAAACAGACACGCCTTACGGATCAGGGCAGAAGAATTCAATCCTATTGCCGGATTTCACGCCTCAGCCAGGTCTTGGCCAACAACCACTGGCGCTTGACAGTGGCCGGTGAAATATTGAGCGCTTCTGCGGTCTCGTCGATCTTTAGCCCCGCGAAGTAACGGCACTCGACCACCCGCGCCGCGCGGGCATCAATATCGGCCAGTCTGTTCAAGGCCTCGTCAAGCGCCTCGATATCGACATTCGGCGTCTCGCCAAGGGCAGGGTTGGCAAGAAAAGTATCGGCATGGCTGAGCGTGAGGTGTTCAGCGCCGTTGCCACGCTTGAGGCGCTTGCGCTGCTTTGCATGGTTGACCAGCACACGGCGCATGATCATAGATGCCACGGCCAGAAAATGCGCCCGATCCTGCCAAGATGCGCGATTCTGCTGAGCAAGCCGCAAGTAGGCTTCATTGACCAAGGCCCCGGTATCGAGCGTGTGGCCAGGGCGTTCGCTGCGCAGATGACGGCTGGCGGCCAAACGCAACTCGTCATGGATCAGCGGCATGAGTTCATCAAGGGCATTGCGATCGCCTTGTCGAGCGTCCTGGATCAGTTGCGTGATGTGACCATTCATCGCTGGCTGTCGTTGATCTGCTCAAGGCTTTCCCGAGCCTGGGATACAAAGGGATGGTCTTCGCCAAGGGTGTTCGTGGCGATACTCAGTGCTTTCTGCAGATCGGCCCTGGCGAGCACGAACTCGCCCTGCAGTTCGCGCAACTCAGCGCGGGCGTGAAGCAGAAAGGCAGCATAGGGATGCTGCGTTCCAAAGGCTCGCTCTACAATCTCAAGAGACGCATCGTAGGCGGTTTCAGCCCGTTCGAGCCGGCCCAGGTCGGTGTAGATCATGCCAAGGTTGTTCCAGTTCGCCGCCAGATCCTGATCCATATCGGCACCGGGAAGTAAGCGCCTGACCTCAACCACTCGTTCCAGCATCATTGCCGACTCTTCCAGTCTGCCCTGATCGCTCAGCGCAATTGCAAGCTGGTTGAGCGCGCTGGCGTGCAAGTCAGGCGTCGCGTTGGAGAGTCCATCCAGCACATCGAGAGCGTCGCGAGCCAGCTGCTCCGATCGGGCGTAGTTTTCCAGTCGGTATTCGGCCTTGGCCAGCTCAAGAAGACTGCCCGCATGGGATTCGCGATCCGTGCCGCCACGCCGTGAAATCTCTACCGCTTCGGCCAGTGCATCGCGGGCGCGGTCATGGTCACCGCGCACTTGCAGCACGCCGCCAACGGCGGTCAGCACCGCGTTTCGCTCGGTGTCGCTCAGGCTTTCATTCTGGCGCAACCGTTCCAGGCCACGATCAAGCATCTCCGCAGCGGTATAGTCCCGCTCCGCGCGAGTGGGATCAGCCAGGCTAAACAGATCGGTGAGAAAGTTTGTCGTGGCCTGCGCGCGGTCACGCTCGAGGCTGAGAGCCTTCGACTGTTCGGCAATGCGTGATGCGGTCAGCGAGGCGAACACGCCAAAGCCGATGGCGACCAGAAAAAGCGCGGTTGCAAACGAAGCGCTCCAGCGATTGCGGAGCAGGAACTTTCCCGCCCGGTAGGCCAGCGTGTCGGGTCTGGCCCTTACCGGCTGACCATGCAACCAACGTGTCAGATCGTCGGCGAGCGCTTCGGCGGAGCGATAGCGCCGCTGCGGCTCTGGATGCAGCGCCTGCTGGCAGATGGTATCCAGATCCCCGCGCAGTTTGCGGCGCAGACCCTCGGCCTTCTCGCCTCTGAGATGCGCGTGCTCGGGGACGACGCATTCCGAGGGTCTGGGTGGCCTCGGGTCCGATTGTTCTCCATGCAACTCTAATGGTGGTCGCTGGCCGCTCAATAGCTGAAATAGCAGCCTGCCCAATTGATAGACATCGGTGGCAGTGGTGACCATCCCACCTGACAGTTGCTCCGGGCTGGCGAAGTCTGGTGTAAATAGACCCGTGGCATCGGTCAGGTTATCGTCGGCATGCAATAACTTGGCGATGCCGAAATCGAGCAGGACCGGCACCCCCTGTGGGGTGACCAGGATATTGGCTGGTTTGATGTCGCGGTGAATCACCAGATTCTGATGCGCGAACTGGACAGATTCGCAGATCGGAATCATCAGGCACAGCCGCTCGTCTACCGATAGCTTGTGCGTATCACTGTACTCGTCCACCGCGCTTGCCCCTTCAAGGTAGTGCATCGCGAACCACGGACGACCATCTCCGGTGACGCCGCCATCCAGTATCGATGCGATATTGGGGTGATTGAGCGCTGCGAGTATCCGTCGTTCGGCATGAAAACGATTGATAATGGTTTCCGAGTTCATGCCGAGAGCAATGACCTTGATCGCTGCATACTGGGAGAAGTCTTCACCGATGCGCTCGCCCAGGTACACGGCGCCCATGCCACCGCGATCAATCCGGCTGCGGATGATCCAGGCACCGAGAGACTCACCAATCAGCGGGTCGTCGCCAAGAGCACTTTCTGGCCCGATCGCTACAGTAACCGGCAGTGGCTGTTCAAGGAAGTCCGGATCGGAATCGAATTGCCGGATAAGGGACTCAAGTTCGGCGCGGAACGCCGGATCGCCATCGCCAAGTCGCTCAAGCAGGCCTGCACGAACTTCGGATCGGGAGCTGGCAAGCGCATACAACGCTGTTTGCAGCCTTTGCCAAGTATCCTTTTCCATACGGCAGCAATAGACCTGACTGTGATGACGCACAATCATTGCAACGATACTGAGTTGGTGTCAAGTCCGATGTCTCTGAATGCACCGTACAACAGTGGCCTTGAACTGATATCGCATTGGGGAAGACAGGTTTCATCAAATCATTGGCAGCAAAAGCTCTATCCGGGAGGCAGCGGCAAAGCTTGACAACAAGTTTCTGCAGGGCATCACTACGGCTGAGCGATTGTTCCCGCAGCGGATTTAGCTGAATTCCCACTTATCGACATAATCGGCCTTGGTCGAGGTTTGGCGTGCCTTGCACGTCGGTTTTACGGCCAGATTGAACCTTTCTGACTGCTATCAGGATAGTTGACTACGTAAATCTGTTGCCGTCAACATTGTTGGGCAATGTATAGGTTTCACTGCTTGCGGTATGGGTGTCCACGACTATCCCACGACTATCCTCCTCCACGACTATCCTCCACGACTATCCTGGGTGTCCACGACTATCCACACGACTATCCACTGACCGCCAAAGCCTACAGCCCGGTGCGCGGCGAAGGCCAGTACATCGTTGATGACAGCATCTACACCGAACGCAATTTCGGCGTCATCAGGATCAGCGGCCCTGCCGAACGTCGCCGCCTGCAGATGATCCTGCACGACGCCAATGGCCGCGAGGTGTGGTCTACCCGGATTGATGCCGAGGAACTGCAGTGAGGCGGCATGTGCTGTCTTTCTGGGTTAGTTGGTCATGCCAGCCTGAAACACAAAATCACCAGGGCTCGGCTTGTTGCAGTCCGAAGCAATAATGTTTAAACTTCGTCTAAACATACCCTGTATATCGCCATGACCGAAACTGTTCTCGAAATTAAACACTGGGGCAACAACCTCGGCGTGCGGCTGCCTGCCGCCATAGCCCGTGCTGCAGATCTGCACGCAGATCAACGTGTGCGCATCACCGTGGAGGGCGAGCGCATCATCATTACCCCGCTGCAGGAAGAGCACTTGAGCCTGCAACAACGGCTGACCAGATTTGATCCAGATCGGCATGGTGGCGAAGCCATGGCCGAAAGTGGCTATATTGGTGCAGAGCTATGGTAAAAGCCGACAATTGGGTTCCGCAACGACAGGATGTCATCTGGATTGACTGCAACCCGCAGCGTGGACAAGAAATGCGCGACATACACCCTTTTCTGGTGCTGTCACCTGAAGCCTTCAACCAGCGCACCTCATTGGTTATAGGTCTGCCGATGACAACTGCATCCTACAACACTGACAACCCTTTCGCCGTGGACGTGGGCGTGGCCAAAGGACGCAAAGCCGGGCAAGCGAGTTATGTGCTATGCCACCAGCCCAAATCCTTCGACTGGCGTCGTCGTAGAGGCGCGAAACATCCCATGAAAAAATTGAGCGATGCCCGCTTTGCCGAAGTGCTGACTGTGCTTAACCAGATCATCCAGCTGGCTTGATTGGCAACTCATGAGTGTGCATGCAGCTGGGTTTAGCTGATGTCGGGAGGCTACATGCAGCAAGATGCACAATGGTCGATGTATAGATTGTGGCTCTCCAATCCATTCGCTACCTTTGCCGAGCTATCTGTAGCCGTCACGCTTGGCATATTGTTATCCTCGACTACGCCTGCGACACTCGAAGCGAACGCGTAGGGACTGTAGATAAGTTTGTGTAACCGCCCATTGATATCCTCAGGTGGTTGATTTCGACGCCATAACGCCCGGGTTAACCGGGTCCGAGTTGAACCGGTTGTCAGGCAACTTCGACGTATTCGACTTGGCTGCTTGGAGGCGGTATTGCCTCGCCGTCCTCCCTCATACCATCAAGGTGAAATTCAATAGCTTCCCGAATTTGCTGTTCTACCTCCTCGAATGTTGCTCCGGTAGCAACACAGCCCGGCAAGTCCGGGACATATGCAGAGTAGTTGCTTATTGCTCTTTCGATAACAATTGCGTACTTCATAAGCGCACCTATTTCCAGCCGGCCTGCTTGTAAATGCTATCCACGGTTCCGACAGCCAAATCGTCGCCAGGCTTTCCAGGCACCGTCACCCGGCCCGATCTCGTGGGGTGTTTGAACTGCCGATGACTGCCTCGTGTCGAATAATGATACCAGCCATCTTCCTTCAACTTTCGAAGAATATCACGTACTTTCATCTATTCCGAACAGCTCACAGATAGCCCCGAATTTGTTCGCCTAACTTGAACATGGTGGATGAAATCGCCGGGTATTGAATATCGGGACAGAAACGCTACTTATGCTTGCGCCGTTACTCAGATCGTGGCTTATCCTGCTGAAATATCGGGCAGTTTCCATAACTTCTGCCGGCAATCTCTGCCTTTTCCTACGAATATTGTCAACTTTTCCTAGCTTCCGAATCGACACATCCTGATTGACCTGCTCAGCCTCCCTGCTGGAATGATGCATCATAACCAAAGAAGAGGCAAGTGCAGGCATGGGTGAGAAGCTTCTTGACCGAATGCCTAGGTCGAAGCACCCATCCTTCATACTTGTGCCGGATGCGCTGTGCTTGACCGGCTCACATTTGATTGACCGTACCTGTTTTTGCCGGATGCGCTGTGCTTATCCGGCCTACGGGTTGGGTCGATCAGTCGATGGTTTTTGCCGGACGCGCAGATTACATCCGGCCAACATTGGGTTGACTGTATCGCCGAAGTTCAACGCTCACCAATGGCCACCACCTCACGCTTGTCCGGGCCGATGTAGTCGGCGCTGGGGCGGATGATGCGGTTGTTGTTGCGCTGTTCCATGACGTGGGCGGCCCAGCCGGTGAGTCGCGACATGACGAAGATCGGTGTGAACAGTTTGGTGGGTATGCCCATGTAGTGGTAGGCTGAGGCGTGGAAGAAGTCGGCGTTGGCGAACAGTTTTTTCTCGTCCCACATGATGCGCTCAATGCGGTCGGACACATCAAACAGCAGTTTGTTGCCGGTTTCCTTGGCCAGTTGTCGAGACCATTCCTTGATGATGGCATTGCGGGGATCACGCTCGCGGTAGACGGCGTGGCCGAAGCCCATGATTTTTTCCTTGGCCTGCAGCATCCGCGCCACGTCCTGTTCGGCCTGCTCCACCGATCTGTACTGTTCCAGCATGGCCATGGCGGCCTCGTTGGCGCCGCCGTGCAGCGGGCCGCGCAGTGTGCCGATGGCAGCGGTGATGCAGGAATGCAGATCCGACAGCGTGGAAGCACACACCCTGGCGGCAAAGGTGGAGGCGTTGAACTCGTGCTCGGCGTACAGGATCAGCGACACATCCATGACCTTGCTGTGCAGTTCGCTGGGGGCCACGCCGTGCAGCAGACGCAGGAACTGCGCACCGATGCCGTCATCGTCGGTGTCGGTGTCGATGCGCACGTTGTCGTGGCTGTAGCGATACCAGTACAGCAGCATGCCCGGCAGCGTTGCCAGCAGCCGGTCGATGTGATCCAGTTGCTGGGCGAAATCGCTTTCTGTTTCCAGGTTGCCCAGCAGCGAGCAGCCGGTGCGCAGCACGTCCATGGGATGGGCGTCGGCGGGAATCTGCTCCAGCACGGTTTTCAGCGCTTGCGGCAGTGCGCGCAGACCCTGCAGGCGCTTGACGTAGCTGTCCAGCTCGCTCTGTTTGGGCAATTCGCCACGCAGCAGCAGCCAGGCGACCTCGTTGAAGCTGGCCTGTTCGGCCAGATCGCGCACGTCGTAACCGCGATATCGCAGGCTGTTGCCGGCCGCGCCGACGGTACAGATGCTGGTTTCGCCAGCCGACTGGCCACGCAGGCCGGCACCGGTGTTCTGCTTGATCATGTTCACTCCTGTGCTTGTTCTGTGCCTGCGGCAAACAGCTGATCCAGCTTTTGCTCGTAGGCGTGGTAGTCAAGATAGTCATACAGCTGTTCGCGCGTCTGCATGATGTCGATGACATGGCGCTGATGACCATCGCTGAGCAGCGCCTGGTACACCGTTTCGGCGGCTTTGTTCATGGCGCGGTAGGCACCGCAGCAGTACAGCACGATGTCGACCCCGGCCGCCGCCAGTTCCTGCTGGTCAAACAGCGGGGTATGACCGAATTCGGTGATGTTGGCCAGCATCGGCACGTCGATGTGCGGGCGCAGTTCGCGGTAGTGTGCAAGCTCACGCATGGCCTCGGGAAACAGCATGTCGGCCCCGGCTTCAACGTAGGCGCGGGCGCGGTCGATGGTGGCGGCCATGCCTTCGCTGGCCAGCGCATCGGTGCGCGCCATGATGACAAAATCGTCATGCTGGCGGGCATCCACCGCCGCCTTGATGCGGTCGCACATTTCCTGCTGCGAGACGATCGCCTTGCCGGGACGGTGGCCGCAGCGCTTGGCGCTGACCTGGTCTTCGATGTGGCAACCGGCAGCGCCGGCGCGATCCAGCTCGCGGATGCAGCGGGCGATGTTGAAGGCGCTGCTGCCAAAGCCGGTGTCGGCATCCACCAGCAGCGGCAGCGAGCTGACGGCGGTGATGCGGCGCACATCGATGAGCACGTCTTCCAGTGTGGAAATGCCCAGATCGGGCATGCCCAGCGAGTTGGCGGCAAGCCCGCCACCGGAAAGATAAATCGCCTTATGGCCGATGCGCTCGGCCATGCGTGCGGTGTAGGCATTGATGGTGCCGGCCAGCAGCAGTGGCGAGTTATCTGCCACCGCCTGCCGCAGCGCGGCACCCGGGTGCACTGAGGTCTGCGCTGTGCCGGTCATCACTGCAGCAGGCTGGCCACGGCGGCGCGCTCTTCGCGCAGCTCCTGGTCGGTGGCCTGCATGCGCTCACGGCTGAAGTCGTCGATCTCCAGCCCCTGCACAATCTCATAACGGCCATTGCTGCAGCGGCAGGGGAAGGAATAGATGACACCGGGTTCGATGCCGTAGCTGCCATCGGCAGGCACCGCCATGGATACCCAGTCATCGCCCGGCGTGCCCAGCGCCCAGTCGCGGATGTGATCGATCGCTGACGAGGCCGCCGAGGCGGCACTGGAGGCACCGCGCGCCTTGATGATGGCGGCACCGCGCTGCTGCACGTCGGGAATGAAGCTGTTGCGATACCAGTCCTGCTCGACCAGCCCGGCGGCAGCAGCTCCGGCCACCGTGCAATGGCTGATGTCCGGGTACTGGGTGGCAGAATGGTTGCCCCAGATGATCATGCGCTGGATATCGGTGTTGTGTTGGCCGGTTTTGCCGGCCAGCTGGCTGATGGCGCGGTTGTGATCAAGCCGGGTCATGGCGGTGAAGTTTGCCGCCGGCAGATCCGGCGCGGCGGCGGCGGCGATCAGGGCATTGGTGTTGGCCGGGTTGCCCACCACCAGCACCTTGACGTCGCGGCTGGCGTGGTCGTTCAGCGCCTTGCCCTGGGGGCCGAAGATCTTGCCGTTCTCGGCCAGCAGATCGCTGCGTTCCATGCCCGGGCCGCGTGGTTTGGCACCCACCAGCAGGGCGTAGTCGGCGTCCTTGAAGGCAACATTAACATCGGTGGTCACCACCACGCCATGCAGCAGCGGGAAGGCGGCGTCGTCCAGCTCCATCGCCACGCCGTTGGCGGCGGCCTCGGCGGGCGGGATTTCCAGCAGCTGCAGTATCACCGGCTGATCCTTGCCCAGCATGTCGCCGGCGGCAATACGAAAACACAACTGGTAACCAATCTGACCGGCAGCGCCGGTGATGGCAACACGAACGGGTTGTTTCATGGGAGAACTCCGAAAAAAAGATGGTCGTGATTCTGGGTCAATGCATGCGCCAGCAGCCGCGACAGACCGTGGCGTGTATGCAGCTATTCTAACGCATCAAGGGCTGAGACTGCAGGCCGACAAGACAAATCGGCCGCGTGCACCAGCGGCCGCTGTTGCGTGCTCTATGAGATGTGTGGTGACCGCTCAGTGCGGCGCTTGCAGCTGCTGCACGATGCGCAGAAACAGATCCGCACCGATGTTGATCAGCTGGTCGGGGAAATCGTAATCGGGGTTGTGCAGATCGGCATGGTCCTCGCCGGCCCCCAGCCCGAACAGCGCACCGCTGACCTGCTGTGTGTAATAGCCAAAATCCTCCGACCAGCGCATTGGTGCCGGCATCGGGATCAGCTCGGCCTGGCACTGCGCTGCCGCCGCGCGGACCTGCTCGACCCCGGCAGGGTGGTTGACGGTGGCGGGGAAATAGTCCTCATAGCTGAACTCATGCTGCAGCGACTGCTCGGCGCACACGGCCGCGGTGCGCAACCTGACCTGCTCTTCCAGCGTGGCCAGGGTGGCGTCGTGCTCGCTGCGCAGGGTCAGATAGATTTCTGCCTGTCCGGGCGTGTTGCCAAAGGTCTTGTCGCCCAGTCTGGCACCGACCACGGTGATCATGGCCAGCTCCTGATCGGCAAACGGCTGCGCCAGCAGTGGCAGCAGTTGCAGCAGGCTGATCACCGCAGCGGTCGGGGCGATGCCGGTTTCCGGCTGGCCGGCGTGCGCGGTCTTGCCGCTGAGCCGGATGATGACGCCGCGCGAGGCGCAGCACATGGTGCCGGGCCTGACAATGACACTGCCGAGCGGATAACCTGGCATGTTGTGCAGGGCAAACACGTGCTCCGGCTGATGCTGCAGGTACTGCTCGTCGCGGCACACGGCCACCGCACCCAGCCCGGTTTCCTCGGCCGGCTGGAACAGCAGCTGCACCCGGCCGGCCACCAGTGGTTGCTGCTGCAGACGCCGCGCCACCTCCAGCAGAATGGTCATGTGGCCGTCGTGACCGCATTTGTGCGCCACCCCGGGATGCACGGAGCAGTAATCGAAGCGGTTGGTTTCGCGAATCGGCAGCGCATCCAGCTCGCAGCGCAGCAGAATATGCGGCCCGGGCTGGTGGCCCTGAAAAATGGCCATGACGCCATGCCCGGCAATGCCGGTGAGCAGTTCATCCGGGCCGTAGGTGCTGAGCACGGCGGCAATGGTGGCGGCAGTGTGGTGCTCCTGGCCGGACAGCTCCGGGCTCTGATGCAGGCTGTGCCGCAGCGGCTGCAGATCAGACACCGGCTCAGCCATTGCCGTGCTCCGAAGTGTTGTAATGCAGCGCCTGCTGCAGATCGGCGATCAGATCGGCAGCATCTTCAATGCCCACCGACAGCCGCAGCAGGTATTCATCGACACCTTCTGCCACACAGCGGGGCGACTCGACCCGGGCGTGCGAGGTCAGCAGCGGCTGGCAGATGGTGGTTTCCACCCCGCCCAGGCTGACCGCCGAGGCAATCAGCTGCAATCGGCGTTCGACCATGTCGGCGGTCAGCGGCGGCTTTACCCGCAGTCCGAGCATGGCACCGAAGGCCTGCATCTGCGCTGCCGCAATGGCATGACCGGGATGGCTGGCCAGGCCGGGATAATCCACTTCGGCCACGGCCGGATGCTGCGCCAGCATGTCGGCAATGGCCATGGCGTTGGCGGCCTGCTGGCGCACGCGCACGGCCAGCGTTTTCATGCTGCGCTCCAGCCACCAGGCATCCTGGGCGTTCATGGTCGCGCCCATGCGCACCGCCAGCGCCCGCACCGGCTTTAGCAGTGCTGCGCTGCCCACCACGGCACCGGCGATCAGGTCGCTGTGCCCGCCGAGATACTTGGTGGCGCTGTGGATGACCAGGTCGGCACCAAGATCAATCGGGTTTTGCAGGATTGGCGTGGCAAAGGTGTTGTCGATGATCACCAGCACGCCCTGTTGCGCCGCCTGCCGGCAGAGCTTGCGCAGATCGACAATGCGCAGACGCGGGTTGGTGGGCGATTCCAGATAAATGGCCCGGCTGCGCTCGCTGCAGGCGGCCAGCAGCGCATCGGCATCGGCGGCAATCCGTTTCACGGCAATGCCCAGTCGCGGCATGCAGCTGCTGAACAGATCGTCGCTGCCGCCATAAATGCCCTCGGCCACCACCAGCTCGTCGCCAGGCTGCAGATGCGCCTGCAGCACACAGTGCACGGCGGCCAGCCCGGAAGCGAACATGAGACCGCATTCAGCGTGTTCCAGCGCCGCGATCTTGGCCGCCACTGCCTGCTGGTTGGGCGTGTTGGTGTAGCGCGGGTACGGCACCTCGGCGGCATCCAGGTAGCGGTAGGCGCTGTCGGCATACAGCGGTGAGTTCATGCCGCCGACCGGATTCTCCAGCGTGCCGGCATGCACGGCCAGCGTGGCGCTGCTGCGTTGTCTGCTCATGGTCATAAATCTGTCACGCTCCGGTCATGATGTTTTCATTTTCCTGGCGTAGTTTGACCGATTTACTCATGCAGGGAAACCATCATGCTACGTATTGCCATTTTCGCCATTCTGCTGTTTGCCAACAGTGCCCAGGCACTGCTGCTGCTACCGTTCGACAGCTTCGGCCCGGGGGTTGAGGGCGGCACCGAAATCTCGGCACATGACCCGATCAGTCAGCGCCTGTTTGTCACCAACAGTGCCGACAACACACTGGACATCTACAACCTGGGCAACCCGCAACAGGGCGTGACGCTGATCAGCAGCGTTGATCTGAGCGGCTTCGGCGGCGGCCCCAACAGCGTTGCCGTCAGCAATGGCCTGGTTGCCGTGGCGATCGAGGCTGCGGTGGCACAGGATGCCGGACTGGTGGCGTTTTTCGACAGCGCCGGCACACCGATCACCAGCATTGCCGCCGGTGCCTTGCCGGACATGGTCACCTTCACCCCCGATGGCAGCAAACTGCTGGTGGCCAACGAGGGCGAACCCAGCGACGACTACACGGTGGACCCGGAAGGCTCGGTCTCGGTCATTGACATTGTTGCCGGTGCACCGGTAGGCCCGGCCCGCAGCATCGGCTTTGCCGACTTCAACAGCGGTGGACCGCGCGCTGGCGAATTGCCGCCGGGCGTGCGCATTTTCGGCCCGGGTGCCAGTGTGGCACAGGATCTGGAACCGGAATACATCACCGTCACCGAGGACAGCGGCATCGCCTACGTCATTCTGCAGGAGAACAACGCGCTGGCGGTGCTGGATGTGGCAGCGGAGAGCATCCTCGCCATCTTTGCCCTCGGCAGCAAGGACCACAGCCTGCCCGGCAACGGCATGGATGCCAGCGATGACGACAGTGCCATCAACATTGCCAACTGGCCGGTATCCGGCTTCTACATGCCCGATGCCATCGCCACCGCCAACATCGATGGCCAGCAGTATGTGTTCACCGCCAACGAAGGCGATGCCCGCGATTACGACGGCTTCAGCGAGGAAGACCGCGTTGATGACCTGGTGCTGGATGCAACCGTGTTCCCCGATGCCGCCACGCTGCAGCAGGATGAAAACCTGGGTCGCCTGACCATCACCACGGTGAATGGCGATGCCGGCAACGATGGCGACTATGAACAGATCTTCTCCTACGGTGGCCGCTCTTTCAGCATCTGGGACGGTGCCACCGGCGCGCTGGTGTATGACAGCGGCGACGAGTTCGAGCAGGTCACGGCGCAGTTCGGGCTGCCATTCTTCAACCTCAATGATGGCCGCAGCGACAACAAGGGCCCGGAACCCGAAGGCATCGACGTGGCCCGCATCGGTGAACAGTGGCTGGCCTTTATCGGCCTGGAGCGCACCGGTGGCATGTTTGTTTACGATGTCAGCAATCCGCTTGCGCCGGAACTGGTCACTTATCTGCAGTCACCCGCTGGCGATGTCAGCCCGGAAGGCCTGCTGCTGATCGACGCCAGCGACAGCCCGACCGGCCAGCCCCTGCTGGTGGTCACCAACGAGGTCAGCGGCACGGTAAGCCTGATCGGCGTGCGTCCGGCAGCCAGTGAAGTACCGGCCATCAGTCACTTCGGATTGCTGACACTGGCCCTGCTGTTGCTGCTGGTCGGCGGTTTCATCGCCGCCCGTCGCCAGCCCTGAATCACTGTCCTGAATCACGGCAGGCAGGCCTATCGCCGCAGGGACGCGGCCGGGGCCGGCGCTGGCAGTGCTACGGCCCAGTGCTAACAAAGCTGTATGAACTTGCGCTGAACCGCGCAATCAAGCATAATCGGTGACCCTCTGCGCGTTTGCCCAACCAGCCTGACGCGCACAATCGCAATCAAAACCAGAGGTTAGTCACGTGCGATCGGACTGGAATATCACCATAACGGATTATCGTGGTGCCCGCCATTATCGCCTCAGCGAGGCAGCGCGACAGAAAATCAAGCTCACGCTCGCATCCTGTCTCGCCGTCAGCGCGATGATGCTGACCGGACTGATTTCGCAGAGCGTCGGCAAACATGACCTGCAGCAGCAGGTGGCGGCACTGCAGCAGGACAACCAGAGCCTGCAGCGACGCAACAACTTTTTGCTCGCCGAACAACGCGATCTGATCGCCACCATCGATCAGCGCAGCCGGCGTCTGGCCAGTCTCGACGCCGATATCCAGCAGCTGGAAAGTCTGCTGGCACTGAAAACAGACAGCAATGCACCGCTGGAGATGCGCGTCAGCACCGCCTACGACGAAGTTTTCGAGAAGCAGCTGCTGCTGCGCAACATTCCGCGCCTGTCGCCGGTACCGTTCAATGCCATCACCAGCAGCTACGGTGTGCGCCGTCACCCCTTGAAGGGCAGCTCAGGCATGCATCACGGGGTGGACCTGCGCGCTGACATGCGCACCCCGGTGGCCGCCACCGCCGATGGCATCGTGATCAAGGCCGGGCGCTACAGCAACGGCATTGGCAAGATGGTGGAAATCCAGCATCGCTATGGCTTTTCCACCGTCTATGGGCACCTGGACAATTTTGAGGTTGCCGTCGGCGACATCGTGCATCAGGGCGACATCATCGCCAAAAGCGGCAATACCGGACTCAGCACCGCGCCACATCTTCACTATGAAGTGCATTATCTGGGCGACCGCATCGATCCCCAGCCGTTTCTGGAATGGCAGCTCAACCAGTATGACAACCTCATCACACGACAACAGGATGTACCATGGGAATCATTGGAAAAAGCCATCGCAACGACGGTGCGGCAGCGCCTGCACCAGCCCGATCAGGCAACGCCGGCAGTACAACGCTCATCGCAGCCAACAGCGCGGTTAACGGCAGCCTCACCCTGAGCGACAACCTGCACATCGACGGACGCGTCGAGGGTGATATCAGTTCGGAAGGCAACGTCAGCATCGGTGAGAACGGCTTTTTTGAAGGCACCATTCGTGCCGTCAACATCATTGTCAGCGGTCACATGGACGGCAACATCGACTGTCAGCGGCTGGAAATCGTCGCCAGCGGCCACGTCAATGGCGAGCTGATCACCGACGATCTGGTGATCGAATCCGGTGGCCGCTTTATCGGCCAGAGCAAAATCCGCAACGACAACACGGTACAGCTGATCGGCGCAGGCAAAAAGTCCGGCGAGCGTGATGCTGATGCAAAAGATGAACAGGCCGATCGCGCCTGAAACGAAACCAGACCAGCGTCATGAGCAAACCATCCGATCAGCACAATCAGGCCGTCAACCGGCTGATTGAATCTGCCAACGATCTGAAAGACAAGGGCTTTGACCCGCGCGTGATCTCAGCCGCGCTGCTCAGTGCAGCCGGCATCTACACCACCTATGTCGAAGCCGGCAACGATGGCTTTCTGCAGGATGATGGCGTGGACAAGCTGACCGAGATCTTCCGTCAGCAACTGGCGCACATTCAGAACCTGAAGAAAGAAGAGCTGCGCAAGGCCGGCCACAAGGTTGACCAGCCATCACCGCGGACACACGGCCAGAGCGACGCCGGCCAAACCTGACCAGGCTAGTGTACACCGCCGGAGATATTGTAACGTTCAGCGAGTCGGAAAGCGCTTAGCCGCAAGGCATGGCTCGCAGGTCATGGCCATTCCATGGCCAAGAGCCATAACAAAGCGGATGAGTGCTTTCCGGCTCGCCCTGCCCGAGCGCCCCTGAGGCTGCATGACCGCGTTGCCATCCTTGTCAAGGGCAAGCCATTAACTTCGGATCGCGTCTTGTACTGCAGCCTCAGGACGCGCTCTGAATGTCACAGTATTTCCGGCGGGGTACACTAGTGTAATCTTGCACACTATTTGGCACCTTCAGCGCGACGCAAAGCTGCCAACACGCCTGCAACATCCCGGATACTCGTAGGAGACTGTTTGCAGGCGAACCAAACCCAGGCATTAATCAGCTTCACCCCGCTTCAGAACGATCACAACCACAAAACTTCAAACCAGCGCCTGCAACAACGCCCGCAAAGCCGGGTAGTCGGCCGCCATCTGCTGATCCGGCTGCGGCATGGCGGTGGCCTGCGCTGCACCATCCTCGCGGGTGACAATCTGTGCGACCAGACCGGCGAACTTGTCCACCGCTGCGGTGGCCACCACGACAGCCTGATCCGCCGCGAACATGCCTTGCTGCAGGGCTTGCGCGCAGGCCTGCCAGGCCAGTGCGGTGTGCGGCTCGGCCGGATATTCGGCCGCCGCCAGTGCACGCATGGCCTGGCGATTGTCGCTCTGATCCACGCGCACGGCGGCAAAGCGTTGGCGCAACTCAGGCCGTTGCTGCAGCAGCCAGAGTATGCGCGAGAAATTGTTTGGCATGGCAATGTCGATGGCGTTGCTGATGGTCCGCTGCACCGCTTGCGGTTGCCACTGCTGCTGTGCCAGAAACCTGGGCACGGTGTCGTTTTCGTTGGTCACCGCCAGCACGCCGGCAAACGGCAGACCCAGCGCACAGGCCATCAAAGCCGCGGTGGCATTGCCGAAATTACCGCTGGGTATCGCCAGCAGCGCCTGCTCTGGCTGCGCGTGCAGCGCGGCGGTGTCGAAGTAATACAGCAGTTGTGCCAAAAGTCGACCGACGTTGATCGAATTGGCGCTGATCAGATTCAGTTGCCCCAGCGCCGGGTCGACAAAGGCCTGCTTGACCAGCCGCTGGCAGTCATCAAAGCTGCCGTCGACCGCCACGCTGACCACGCGTGCATCGTCGGCGCAGAAAAACCGCGCCTGTTCCGGCGTCACCCCGGACTCGGGATACAGAATCACCGCGCTGGTGTTGTCATCACCGTCAGCACTCTGCAGCCGCGCCACCGCCTGTGCCACCGCGCCGCCGGTATCGCCACTGGTGGCGGTCAGAATCACCCGCCTGCGTTCGCTGGGCATACGCTGGAGGCAGGCGATGAGAAAGCCGGCACCAAAATCCTTGAACGATTTCGACGGTCCGTGAAACAGTTCCAGCACGCTGGTGTGTTCATCCAGCGCCACCAGCGGCAGGGGGAAATCCAGCAGCTGCTGCAGGATCTCCGGCACCGCGTCGGCCAGCGGATCGGCTCCGATCAGATGCTGCAACAATTGCGTGCCGCGCTGCAGCCGATCCATGCCCAGCAGTGCGTCGAGGTCGACCAGCGGTGCCAGAGCATCCGGCATGAGCAGACCATCGTTGCTGCCCAGGCCGGCCAGCACGGCCGCTGAAAAGCTCAGTTGCTGGCTGGCATCGACGATGTTGACAAAGCCTGCGCTCATGGCTGTGATTCCTCATTGTGCTTGCGGTGACTTGCTGCCTGTGCCGCAGCGCCGTCGCGATGATAGGCCCGGCACACACGAATGAAGCCGCCGCGGTGCAGCGACATGGTCTGCTGCAGCT
The DNA here is from genome assembly GCA_018819105.1 of Gammaproteobacteria bacterium. Classification (GTDB taxonomy): domain Bacteria; phylum Pseudomonadota; class Gammaproteobacteria; order Xanthomonadales; family Wenzhouxiangellaceae; genus JAHJQV01. The sequence goes on from JAHJQV010000018.1 coordinate 103,245, forward strand.
CGGCAGCCAGCCGCTGGGCCTGGTCGTGATCATCGGCGATGGCAAAAAAGCTGGGCCCGGAGCCGGAGATGCCGACAAACCTGGCACCGGCCGCCAGCAGTTGTTCGCGGTGCCGTGGATAACCGTCAATCAGACCGGCACGGTAGGGCTCGGCAATCTCATCGTGCAGATGTGCCAGCACGCTCTCGGCATCCTGCCGGTACAGGCCATCGACCACCACAGCCAGGCGCTGCATCTGCCGGATCATCACCTTCCGCGGATAGTCTGTGGGCATGCTGGCACGCGCCGCGCGGGTGGCAATGTGCTGGCCGCTGTAGGCCAGCACATAATGCCAGTGATCGATCAGCGGCAGCCGCTGGGGCAGGCCCTGCAGTGGACACAGAACCAGCCCGCCGAGCATGGCCGGGGCGAGGTTGTCCAGATGCGCGCTGCCGCTGGCCTGGGCTTCCAGTTCTGCCAGCATCTGCCATTGCTCGCTGGCCGTCGGTTCTAACTGCAGCTGTGCCTGGCACCAGGCCGTCAGCGCGCGCAGCGCTGCCACTGCCGAGGCGGCACTGGAGCCGGTGCCGCTGGCCACCGGCAGACCCTTGTGCAACTGCAGTTGCCAATGGTGCTTGCCGGCACCGTGCTGACGCAGCCACTGCTGCAACAGCAGCCCGGCCTGGAACACCAGGTTGCTGTCATCGTGTGGTACCGCGTGGGCATAGTCGCCGCTGACCAGCAGCTGCATCTGCGTGCTGGCAGTGACCTCGACGCGGTCGCCCAGCAGGCTGCCGTCCACCGCCGCCAGAGCCAGACCGAGCACATCAAAACCGACACTGAAGTTGCCGATCGAAGCCGGCGCGAAGCCATGGCTGATCATGACGGCACCGGCCTGAGCAGGGCCGCGTCATCGTATTCGGGGTTGTTCACCGCCTTGCTGACCTCCACGGCGGCCATCTCGTCGGCCGGCGGTGGTTGCAACAGCTGTTCGGCCTCCTGCTTGCTGCCTGTCAGCCAGACATCCCACTGCGGTGGCTCGATCACCACCGGCGCGCGGTGATGGCCGATGTCCGCCAGCAGCCGGTTCGGCGCGGTGGTGATGATGGTGCACGAGGCCGTGACTGTACCATCCTTGCTGCTGGAACGATCCCACAACCCGGCAAAGGTGAACATCGGCTGGTTCAGCGGGTACACGCGGTAGGGCGTTTTCGGCTGCGTGTGCTGGTTCCACTCGTAAAACCACGAGGCTGGAATCAGGCAGCGCTGATCATGCTGCCAGGCACCGCGATAGGCCGGCTTGTCGCGCACGGTCACGGAAAACGGCCAGTCGACCTCGCTGCGGCAGTTGGCGGTATGGTATTTCGGCAGCGCGCCGTGCGCCCAGAACGGGATCAGTGGCCACACCAGCAGATCCAGACGGCGCTGGCCGTTGATCTGGCGCAGCACCGGCAACCGTTCCAGTATGCTGTGGCCGCCGCGCTGGCGGCTGGGTGCCAGGTTGTAGCGCTGCACACCGGTGGACGGAACCTGCAGGCTGCCGTCAGCGGCGTGATCATCGCTCGCTTCAGCTGATGCGTTCAGGTAGTCCTGCAGCTGTCCGGCGCTGGCGGTGATGCCCAGTCTTCCGCACATGGCGTGCTCCTTCAATCGTGGCCCGATGACCCTCCGGTCGCCATGCCGGCGCGATCACATTGGGCATGTCCGAGCGGCCCAGCAGCACGCCCGGCGCAATGGCAAACTCGCCATAGCGCTGGTTGATTGTATCAACCACCTGATGCAATGCGCGCTGCTGATCGCGCTGCGGCCGCAACCAGTCCTGCTGCTGGCCGGTGGGCTGTGGATCCTGCGCTGTGATCTGCACCTGAAACACGCCTTCGCCGTGCCAGTGCTGCTGCAGAAAGTGCTGGCACATGCGCCGCAGCTTGCTGCTGCTGTCGGTGGGCATGACGCGGTACTGGTACTCCAGCCAGCGCTCGCGTGTGCGCAGACCGATGTAGAACCGGCTGGCCTCGTAGTTGTGCTTGCGCAGCCGTGCGGCGACCTTCTCGGCCATGTGGATCAGATAGGTGTGCACGGTATCGGCGTCGCGCGTGTCCGGCGGCATCACCTTGCCGTGACCAATCGACTTCGGCGCGGCCACGTCCAGTTCCAGCGGGGCCGGATCGTGGCCGCGACAGACCGACCACAGGCGCCGACCGATGCTGCCCCAGCGTCCGGCCAGCACGCTCATTGGCAGCTTGGCGACATCGCCACAGGTGTGCGCACCGTAGCGGGCCAGATGCTCGCGGATGCCACGCGCGATGCCGCACAGCTCGTCCACCGGGCGCCCGGCCAGCGCCGCCCGCACCTGCTCCGGCGGCAGGATGGTGAGACCATCGGGCTTGTTCTGCTTGGCCGCCCATTTGGCGCTCAGCTTGCCTTCACTGATGCCGACACTGCAACGCACGCCGGACACCTGATAAATGACCTGCTTGATGTGCTCGCCAATGGCTTCCACCGAGCCGAACATTTTCTGGCTGGCGGTGACATCAAGAAAGGCCTCGTCCACCGAGAACACCTCGATCAGCGGGGTGATGCAGCCCAGCGCATGCATGATGCGCGAGGAGATCTCGGCATAGCGCTGCGGCCGCGCCGGTTTGCGCACCAACTCCGGACACAGCTTTAGTGCATCGCGCAGGCGCATGGTGGTCTTGACGCCACAGGCGCGCGCCTCATAAGAACAGGTGATGATGCAGCTGCCACGCATGCCGTTGGTCACCGCCACCGGCCGGCCGCGCAGTGCCGGGTCGTCGAGCTGCTCGATGCTGGCAAAAAAGGCGTTCATGTCGGCCAGGGCAATGGCGCGCCGCCACGGCTTGCTGTTGGCATTGGGCATGGCCACCACCTCAGAAGAACCGGTGCACGGAATGCAGGATGCCCTGCACCTGCACCCGCTCGGGATCGTAGTGGCGGGCCGGGTAGGCCGGATTCTCGGCCTGCAGCGTGACGCGGCCATCGCGCTGGTAGATGCGCTTCAGCGTGGCTTCCTGATCATCGATCAGCGCCACCACGATGGCACCATTGGGGGCCGACTGGGCCGGTCGAATCAGCACCGTGTCGCCGTCGTAAATGCCGGCGTCGATCATCGAATCGCCGCTGACCAGCAACTGATACAGCCCGGGCTGCTCCAGTCGCTCGTGAAAATCCACGTGCTCGTTTTCGGGAATTGCCTCGATCGGCCGCCCGGCGGCAATGCGCCCGGCCAGCGGAATCACCGGGAACCTGCGCCCGGCGTCCTCGTCCTGCGGCGGCAGCGTGAGCCCGCGCGAGCGATGGTCATCGCGCTGCAGGTGCCCGGCTTCGATCAGGGCATTGACGTAATGCCTCACCGAACCGCGCGAACGGTAGCCAATCGCCTCGGTGATCTCCTGCAGAGTGGGACTGAAACCCCACTCACGGATTGCCGTGGTGACATAATCAAGAATCTTGCGCTCTGCTGGTTTCATGACACCAGCTTATAGTACAAATATAGTACATGCAAGCCCCTTGACCGCCAGCCTTTGCGCCGGAAAGCCATGCGGAGGACGGACAATGAGCACATCGCAACAGCAGGAGCACCGCCCCGCCGCGAATCACCGCAAGCGGCTGTCAAAGACCAAGCACTGGCTGCTTATCGGCGGCGGCATCGTCTGTCTGCTGTGCTGGCTGGCGCTGGGCATCGGCTGGGTCATGGACACCACGCGCAATACGCTGATTGTGCTGGTCACCGCCACTGCGGTGGCTACTGAGGGCCTGTTCTGGCTTGCCGCTGCGGTACTGGGCGTAACCGTGTTTCAGGCCCGGCGCAAAATCTGGCGCTGGATGACGAGGCAGGGCAGAGATGATGTTCAGGCTGGCTGAAATGTTGCGGAAAAGGGGGTCAAGTCATACAACGTTATTGGACGTATGACTGGCCTCCACTGCCTGACCCGGATGCAAAACACTGAGCACGAGATGAATCCGGCCGATCTGGACAATGTAGACATCTCAAGACAGCCAGAACCACAATGCCAGCGATAGCCCTGCCAACACAAACATGCTTCCGATCTGTTGCCGCTTTTCCCGACGGCCATGGCGTTCGCCGATCTGTTGCCGGTGCTGTTGGCGTGCCTGCCGATCCTGACGACATTCGGCGTGCAGCTTTTCCCAGGCCTGCAACCATGCGTATGGCACCTGTGTGCTGCTTTTGCTTTGTCTGAGTGTGCGCACGTATTGAATCGGTGAATACACGTTTGACGGTTGCGCGTGAGTGAACCTGGCGGCTGCTCCGAACACCACCACATTGTTCACCGGTACCGTTTCACCAAGCAATGCCTTGACTGCCTGCACATGGCCATGATTCTGATGCAGGGGGTTCTGAAAGGAAAATGTCTTTCGTCCCAGTCTTTGCGACCAGGTTTTGTCATTGGCGCGGCCACGGATACTGCCGGCGTAATGTTTGGTTTCGATGACCTCGATGCCACGCGCAGTCAGCAGCAGATGGTCAATCTGGGTCAGACCACCACGACTGTTGGTCAAAATGACATCGTGCATGGCTGCGAGCGCATGCTGTGCCAACAGTTTTGCCAGACTCTTTTCACCCGCCGCGCCCTTGAGCCTAGCCTTGAATGTCAACGCCAGACCCGGCATGATCAACAAAACGGGGATGATCCAGCGGAGACTATCCCAAAGTTGTTCCAGAACGATATCGGCATTCATTGACTGGTTACCCATACTGCATCATGACGTACACAAAGCGTACACAAAGGGGTCCCAAAGGGGTCAGGCTCCCAAAGGGGTCAGGTCGTGTAACGTGCGCTTCTCGAAGGCAGTAAAACCACCTGCTCACCTGCGGGCGATCCGGCTTGCCGTAGACCGATGCATACCGAAGAACTCCGCGATCTCAGTAATCGTGTAGGCACCGGTTGAATAGGCTTTCTGGATCGCGGCATCACGACCCGGATTTCTCTCGGCAATTGCTTCAAGCGAAGGAGCCGGTCGATCTTTGCGCACGATTTCAGGACTCAGTACCTGTCCGTCGATATGATCGAGAACCCGATCCATGAATGCCTGGCCACCGAGAATCCCACTGCGCCGCATTTCCATGTGCGGGTCGGGCACACCAATACCAGCGCTGACAAACCGCGCATACGCCCGACGTGCTGCGCCGTATTGCCGGTGAAATCTTGCCAGGATGTCATCAACAGCCAACCATTCAGGCGCAGGCACTATGCCCATCACTGCCTTGTAGCTACTCCATGCGGACTCTCCTGGGCTCTGCACCAAATTGGCACGAACGGGATTGAGCACAATATAACGTGCAAGCTCCATTAAATAGGCGTCTTGGTCCACCAGGATGGCCTTGTATCGACCCTGCAAAACGTGGCCGACTCGTCGGTGGCGCCGATTGAACGCCTGCGTGTAAACGCCATTGACTTCGCGCATGCCCTTTGACAACGTCGGCTTGTGGGTTTCGATCAGCAAGTGATAATGATTGTTCATCAGACACCATGCCCAAATTGTCCAATCGAAACGCTGGCATACCCGGCCCAGATTATCGATGAATGACATTCGGTCGCGATCGTCCAGATAAATGATCTGGCGTGCATTTCCTCGCGCCATCACATGGTAGAAAGCGCCTTCGAACTGAATTCTCAGCGGACGAGCCATACAATGATTCTATCAGAGATAACGAAATTATGCACGTTGCACGACCTGACCCCGTGCCGCGTAGCGATCTGATACGCGATGATGGGCCATGAACTGCGATCCCTGCGGCAAAAGATCTCAGCTTAGCCGCTTGCCTGCATCCAATGCCAGCCCTGGTACAAAATCATCGAGGTGATATGCCCTGTCTGGCTCGGGCATAATCATGGCTGAAGAGTCGGTTATGTAAGCGGTTATGTAAGGATGCGAAGAACGCTGAAATTTCTGCACACCATGGGCAGCATCGGCATCACCGGTGGTCTGGCTGCCTACATGCTGGTGCTGGCCATGCTGCCCGAGGGCGCGGCGCTGGATACCCAGCTGGTGGTGCGCGAGGGCCTGGCACTGGTATCGAAGTGGCTGATCCTGCCATCCATGCTGGCCGTGCTGCTCAGCGGGCTGCTGGCGATTGCTGCCAACACCGCATTTCTGGAAGCGCCGTGGGTATGGATCAAGGGTCTGGCCGGCATTCTGGTGTTCGAATCCACCCTGCTGGCGATTGACGGTCCCACCCAGCGCAACGCCGAACTGCTGCGCGATGCCGTGGCCGGCAGCATCGAGGTGCAGGCCCTGCCCGGCATGCTCAGCGACGAATGGGGTGCCTGGTGGATTCTGCTCGGCCTGTTCACCGCCAACGTGGTGCTGGCGATCTGGCGGCCTCGGTTTGGCCATCGCAAGTGATTGTGCCACTCGCTCCATTCACTATCGCCTGAGTCAGCTAGCTGCATGGTGGCATGGCTGCGCCATGTTGATTGAATCGGCTGGATACCGGCGCAGGCCGGTATCCAGTGCTTTTTAGTGTCGCGCCTGTCTGCGCGCAACGTGCAGACCGACATTGGCAGCGATTGGGTGGTTCAGCTGATCATCCGCCAACAAGCGTAAATGTCCATGCAGACTGCACCGCAATGGCCGCAACCTTGCACACCATCACGTCATCCATGGCGTTTCTGATCATCATAAGAAGCTGAACAGCATCAGACACATACGCTCCTCACCTTTGCCTGCAGGCCGGTTTATTCTGCCTATATGCCTTTTTGTTCTGTGAGATATCGGCTGGCTCTGACAGTTAACCGGTAAGCCTGCTGCTGCGAGCGATGCCACTGGCATCCACATATGACATAGGGTGCGGCAGCGGGTGAATCAGAAAAATAACCAGTGATTCGGCCAGCGGCCGGTATCTATAACAACCCACCACGGAGGTGTATCATGCCGTTACTGTCTTCTTTTGAAATTCTTGCGGAAAGCCTGGTACCAGAGGGCATTCTGCCACCGACAGCACCCAACCCGTTTGCGGTCCAGGGTTACTGGGTGCAGGTTTCGCTGCCGCTTGGCAGTGTTTCCGCCACCCAGTTCAACCTGATTTTTCGGGAAACCACCAAGTTCACCCAAGGTGCCGGTCAATCTGCATTGCAGGCTCAGTACATTGACGCCGATGGCAAGGTGAACATTTACACGCAGTTTTTTGCCTCCACCGGCAACGGCTTCCTGAATCAGAAAATCTTTGCCGGCCAGACCATCATTTATGGTGTTCAGGTTTTGCCGCCACCACCGACCTCCGACGTCAGTCTGCCGCAGGCTGGTACCGGCTGGCGCGGTACCGTGGAAATCGACAGTCAGAACCCCGGTTCACTGATCGCCACACCGACCCAGCGGCTGGTGTATTACAACTCAGACGACATCACCACCGGTCTGGTCGATGCCGTGGTTTACAGTGTGCCGACCTACACTGGCGGCACCAGGATTTAAGCCATGAGCCAGCAAACGTTTACCGCCTTCTGGCTGGGATACGTGCCATCCGGACCCGGTGCGGGTCCGGTTTTGGGCGACTCTCCAGCGTGCGTTGACCGGGTCATTCTGGCCTTTGCCAATCTGTTTCCCGGCAACACCACCTGCAGCGGATTTCTGCAGAAAGCCAACAGCGCGGATGCCATCCGTGCCGGCATTGCCGAAATCAGAAAATCATCGCCGCATACGAAAATCATGCTGTCACTGATCGGCACCCCATCGCCGCCGGTGGGCTGGAACACTGGCATCACCGATCCGGATCAGTTCGGTGCCTGGTGCGCCAATCTGGCCAACGACTGGGATCTGGATGGTTTTGACATCGACAACGAGGATCTGGACAGCTTCCCTGGTGATGCCTTCGTCAATGCCGTGAAGGGCATGCGCAAAGCCATGCCTGATGCCATCCTGACCATGGACACCTATCTGTTCGATCGCGACAAGGATGTCATTCACCAGCTGGCACCGTATCTGGACAACATCCACACCATGGCCTATTTCCTGGATTTTGCTGCCATGACCCAACTGGTGGAGCAGTATGCCACCGTGATCGAGCCGGCCAAGATCGCCATCGGCGTCAAGGCCGACAAGGTTGGCCCCATCACCCAGGGCACCTCGCTGCAGGATACGGCGGAACTGAGCGGCTGGAATCCACCATCCGGGGCCAAGCAGGGCATGATGCTGTGGAACCTCAGTTCCGACATCAAGAGCGTGACCGGCGAACCCGATGGCAGCTGGACCAAAGCCATCAGCGAGAACCTGCCATGAGTGCCCTGATCGACGATGACGTGCTGATGACCATGGCCGGCATCGCTTATGCAGCGCCCGGCGACGTCGCCGGCTATCTGCAGCAGGCCAGACCAACGGCTGCATGGACGGTTAACTGGCTGCCCGATCCCGGCACGCCACCGGACAATTTTGCCTACATGGCCAGGCGTGCTGACAGCAACGATTATGTGCTCGCCATTCGCGGCACCTATCCCGATCCGTTTTCCCAGGCCTATTGGGACGACGCCTCGCAAGACAGCCCGTTTGGCGACATGGTGGACTGGCCGGGTGCGCCCGGAGCAAAAATTGCCCAAGGCACCAACACAGCGTTCAGCAATCTGTGGGCACTGCGTGATGCGGACGGCTGCAGCATGCATGACATCGTACAGGCACTGCCGGCAAGCGCCAGCGTGACGGTGACCGGCCACAGTCTGGGTGGAACACTGACCCCGGTGATCGCCCTGCAGCTGGCTGAAGCCTTTCCACAGCTGTCCATACAGGCCAGCAGCTTTGCCGGCATGACCCCTGGCAACAGCGCATTCGCTGCTTTGTTTGGATCCGGCACGAAACTGGAAGGATGCGTGCGGCGCGTGTTCAATACACTGGACACGGTTGCCTATGGTTGGGACAAAGTCTACGCCACGCATGACTTTTATACCCCGGCCCCCAAAGGTGGTGTGATCGTATCGGCCATGCTGCTCGCCACCGCCGCCCGTTTGCAGCTTGGCGGTTATGACTTCACCGCTGTCGGCACACCGGTGCCATTGCAGGGCGAGGTACGCAAACCGGTGATACCGTGTGAACTGGTGGCCTATGTGCTGGAAAATCTGCATCAGCACATGCCCGACACCTATCTGTCCCTGCTCGGTGCGCCACCACTGCCGTTTTCCATCGGGTTTGGCAGCATTCTTCGACCACGTGACAAAGCAGCTGATAAAACACCAGCTGCTGCACTGAGGCTGGATGTCGCCCATCTGCCGGCATAAACAACAACATCAAGTCATGCTGATAAAGCAGGCGCTAGGAGCCTGTCGGACTTAACACTGATCTACTGCAGAAAATCCGGATTGGGCCAGATTCTCCGATCTTCATCGTTGCATAGGCTCACTATTCGCCTCAAAAGATCGAAAAATCTGACTCCAACCGGCTTTCCTTCGCCACGATCGGTCAAATCCGACAGGCTCCTAGACCTGTGCTTCCGGTCATCGCCATCGGCGAGGCCGGATTTTTTGTGCCGTGTCATTTGAACCGCAGCAGCAATTGGTTTCTGTATGGTTTGGCAGCTGCTGAGCGGTTGTTTCCGCAGCTGATCTAGCTGAAATTCGTGCCAACAATTCAGAACGGCACATGCCGAGGTTTGGCTTGTCTGGAATTACAGTTTTAGCACCGAAAATAACTATTTTTTGGTTTAACTGTCAGATCATCCATTGTTTGGTTCAGATATGACTTTTGATCAATGGCCAAACAAACGTTGCGATTGCAAAGCTACTATGTGGGTGTTCACTACTTTACACAGAGTATGGGTGTCCAGGTCATTCGCTAGGTGTCCAGTTCATTCGTGAGGGACCAGGCCCGGACGCGCCGGGCAAATCTTCCACACACCCGTCCAGGGTTCTTGGTGAAAATTCGTCCATGTCCGGCGTCGTGGAGGTTTTTGACTCGGCTGCATGCGGAACTGTGCAATAGTATGGTTTGACGGCCTGACGGCACCACATTCCGATTTCATACTGAGAGTTCTGCCATGAACGATATTACCCTCGACGCAGAGGCAGCACGCGACACTGCTGCAGAGCATATGCTGACTGGCATACCGAGAGTCCATTTCGATACGCCTGTGGATAAAGTGATTGAGGCGCTGCGCGGCTCGCACTACGAATGTGCCGATACGGTGTTTGTGACCGACAGCGCGGGAAAACTGTTGGGTCTGGTTCGAATCAATGATCTGTTTGCAGACGGCCAGCGTCACATAGGCGACATTATGGAACCTGAGCACGAGAGCGTCAGGCTCGATGCTGACCAGGAGCAAATCGCTGCGTTAGCAATGCGACTGAACATGATCGCTGTACCGGTCGTCGATAAAAATGAAAGATTGATTGGGGCGATACCACCCGAAGCACTGTTCCGGATTCTCCGCGAAGAGCACATGGAGGATCTGCAACTTATCGCCGGCATTACAGCTCACGAGGAAGGTCCTTATGCTGCATTGGATGCTAGTATTTGGAACCGTCTTTCACACCGATTGCCCTGGTTGGTCTTCGGACTTGTAGCGTCATCAGTGATTACCGTGGTGATGGTTCAGTTCGAACATGCATTGTCCGCCAACGTGGCAGTAGCGTTTTTTGTACCCGCCCTGGTCTACATCGCTGGCGCCATCGGAAGCCAGGCGGTCTCGGTGAGTGTCCGCAGCCTGGCCGCTGATACTGTGGAGATCCTGCCGCTGTTGCGTGACGAATTGATCATCGGTGTAGGCATCGGAGCTGTCCTCGGCAGCTTGGCCGGTATCGCAGTATTGGCTGTGTTTGGCGATCAGCTACTGGCGATTGCCGTTGGTCTTGCTGTCCTGTCGGGCGGTACAATGTCAGCTGTGGTCGGGTTTGGTTTACCGTGGGTTTTTCACAAACTGGGTTCTGATCCCGCTATGGGCAGCGGGCCCATCTGCACGATCATCCAAGACGTTGCCAGCCTGTTCATATACTTCGGCCTGGTCAGCCTGCTGGTGTTCTGAAGTGATATCGATAAGCTTTGAGAATATGTCAAAGCCTGGCTGTCCATTGGCCTTTGTTGACCGAAAAAATTAAATGTATGGATGCATGTGTTTTCATCGGGCTTGGTAGCATTCTGCGACCACGTGACCATGCCACCTCGACATCGGCCGATCTGTCGCTGGATGTCGCCCATCTCTAGGTATGCGCACAGTCAAGCCATTCTGATAAAGCAGGCGCAATACCGGCATATCCGGTCGTCGCACTGGCGAGATCGGTTTTTCGTGCCGTGTCATTTGAACCGCAGCAGCAATTGGTTTCTGTGAGGCTTGGCCGCCGTAGCGGCAACTTGAGGTGTGGATGCCCTTTACTTTGCGGGAAGTTTCTGCAGGGCATAGCTGTTGCAGAGAGATTGTTTCTCTCAGAGAATCTAGCCGAACTTTGACCCAACAACTCAGATCGGCAGATGCCGATGTTTGTCATGCTTGAGAATTGACTTAATGGATGTCGGAAGCCTGCAGTCTGGTGTACATGTCGAACTGTCCAATGGTTTATTCAGACCCTGCATCTGATTGACAGGCATGCCGTTCAGATTTTGTAACGCCATAGAGTATGGGAGTCCTGTTCTTTGATTCAACGGACAGTGCGTCTTCCATAATTCACTAAGCTAACTAGAGCTCATGAGCTTGAAGATATCTCTTTATGATGTGATAACCGATTATTGATGTCAATGGGAAACTGATTGAATACCATATCAAGTCATCGAATTCCACTTCACAGCCTTGTACACTGAACTGATCACACACAAAGCCCTGAAAAAATAGAACTGTAGCGAAGGGAACTGGCACACTCTGCAAAAAAAATTGGTGGGCTTGGTGTTAATAACGCCACACAAATTATGGTTGCTATCCAAACACTCCCCTTAATGTTCATTTTCTTTAGTAATTGTATTGGAAATGCAACAAGAAAGATTGAACCGAAACTCAGCATGATGTAATAAAATAAAACAATAATACCCATGTTTATTAACCTGCTTCTTGTTTTGACTTTCCTACTGCGACCCTCTTGACTGTGAAGCTCCAATATTTACTTGTCTACGGTGCGAGCCACTTACCGATTTTTTCAACCATTCACCACTACGGTCTCTTTGGTTGTTCTGGAATCGCCTCAGCAGTGTGTTGAACAAACTTGACAGATTCCTGCCGCATTAAGCTGTAACGCTTGATACAAGTGTTTCAGCTCCCTCATCACCACAGCATTCGCATTCTCAATGGCTTCAGGCTTGTAACCTTCTGTCCCGCACACACTGCATCGAATAACGTATCGAGCGTATGCGCGTCGATTGATTTGATGCAGATAATAGGATTGTCCTTGCGCTTTTCGAGTGCTGTGTGACATACCTTCTCCCTTACAACTCTCGCAACATTGGTTGAGAGATGGTGGGCCCTGTAGGACTTGAACCTACGACCAATCGATTATGAGTCGACTGCTCTAACCAACTGAGCTAAGGGCCCGCTGTGTGGCTTTGGCAACATTGTAAAGGAAACCACCGCCGATGTTGAGCCGCTGTCTTGACGCCGATGCGCTATTTCAGACTGCCCCACATGCGCCCGCGCAGTGCCTGACGATGGAACACCAGATGCACGATGGTGGCGAGCACGTGCAAGCTGATCAGGCCGATCATCACCCGTGCGGTGATCTCGTGCACCTCTTCCAGCAGTTCATGGAAATCGTGCATTTCCGGGATCGGCGACGGGATGCTGATCAGGCCGAAAATCTCGATGGCGCGGCCACCGGTCCAGATCGTCAGTGGCCCGCTGATGAACATGACCGCAATGCCAGTCAGCAGCAGCACATGCACCAGTTTGCTAATGTGCTGCTTGATCGCCGCCTGTGGCATGGCCGGGGCAAAGCCACGCCCCATGCGCCAGAACACCCGAAACATGATCCATAGCCAGGCCAGCGCACCGACGCTGATGTGCAGATGCAGCCAGTACAGCTTTTCCTCGCCACGCGGCATGTCATGAAAGTACAAGCCAACCGCCAGCATGCCGATCACCACCGCAGCGGCAAACCAGTGATTGAGGCGTGAAATGCGGCCGTAGCCTGTCTGTGCGTTGTCCATGGTCTCTGTCCTGGCCGGCTGTTTATTAAGTGTACGATGATCATCAAGTCAGCAATCAGTCGACACACTGGTTAACGCGATCAGTATGCCAGAAGAGCAATCCATTGATGCGAGGAGTTTGATCCGGCGGGCTAGCTGTCTGATAGGAGTAAATCTCTGTGCAGCACTGATCCTGAAGCAGACAGGTTCGCTGCGGGTTCATTGCCTCATTGGGTAGTTATCGAGTTCTGGTGACGAGAGCGCCCTGTCCAGTCATTAATCCGTCGCATTGGCCTGCCGACGTTCCCGGCGCTCACGTTCTTCCTCGCGGGCCGCATCGATGATGCCCATCAGGTGAACGAGATTGATGTCTTGATGCACCGGATCGTACTGTCCGGTCATACTTGAATCGGGCTGCAGGCGACCTGCAGCGTAGCGCGCCCAGATCTCCTTGCCGTAGTCGGTTTCGAGCAGCTCAGGCACGATGCGGCCAAAATGGTGACGCAGACGATCGACATCGCGCACCAGCAGCATTGCCGCTGAGTTGTTCGCTGATGCATTGACCGCCTGGGGCAAATCAATGATCACCGGACCCTGCTCGTCCACCAGGATGTTGAATTCTGAAAGATCGCCATGAATCAGTCCAGCGGCCAGCATACGCACCACCTCGCGGATGAGCTGAGCGTGGAAACACTGCGCCATTGCCACGTCCAACACCACATCTCCCAGTCGCGGTGCGATGTGTCCATCGGCATCGGTGATCAATTCCATCAACAGAACGCCATCGACGAACGCTATCGGTTGGGGCACGCGCACGCCGGCAGCGGATAAGTTATACAGCGCGTCAACTTCGGCACTGACCCAGAGTTTTTCCTGCTCCTTCTGACCATAGCTGGTACGGCGTGACATGGCCCTGGCACGCCGGGTGTTGCGAACCTTGCGTCCTTCCTGATACAGCACATCCTGCTTGAAGCTGCGATTTTGAGACGCCTTGAACACTTTGGCACAGCGTCGCTCTCCACCAGCACGTACGACAAACACATCGGCCTCTTTGCCACTCTTGATCTCGCCAAGCACCTCGTCGATCAGGCCGTCTTCGAGCAATGATTGCAGTCGCAATGGCGTTTTCATCAGGACAGGCTTGGCAGATGCATCAGGATCGTCCATTGTAGGCGGAAGCCGGGGCCAATGTTTGTGTCAGCGCAGAGTTCTGTTGATGACAGCGCACCAGGACGTGCGCTGACAGCCACGACCGCAGGGCGGTGGTTCTCAAAATAAATCGCGGAATTCAGCAGCGATCAAGATTGCCAGGCGAAGGAATGGTGGTGATGGGTGGACTTGACCGGTTCGTCGGGAACGAATCGGGTCGCACACAGTGCGCCCGCAGGGCAGCGCACCAGGACGTGCGCTGACAGCCACGACCGCAGGGCGGTGGTTCTCAAAATAAATCGCGGAATTCAGCAGCGATCAAGATTGTTAGGTGAAGGAATGGTGGTGATGGGTGGATTTGACCGGTTCGTCGGGAACGAACCGGGTCGCACACAGTGCGCCCGCAGGGCAGCGCACCAGGACGTGCGATGACAGCCCCGACCGCAGGGCGGTGGTTCTCAAAATAAATCGCGGAATTCAGCAGCGATCAAGATTGTTAGGTGAAGGAATGGTGGTGATGGGTGGATTTGAACCACCGACCTCAGCATTATGAGTGCCGCGCTCTAACCAACTGAGCTACATCACCGCTACCGGCGTGGCGCAGGAACATGCGCCGGACAAGACTGCGTATTTTGGCAACATTGCGCCCGCTTTGCAATACCGTGCGGCAGATGTGCCGCCGCATGGCCGCACCGTTCAGCTGCGCAGACCGACGCCTTTCTGCAGCAGGTACAGGCAGATTCCTCCCAGCAGCAGCACAAACACCACAATGATGGCAAAAGCCGGCAGCACTGGCACATCCGACACGCCCAGCATGCCGTAGCGGAAGGCGTTGACCATGTACAGGATCGGATTGATGCTGGAAACCGTCTCCCAGAACGGCGGCAGCAGCGACACCGAATAGAACACGCCGCCCAGATAGGTCAGGGGGGTGAGGATGAAGGTGGGCACAATGGTGATGTCGTCAAACTTCTGCGCATAAATGGCGTTGATCAGTCCGGCCAGCGAGAACACCATCGAGGTCAGCAGCACCACACTGATGGTGATCGCCCAGTTGTGCACCTGCAGATGGGTGAAGAACAGCGCCACCAGGGTCACCACGGCACCCACCAGCAGGCCGCGGAACATGGAGCCGGTGACATAGCCGGCCAGAATGACCCAGTTCGGCAGCGGCGAGATCAGCAGCTCCTCGATGTGGCGGCCAAATTTGGCTCCGAAAAACGACGACACGATGTTGCCATAGCTGTTCTGAATCACCGACATCATGATCAGGCCCGGCACAATGAACTGCATGTAGTCGAAGCCGCCCATGTCGCCGATGCGCTTGCCGATGAGGCTGCCGAAAATGATGAAATACAGTGAGATGGTGATCGCCGGGGGCAACAGCGTTTGCGCCCAGATGCGCAGAATACGGTTGATCTCACGGCGGATGATGGTGCGATAGCCAACCAGATTGACCTGGGCCATGCTCATTTCGCTGCTGCTGTGGTTCATGCGCCTGCTCCCGCCGATGCCGGTGCAGCGGCAGCACTGGTGTGACTGCCGCTGGTCTCGGTCTGCAGTTCACCCTTGTCCACCAGGCGCATGAACAGCTCTTCCAGCCGGTTGGATTTGTTGCGCATCGAATTCACCTGCACGCCCGCCTCCTGCAGCACGGCAAACAGGCTGTTGATGGATTTGCCTTTCGGAATGGACGCTTCCAGCGTGACTTCATCGCGCTGCTTAAAGCTCATGCCCTCGGCCTCGGGCAGCTGCTGCAGCGGGGCGCGCAGATCCAGCACGAAGGTTTCCACATCCAGCTTGGTCAACAGCGTCTTGACGTCGGTGTTCTCGATGATCTGGCCGTGATCAATGATGGCGATGTTGCGGCACATCTCCTCGGCCTCTTCCAGATAGTGTGTGGTGAGGATGACGGTGGTGCCCTGCTCGTTGATCTGGCGCAGAAAACCCCACATGGAACGGCGGATCTCGATGTCGACACCGGCGGTGGGCTCGTCCAGAATCAGCAGCTGCGGCTCGTTGACCATGGCGCGTGCGATCATCAGCCGGCGTTTCATGCCGCCGGACAGACTGCGCGAGATCTTGTCGTGCTTGTCCCACAGCGACAGCTGCTTCAGATAGCGCTCGGCGCGTTGCAGCGCCAGCGGTCGCGGAATGCCGTAATAACCGGCCTGCTGCACGACGATGTCTAGCGGCTTTTCGAACTGGTTGAAATTGATTTCCTGCGGCACCAGACCGATGCTGGCCATGGCCCGGGCACGGTCGCGGTACAGATCATGTCCACAGATCCTGACCTGTCCCGAACTGGCATTGACCAGCGAGCTGAGAATGCCGATCAGCGTTGACTTGCCGGCCCCATTGGGTCCGAGCAGGGCAAAGAAGTCACCGCTTTCCACCTGCAGGCTGACGCCACGCAAGGCCTGCACCTTGTTCTTGTAGGTTTTCTTCAGATCGCGGATGTCTAGTGCAAGCATGGATGGTCCTGTTGCCGGTGGTGGTGATGGTTGCGCTCATGGTGCCACAATCGACCCTGGCAAACATGACTGATGTCACAGTGTGCGCAGCAGCTGACGTGTTAGGATTCATCGGAATCTGGGGTCAGCGGCGAGGGAATCAAAGCCGTTTGCGGCAACCCGCCATGATGCCGCGATGGCCGTCCTGGCATAAGCTGGAATTGTCCAGGGTTGACTTCATTTAGATATTTAGCTAAACTTCTAATTGTCTGCCGGTCAACGCATCAAATCCAGCCCCGGCCAGATACTGAATCATCTGCCAGCAAGGCATGACATCAACGGAACAAGACCTATGAATGCAACTGAAAGACTGCTGCCAGGATGGCTACCACTGCTCGCCTGCATCGGCCTGCTGAGTCTGCCTGTGGCGCCGACACTGGCGCAACAGACCGAGCTCGACAGCGGCAACCAGAGTATCAGCTTCACCGATTGCATCCTGCGGTTGCCGGGCACAACGCTCACCGCCAAGGCTCAATGCGGCAGCCTGCTGGTGGCTGAAAACCCGGCGCAGACACTGGGCTCTGGCGGCGATGATGTGCGCAGCCTCAGCTTGCGCGTTGCCCGGGTACCCGCCAGTGACCAGAAACAGCGGCTAGCTGATCCGATCTTCTTTTTTGCCGGTGGCCCCGGGCAGGCAGCCACGGAAGCGTGGCCGATTGTGGCCGGTGCGCTGCGCGAGGCGAACAAGCGCCGTGATGTGATTCTGGTCGACCAGCGCGGCACCGGCGGCTCCAACAAACTGCAGTGCGATCTGGGCGAGGCCGAGTTCGTCACCGACATTGACCTGGCTCAGATCCGCCAGCAAACCCGTGAATGCCTGGCCGAGCTGGATGCCGATCCGCGTTATTACACCACCAGTGTTGCTGCTGGCGACATCGAGGCGGTGCGCCAGGCGCTGGGCCTTGCGCAGATCAATCTGATCGGGGTGTCGTATGGCACGCGTGCCGCGCAGGTGTATCTGCGCAATTACCCCGAACAGGTGCGCAGCGTGGTGCTGGACAGTGTGGCCCCGCCGCAGGTGCTGCTAGGCACCGAGCATGCGCCGATGCTGGATCTGGCGCTGGAGCGCATATTTGCCCGCTGCCGCGAACAAAGCGACTGCTTTGACCGCTTCGGCAATCCTGCCGAGCGCCTGCAGCGGTTGCGTGCCGAACTGGCCAGCGCCAGTCCATCGCTGACCCTGCGCATGCCCACCAGCGGCAAGCGTGAAACCATAGCCGTGACCAGCGACGTGCTGGCTGTGGCCGTGCGTCTGCTCAGCTATGCCAGTGAAACCCAGGCGCTGCTGCCGATTGTGCTGGAACAGGCCGACCTGGGCGACTGGCAGCCGCTCACAGCGCAGGCGCTGATGCAGGTGGGCAACCTGACCGACATGCTCGCACGTGGCATGGAAATGTCGGTGATCTGCAGTGAGGACGTGCCGTTTTATCCGGCCACGCTGGATCACAGCGACACCCTGCTGGGCAACACCCTGCTGGAGGTTATGCGCGCCCAGTGCGAGGTGTGGCCACGTGGCGAGGTGCCAGCCGATTTTCATCAACCGCTGAACAACGACGAGGTGCCGGTGCTGCTGCTCTCCGGCGAGGTCGATCCGGTGACGCCACCGCGCTATGCCGAACAGGCCGCGAAGCAGTTTGCGCGCTCCGCACACTGGGTCATTCCCGGCCAGGGTCACAGCGTGCTGCGGCACGGCTGCGTGCCGGACAAACTGGCCGAGTTTCTTGACCAGCCCGAACCCGACAGCATTGACGCCAGTTGCGTCGACGACATCAAAGCCAGTCCGTTTTTCCTGTCGCTGCTGGGGCCGTCACCATGATCGTCACCGAGCATCTGCAGAAATCCTTTGGCCCGGTAAAGGCCGTGCGCGACGTCTCGTTTGTGGCCGCCGATGGCCAGATCACCGGTCTGCTTGGCCCCAATGGTGCCGGCAAGACCACCACGCTGCGCATGCTGTATTCGCTGCTGCCACCGGACGCCGGCAGCATTCGCATTGATGGCATCGACCCGCAGCGCGATGCGCTCAAGGTCAAGACCAGCCTTGGCGTGGTGCCGGATGCCCGCGGCCTGTATGCGCGGCTGAGCGCACGCGAAAACATCGCCTATTTCGGCAAACTGCATGGCATTGGCAAAGCCGCGCTGGAACAACGCATCGCCGACTTGAGCGATCAGCTTGATCTGCATGATTTCATCGACCGCCGCACGGAAGGCTTTTCCCAGGGCCAGCGGGTGCGCGTGGCGCTGGCGCGGGCACTGGTGCACCAGCCGAAAACGCTGCTGCTGGACGAACCCAGCAACGGCCTGGATGTGATGAGCACCCGGGCGTTGCGCGACATGCTGTTGCGGCTGCGCGCGGCTGGCCACTGCATCGTTCTTTCCACCCACATCATGCAGGAAGTCGCCGCCCTGTGTGATCGCATCGTCATCATTGCCGATGGCGTGGTCGCCGCCGATGGCACCGCCGACGAGCTGCGTCAGCAGGCTGGTACCAGCGAGCTGGAAGACGCCTTTGTGCAACTGATTGGCAGCGAGGAGGGCCTGCTGGCATGAACCGACTGTTTACTGTGTTCGACAAGGAAATGCGCGACAGCCTGCGCGACCGCCGCACCGTGCTCAATGCACTGATCATGGGCCCGGTGCTGGGGCCGATTCTGTTTGTGGTGCTGTTTGGCTTCATCACCGGCAAGGAGATGGAAAAAGCCGAAGAGACGCTGGAGATCCCGGTGGTGAACGCCGAGCTGGCGCCCAACCTGGTGCAGTTTCTGCAACAAAACGGCATGCTGCTGGGCGCCGCCCCGGCCGATCCGGAACAGTCCATCGCCGAAGAGACCCACGATGTCATCGTGCGCATCACTGCGGACTATCCGCAGCAGTGGCGCGATGGCGAACCGGCGGTGGTTGAGCTGCTGGCTGACCGCTCCCGGCGCGAAGTCGGCACCACGATTGCACGCGTGCAGCGGCTGCTGAACGGCTATGGCAGCCAGATCGGCCAGCAGCGCATCCAGCTGCGCGGTGTCGATCCCAGCCTGATGCAGGCGGTGATGATCAAGGAAATCGACCTGTCCACGCCGGAAAGCCGTGGCGCACTGATTCTGGCCATGCTGCCCTACTTTGTCATGATCGGACTGTTTGTCAGCGGCATGTCGGTGGCGATTGACACCACCGCCGGGGAGAAGGAACGCAAGTCGCTGGAACCGCTGCTGATCAATCCGCTGCCGCGCTGGCAGATCATGGCCGGTAAGCTGCTGGCCACCACCGCGTTCACGCTGATCTCGCTGGCGCTGACACTGGTTGCGTTTGTCATCGGGGTTGGCTTTATTCCGGCGGCATCGCTGGATTTCCGCCTCAATCTGGACTGGGGCATGGCGCTGCAGTTCTGGCTGCTGACGGCACCGGTGGCGCTGATCGCCGCCGCCTTGCTGACCACCCTGGCAGCATTCGCCAAGAGCTTCCGTGAAGCGCAGTCCTACATGGGGCTGGTGGTGCTGATCCCGATGCTGCCAACGCTGTGGATGTTCATCAACCCGGTGAAACCGGAGCTGTGGATGATGACGGTGCCGCTACTGTCGCAAAGCCTGCTGATCAACGAAACCATCAGCGGCCACAACATGCCGCTGGACTGGAAGCTGCTCAGCGTGGCCAGCAGCGTGCTGTTTGGTGTAGCGCTGGCGCTGCTGGCGGCGAGCCTGTACCAGCGACCGAAGCTGATCTTCAGCAACAGCTGATGACGATCATTTAACGCCAGCGACCTTATGCTGCTGGCCGGTCACTGCAACCGGGACACATCAACAATGAGCTCAAGACTGTGCATGATCCTGCTGCTGAGTTTGCTCACCAGCGCCT
Source organism: Gammaproteobacteria bacterium (assembly GCA_018819105.1). GTDB lineage: Bacteria > Pseudomonadota > Gammaproteobacteria > Xanthomonadales > Wenzhouxiangellaceae > JAHJQV01. Next base: position 123,788 of record JAHJQV010000018.1, read on the forward strand.
GTGCGTCGCGATCAACCTACGAGCACAGCCAGCTGTGGCGCTCACAGCAGTGCCGCAGCATCGTCGATGAAGCCCAGCGCAACGACTGCCTGCACCAGGCCGGCATCTCCTATGAGGACTACCGCGACGATGTGGACCGCTGATGGCCTGCTGCTGCTGGCCAGGCTGTCTCATTCATTGACGGTCTTGGGCGGCCAGGGAAAAAACGCGCTGGTGGTCTGCTGGTAGCGGCGGTAATCGTCGCCACGGCTTTTCAGCGCCTGCTGCTCGGTGTAGGGAATGCCGGTGACGCGATACAGAAACATGAACATCACCACCGTCCCCAGCAGCGCCACCCACCAGTGACCACTGCCGATGGCCAGAAGCGGGTAACTGCACCAGTGCAGCCACTCGAAGAAATAATTCGGATGCCTGGAGTAGCGCCACAGACCCTCGCGACAGGTCTTGCCGCGGCTGTCGGACCGACGCTTGAACGCGGCCAACTGGCGATCGGCGAGGTTTTCACCGGCGATGGAAATCACCCACACCAGCAGCGCCAGCAGCACCCACAGCGACCAGCCGCTGGCATTGTTGGCGGTGGCCCAGAACACCCAGCCGAACAGCCAGGCGATCAGCGCCTGGGCCTGAAAAAACCACAGCAGTTTCATCTGCTGCTGCGCGCCCCAGTGTTCCCGCATGGCCTGATAGCGGCCATCCTCCGGCTCGCCGGCCACGCGCACGGCCAGGTGCGAGGTGAGCCGCAGTGACCACACCCCGCCCATCAGCGCGGTCAGCCAGCGCAGCAGGTCGGAGCCGTCACCGGCCACCGCGTAGCTAACTGCCAGCAGACCCAGCAGCGCCGACCACACCACATCGACCCAACCGGCATTGTTGCGGTACAGTTGCCAGTACCAGGTCAGCAGCATGACCAGCATGCAGACCGCAAGTAAACCCAGAGCTATGATCATGATCGCCTGTTGCTGCCAAAAATCTTAGTTCGCATTGCAACAGCATACAGATTGAGTACCAGGCCGTGTGCTGCTGTCACATTTATCCAGCCAGCAGCAGACTTGTCCGCAAATTCCAAGGAGCAGATCAATATGTCCAGAATCATGCAACACATTGTTTTCGCCATGACCGGCAGCATCATGCTCGGTGCCGTCAGCCCCTTGTCGGCGGCCGAATCCGGCACTGACAGCCTCAGCCACCAGCCGATCAACATCGAGGAATGGCAGGTACCCTGGCCCAACACCAGGCCGCGTGACCCGTTTGTCGCCCCCGACGGTCGGGTCTGGTTTGTCGGTCAGGGCGGCGACTACGCTGCCGTGTTCGATCCGGCCGACGCCTCGTTTGCGCGCATCGACATGCCGGACGGTGCCGGTCCGCACAATCTGATTGTCGATGCCAGCGGCATCATCTGGTATGCCGGCAACCAGGCCGCCCACATCGGTCGCATCGATCCTGACGCCGCCAGTGGGGAACAGATCCGGCAGTATCCGACACCGAAAGATCAGGCCAAAGACCCGCACACCCTGATCCAGGCCAGCGACGGTCGTATCTGGTTTACCGCACAATGGAGCAACAGCATCGGCGTGTTTGATCCTGCCACTGGCAGCGTCAACATGCTGGATGTACCCACCGCACGCGCCCGCCCGTACGGCATTGATCTCGACAGCAACGGTCACCCCTGGGTGGTGCTTTTGGGCAGCAACAAGCTGGTGCACATCGATCCGGCCAGCATGCGGCTGCAGGAAATCGAGCTGCCGCGCGCCGACGCCCGCCCGCGCCGCATCGCCATCACCTCCGATGATCGCATCTGTTATGTCGATTATGCCGAGGGTTACCTGGGCTGCTACCAGCCCGGCCAGCAGCAATTCAGCGAGTGGCCAACGCCGGGCCGCAGCCACAGCGGTGCCGGTGCCAGCGGCCCCTATGCCATGGCGGTGGACAATCACGACCGGCTGTGGTTTGTCGAGACCTTTCCCGACCCCAACCGGTTTGTCGGTTTCGATCTTGCCAGTGCGTCGTTCATCAGCGTCACCGGCATTCCCAGTGGAGCCGGAGCGGTGCGCCACATGGTGTTCGACGCCGAGCGCAACGCCATCTGGTTCGGCACCGACACCAACATGCTGGGCCGGGCCGACCTGCCCGAATAACAGGCGGTGCAAAAACCATCGGCAAGCTGTTGCCAGAGCGGTTGCGCAATTGCATAATGACAATATGAGCACGCTGCCCGACATCGAAGTCATCCACGACCCCGAGGATCTGCGCTATCTGATCCGCGTCGGTGAAACGCGCCATGAGGACAATGAGGTGGTGCTGCGCTATCACATGCGCGATGCCAGCACTATCGATTTCACCTCCACCTTCACCCCGCCCAGCCTGCGTGGTCAGGGACTGGCCCGCAAGGTGGTCGAGCACGCACTCGACGCAGCCGAGGCCAGGGGGCTGACCATCATCCCGACCTGCTGGTACGTGGAAAAAATCGTCAAGGAACGTCACGCGGCGGCGCACCAGCCCTAAGCGACTGCACGGCTGGCTGGTGCACATCTGTTGCACTTTGATCTTCACGCAGTTGTTACAATATTCGATTGAACAAGGCTGAATCAGCAGGTAGCAACGTGGCAAAACGTGTATTGGTACTGGGTGGAGATGGTTTCTGCGGCTGGCCCACGGCGCTGCGCCTGTCCGCCCAGGGCTATCAGGTGGACATCGTCGACAACCTGTCGCGGCGCAACATCGACAACGAGCTGTGCTGTGATTCGCTGACACCGATCACACCGATTGCCACGCGCATCGCCACCTGGCGACAGCTCACCGACGAGGACATCGGTTTTCACCGCATTGACATCGCCACCGAGCCGGATGCGCTGCTACGCTGCATCGAACAGACCCAGCCCGACGCCATCGTGCATTTTGCCGAGCAGCGGGCGGCACCTTACTCAATGAAATCGGCCTGGCACAAGCGCTACACGGTGGACAACAACGTCTCCGGCACCAACAACCTGCTGGCCGCCGTGATCGAGTGTGGTCGCGACATCCACATCGTGCATCTGGGCACCATGGGCGTGTACGGCTATGGTCGCGTCGATGGCGCGGTGATCCCGGAAGGCTACCTGCCGGTGCAGATCGAAACCGAAGCCGGCTGGCAGAAAACCGACATCCTGCACCCGGCCGATCCCGGCAGCATCTACCACACCACCAAAACCATCGACCAGTTGCTGTTCTACTTCTACAACAAGAACGACAACCTGCGCATCACCGATCTGCACCAGGGTGTGGTGTGGGGTACGCAGACACCGGAAACCGCCCGCCACCCGGCGCTGATCAACCGATTTGACTACGACGGCGATTACGGCACCGTGCTGAACCGTTTTCTCATGCAGGCCGCCATCGGCCACCCGCTCACCGTGTACGGCAGTGGCGGCCAGACGCGCGCCTTCATCCACATACGCGACACCGTGCGCTGCATCCAGCTCGCCATTGAAAACCCACCGAAAAGCGGCGAACGTGTCGACATCTTCAATCAGGTCACCGAAACCTGGACGGTGGCGGAGCTGGCACAGAAGGTCGCCGACATCGCTGGCGCAGAGATTCGTCATTACCAGAATCCGCGCAAGGAAGCCGCCCACAACCGGTTGGAAGTCGAGCGCGGCAAGTTCCAGCAACTGGGCCTGAACCCGACCACGCTGGATCAGGGTCTGCTGGAGGAAGTGGTGGACATCGCCCGGCGCTACCGCGAGCGCTGCGACGACGCCCGCATCCTGCCCAGTTCGCGCTGGACCAGAAACCAGCAGCTGGATAGCGAAGGCAGCAGCGGGCAGACACCGCCCGCCAGCGCCGCCGGCTGACTGCGGATTCACCGCGACCTTTGCCGATGAACATTCTGCTGGGCGTACAAACCACCGGCAACGGTCATATCGTGCGTTCATCGGCACTGCTGCGGGAACTGCGCCAGCGCGGCCATCAGGTACGCTGCCTGCTCAGCGGCCCATCCACCGCCGGGCGCTGGGACGTGGCGCAGTTCGAGCCCTATCAGGTTTGTACCGGACTGACTTTCAGCAGCCGTGCCGGCAAGCTCGATTACCTGCGCACCACGCTGGACAACAAGCCGGTACAGTTTCTGCGCGATGTCGCCGGCCTGGCCTGGCAGGATCTGGATCTGGTCATCAGCGACTACGAGCCGGTCACAGCATGGATGGCCAAACGCCGCGGCGTGCCCAGCATCGGCATCGGCCACCTGTATGCCTTTGTGCACGATGTGCCCAAGGCCGGGGCCGGCATCTCGCACTGGGTTACCAACGTGTTCGCACCGGTGCAGTACCCGATGGGCTCACACTGGCACCACTTCGATCAGGCCATCCTGCCGCCGACCGTGGCCGATGACATCCATGCCCTGCCGATCAGCACGGACGAGCACGTGCTGGTGTATTTGCCATTCGAGGATCAGGCTGCCGTCATCGCCCTGCTGCAACAGTTTCCCGCACAGCGCTTTCGCGTCTATTCCGGTACCGAAGCCAGCGGCGAGCAGGGCAATGTGCGCCTGTGCCGGATCGGCCGCAAAGCGTTCATTGAAGACCTCGCCAGCAGCCAGGGTGTGATCTGCAATGCCGGCTTCTCACTGGTGTCCGAAGCGCTGCATCTGGGCAAGAAGGTGCTGGTGAAACCGCTCACCGGCCAGGTCGAGCAGGAATCCAACGCGCTAGCGCTGGAGCAGCTGCAGCTGGGCCGCTGGATGCACAAACTGTGCGCCGACAGCGTGCGCGACTTCCTCGCCATGGCAGCCATTGCGCCGTGTGACTGGCCGCAGATCATGGCACCGCTGGCCGACTGGATCGCCGCCGGCCACTGGGATCAACCGCAGGCGCTGTTGCAGCAACTGTGGCCAGCAAGACAGCTCAAAGCCAGCGCATGAACCGCTGGCTGCGGCTGATGCGCTTCGATCGACCGATCGGCATCTGGCTGCTGCTGTGGCCGACCGCCTGGGCACTGATCGTTGCCGGACAGGGTCGCCCGAGCGTGGCCAATCTGCTTATTTTTGCCGCCGGCGTGGTGGTCATGCGCGCCGCCGGTTGCGTCATCAACGACTACGCCGATCGCGACATCGATCCCCACGTGGAACGCACCCGGCAGCGGCCGCTGGCTGCCGGTGAAATCAGCCCGCACCAGGCGCTGTGGCTGTTTGTCGGCCTGCTTGGCCTGGCCCTGCTGCTGGTGCTGCAGACCAATGCCCTGACGGTCAAACTGGCGCTGGTGGGAGCCGGGCTGGCGGCGCTGTATCCGTTCTGCAAACGCTACACCCATCTGCCGCAGGTGGTGCTGGGTGCGGCCTTCGGCTGGGCCGTGCCGATGGCATTCGCCGCCGAAACCGGACAGGTGCCGGCGATTGCCTGGCTGCTGTTTGCCATCAACCTGCTGTGGACAGTGATCTACGACACCGAATACGCCATGTCCGACCGCGAGGACGACCTGCTGATCGGCGTCAAATCCACCGCCATCCTGTTTGGCGAGCACGATCGCCGCGTGCTTGCCGCCATGCAGCTTGGCATGCTGGCGCTGCTGGTCTGGTTCGGGCTGTCGCAATGGCAGGCTGCACCGCTTGACGCCTGGCCCTGGTGGCTGGCAGTGCTGATCACCGTCGTGCTGTTTGTGCTGCAGCAGCGCAAGATCGCCGGCCGCGAACGCCAGGCCTGCTTTCAGGCCTTCCTCGACAACAATCGCGTTGGCGCCACGCTGGCGCTGGGCCTGCTGCTGAGTTTCTGGCTGCGCTGATCAGCGAATTTCTTCCTCTATGCTACAGATTGTCTATCAAATCCAGCAACATCTCGCGATGAGATCAACTTAAGGCGAACCATCTGCCTTGCAACTGTCGATCAAGCCTACCTTTATTGCGGGCTGTCATACCAGGCGCGAACGGTGCTGTTCAGCGTGGTCATGTCCAACTGGTAGATGCCGAGGCTGCCTCGCAGCAAGGTAAAGTTGTGCAGGCTGCCGGCTTCGAATTGCTGCCAGTATTCTTCCCCGCGGTGCTGGCTCATGTCGATGGCGGGTAGCTCCTGGTTCAGCGCCTGGTAGTAAGCGCCGGCGCTGGCTTCGTAAGTGGCGTTGATGGTTTCGGCGTCCACCGCGTTGTAACGCAGCATGGCCGGATACAGCGCGGCCAGCATGGCCGCCAGCAACATGGTGCCGACGGCAGCGCGTTCCAGCTTCGGTGCGCCGCGTCCGCTGATGACAATCAGCACCAGTGCCGGCATGGCCAGCACTAAAAAAGGCAGCTTTGGTACCGACTGCAGTGCCTGGTAGGGTGCCAGCATGAAATGATCCACGGCAAAATAACCACCAAACACAAACAGCAGCACCACCTGCAGGCCCAGCCCCTTGTGGCTGCCGAGCTGGAATTCTCCGTTGTCGCTGGTGGCCAGCTCCGCCATGTTGGCCACCTCAATCCCGCGCGCTTGCAGCAGTTGCATCAGCGGTGCGTCATGAATGCGTCGGGCGTTGCTTTTGCCGGTGCCGAACAGCTCACGCAGGCCCATGCGGTGGTCTGTGCCATGCGGATTGAACCAGACATAGGGATTGATGCGGATTTCGTCCTTGCCGGTGGTCAGCACCAGGCGGTAGAAACGCAGACCCTGCGAGGTTCTGCGGGTGTGCTTGGGAGCCTCCAGTCGTGCACTGTCTATGTCGCGCCAGCGCAGCTGCCAGTCACCGCCGGTCTGTTTGAAGATCGACCAGCCCAGCCAGCCGGGCATGCTGGCGTGGATGCCATCAATGCCCACGCGCAAGCGGGCATGGCTTTGCTGCCACATCATGTTGAACGACAGCAGCAAGCCGGCCAGCAGGCCCACACCCAGCAAACGGTCGGGCAGTGAGCCGGTGTAGGCACTGACGGCGGCAGAGGTGAATTTCTGCAGCACCTCAGACCTGGTGTGCTGTTCATTAGCGGCGCTGGCGATCAGCATCCAGGCCAAGCCAATCAGCAACAGCCACAGCAGCGCCTGAATGAAAATGAGCACACGCGTGTGGCTGGCACGCAGCAGCGACAGGGCCATGCGCAGTTCCACCGCGCTGTGCCGGGATGCAGTTGTTTTCACCGATGGTTTCTCCCTGAATTCTGGTGATGCCGATAGCGATAAACATTGCTTACGACAGCAGGATGCGGTGCCATCCTCCAGGCACTGCGTTCACATGGTTATCACATTGTAGCAGCTTCGGCCGCTGCCGCCATCAATCGATTCTGCTGGCGCGTGCCAGCACCCAGACATCCACGCGCTGACATCCTGCGCGTTTCAGCAATCTGGCACAGGCCTCCACCGTGCTGCCCGAGGTCATCACATCGTCGATCAGACAGACGTGTGCCGGCACCTCGCCGTGGACACTGAAAGCGGCTCGCAGGTTGCGTCGTCTGGCGGCCAGATCCAGCCCGGCCTGCGGTCGCGTGCGACGAATTCGTGCCAGCAGCGATGGCCGCAGATTCAGCTGCATGTCCCGGCGCTGCAGGCAACGCTGCAAATCTCGTGCAATCAGATGGGATTGATTGAATCCCCGCCGCAACAGCCGCCATCGATGCAGCGGCACCGGCACCAGCGCCTGCGGTAGAGCTAAATCACCGGCAGCGATGGCATCGGCAATGTGTGCGCCTGCGGTCTCGGCCAGCACCCTGCCAGCCACCTGCTGACGCTGGTACTTGAACGCCGTAAGCATGCCCTGCACCGGCTGCGCATACAGCCAGATCGCAAACACCTGATCAAACGAAGGCAGTTTCTGCTGACAGCGACCGCACAACGCCGCCATCACCGCCAGTGGCTCGGCACAACGCTGGCACTGCTGTTGCAGCAGTGGCAGCTCGTCGGCGCAGGCGCGGCACAGATCTCGCGGCTGATCCGAACGCTGCTGGCACACGACACAACGCCATGGATGCAGCAGACTGAGCGCCTGCTGCAACCAGCCACCTGAAGCTTGATGAGGCTTTGCTGTGGGCATGGGCTGCCGTTTTCGCTCCCGCTTTGGCGCAGCATCGGCTGCGGTACCGATCTATAATGCCTGCTGAACTTCACCTTGGCAAAACATCCATGAACGCCAGCCTGCAACAAGCCAGCAGCGCTCTTCAGCGTGGCAATCTGGGTCGTGCCGGCAGTTTGCTGGAACAACTCAGACTGACCGCCACCAGCGATCCAAAAATGTGGCTGCTGTCAGCCAGCTATCACCACCAGACCGGTGACCGCGCCAGCGCCATTCAGGATCTGCGCACCGCCAGCGCCATGGCGCTGGACGACGCGCAGACGCGACAACAGATACTGCTGGCGTACATGAATCTGCAGGCCTGGGATCAGGCCATGGCGCTGTTGCAGCAGATCGACCCGCAACAGCGCCAGCATCCACTCGAGTACGCCCGCTGTCTGTGGGGGCTGGGTGAGTATGCGCTTAGCCTTGAGCGCTGGCAGCACTACGCCCGCGCACTGCCCGAGGTGGCGGAGGTGCAGTACCGGCTGTGGCAGTGTCTGGAGCGCCTGGGCATGACTGCTGCCGCCGATCAGCAACGTGGCACCTGCCGGGCCTGGATCGGCCAGCATGTTGGCATCAGCATGATGGAACTGGCGCATCTGGTGGCCGCACAGCAATACGCTGAGGGCTGGAATCTGCTGCAACGTGGCTTTGCCCATCACGGCAAGGATGCCCAGCCGCTGATCAACGCAGCCGTCTGCCTTGGCGCATGGCCGGATGCGGCCGAGAGCCAGCCGGCCACGCTGGACACCGGGCGCATGCGCGATCAGCTCAACCAGAACGGTGAGGCTTTGTTATCCGGTCAGCGCTGGTTGTGGCAGCAGCGACCACAGGACATCCATGGCAATTCCACGCGCATGCTGCAGGCTGCCATTGAGGCAGTGCCGGCTGAGTTGCTTGGCAGCGGGCTGGTGCTTGAGTTCGGGGTGTTTCATGGCCGTAGTATCCGCATCATCGCCACCGCCCCGGCCATCCAGTCGCAGGGCTGCCACGTGCATGGTTTCGACAGCTTTGCCGGCCTGCCGGAAGACTGGAACCATGAAGCTGCCGGCAGCTACAGCACCCAGGGTCGCCAGCCGGAGGTGCCCGACAATGTGAGTTTGCACGCGGGCTGGTTCAGCGCCTCGCTGGATGCCTTTCTGCATGAACATCCCGAACCGGTGGCGCTGGTGCATCTGGACTGTGATCTGTACAGCTCAACCCGGGACGTGTTGCAAGGCTTGAAAGATCGCTTGCAAGCCGGCACGGTGCTGGTGTTTGACGAGTTGCTCGCCTATCCTGGTTATGAGCAGCACGAACTGCGCGCGTGGCAGGAATGCATGCGTGACTGGCCCGGCAGTTTCCGCGTTATCGGCGCTTCGTTCATGGGGCGCGCGGTGGCGTTACAGCTCACGGCCTGACAACATTCTGCTGCAATCTCGTCAACCTGATAAACTGGCTGAAGTTGACCACATTCGCTGTGGTTGTCGATTTCACCCACAACAGCATGATCATTATGTCAGCCAATCCTGATTCCATCACGTCCGGCGCGCATGAGCGCATCGCCATCAGACCGCCGGTTGCCAGCAACAAGCCCAAAGCAGCAGCCGATGGCCTGCGCCACGACTGGCAGCTCGACGACATCCGCGCGCTGTACACGCAGCCGTTCAATGATCTGCTGTGGCAGGCGCAGCAGCTGCATCGACAGCACTTTGACCCCAATGCGGTGCAGATCAGCACACTGCTCAGCATCAAGACCGGCGGTTGCCCGGAGGACTGCAAGTACTGTCCGCAGAGTGTGCATTACAACACCGGACTGGGACGCGAAAAGCTACTCGACAAGCAGCATGTGGTGGACGCAGCCAGGGCCGCCAGGGCGGCCGGTGCCAGTCGCTTCTGCATGGGCGCAGCCTGGCGTCAGCCCACCGACCGCAACATCGACAAGGTCATCGAACTGGTGCAGGCGGTGCGCGATGAAGGACTGGAAACCTGCATCACGCTGGGCATGCTCAAGGCCGAGCAGGCGCAGAAGCTGAAAGCCGCCGGGCTGGACTACTACAACCACAATCTGGATTCCTCGCCGGAATACTACCGCGAGGTGATCTCCACCCGCAGTTATCAGGAGCGTCTGGACACGCTGGAAAATGTGCGTCAGGCTGGTCTGAAGACCTGTTGTGGAGGCATCATCGGCATGGGCGAAAGCCGCGATGACCGGCTCGGTCTGCTGCAACAACTGGCCAATCTGCCGGAACATCCGCAAAGCGTTCCGATCAACCTGCTGGTTCAGGTCGAAGGCACCCCGCTGCACGGCGTCGATGCGCTCGACGAACTGGAGTTCGTGCGCACCATCGCCACCGCGCGCATCCTCATGCCCAAATCCATGGTGCGGCTGTCGGCCGGGCGTGAGAACATGAGCGATGCCACCCAGGCGTTGTGCTTTCTCGCCGGCGCCAACTCGATCTTTTACGGTGAACAACTGCTGACCACATCCAATCCGGCCACCCAGGCTGATCAGCAGCTGTTCCAGCGTCTGGGCCTGCAGCCCATGGCGTAACCCGCCAACTGCTCATGATGGCGTCGGCGATGACAGCACAGCTTGACTGGTCCGCGACGATTCAGCAGCGCCAGCAGCGGCTGCGCGCGCAGCACCTTTGTCGGCAAACCCAGGCTTACCGGGTGGTCGGTGATGTGCTGCTGCACGATGACCGCAGCGGCCAGACGCTGATCCATTTCAGCGGCAACGATTATCTTGGACTGAGCCAGCATCCGGCATTGCAGGCCGCGCTCGCCAGCGCGGCTGCGGCCGGCAGCGGCAGTGGCGCCTCGCGTCTGGTCAGCGGCAGCCGCCCTGAGCACGATGCGCTGGAACAGGCGCTGGCGGAGCGCTTCGAGCGCGATGCGGCATTGTGTTTCAGCAGTGGTTTCGTGGCCAATGTCAGCGTGCTGCAGGCGCTGGCGCAACGCGAAGATGTGCTGTTGCTGGACAAGCTATGTCACGCCTCATTGATCGATGGTGCCCGACTCGCTGCTGCCGGATGCCGACGTTATCGCCACAACGATGTTGCGCATTGTCGCCAACTGCTGCTGCAATCGGCACGCACGGGCATGCGCGTGCTGGCCAGCGATGGCGTTTTCTCCATGGACGGCGACCAGGCCCCGGTGCAGCAACTGGCTGCGCTGGCTGCAGCCAACCGGGCGTTACTCATCATCGACGACGCCCATGGCATCGGCGTGCTTGGTGAGCACGGTCTTGGTCTGCTCGAACAGCAGGGCCTTGGTCAGCAACAGGTGCCGCTGCTGATCGGCACCTTTGGCAAGTCGTTCGGTCTGGCAGGTGCCTTCATCACCGGCCAGGCGGATCTGATCGATCACCTGCGCAATGTCTGCCGTGGTCTCATCTACACCACCGCCGCGCCACCGCCGCTGGTGCATGCGCAACGGGTTTCGCTGCGTGTGCAGGCAGAAGAAGGCTGGCGACGTGAGCGCCTGCGCGAGAACATCGACTGGTTTGTTGCCCATGCCAACGTTGCCGGTGTGCCGCTGCTGCCCTCACACAGCGCCATCCAGCCGGTGCTGATCGGTGACAACCAGCTGGCCCTGCAGGCACAGGAAGCGCTGCGCCAGCAGGGACTGCTGGTGGTGGCGATACGCCCACCCACGGTGCCCCAGGGCACCGCCCGCCTGCGCATCACGCTTTCGGCATTGCACAGCAAGCGACAGCTGCAGCAACTGATCGATGCACTGAGCCAGCTGGAGCTGCCAGCATGATCAAGCTCCATGCGCCAACGCAACACAACGCTGCGCTGCCGGATCTGGTGTTGCTGCACGGCTGGTGCATGAGCTCACGCATCTGGGATCAGCTGTTGCCCCGGCTCAGGGACTGCTGCAATCCCTGGTGTGTCGATCTGCCCAATCACGGTGACAGCCCGGCCGGACCGTGGCCGCCACAACCGTCGCTTATCGTCGATGCGATTGCAGCAACGGTGCCGGCCGATGCCGTCTGGCTGGGCTGGTCAGTGGCCGGACTGCTGATTCTGGAAGCGGCTGCGACCTGCGACCTGCGTGGTCTGATCCTGCTGGCAGCCAATCCCAAATTCGTCCGGACCAGCCACTGGCCGGGCATGCCGGAAGCCGATTTCAGCGAATTTCGTCAGCGTTTTATCGCCGACCCCGAGACCGCACTGACCGGGTTTCAAAAACTGCAGTTCGGCCAGCGTGCCCTGTCCAGCCAGGCGCAACAGACACTGCAGACCGCGCTGACACATCCGGACACTGAACGACTTCCCGGCCTGCAGCAGGCGCTGGCGTTTCTGCATGCTGGCGATGCACGTCACCGGCTCGGCCAGATCGACTGTCCAGCCCTGATTCTGGGCGGCACCGGTGATCGGCTGATCCCTGCCGAGGCGCTGAGCCAGACCGCCAGCATGCTGCCGCAGTCCAGCTTGACGCTGTTGCCTGAGGTCGGCCATGCGCTGATGCTGGAGCAGCCCGCTGCGGTCAGCGAGGCCATTTGCGGGTTTGCGCATGCGCTTTGATCGTCAACGCGTCGCCAGCGCCTTCGGTCGTGCCGCCGTCGACTATGAGCAGCATGCCTGGCTGCAGCGCGAAGTGCGGGCCAGACTGTATGAACGCCTGGAGCACTTCTCGCTGTCGCCACAGGTCATCGTCGATCTGGGCTGCGGCAGTGGTCACGGCAGCGCTGAACTCAAACGCGCTTACCCCCGGGCCTGTGTTATCGGGATGGATCTGGCTGCCGGCATGTGTGTGCAAACCCGCAAGCTGTCACGCTGGCGACGCCCGCTGCATGCACTGCAGGCCGATGCCATGCGCCTGCCGCTGGCGGCTGCCAGTGTTGACCTGATGGTGAGTAACCTGACACTGCAATGGCTGGATGACCTGCCCGCTTTCCTGCAGAGGGTCCGACGCGTGCTCAAGCCCGGTGGCCTGCTGCTGTTTTCCACCTTCGGTCCGGACACCCTGCAGGAGCTGCGCCAGGCCTGGGCCAGTGTGGGTGAGCAGGCCAGGGTCAGCGAATTCATTGACCAGCACGTGATTGGCGACTGGCTGGTCAACGCCGGCTTCAGCGATCCGGTGATGGACTGTGACCGCATCACCGCCAATTATGCGGATGTGTCCAGCCTGATGCATGAGTTGAAACGCATCGGTGCCGCCAATGCCCGCAGTGACCGTCCCAGACAGTTCACTCCCCGCGGCAAACTGCTGGCCATGCAGCAGGCCTACCGTGAGCGCTTCAGTCAGGACAGCAACATCCAGGCCAGCTGGGAGGTGGTGTATGCCACCGCCATCGGCCCACCGCCCGGTCAACCGATCCGCACTGGCAGCGGTGAGCAGGTGAGCTTTTCGGTAGATCATCTTTTATCTCGCAAACCATGATCGGGGAGAGTGTCTGTATGCTCCCTTTTGATCATTGCCTGGAATTTCTCTGTACGTCAGAAACTGCTATGATCTGATAGCCGCCTGCAACCGAGACATGGTGGGTACTCGTCAAGGGCAACAGAGATGACTTTATGAATGACTTTGCAACATACCTCTACCGCTTGTATTTGCATGGGCTAACCGGAGCCATGATTGCTGTGCCATTCATGTTTGCTCACTACATCGAACAGCAGTATCTTCTGCTCGGCCTGAACATTGTGCTTGTCGCCGGCTTTCACATTACCGTGGTGCGGGGCTATCAGTGGATCAATGAACCTGGATGCAATCTCCATGAACAGCAGCGTCGCAGTGTATTGATTGCCGCACCAGCCATGGCGATGACCTTTGCCCTTGCCGCAAGCAACCCCGGAGCCGCCGGAATGATGTTGGGCGTGGGCCTGATCGTGGGCAGTGCTCCGCGCGCCGTGATCACTGCATTGTATGGAGTGGCCACCCTGCTGATAACACTGTGTCTAATGCTCACATCAGCCCGCTACTCGGTGCCGTCGGCAATGCTGGCGATGCTGCCGATGTTTATGCTGTTGGGACTGCTCGATCGTGGACACTTGTATCAATTGATGCATACCGCCTCTGACTCTGCATCCATTCAACGGATGGCCTGCAAGACGCTTGACTGAGTTCTATTTCATCACCGGCACCGACACCGAAATCGGTAAAACCTGGTGCACGGTCAAACTTGCCCGGCAGTGGGTGGCCGCCGGCCAGCGCGTGGCCTGCTGCAAACCGCTGGCCTCGGGTGCCGCTGCAGATCCTGCGCGACCGGAGCTTGGTCTGATCAACGACGATGTGGAACAGCTGCACGCCGCCGCCAGCGTGACGCTGCCGCGCGAGATCATCAGTCCCTACCGGTTCGCGCCGGCGATTGCCCCGCACATTGCAGCCAAACAGGCCGGGGTGCAGATTGATCTGGCCCGCATCGAACAGGCCTTGCAGCAGGCTGCCAAAGACGCTGACATCGTGCTGATCGAAGGCTTTGGTGGCTGGCTGGCACCGGTGGCCATGACCGCTGACGACGTGCTCTGGCAATCCGACATCGCCAGACTGGTCGATGCCAGCGTGATTCTGGTCGTCGGCATGCGTCTGGGCTGCATCAACCACAGTCTGCTCTCAGCCCGCCAGATTCTGGCCGATGGCCTGCGCCTGCATGGCTGGATCGCCAACCACATCGATCCGGACATGGCCTGCCACGCGGAAAACCTGCGCACGCTGCAGGCGTTGCTGCCTGCTGAAATGATGACTGAAATAGGCCATTCTTCTTAAATATGACACTATATTGTTATATAATGACAATATAACATTTATATGCTATATTTATCCATGTTGCCTTCGACATGTCCTAATCATGATTGCCACCGTTGTATTGTGTGATATCAGGGATTCCCGAAAAATCAAAGATCGTGAACGTTTCAGTAAGCAACTGCGCGATTGTTTGGCTGATTTGAATCAAAATGAGCATGCGCTCGTCAGTCGTTTTGCCATACAGGCTGGTATAGATGAGTTTGCCGGGATTGTTGCCACAGCTGAATGTGGCAAAGTCATATCCAGGCTTTGGTTTGATCTCAGTCCATATGCAGTGCGTTGTTCAGTGGTTACCGGTATGCTGGATATTCGCGGAGAATCTGATCAAGCTGATCAGTTGCCGGCAGTTTATGATTTTGACGGCCCTGCCTTTCATCTGGCGGCGGATCAGCTTGAGCGAATGCAGCATACAGAACAATTGTTTTGCTATCAAAACAGGAATCTGACGGTATGGGAGACTGATTTGATCAGCGCACTGGGGGATCAGCTGTATGCTCAAATGCTGAACTGGACACAACGCCAGCAAGAGATCATCTTGCGTTATGGTGTGGATGGAACTCAGGCCGCAGTGGCTGACAGCCTGGGTGTCAGCCAGTCAGTGATCAGCCGCAGCCTTGCCGCCCTTGATTACAAGCGTTTTAACCGCGCTCTGGAAAAGTGGCAGGCTTGTTTTGCAAAGCTGCCGGAGACAATGCCTTGACAGACCATGCAGCACTGCACCAGCTGGTGTTAACGCTGTCGATCTGGGTTGTTGCCTACTTGCTTGCCGTCATTGGCAGTGGTCAGGTGGTGAGGCTTTTGATTTACCTCGCCAGAATTGAGCCCGAACCGGGCAATGACCGTGCCGGTCGAGTCATCGGTAAAATTGAGGATGTGCTGGTAGTAACCTTTGTTGCAGCAGGAGCGTACACCGCACTGGCTTTGATTTTCGCTGCCAAAAGCATTGCCCGGGTGGATCATGACAAGCCTGAGCGGGCCAGCTACTACATTCTTGGCACCCTGGGAAACTTCACCTGGGCTCTACTGGTGGCCCTGGCAGCGAAGCTGCTATTGCTCTATCTGGGCATCTCATTGCCGCTCAATACGATCACGCAACACGGCTGACCTGTCCGCGTCAGGCAGCGCCCGCAGCCAGTGCCCATATTGCGGGTTGGGCAGCACGATCCACTGTCGCCCCCAGTAGTCGCCATACTGCGCGGCCAGCGTATTGCGCTGCTGGTGGCTGCTGTAATCCAGTTGAATGAAGTCATTGTAGTCATCCCCCAGCAACAACAGCACGCGATGTCCGGCTGCCACCGCCAGCCGGCGACTGGTCTTGTCTGAGCCCCAGTCCGGCTGCTCGTTGCGCACCATGACCTGCTCTGCAGTGGCGGCCGGATCCAGATGCGATCGAATGTTGGCCAGAGTGGCTGCTTGCTGTTCCCGGTTGGTGACGTAATAGGGCTGGATACCGTTGTTTTTCAGATACTGGATGAATGCTCTGGCACCGGGAATCGCCTGCGCCTGAGCTTCTGCCACCCAGTCGCGCCACTGCCCGGCATCAAATTCCAGCCCCTGGGCAATCATGCGCGCCTGAAATGGCGAGTTGTCCAGCAGGGTTTCATCCACGTCCATGATCACCGCTGCTGGCAGCTGCTGAAAACCCGGCTGCGCAGCCTGCTCGGGCAAGGCGGTCCAGCTGGCATCGGCCAGTGCTGCCGGCAGCTGACTGGCCGCCAGTCGAAAAGCCTGGCTGGCGCTCATGCGGTATTCCACTGCGGTCTGCGTCCAGAGCACGCTGTTAAGATTCGCGTGGTTACTGGCCGGGTTTGCCGGCGACAGCGGCACTGGCCGGCTGGCACAGGCATTGAGCAGCACAAGCACCACGCAAAGCAGTGTCAGCGTGAGGCGGTTTGGCTGTGGCGATGGTGACTTTGGCATGGCTGGTCCTGTTGCAAGGTTGCTGGTTTATCGGAATGGCTTGGCACTGGTAGCCCGTCGCGACTGCCCGCAGCGCCTGACTGCGTTGTGCATGGCAAGCAAATTCCGGCGGTTTACATTCATCATTATCCCGGATAATAGAACGGGTCTTTACAGATAGGGCGCTGCCAGCCAGGCGGCGGCATTGCGCAGTTGCTGCCAGCTGGACCATTGCTGCAGCTGCTCAAGCGACTGGCGTCGGGCCGTGCCCAGCAACTGTTCTGATTGCTGCTGCAGCTGGCTGACAAAGGCCTGGTCATACACCTCCACACCCAGTTCATAATTCAGCCGCAGACTGCGTTCGTCAATGTTGGCGCTGCCGAGCAACGCATAGGCGTCGTCGATCAGCAGCCACTTGCCGTGCATGAACGGGGGCGGCAACAGATGAATCTGGATGCCCGCTTCAAGCAGACCCGGCCACAGGGCCCGACCGGCCCAGTCGGCGATGGCGATGTTGCTGCGATCAGGCAGCAGCAGGCGCACCCGGACACCGGACAGGGCTGCGGTTTTCAGCGCCGAAGCAATTTCATCGGCAGGAATGAAATAGGGCGTCATAAGGATGATGTCCCGCTGCGCCGCACGCATGGCCCCCAGCAGGGTCATGCGCAGGCGGTCAAGGTCCTGGTCCGGGCCATCGGGAATCAGTCGCGCCAGAGTTGGTGACTTGTGTCCGGCAGCGGCTGTGTGCTCCGATGTTGCTGTCACCGGGGTCAAAGACTCACCGGTGACAAACCGCCAGTCGCGTGCAAACAGCTCGGTCAGCTGGCGCAGCAGACCGCCTTGAATGCAGAACTGCACATCTCGCGCAGTGCGTTTGCCGGCAGCCAGCACGTGCCGATCTCCGATGTTCATGCCGCCGAAAAATCCCTGCTCGGCATCAATCAGCAACATCTTGCGGTGATTTCGCAGGTTGCTGTACATGGTGAATGGAAACAGTCGCAAAGGCAGAAAGCGGGCACACGGCACCTGCTGCCGCCGCAACAGGCGGCTGGCCCGCGGCCAGGCATACAGCTCACCGACACCGTCAATCAGCACGCGCACCTGCACGCCACGCTGCTGCGCCGCTGCCAGCGCGGCAATGAAATCGCTGCCGGCGGCATCGGTGTCGAAGATGTAGGTGGACAGCCAGACCTGCTGCCGCGCAGCCGCGATGGCCGCCAGCATGGCCGGGTAGGCCTGCTCACCGTTGTGGTAGGCGGTGATGTGATGATTGCTGGTCAATGCCCGGCGGCTGCTGTGTCGACCGAGTTCTTCAAGCGGTCGCAGCGGCATGGGCAGGTCGATGTCGGCGCTGACCGGATCGTCCACCGGCTCCCAGGCGGATGCTGCGACTGACTGCAGCGGCGCACGCAGCAGGCGCGCGCGCCGCTGCACCCGGTTGATGCCCAGCCAGCCATAAATCACCACACCCAGCAAAGGCAGCAACAAGACGATCGCGACCCAGCCCAGCGATGCGGCCGGATGATCCCGTTTGGTCAACAGTATGTGCAGCACCGCCCACAATGCCAGCGCCGCAGACAGACACTTGAGTGGCCAAGGCTGATCCGACCAGGTCAGAGGATTCATACCGGCTGGTGGGCTGCAGCCAGGTATTCGCTGCTTTGCATTTCCTGCAAGCGGCTGCGCGTGCGGCGAAATTCAAATGCCAGCCGCCGGCCCGTGTAGATGGCGTCCATGGCAGCCGCTGCGGTCATGACCAGTTTGACCTTCTGATCGTAGAAGGCATCCACCAGGTCAATGAAACGCCGCACCACATCCACCTCGTCGTCGTCCATCACCGGCAGACCGGACACAAACACACTGGAAAATTCTGCCGCCAGCTCCAGATAATCCCGGCTGCTGCGCGGCTCGCGGCACAAGGTGGCAAACTCGATCCATACCTCGCTGTGAGCACAAAATACCGTGGCCAGCGGACGGCGGTTGATCTGCAGCACGACGGACTCACGCACCTGGCCTGCGGCCATGCTGCAAAAGCGCTGTTGCATCTGGACGCGGTTGGCGGCCGTGTCCGGATACAGATAGAGGGGCATCTGCTGCAGTTGCCGCAGGCGGTAATCGCGCTCACCGGTCAGCTCCAGCACCTCACAGTGCTGTTGCAGCAGTGCGATGCTGGGCAGAAACCTGGCCCGCTGCAAGCCGTCCTGGTAAAGCTGTGACGGCGGCACGTTGGAGGTGGTCACCAGCATCACCTCGCGCTCGAACAGGCGCTGCAGAATGCCGCCCAGCAGCATGGCATTGCCGATGTCGTTGACGAAAAATTCGTCCAGGCACAGCACCGAGGCGGTGCCCAGCAGCTCATCGGCCACCTGCGGCAACGGGTCACGACCGGCACCCAGCGCCTGCAGTCGCTGATTCACCTGGTTCATGAAATGATGGTAATGCATGCGTTTGCCCATGCCTGCCGGCAGGCAGTCAAAGAACAGATCCATAAGCCAGGTCTTGCCACGACCGACCCCGCCCCAGAGATACAATCCGCGTTGGCTGCCGCCTGACTCCGTTTCAGCTGACACCGCGACTGCTGTGTGCCGCTGCGTAAGCTTGTGCCACCAGCGCTGTAGCGCACCGCCAGCTGCAGCCGACTGCAACAAGCTGTCGTGGCGACGCTGCAGCGCATCCACCACCTGCTGTTGTTGCCGATCCGGCTGAATCTGCTGGTCTGCCAGGCGTTGCTGATACAACCCTGCAGGCGTCAGGCTTTGTTGCATGTCGGATCGGTGCGGGATTACTCAGGAGCCGGCAACTTGTCCCGCAGGGTGTTCTTGAGCAGGCCACGCAGATCCATCAGCCGGCGATGAAAAAAATGTCCGGCCTCGGGCATCACCAGCAGTTGCGGTTGCGGGTCCAGCTGCGCCACCCAACTGCGTACATCCGCGGCATTGACCACGTCATCGTCCTCACCCTGGATGATCAACCAGTGGCAACCTGGAACCTGCAGTTCGGTGAACGGCATACGTCCGACCGGTGGCGCGATGCTGATCAGCTGGCGCGGCTCCAGTATCCCGGCCGCACGACTGGTGATCCAGGCACCGAAGGAAAAGCCGGCCAGCCACAGTTCCTTGTCCGGATGTCCGGCACGCGCCCATGCCGCCAGCGCCAGCAGGTCCTGCAGTTCGCCTTCGCCTTCGGCATAGCTGCCTTCGCTGTCACCGACACCGCGATAATTGAACCGCAGCGTGACCAGCCCCAGTTCGCGCAGGGCGCGCTCGATGATGGTGACCACCTTGTTGCGCATGGTGCCGCCGTGTTCGGGGTGCGGATGGCAGATGATGGCCAGGGCCGGCTGTTGCTCGGCCGGCGGGGGATAATCCACCAGACATTCCAGCATGCCATCCGGCCCGGGCACTTTGAGCTCTGCTGCCTGTGCGGGAAAAGCGGGTGTCTGCTTGTGCTTGTCAGTCATGGCTGTGCACCTGCCCGTGGCGGATTGCTGACCGGATAAGACCCATGATGATAACCTATCTGCCATGAACCATCTTGCCCATTTGCTGCTGGCCGGCGATGACCCCGAACTGCAACTGGGGGCGCTGCTGGGCGATCATGTACGCGGCGATGTGGCAGCCTGCGGCTACAGCAGGGGCGTTTGCGATGGCATCGTGCTGCATCGCAAGGTGGATCTGTGGACCGATCAGCACGCCCTGATGAGCGTGGCCAGGTCATTGTTTCAGGCACCGCTGCGTCGCTATGCCGGCATCATGCTGGATGTCTACTTCGACCATCTGCTGAGCCGGTCATGGACCGCACACTGCGACCTCAGTCTGCAAGCGTTCAATCAGCGCACACTAAAGCTGCTGCAACGGCAGCATGCCAGGCTGCCGGCCTCGCTGCAGCGTTTTCATCATTATGCCCGCAGCACCAATGTGCTTGCTCGCTATGCTGAGCCGGCCATGCTGCAGCGAGTCTTCGTCGGCATTGGCCAGCGCCTGACGCGCGCCAATCCACTGCCACAGGCCCTGCCGACTCTGCAGCAGCACGATGCCACTCTGCAACAGCTGTTCAGCGCATTCTGGCCCCAGCTGCAAACCCAGTGCGCGGATTTTCTGCATGCCCGGTGTGCTGAGCATGCCTTGATCACAGCAGCTGCAAGCTCACAAAAGCTGTAGCAATGCTCTGGCCACACTGCCCGATGATGCCGGGTTCTGGCCGGTAATCAGATGGCCATCGACCACGCAGTGATCACTCCAGTCTGCAGCCTTGCAGAACACCGCGCCCTGGTGGGTTAGCGCGTCCTCCAGCAGGTAAGGCACCTGGTCGGCCAAACCCACGGCCTGCTCTTCGCTGTTGCTGAACGCGGTGACCCGCCGCCCGGCGGTGAGCGGTCGGCCATCTTCGGCACCGGCATTCAACAACACCGCCGGACCATGACACACCGCTGCCACCGGTTTACCGGCGGCATGCATGGACTCGATGATGTGGATGGAATGTGCATGCTCGCGCAGATCCCACAGCGGACCGTGACCACCTGGATAGAACACGGCATCGTGGTCGCCCGGATCAATGTCGCTGAGCGGCAGCGTGGTCGCCAGTCGCTGCATGGCCTCGGCATCCTGCAGGAAGCGCTGACAGTTACTGGTCATCTGCTGATCGTCACAACTGGCCGGATCCACCGGTGCCAGGCCACCCAGCGGTGAGCACAGCGTGAGCCGATGGCCCGCCTCCAGCAGTGTGTAATAGGGTGTTGCCAGTTCTTCCAGCCAGAAGCCGGTTGGCTTATCGCTGTCGCCGAACACGGCCTGAGAGGTGAGCACGATAAGAATGTCTGCCATGAGATTTTTTTACCAATGGGTGTATTGATCGGGTAGGATGAACTGTTTGTTACAAGATCAGGACAAAGCTTTTGATCTCAAGATCACCAGTGCGTTTGCAGCACGCCGGATGCACTGCCACAGGCCTGGTACGCAGCAACAATGAAGACGCCTGGCTCGGTGATGCCGAGCTTGGTTTGTTTGTTGTGGCCGATGGCATGGGTG
Source organism: Gammaproteobacteria bacterium (assembly GCA_018819105.1). Classification (GTDB taxonomy): domain Bacteria; phylum Pseudomonadota; class Gammaproteobacteria; order Xanthomonadales; family Wenzhouxiangellaceae; genus JAHJQV01. Next base: position 145,432 of record JAHJQV010000018.1, read on the forward strand.
GGTATCAGTCAGGTGAAGTGGCCAGTGCCATGACCGTGCAGACCCTGCGCGAGCGCGTGGCTGCGGGCGATGATCTGATCACTGCGGCCAGCGCCGCACAAAGCCGACTGATCCAGGCTGCTGGCCAGGGCGAGGGCAGCGCCAGCATGGGGACGACGATGGTGGCGCTGCACCTGGATGGGCTTGGTTTCGAACTCGCCTGGGTCGGTGATTCCAGAGCCTATCGCTGGCATGATGGCAGACTGGAACAGCTCAGCCGCGACCATTCCTACGTGCAAAGCCTGGTTGATCGGCACATCATCACGGCGCGGCAGGCGGAACAGCATCCGCAACGCAATCTGCTCAGCCGCTGTCTCAGCGGTGGTCAATTCGAGGCACCGGAAGTTGATCTCATCCATGGCCAGTTGTCAGCCGATGACCTGTTGCTGCTGTGCAGCGATGGTCTCAGCAACGAACTCAGCAACATTGAGCTGGCCCAGGTGCTGCATGATCATGCCGGCAGCCCGTTGGGCACACTGGCACAGCAGCTGGTCGATGCGGCGGTGAGCAGCGGCGGTCGCGACAACATCACCGTCCTGCTGGTCAAAGCCGTGGTCTGAACACTGTGCCGTCAAGCTTCCAGTGACATCGACTGCTGCTGTTCGAGCAGACTGCTCAAGGCGCTGGGCTGATACTGTTTCTTGATGGTGATGGCAAAAAACTGCTCAAAAACATTTGGCAGCTGGGTGTATTCACACAGTTCCCCGCGCGCAATCTCATCACGGACCACCACTTTTGGCATCACTGCCAGCGCCCCGGAATCACGCGCCAGCAGCCTGAGCATGGCCATGTCATCCACTTCCGCCAGCACGTCCGGCTCAAACTGCCATTGACTGCACAAAGCATCAAACGCCGAGCGCACCTCACTCTTGCTGCTCGGCAGCAGCCAGCGAAAGCTGCTGTAGTCGTGCGGAAACTGTTTGCCATGCAGCGCGCCGGCGGCAGGTCCGATCACGGATACCGGCTGACGTGCCAGCAATTGGCTCAGCCACAGCTCATCCACCGATGACAGCACATTGACATTGGACAGCACGATGTCGAGCGCATGCGTGGACAGACGATTCAGCAGGTCATCCAGCCGCGCCGATTGCAGTTCCAGAGTGATGTTGGCCTGCGGCAGCAGCGGTGCCAGAAAGCTGTCGGCAAAATTTCTCGACAAGGTCGATACCACGCCGATGCGCAGTCGCTGGCGCTGGCTCTGCAGACCGTCGCGCAGAAACGTTTCCAGTTCTTCGCCCTGACGGAAAATCCCGTTGGCATAGCGCAGCACAATCTGGCCGGTTTCAGTCAGCACCAGACGACGTCCGGTGCGATTGAACAGGCCGTGGCCGGTCATTTCCTCCAGTTGCCGGATCTGCATGGACAAGGCCGATTGGGAAACATGCAAACGGGTCGCGGTACGGGTCAGATTGCCGTCCCGGGCGACACACCAGAAGTAATAGAGATGATGATAGTTGAGCCTGGACATGGTTCTATAAATATGAATTAAAGTATTCAGATAATATATTTTACATATATATTATCGCTGTGCATACTGTGCCGCAAGTTTCCATACACAGCGGACAAAGATGCACACACACCTGCAATGGCTTTTGTTACTGATGCCACTCGGCCACTTTCTTGCGGCCATGCTCACTGCCGCTCAACGTTCGGCTGAGCAGGCCTGGCGGGTGGCAGAGTTCGCTTGCTGGCTGGCGCTGCTGGCTGTGCTAACGGTTACTGCCACGCTGGTGTTTCAGCCCTGGCTGGACCCGCACGCGACACTGCCGACACTGTTGCGCCACGCTGGCGGTGATTTGCCGGTGCGGCTGGACATGCTGAGTCTGGCCATGGCCAATCTGATCGCTATCCTCGGTCTGGTGGTAACGCGTTTCTCACGCCAGTACCTGCACGGCGAGCCGGGCAGTCTGTCATTCCAGCGCTGGTTGTCCAGCACGCTCGGCTGCGTCGCCATCACCATCACCAGTGACCACCTGCTGCTGCTGCTGGCCGGCTGGGTATGCACCAGCCTGTGCCTGCATCAGCTGCTGCTGTTTTATCCGGATCGACCACGCGCCCGCCTTGCCGCGCAGAAAAAGTTCATCGCCAGCCGTCTGGGCGAACTGTGTCTGCTGGGTGCCTTCGTGCTGCTGTATCTGCAGCACGACAGCTTCATCATCTCCAGCATCCTGGCCAGCTTTGCCGATGGCGGCAGCACTGTCGCCGGCTGGCAGACCCAACTGGCGGCGCTGCTGATTGTGCTCGCCGCGCTGCTCAAGTGCGCCCAGTTGCCCTTGCACGGCTGGCTCATGCAGGTGATGGAAGCGCCCACACCGGTGTCCGCCCTGCTGCATGCCGGCATCATCAACCTTGGCGGCTTTTTGCTACTGCTGCTGGCACCGGTGGTGGAACAGTCGGTTGCTGCGCTGTGGTTGCTGCTGGTGGTTGCCGGCATCACCACACTGGTGGCCAGCCTGAGCATGATGACGCGGATCAGCATCAAGGTCATGCTGGCCTGGTCGACCTGCGCACAAATGGGCTTTATGCTGGTCGAATGCGCGCTGGGACTGTATGAACTGGCGCTGCTGCATCTGCTCGCCCACTCCATCTACAAGGCCAATGCCTTTCTCAATGCCGGCAACGCGGTGCAGGATTATCTCCGGCACCGCCTGGCCAACGATCCCGCCCACGCCGCACGTCAGCAGCCAGTCAGCTGGTTGCGGGCATTGCTGCCTGCAGTGAGCATCCTGCTGCTGCTGGTCGCGGCGCTGGAATGGTGGCAACCACAGCAACATCATCCGGCAATGCTGCTGATGCTGGGTTTTGCGCTCAGCTGCTGCCTGCTGGAAGCCCAGGCCGCGCAGGGCCGCACAGCCTTGCTGCTGTATCTGTCCTGTGCCCTGCTGCCGCTGTTGTATTTTGTCTGGCAGGCAGGCTTTGTCATGCTGCTGCCGCCTCACAGCCCGGTGATCGGCGACGGCATGGCTGCGATCAGCTGGATGCTGTTGTTGCTGCTGCTGTTTTTTGCTGCCTTTCTGGCCTTGCGCTGCCGCCCGCAGCAGCGCGCGGTGCAATGCCTGTTTCTGTATCTGTATGGCGGTCTGTTTGTTGACGAATGGATGACGCGCCTGACCCTGCGACTGTGGCCCAGGCAGCGCCAGCGCGCTGCAAGTCATCTGGCCACCGATCGGGTGCGCTCATGAACATGGCGGCGACCAGCACCGGTTTGCTGCAGGAAGACCAGCGTTTGTGCGTGACGGCCGCCTGCGACCGCATTGCGCCAAACTGGCCATTGGATCAGCTGATCGCGGTCAATCCGTTCTGGGAACTGCGCCAACAACCGATGGAACAGGCCAGCGCCCGACTGGCCACTCTGGCCGGCATCGATATGACCATGTCCGGAGAGTATTATCTGCAGTGCTGGCAGGACGGTGTGATCGGCAAACGCCATCTGCAGCAGGCCGCTGCAGAACATCAGCTGGCGCTGTCGCTGGATGAACTGCTGGCGAAACTGCAGCGCCCGCACCGCATCAACCGCGTACGCCTGTTCTGTGATCTGCTCGACGGCCAGCAGCAGACCAATGCGGCATCGTGGCAGCCGGAAATCGTGCATCAGATCAGCCAGTTCTGCGCCGCTCGTTTCAACAGCCCGGAGATGCTCGACTACCGCCGTGGTGATCTCTACCAGAGCTGGTTACGCATGGTGCGACACGATGCCGGCATTGGCATTGTTATGGGCGCGCGCGGACTGGCGCGCCGCTTCCGTGCACTGCCCGACCAGGATGAGGCGCTGTTGACGCTGGCGCTGGAACAGCTGCAAGTGCCTGATGAACAGCTCACCGACTACTGTCACGCCCTGCTGTTGTCGGTGAATGGCTGGGCTTCGTGGCTGGCTTATCGTCGCTGGCAGCAGCGGCTGCAGGACTCGACCGCTACGGCAGACGATGAGATGCGCCAATTGCTGGCCATTCGCCTGGCCTGGGAGTTGGTCTTGTACCAGCATTACGGCGATCAGCACTGGCAGCGCGTGTGGCAGCAATCGCTGCAGCAATGGAGCATGCTGCAGGCCGCCAATCACTCTGCCCAGGCTCCACTGTGGTTGTGGCAGCGGGCGCTGGAGCTGGCCTATCAGGAACGCATGCACAATCTGTTGCTGCATCAGCGGCGCTGGCAATTGCCGGCACCCAAGCTGCAGGCCGTGTTTTGCATTGATGTCCGCTCAGAACCCTATCGGCGCGCTCTGGAAGGCCAGGACGATGCCATCCAGACTTTTGGCTTTGCCGGATTTTTCGGTCTGCCGCTGGCCTACCATGCAGCCGGCAGCGACTACCAACGGCCGCAACTGCCCGGCCTGCTGGCCCCCTCCATCACCGTCACCGAAGCCCACGATGACGACGAGGCCACGCGCGCCCAGCAGCAGCGACAACGCCGCAATGATCTGCGTGCAAGCTGGTTGCGACTGCAGAAAACCGCGCCCGCCAGCTTTCATCTGATTGAGTCCTTCGGCTTGCTGAATCTGTATCCGATGCTGCGCTCCAGCCTGTCGCCTGCTGCCAACCAGCACAGCGTCAACCAGCATCACCGCGACACCTCTGGCTATCAGCTCAGTGATCAGTACGGCCGGCTGTCCGTACAGGCGCAGGCGGAACTGGCGGCTCAGGTGTTGCGCAACATACAGCTCACCAAAGGTTTTGCCCCGCTTGTGCTGCTGGTCGGACATGGCAGCTGCTCCAGCAACAACCCGCATGCAGCGGCTCTGGATTGTGGTGCCTGCGGTGGCCAGACCGGGGAGCTGAATGTGCGTGTACTGGCCGGCATGCTGAACAACGATGATGTGCGCTGGCTGTTGCGCGATCAGGGTCTGGACATCCCTGAATACTGCCGGTTTGTCGCCGCCATGCACAACACCACCACCGATGAGCTGAGCTGTCTGCTGGATGCCGACAGCGGCCTGGACACCGCCCAGCAGCAGCAACTCAAGGCGTGGCTGGATGCCGCCTCCGAGCAGGCCAGGCGCGCACGGGCAGAGCAGCTGCCTGGCGTTGATCCAGCCTCTCCCAGGCTGTTGCAACAATTGCAGCACCGCAGTCGTGACTGGTCGCAGACACGTCCGGAATGGGGCCTGGCCAACAACGCCGCGTTCATTGCCGCGCCACGCATGCACACCCGTGGCATGGACCTGCATGGCCGCTGTTTTCTGCATGACTACCAGTGGCGCCACGATGCCGATTTCCAGACCCTGGAACTGATTCTCACGGCACCGGTGATGGTCGCCAACTGGATCAACCTGCAGTACTACGCCTCGGTCACCGACAACCAGCACTATGGCAGCGGCAGCAAACTGCTGCACAACGTGGTTGGTGGTCATCTGGGTGTGTTTGAAGGCAATGGTGGCGATCTGCGCATCGGATTGCCCATGCAGTCATTGCATGACGGCGAGCACTGGATGCATCAGCCGCTGCGCCTGAGTGTCTACGTGCAGGCACCGGAGCAGGCCATCAGCAACATCATCGCGCGACACGAACCGCTGCGGGATCTGCTGGACAACGACTGGCTGTACCTGTTCCGTCTCAGTGAAGACAACCGTGCTCTGTATCGCTATTCACCCCAGCAGTGGCAGGAGCAGATTCCGTGAGCCGCAGCGACTGCCAGCGTCAACACGCCCTTTTTTAACATCAATGACAGGAGTAGACAGATCATGAACAGCAACAAGAATCATGCCCAACGCGCCCTGCAGGCAGACCACCACCTGGTCACCGGTCCGGCACAGGTGTTGTTGGAGACCAGTCATGGCTGTGCCGTGCTGTCGCAGCTCAGCGCCACGTCCCCTGGCATGCAGGTACCGGCTGCACAGCGCCTGAATGCAGCCAATCAGCAAGACCGCGCCGACTATCATGAGGTGGTGGCCCGGCACCCGTGGTTACCGCAACTGGAGCAGCAGCTGGCACAGTCTTTCGCCGAGCACGGTCGTATGGGTGATCAGTTCTACGCGCTGCAGGATGTGCTGGAACCGCTGCAGGAAAGCCGGTCACTTGCCGATGCAGAAACTGCTGAAGATGGCGCCTAAGAGATCATCGTTGTGATAGGCACCGGTGATTTCCGACAGCGCATGCTGAGCAGCCAGCAGCTCCTCAGCGGCCAGCTCACCGCTGCCCTGCAGCAGGCATTCTCCGGCCTGCTGCAGGTTTTCCCCAACATGCTGCAATGCAGCCACGTGTCTGGGTCTGGCCGCCATGACCTGGCCGGCCTGATCGCTCCAGGCCGGATCGGCCAGACCCAGCTTGTTCAGAATCGCGTGCTCGAGTTGCTCCAGCCCGGCCCCGGTTCTAGCTGACAGGGACAGTACCCCCGCACTGTCTCCTGCATTCTGGATCTGGTCCTCGTTGGCCAGATCCAGCTTGTTCGCAACTCGTATGACCGTACACTCAGGCGGCAGCTCATGATCTGCGCCGAAGCCATTCTCGCTGCTGCTGGTCTGCAGGGTTCTGATGTCTTCCACCCACAGCACCAGATCGGCACCAGCCAGTTCCAGCCTGGCCCGGCGCATGCCTTCTCGTTCCACCGGGTCAGTGCTGTCGCGCAGACCAGCCGTGTCGACAATTTCGATGCCGACGCCGTCAATTTCCAGCCGCTCACGCAAGACATCGCGGGTGGTCCCGGGGATGTCGGTCACGATCGCCGCATCCCTTTTCAGCAGGGCATTCAACAGACTGGATTTGCCCGCGTTTGGCGGCCCGAGTATGGCCAGTCTGGCACCCTGCAGCAGACGCACACCACGCCCGGCCTGTTGCAGCAGCTCAGCGGTTTGCTGCTGCAGTGACTGCAATCGCTGCTGCAGTCGGGTGTCGGCAATAAAATCGATGTCCTCATCGGGAAAGTCCAGCGCAGCCTCCACCCACACCCGCAACTCGATCAGCTGCTGCTGCAGTGACTGCACCGGATCGCGCAAGCCCCCCTGCAGGCTGCGCTGGGCGGCTTTTACCGCTGCCGTGGAGCTGGCGTTGATCAGATCGGCCACGGCTTCGGCCTGGGTCAAATCCATTTTGTCGTTGAGGAAGGCGCGTTCACTGAATTCCCCTGGCCGTGCCAACCGCACCGTCTGGCCGTTGCCATGTTCCAGCAGCGCCTGCTGCAGACATTGCAGAATGACCATGCCGCCATGCGCATGCAGTTCCATGACATCCTCACCGGTGAACGAGTGCGGGGCGGGGAAATACAACAGCAGACCCTGATCAATGACCTCGCCGGAGGCATCCCGAAACCTGCGCAGGCTGGCGCATCGGGGTGGCGGGGGTGGACCGGCCATGGCCGCACACACACTGACAGCAAGCGGACCGGAAACGCGCAGCACACCAATGCCGCCGGAACCCGGCGGGGTGGCAATGGCACAGATGGTGTCGCTGTGGGCGGTGCTCATTATGCAGCGGCTTTGTCGTTCAGCATGCTACAGCACTGCCCGATTCGCACGCGGTGGCTGGACTCAGCTGGCGCGTTCGATGCGGCGGGTGATGACCCATTGCTGTGCCAGCGAGATGCTTGCATTGGTGGCCCAGTACAACACCAGACCGGCCGGAAAAAACGCGAACATGATGGAAAACACGATCGGCAACGAACTCATGATCTTGCGTTGCATCGGATCCATGCCCACCATCGGAGTCAGCCGCTGTGTGGCAATCATGGCGGCACCATTGATGATCGGCAGGATAAACCAGGGATCCGGACTGGACAGATCCTGAATCCAGCCAAAAAATGGTGCCTGTCGCAATTCCACCGATTCCAGCAGTACCCAGTACAGGGCGATAAAAATCGGTATCTGCACCAGCACCGGCAGACAGCCACCGAGCGGGTTGACCTTTTCCGTGCGGTACAGCTCCATCATCGCCTGGCTCATTTTCTGCCGGTCGTCGCCATAGCGTTCTTTCAGTTTTTCCACCCGTGGTTGCAGTTTGCGCATGCGCGCCATGGAGCGGTACTGTGCTTCGGTGAGTTTGAAAAACGCCAGCTTGATCAGTACGGTGAGTATGACGATGGACCAGCCCCAGTTGCCGACGAAGCTGTGAATCTTGTCCAGCGCCCAGAACAGCGGTTTGGAAAAGATGGTAAACATGCCATAGTCGATGGTCAGTTCCAGCCCCGGTGCCAGTCCATTCAGGCGGTCGTGGACTTTGGGACCAACAAACAGCTGCAGCGGAAAGCTCTGCTCGCCGCCTGCTGGTACGATAACCGCTGGGCTTTGGGTGCGGATCAGATAGCGCTCATTGCCGGGGGTGCCGGTGATGGTCGTCTGCAGGCGCTCGTTGCTTGCGGCCGGCGGGATGAAGGCGCTGAGAAAGTAGTGCTCGCTGAGGCCGATCCAGCTGTTGGTGCTCTGTGCCGACAGCGGCTTGTCATCAAACTGATCAAACTTGAGCTTGTCAAAGTGATCGGCTTCGGTGCGGTAGCTGGCTCCCTTGAAGCTGTAACGTGAGGTGTTGGCCAGGCCACCCCCGGCCTCTGCTGGCTCGCTGCGCTGCAGCTGTGCATAGCGAAACCCCTGCCAGTTGCTGCTGCTGTTGTTGCGCAGAGTCTGTAGCATGTCGATGCGGTAGCTGTCGCGCCGGAAGGTGTAGATTTTTTCCGCGCTGATGCCGTCTTCACTCCAGCGCAGTCTGACCTCAAGCTGATCCTGGTTGTCCAGTAGCCGGTAGTTGCGTTGTTCACTGCTGAAGGTCTGCAAATGCGTCGGTGCCGGCTGCTCGGCCGACAGCAGCCCGGTTTGCGCCACATAAAACTCACCCGGTGCATTGTTCATCAGATGCACCTTGATCTCGGGTGTTTTGGCCTTGACCGGATAGTTCAGCAGGCGCGCACTGACGATGTTGCCACCCTGCGGATCAATGGCGATTTCCAGCACATCGGTGACCACGGTGATCAGTGCCTTGTCGGCACGACCTGCCGCGCTGGTGTCGCTGCCGGGCAGCACCGCCTCGGGCATGCTGGAGGCATCCGGCAACTCAGCGGATTCAGCCGACTGGGCCGCAGCCGCAGCCGCAGCACTGGCATCTGGCAGTTCGGTGTTCGCGGTGGGAACATCACCGGCATTGCCTTTGTCTTCCGCTGTGCTCTGGCTGTTTCCGCGCTTGGGCGAATCCATGTTGCCGGTGCTGGCGTAGTCCTGCTGCCACTGGGTCCAGAGCATAAAGGCCACCACGGCCAGGGCGATGAGCAGAATGTTTCTGGTGTCAGGCATCAGTGCGTTTCCATCATTTCGGGTGCGTGTCTGCTGTCTTTCATGTCAATTCTGCGCGTTGCCGGCCGGCCGGGACTGAACTTCCGCGCGCGTGCCTGTGCGACTGGCGCCACTGCGCTGGCTGATTTCCACCAGTTGCTGCAGCAGCCGCTGCAGCGAGCTTCTCAACACGGCCTTGTCGGCGATTGCTGCCGCCGGTCTGGCCAGCACGACAATGTCCAGCCGAACTGGCGGTGGGTCGTCGTCGTTGCACAGTTTAGCCTGTTGCAAAGCGCCAAAGTTGCGAAATACTTCCCTCGCCTGACGTTTGATACGATTGCGCTGGGTGGCCTTGCGCACGTGCTTCTTGGCGATCGCCAGCCCCAGTCGGCTTGCGCTGCTGCACGACGGTACGGCAGTGACATCGGCCTCGTTTTGCGCGACAGCCAGCAGGCGGAAATGTCTGTCACTGACACTGATTGGATTGCCGTTGAACACGGCGTGATAGTCTGTCGGCAGCAGCAGTCTGGAATGCGGTCTGAATCGGTTCATCCTGCCGTTTCCGTGCGCGCCTGCTACGGTCTGTGTGTCGATGCCACAAATCGGAGCCATGGCCGGGTGAGGTCATCAGCTCCACACCCCGGGTCTGCCTCTGACTCCGCACTCTGGTCGGCCTGCACATCTGCCGGCAGTGCAGCAGCAGAAGCGGCACGACCGCCACAATTACTGAGGCGGTTTCGGTTGTGCGATGCTTCAGGCAGACAGACGCTTGCGACCGCGACGGCGGCGGGCATTGATGATGGCGCGCCCACCCGGGGTGGCCATGCGGGCACGAAAACCGTGCCGGCGGGCACGTTTGATTCTGCTGGGCTGAAATGTACGTTTCATCGATCCAATCTCCTGAAGCTGATGTGACCTGCTGGGCTGGCCTGCCGCATACTCGCAATGCTTGCGGCTGGCGCTGACGGTCGCATCATGAACAATGCAAAAAACAGCCAGATAGTATAAGCGAAGCCGGGCTTAAATCCAATCTTTCCTCATCGACTGCTAGGCAGCTGCTGATGCACCAGTGCCAGGGGTCTCCAGCAGCGACGCTTCAGCGTTATCATGACAATGAAGTTATCCACAGGCCAGACAAGATGCGTTATGATCTACAGCTTGATTTTCAGGCGGCAAAACCACTCCGACATGTCAGACCATCATAACCGCTTCAGCTTGCAACACAGGTCATGAGCAATCAGGATCAAAGCCTCTGGCAGCAATGTCTCAGCCGCCTGGAACGTCAGTATCCGCTGGATGAAATCAACACCTGGTTGCGGCCGCTGCGGCTGACCCGCAGTGACGACAGGATGTTGCTGAGCGCACCCAATCACATCGTCTGTGACCGCGTGCGGGAACTCTACCTGCCCACCATCGAGGCCATCCTGGACCAACTCAGCGGCGAACCCGGCAAACCACTGGAGTTGGCTGAATCCAGCGCCACACCGCGGGCTGCCGAGCGACCTCGCAATAACATCAATGCTCTGTCCAGCGGGCTGTACCCGAACTACACCTTTAACAAGTTTGTGCAGGGCAAAAGCAATGAAATCGCGCTGGGTGCGGCCTTGCAGGTGGCGCAGAACCCAGGCCGGGTGTACAACCCGCTGACACTGTACGGCAGCACCGGACTGGGCAAAACCCATCTGCTGCATGCCGCCGGACACCTGATCAAGCAGCACAATCCGAAAGCGGTGGTGGTGTATCTGACCTCGGAGCAGTTTGTCTCGCAGCTGGTCAATGCGCTGAGTTCGAAGAACATCAACCAGTTCAAGAACCAGTACCGCCAGGTCGATACGCTGCTGATTGATGACATCCAGTTCATCGCCGGCAAGGATCGTTCGCAGGAAGAGTTTTTTCATACCTTCAATGCACTGGTGGATCTGCAGCAGCAGATCATCCTGACCTGTGATCGTTACCCGAAGGAAATCAGCAACCTGGAAGAACGCATCCAGTCGCGGCTGGGCTGGGGACTGGCTGTTTCGATCGAACCGCCGGATTATGAAACCCGGGTCGCCATTTTGCTGCAGAAAGCGCGTGACAAGAACTGGCAGCTGAGCAACGATGTGGCTGAACTTCTGGCCAGCAAGGTGCGCTCATCGGTACGCGATCTGGAAGGCGCACTCAACACCCTGTGTGCCAACGCTCATTTCAAAGGTGTGGAAATCAGTGTCGATTTCGCCCGCGAAACACTGCGTGACCTGCTATCGATCCACGATCGCATGATTACTGTGGACATGATCAAGAAAAAAGTGGTGGAGTTCTACCACCTGCGTGAAAGTGACATGGTGTCGAAAAAGCGCTCGCGCTCGATTGCCCGGCCGCGGCAACTGGCCATGTCTCTGAGCAAAGAACTGACCGATCTGAGCCTGCCCGATATCGGGCAGGCCTTCGGTGGTCGCGATCACACCACGGTCATGCACGCCTGTCGCAAGATCGAGCAGCTCATGCGCGAGGATCCGCAGCTGGCTGAAGACCGTCGCTTGCTCACGCGCAGCCTGACCGGATAGTGAGACCATACCGCGGCAAGCTGTTATCAGCCGGACCCGGCCAAAGACTGCGGCCAGAGATTGCGGCCAGCATTGTGCAAAGCTGTGTATAAGCAGGTATGATTTGTGGATAACTTGTTACAGCGGGAAATCCAGGGAGTTATCCACACCCTGTACACAGCTTACCAGGCACTTGTCAGTCCGCTTGTTATTTATTTAAATTATTGATTTTAATATAATTATTGAGCTTATCACCGAATATCGACCTGCTCTACTACTACAACAGTTTTATATATATACCGTTTATAACTGAGGATCAGCAATGAAACTTATCATGCAGAGAGAAGCACTGTTGCAACCACTGAGCAAAGTGGTCGGTGTGGTGGAACGACGCCAGACGATCCCGGTACTGGCCAATTTTCTGCTGCAAGCCGAAGATGGTGTCTTGTCCTGCACCGGCACCGATATGGAGATGGTACTGCGGGCAACACAAACCGCCGAGGTGGCCAGTCCCGGTTCAGTGACAGCACCGGCGAGAAAGCTGGTTGATATCTGTCGGGCATTGCCTGACGGCTGCAGCCTGAACATCAGTGTCAGCGATGATCAGTTGCGCATCGACACCGGCAAATCGCACTTTTCCCTCAGTACCCTGCCGGTCGATGAATACCCGGACATGGAGAAAGCCGAGGAACTGCAGAACTTCACCGTGGTGGAAAAGCACCTGCACGAGTTGCTCAACGGCGTCGCTTTCGCCATGGCCAATCAGGACGTGCGCTACTATCTGAATGGCCTGTTGCTGGAAATCCATGAGCAGCGGCTGCGCGCAGTGGCCACCGATGGTCATCGTCTGGCACTGGCCGATCACAACGATCTGCAGGCCGAAGCCGATGTCTCGCCAAGCAGTGATGAGGACATGCGCGTGATCGTGCCGCGCAAGGCCGTCATGGAGCTGTTGCGTCTGCTTGAGGACAGCGATGAGCGCATCACCATCGGCTTCGGCCGCAATCACATGCAGGTGCAAATGCCCGGTCTGATCATGACCAGCAAGCTGATCGATGGCCGTTTCCCGGAATACCAGGCGGTGATACCGCCGGCCAACGATCATCAGGTCAAGGTGGACAAACAGACCCTGCGTACTGCCCTGCACCGCGCCGCCATTTTGTCCAACGAAAAATTCCGCGGCGTGCGACTGGAGTTCACACCTGGCAAGATCCGCATCATCGCGCACAATCCCCAGCATGAAGAGGCGGTCGAGGACATCGATGCCGAGCATCAGATCGAATCATTGTCGATCGGATTTAACGTGACATACCTGATGGATGCCCTGGCGGTGATCAAGACCGCTGATGTGCTGCTGCTGCTGCGCGATGCCAACAGCTCCTGCCTGATCCGTGAGCCGGATTCGGATGAATGCCAGCATGTCATCATGCCGCTCAAGCTCTGATAGCCTGTATACGGACTGTTCTTGATGATCTGCGCCAGCCAGTGCAGGTGCACCGGCGGGCATACCGCAATGGCAAATGTTCTGCTACCGGACTGGCTATGGCTATCAGCAGAAAGCCTACCAGCGTAAATGTGCTTGATCACAGACCGATGGCAATGTCCAACAGCTGTAATCGCCAGCACAGACCGGGGCTTGATTGACGCAGGTGACCACCATTGATGATCAACCCGCAGCCCGGCTAAGACTGCACCGGTTGCAGATCAGTCGGGTCAGAAACATCGACAGTGCAGACCTTGCGCTCGGTGCCGGCATGAATGTCTTCCACGGCAGCAACGGCGCCGGCAAAACCAGCATTCTGGAAGCCATTTACATTCTTGCCCAGGGCAAGACTTTCCGTCACGGCCGTTCAGAAAACTGGATCCAGCACGGTTCAGATCAGGCCACGGTGATCATCGAATACTCGCGACAGACGGCAAATGATGTGCTGACTGCTGACGAACGCAACCAGACGATACATCGTCTTGGGCTGATTCGCGGTCGCCAGGACTGGCAGGCCAAACACGACGGCGAACCATTGCAGGCCTATGCACAACTCTCCAGCCTGTTGCCGGTGGTGCTGTTTCAGCCCTATATTCACCAGCTGGTCGAAGCCGGTCCTGAGCATCGTCGACAGTTTCTGGACTGGGGCGTGTTTCACGTGGAACCGGACTATTTGCAGGTCTGGCGTCGCTATCAGAAGGGCCTGAAACAGCGCAATGCCTGTCTGAAAAACCATGCTGAAGCCTCGGTGATTGCGGCGATTGATCCCGTGCTGGCTGCCGCGGCAGTCAAACTGCATACACAACGCCAGAATTTTTTTACCCGACTGCAACAGCATTATCAGCGCATCCAGCAGCAACTGGCACCTGACTTCGCCAGCATCGAGCTGGCCTATGAACCGGGCTTTGACGATCCGCTCAGCCTGCAACAGGACTGGCAACAGGCACTGCAAATGGATCGTCAGCGAGGCTATACGCTGCTCGGTCCGCATCGCGCCGACATCAGCTTGCGCAGCAGTGATCGTGGCGCACGTGGCTGGCTGTCGCGCGGACAGCAAAAAATGGTGGCGCTGGCCCTGTTGCTGGCGAAACTGGCGGTCTGGCAACAGGACACAGGCAAGGGTGCGGTGCTGTTGCTGGACGATGTGCAATCCGAACTCGACGAATATCATCTTCAGCAGTTGCTGGGTTGGTTGATTGCGCAGCGCCAGCAGGTATTGATCAGTGGCACCAGCCCGATACTGGGCAGTGACATCCCGGCACACATGTTCCACGTGGAACGTGGGCAGATCACAAGGCAGTAGTCCATCCTGCCGGGATGGACTGATGATGAACGGGCATTCGCATGTTCCACGTGGAACATCGCTCAAAGGTTCTCTGGCCAGACCAAACCGATCGGTCACCCGGCAATCAGTTATAATGACGTGTTGATCTGGTCAAGCCGCAAGGCAGCTTCTGCATATGACTGAAAAAAACTACGATTCCTCCAACATCAAGGTGCTCAAGGGCCTGGATGCGGTGCGCAAGCGTCCCGGCATGTACATCGGCGACACCGACGACGGCACCGGCCTGCACCACATGGTGTTCGAGGTGGTGGACAACTCCATCGATGAATCGCTGGCTGGTCATTGCGATCGCATAGTGGTCACCATTCATGCCGACGATTCCATCACCGTCACCGACAACGGACGCGGAATCCCGGTCGACATGCACGAAGAGGAAGGCAAATCCGCTGCTGAAGTGATCATGACGGTGCTGCATGCTGGTGGCAAGTTCGACCAGAACTCCTACAAGGTCTCCGGCGGATTGCACGGCGTTGGTGTGTCGGTGGTCAATGCCCTGTCGGAAAAGCTCACGCTGACCATCGATCGCGGTGGCAAGCGCTGGCAGCAGGTATACCGGCTTGGTGTGCCGGAGCATGATCTGCAAGCCATTGCAGACAGCGACCAGACCGGCACCACCATTCATTTCAAGCCCAGTGCGGAAATCTTCACCGACAACGTGTTTCACTTTGACCTGCTGGCGAAACGGCTGCGCGAACTGTCGTTTCTGAATTCCGGTGTCCACATTGAATTGCGCGACGAGCGCAGTGGCGAGAAAGTTACGTTTGCCTATGAAGGCGGCATCCGCTCCTTTGTCGAGCACCTGGCCAACAAGAAGAACCCGCTGCATGAACAGGTGTTCCACTTCAACCATGAGAGCGAAGAGGTTGCGGTAGAGGTGGCGATGCAATGGACTGATTCTTATCAGGAAAATTGCTATTACTACACCAACAACATCCCCCAGCGCGACGGCGGCACACACATGGCCGGGTTTCGTGCCGCGTTGACCCGTACGCTGAATAATTACATCGAAGTAAACAATCTGGCGAAGAAGGAAAAAGCCAGCATGTCCGGTGACGACTGCCGGGAAGGACTCATCGCCGTGATTTCGGTCAAGGTGCCGGATCCCAAGTTCTCCTCCCAGACCAAGGACAAACTGGTGTCGTCGGAGGTTAGAACCGCCGTAGACAGCGCGGTTTCTGAATATTTGCGCGACTACCTGCTGGAAAACCCACAGGTGGCGAAGACCATTGTCAACAAGGTACTGGAAGCGGCACGGGCACGCGAGGCTGCGCGCAAGGCGCGCGACATGACCCGACGCAAAGGGGTGCTGGATGTGGCTGGCCTGCCCGGCAAGCTGGCCGACTGCCAGGAGAAAGATCCATCCTTGTGCGAATTGTTCATCGTCGAGGGTGATTCCGCCGGCGGTTCGGCAAAACAGGGTCGTAACCGCAAGTTTCAGGCGGTGCTGCCGCTCAAGGGCAAGATTCTCAACGTCGAGAAAGCCCGGTTTGACAAAATGCTGCAATCGGCCGAAGTGGGCACGCTAATTACTGCGCTGGGCTGTGGTATCGGCAAGGATGAATACAACCCGGACAAGCTGCGCTATCACCGCATCATCATCATGACCGATGCCGACGTGGATGGCTCGCACATCCGCACGCTGCTGCTGACATTCTTTTATCGGCAGATGCCGGAACTGGTTGAGCGTGGCCACATTTACATCGCCCAGCCACCGCTGTATAAGGTCAAATACGGCAAGCAGGAACAGTACCTGAAGGACGATCGTGAGCTTGATGAATATCTGCTGGCGCGCGCGGTGGACGAGGCCAGTCTGCGGTTTGATCCCGACTCGCCGGCGATTTCCGGCGTTGCGCTGGAACAGCTGATGCGCGACTACATGGCGGTGGAGCGTGCCATCGAGCGCCTGTCCAAACGCTATGACCCCGATCTGCTGCTGGCCATGCTGGAACTGCCCGACTTCAACAACAGCGATGCCAATGCCTGGGCGCAGCAGATGCAGGATCTGCTCAACGCCCGCAATGCGGCCAATGAACACTGGACCGTGCAGCTGCAAAGCGATGCCAGCGAACACACCCAGGTTCAGGTACTGCGCAAGATTCACGGTGCCGTGGCCGAGACCGCGATTGAATCAGGCTTTTTCGCATCCAGCGATTATGCGCTGTTCAGCAGGCTGGCTGCGACGCTGATGGATTTCGTCCAGGCCGGTGCCAGTGTGACCCGCGGCAAACAGAGCACCGACATCACCAGCTTTACCGAGGCCTACAAATGGTTGTTCGCCGAATCACGCAAGGGCCGCACCATCCAACGCTTCAAAGGCCTGGGAGAAATGAATGCCGAGCAGCTGTGGGACACCACGGTGAATCCGGACACGCGACGCTTGCTGCGGGTGAACATCGAGGACGCGGTGGCTGCCGACGACATCTTCTCCACGCTGATGGGCGATGACGTCATGCCGCGCCGCGATTTCATTGAGCAGAACGCACTCAATGCCAGCAATATTGATATCTGATTTATCGGAAATATTGTTTCAAATCAAAAATTTGAAGGGTTTAGACTCGGAATGTAGCTTGCCTCAGCCCTTTGCGGGCTGATCCAGCAGGGCAATGTCGGCAAACAGGTTGCACAGCTGGCGCAGCTTGTGCAATAGGGTCAGCCGATTGTGCCGCACGTCGGCATCCTCGGTCATCACCATGACCTGATCAAAAAACCCATCCACCGGCTGCTGCAGTGTGGCCAGTTGTGCCAGTGCCGCAGGGTAATCGCCCGCCGCCACGGCGCTGCTGACTTCCGCGTTGACCTGCTCAAAACGGTTAAACAAGACCTCTTCCTCGGTGGCCTCGAACAGCGAGGTATCGATGTCAGAGCTTACGACAGTGTGCCCGCCGGCCTTGTTGAACAGGTTCACCACACGCTTGTTGGCCGCAGCAAGACTGGCGGCCGCCTCCGGCTTGGCATCGGCAAAAGACTGCAAGGCCTGGGTGCGATGATGCATGTCGAGCAGATCATGGTTGCTAATGGCGGCCACGGCGCGGAAGCTCAGTACAGCAATGCCCTGTTGCTCAAGCCAGGATTGCAATCGATCCAGAATGAACTGTTTCGCCTCGGCGATAACAGCCGGCGTTACGGTGATCTGAGACTGCAGTATGTTTGCCGATTCCTGCAACATGGCATCGAGATTCAGTCGCAATTCGCACTCCAGTAGCGTGCGCACCAGACCCAGCGCAGCGCGACGCAAGGCAAACGGGTCCTTGTTGCCATCGGGTTTTTTGCCGGCGGCGAAAATGCCCAGAAGGCGATCACATTTTTCGGCAATGGCCAGACATTGACCGGGCAGACTGGCAGCAATGCTGTCGCCGGCACCACGCGGCTGGTAATGCTGTTCGATGGCAGCGGCCACGGCATCAGGCTCAGCGGATGCCAATGCGTAATGACGACCCATAATGCCCTGTAGCTCAGGAAACTCACCAACCATGTCGGTGCTCAGATCACACAGGGCCAGTTCGGCGGCGCGAGCGCAGGTGGCTGTATCGGCCTGCAGCTGTTGCGCCAGCCAGCTGGCCAGGGCACGCATGCGTCGCGCCTTGTCACCAACGCTGCCCAGTTGCTGCTGGAAACTGATCTGATCCAGCCGTGGGGCATAGGCGGCCAATGGCTGCTGCCGATCCTTGTTCCAGAAAAACGCGGCATCGCTGAGCCGTGGCTCGATGACGCGTTGATAACCGGCAATGACCTGCCCGGGATCGCTGCTGGCCAGATTGGCCACGGCAATGAACTGAGCGGCCAGATGATTGTGCTGGTCATACAGCGGAAAGAACTTCTGATGACTGCGCATGCTCAGGCTGAGTACTTCATCGGGCAGCTGCAGATAGTCAGGATCAAAGGCACAAGCCAGCGCCACCGGCCACTCATTGAGCTCGCATACCTCATCCAGCAAGGCCTCGTATTCGGCCCTGGAAGCACTGGTTTCGCTGTGAGGCTGCAGCTCAATTTGCTTGCAGATCGCTGCAATTTGTTGCTCGATGAGCGCTTTTCGCGCCACGGGATCGACCAGCACAAAGGCCTGGTGCAGCTGTTCGACATAGCTGTCGGCCGAGTTAACGGACAATTTCTGCGCTGCATGCACGCGGTGGCCACAGCTGTGTCTGCCGGCTTGTAAATGCGCCAGCTGCAGTGGCAACACATCCTGGCCATGCAGCGCCAGCAGCCAGTGCAGCGGACGCAGAAAGCGCAAGTCATAAGCGCCCCAGCGCATGGTTTTCGGCATCGGCAGCTGTTTCAGCACATCCGGCAGGGCTTCCTGCAATAGTTCATTGAGACTGCGACCGGGCAGTTGCTGTTCATGCATCAGCCAGGCGCCCTGATCGGTCTCCAATTGCTTGAGTTCAGCGACGGTGACACCCACCGAACGGGCAAACCCCTCGGCGGCTTTGGTGGCGCTGCCATCGGCTGCGAACGCAGCAGTGAGGGCGGGACCGCGCCGGGTGATGTGCTGCTCCGGTTGCTGCGCGCGTACGCCGGTGACCGCTACAGCCAGCCGTCTTGGGGTGTGGTAACTGCGCCAGCTTGCGGCTGTATCGAGCAACTCGGATTGCTGCAACAACTCTGCCACAGCCGCAGCCAGGCTCTGCGCCATGGCCGCGACACTGCCGGCCGGCAATTCCTCACAACCCAGTTCCAGCAGCAGGGTCTGTGTTGATGTCTGCTTCATGCGGCGTCCTGTTTGGTGGCTTGGTGCTGGTCCAGCTCGGGAAAGCCCAGCGCCTCGCGCCGGTCATGGTATTGCTGTGCACAGGCCTGTGCCAGCTTGCGAATGCGCAGGATATACGCCTGCCGCTCGGTGACGGAAATGGCGTGGCGGGCATCCAGCAGGTTGAAGGCGTGCGAAGCCAGCAAAACCTGTTCGTAGGCGGGCAGCGGCAACTGCTGCGCGATCATGGCCTGACATTCGGTTTCGGCCTCCTGAAAATGCCGAAACAGCACCTCACAGTTGGCGTGTTCGAAATTGTAGGTGGACTGCTCCACCTCATTCTGATGAAACACATCGCCGTAGCTTACGCGCCGGTGAGCTGTGGTGGTCCATTCAAGATCGTAAACGTTGTCAACATTTTGAAGGTACATTGCCAGACGTTCAAGACCGTAAGTGATTTCACCCAGAACCGGACGACATTCCAGACCACCGGCCTGCTGAAAATAGGTGAACTGGGTCACTTCCATACCGTTGAGCCACACCTCCCAACCCAGGCCCCATGCTCCCAGCGTGGGCGATTCCCAGTTGTCCTCAACAAAGCGGATGTCATGCACCGACTGGTCAATGCCAACAGCCGCCAGCGAATCCAGATACAGTTGCTGGATGTTGTCCGGTGATGGCTTCAGCGCCACCTGAAACTGATAATAATGCTGCAGGCGGTTGGGGTTGTTGCCATAGCGGCCATCGGTGGGACGACGGCAGGGCTGCACGTACGCCGCCGACCACGGTTCGGGGCCGATCGAACGCAGAAAAGTGGCCGGATGAAACGTGCCGGCACCCATCGGCATGTCCATCGGCTGGATGATCACACAACCCTGATCGCTCCAGAATTGCTGCAATTGAAATATCAGTTGCTGGAAAGTCAGCATGCTCAGGTCACCTGTGCAAGACAATCGCCCATTATACTGATAGCGGCAACGGGATTGCCCGATTCAGGGCTCAGGAGCCTGTTGGACATACCACAGATCTACTGCAGATAATCCGCATTGGACCAGATTCTCCGATCTTCATCGTTAAATGGGCTCACTATTCGCCTCAAAAGATCGAAAAATCCGACTCCAACCGGCTTTCCTTCGCCACGATCGATCTACTCCGACAAGCTCATGGAACAGGTTCATCAGCGTGGTCATCGGCATACCGTTACAATACGGCGGGTGATGATTCCCCGGCACCTTACATCCGTTTTCGCCGCCTGCATGACAGTCCTGCTGGCTGTTGCGCTGTTCAGCAACGCCGCTGCGGCACAGCCGGCAACGGGTCTGGTGGCCGATGTCTACACCCGCGACCCGGTGCAGATCAGCATGCTGCGCAGCCGGTTCGATGTCTGGGGTCTGGATCGAAACAACAACAGCGTTGTGGTGTATCTGCCAGACGGCAACACCGGTGTGCTGGACACACTCGCTCTGCGCTGGGCCATCAGTCCAAGCCGTACACAGGCCTTGTATACACCACGTGCAGCCAGCGGAGATGTCGGCAGCATTGCCGGGTTCCCCTGTTATCGCACGGTGGAGCAAACCTTTGCTGATCTGGTGGTGCTGGCCGACGCCAACCCCGAGGTGGCCGTCTGGATCGACATCGGTGACAGCTGGGAGAAACAGCAGGGGCTGGGCGGCTTTGATGTCCATGCCCTGGTGCTGGGCCGACAGGACATTGTGCCGCTGGCAGACTTTGTCATCATTGCCGCCATGCATGCGCGCGAATACGCCACCGCCGAACTGGCCACGCGCTTCGCCGAGCAACTGGTCACAGGCTACAACGTCGATGCCGACAGCACCTGGCTGCTGGATCATTATCGCGTACACATCATTCCGCAGCTGAACCCGGACGGGCGCAAAATTGCCGAGGTGTCCAGCTCGCGTTTCAAGCGCAAGAATCAGAATGACAACTTCTGCAGCACCGGGATTCCGGTGGACAACGGCATCGATCTGAATCGCAACAGTTCGGTGCTGTGGAACTTCGGTTCCGGCAGCAGCGGCAGCGAATGTGCCCAGACTTTCAGAGGTCCGCAGCCGTCGTCGGAGCCGGAAACCCAGGCCATCGAATCCTACATTGATCAGATATTTCCCGATGCCCGGCCGGGCAACCCGCAAGACCTGAACATCGCCGCGCCGACGGACACACCGGGTCTGTTCATCTCCATCCACAGCTTTAGTGAACTGGTGCTGTTTCCATGGGAGGCCAGTGCACAAAACAGCGGCAACCACGAGGGATTGCGCACGCTGGCCCGCAAACTTGCCTTCTTCAACGGCTATGAACCCTGTCAGGATTGCCTCGGCACCGCTGCCGGCACCACCCCCGATTATGCCTTCGGCGAGCGTGGCGTGGCCGCTTACACGTTTGAGATAGGCACCAGCTTTTTTGAGTCCTGCGACACGTTTGAGAGCACGGTTTTGCAGGACAATCTGCAGGCACTGAATTACGCCCTGAAGGCAGCACGGCGACCTTATCAGGAAGCGGCCGGTCCGGAAATCACCGGGCTTGCCATCGAACCCAGCGCAAACGGCGTGCTGGTCACCGCCATCGCCGATGACAGCCGCCGCTCGAATCTTAACGCCGATGGTGAACCGGCCGATCCCCAGCACGCCATCGTATCGGCGCAACTCAGCGTCAACAGCCCGCCGTTTGCCAGCGCTGCACTGTTGCCGATGAGCGCCAGCGACGGCAGCTTCGACAGCAGCAGCGAGGCAATTCAGACGCTGTTGCCATACGCTGAACTGCAGCGCGCCCGAAACACCATTTACCTGATCGCTACCGACAGCACTGGACAATCCGGTGTACCCAGTGCAATCTTCATCTCAGACACGCTATTCACGGACGATTTCGAATGAACCAGCCCCCTCTATATCACCAGCGCCAGCTGCTGCTGGCCGCATTGCTGATGCTCAGTGGCGTGGCCGCCTGGGCCTGTTTCACGCCCGACCGCGCCGCCATCCTGGCGCTGGAGCACCCGGACGCGGATTTTGTCAACGCCGCCGTGCACGCCCACCACCCGAACCCTATTCCCTACTTCGGGCCACAACAGGCCACACCCTGTGTCAACGGCTTTGCCGATGTGTTTCCGTGTCGCAATGTCACCTTGCTGTCGCACATAGAGTTGCCGGAGATCGGCAGTGGTTCCGGCAGCGACAGCTGGGGCTGGACCGATGCGCAAACCGGTATCGAATATGCCATCATCGGTCGATCCAACGGGGTGGCCTTTGTCAGCCTGGCAGACCCGGTCAATCCGGTGTACCTGGGCAATCTACCGCGACCGGCCGGGGTCAATACTTCGGTCTGGGCCGACATCAAGGTGTATCAGGATCATGCTTTCATGGTGGCCGACAGCGTCAACAATTATGGCATGCAGGTGCTGGATCTGAGCGTTCTGCGCGATGTCAGCAACCCGCCGGTGACCTTCAGTGCCACCGCGGTGTACAACGAATTTGACAGTGCCCACAACATTGTCATCAACACCGACACCGGATTTGCCTATGCCGTTGGCGGCAACAGCTGCAGTGGCGGTCTGCACATGGTGGACATCAAAACCCCGGCACAACCGGTGTTCGCCGGCTGCTTCAGCAGCGACGGCTACACCCACGACGCCCACTGTGTGGTCTACGATGGGCCCGATCTGGAGCACGTCGGCAAGGAAATCTGCCTCAACAGCAACGAGGACACATTGACCATCGTCGATGTCAGCGACAAGGACAATCTGGTGCAGATATCGCGCACGGCCTACCCCAATTTCGGCTACACCCACCAGGGCTGGCTGACCGAAGACCACAGTCATTTTCTGATTGATGATGAGCTGGATGAATCCGGCCAGAATCTGACTGGCACGCGCACCATCACCATGGATGTCAGCGATCTGGATAACCCGACGCTGGCCGGAGAGCATTTCGCCGCAGGTGCCGCCATCGATCACAACCAGTACATCAGGGGCAACCACACCTATCAGGCCAATTACCGGCGCGGCCTGCGCATTCTGCGCATCAGCGATCCCAGCACCGGTGAGCTGGTCGAGGAAGCCTACTTTGATACCTATCCGGAGGCCGATGGCAACAGCTTCAGCGGTGCCTGGAACGTGTATCCGTTTTTTTCCAGCGGCAATGTGCTGATCAGTGATTTCAACCGCGGCTTTTTCCTGGTGCGGCCAGAACTTGAAATCGTACACATCGATGGTTTCGAAAGCGGTCTGCGCTGACGCACCGCTGTGCCGACAGGCGTGGCGAGCAGAGACAAGCGAGTGAGCAACGAAGTCGGAGAAGACAAGGACAACATCTATCGCGAAGCGCAGGATGAGGTCAGCGATTTTCAGTTCGACCAGCGCGTGGTGCGTGTGTTTCCGGACATGATCCAGCGCTCGGTGCCAGGTTATCGGCTGGTGCTGGAACTGCTGGCACTGGCTGCACAGCAGTTCACCCAACCGGCCAGCAATGTGTATGATCTGGGCTGCTCGCTGGGTGCAGCAACGCTGGCCATGCGTCGACACATCGCCCATGCCGACTGTCGCATCATCGCCGTGGACAATTCGCCTGACATGGTGCAGCGCGCGCGTGAGCAGATTGATCGGGACAACTCCATCGTGGCGGTGGAGGTTATCGCCGCCGATGTGCAGGGCATCGACATCAGCCAGGCCAGTCTGGTGGTACTCAATTTCACCCTGCAATTCATCCCGCCTGAACAGCGTCTGGCACTGCTGCAAAAAATCCATGACGGCATGCTGCCCGGCGCAGTGCTGCTGATTGCCGAAAAAATCCGTTTTGCCGATCAGCATAACCAGCAATTGCTGGATACCTGGCATCAGGACTTCAAGCGCAGTCAGGGTTACTCCGATCTGGAGATTGCGCAAAAACGCCAGGCGCTGGAAAACGTCATGCAGCCGGATACGCTGGAAACACATCGGCAGCGTCTGCAGCAGGTGGGCTTCGGTCAGATCTGTCAGTGGTTCCAGGCGCTGAACTTTGCCGCAGTGCTGGCACGCAAGGCAGCAACCCATGTATGAGCGACAAGCCTGCTGACATCGATACCCTGCATCCCGGGCTGAGCGACTGGTTACAGCACACGCTGAGTTGCGACGATGTCGCGCGTGAGAAACTGCTCGCATTGCTGCAGCAACGTTGGCAGCAGCACAATCATGGCGACATGCCGCGCTGGCAGCAGGCAATCCAGACCCTGAGCAGGTGTCGCGGCAAAGCGCAGCGCTGGCGTGTGGATGATGATCTGCTGGTGCTGGGCAAAGCGGCAAGCTCGGCCGGGCAGCAAATGCTGTTGGAGCAGGCCCTGCGTGAGCTGATGCCCTGGCGCAAGGGTCCGCTGCGTCTGCACGGCGTCGACATCGACACCGAATGGCGATCCGACTGGAAATGGCAGCGATTGCAAGCGCATCTGCCCAAGCTGAGTGGCCACAAGGTACTGGATGTGGGTGCTGGCAATGGCTATTTCGGTTATCGCTTGCTTGCCGCCGGTGCCGCCGGGGTGCTGGCAGTGGATCCGACCTGGCTGTTTGTCATGCAGCATCAGGCCATGCAGACTGCGGCCGGTGCCGCCGACAACTGGGTCTTGCCGCTGCGGCTGGAGGATCTGCCCGACAGCGTCGGTGGCTTCGATATGGTGATGTCACTGGGTGTGCTGTATCACCGTCGCGACCCGCTGGCGCATCTGCACAGGCTCAAGCAGCATCTGCGTCCCGGTGGACTGCTGGTGCTGGAAACCTTTGTGTTGCCACCCGGCGATGACCTGGAAATCAGCCCCAGACGCTATGCCCGCATGGGCAATGTTCATCGCATCCCGCAACCACCTTTGTTGCGACAGTGGCTGCAGGACACCGGCTTCAGCAACGTCCGCATGGTCGACATCAACCGTACCAGTGTGCAGGAGCAGCGCCGCACAGACTGGATGCAATTCGAATCACTGGCCGAAGCATTGGATCAGTACAATCACGCATTGACCGTGGAGGGGCTGCCTGCGCCTAGACGGGCGATCATGCTGGCGCGTCAGAACAGCTGAGCAGAAATGGCAATCAATTTATCGTCACTGCACCAAGCCGCGAGAGTGAATTTGTATTGCGAAGCAAGCAACCAGCATGAAGATGTTGTCAGTGACAACACAACTGACATTTGTGCAGAATTGATGATAAAAACAGCAACAGAAATTCACCCACAATGATGAACGAAATGTCACAGAATAAAGTATAGAAATTAACGCATACATAACAAAACGGCTGCTAGTGTAAAGCCGCATTCAGCATGAGGCTGACTGCATCAATAACAAATCATTCATGGAGGAATGAAACAATGAAATCCAACTTCAAACTCATCATCTCGATTCTCGCAGCTGCTCTGCTTATGCAGATATTCACAACAGCGTCAGCCAGTGATGGTCCTTCTGACCAGGAGCTCTATAACCGACTGCCTGAAGTAAGCAGTGCAGACAAAGGCAGTAACACCAGAACGGGTGGTGCATACATGGATTGCATAGTGGACACCATTAACTATGACATCACCGGCAATCCGTGCTGGAGTTTCGGTACTGAGACTTTTGCATCTGCATTTTTTACGATCCATAATTTGCCCAGTAATTACACGATCATATGGTCTGACAGCCGTTGCTCACAATCGAGCTTCGTCTGTGTGATACCAATAAGAATGTTCCGTACCTTGCAGGTGTCAGCGATTGTACTGAACAATGATGCGGGAACGTTCACCAATGTCTCTGCAACAGCGACGTATGAAGGCCTGTTCTGAACAATGCATCACTTAAACGTCAACTTTATCCACTCAATGGACATGGAAAGCTGACATTGCCGATAAAACATATTGCCAAGACTGATAGTGAATGGATAAGACTTCAAGTCCGAGCCTCTGGCTCGGATTTGTTTATTGGTAAATCCAAGGATATTATCGGGTAAGGATTGTTTACCATTGAGCGTGAATCGGTCCTGATCGATAATATCGAATCTGTCGTGAGCAGTTGATAATCAAGGAGCCCAGGATGTACGAAAAACCTGAGTTGCTCCATACTTAAATAGCTGAAAGAAAATAATATAGCGATACAATGCTGATCTATACTCAAAGTACAACTATGACCATGTCGCTGAAGCGAATCATCTTCAAAGCACCATACTGAAAGCCATCGGCTTGGCATTACTTTTTTGGCGTACTGACTGATCATGTCATTGCAGAACGAAGCTACAATCAAGTCATATGAGTTATCGCTTAGAGTCCCTGACTCGGTCACAGATGACTTGATAAGCAGGCGCAAATGGTTATGATGGAGATGTGTCCTACGGAAGGACATAAGCAGGGGAAATGCTGTTTTAACAATAAAAATGGATAGTGATATGAAAAACTCAAACAGTAAACTGATCTTCGCGGTAGTTGGTGTCATCGCACTCGCCGCATCCTCCGTCGCAACCGCTCAGTGCACCGCACCGGACTGGTGGCCTGACTGGCTACCCTACTACTGCCAGATGAACTGATCGGCTGAAACGCAGCGCCATGCTCTGCATGGCGCTGTTCAACCAGCCAAAGCCATTTTCCCATGGCTACGATGTTTGAATCGTCATGAACTCAATCAATGTGATGGCAAAGCACAGTGTTGGGCGATGGCCATGAATTGTTTCGGGGCTGATTGACCGGGCAGGTCGTTGACCAGCAGGGGATGGTTCGTAGTACCATTGCGGTCATCATGATGGATCGCGCCGCCATACTGCAACAACACCGCGAGGAGTTGGCCAACGCCATCACTCACGGTGCCGGTGCCGTGCTGTCATTGCTTGCCGGCAGCGTGCTGCTGGTGGTCACTGCCATGGGTGGTGACCGCACTGAAATCGTCAGTGTGGCAGTGTTCGTCGCTGCGCTGGTCTTGCTGTATACCTTTTCCATGCTGTATCACGCCGAACGCAAGCCTGGGCGCAAGCGGCGTTACAAGATACTGGATCATTGCGCCATCTTTCTGCTGATTGCCGGCAGCTACACCCCATTCACGCTGGTGGCCTTGCAGGGGGCCTGGGGCTGGTCGCTGTTTGCCGTGGTCTGGAGTCTGGCCGTGATCGGCATCGTGTTCAAACTGTTTTTTACCGGGCGATTCAAGCTGTTGTCCACCAGCATTTATGTGGCCATGGGCTGGCTTGCCGTCGTCGCCATCGTGCCAATGGTGAAAACCCTGAGTCTGCCGGTGCTGCTGTGGCTGTTGGCCGGTGGTCTGCTGTACACCTCGGGCACACTGTTCTACCATCGCCATGCACTGCCTTATGCACATGCCATCTGGCATGGATTTGTGCTGGGTGGCAGCATCTGTCACTTCGTCGCGGTGAGTTTGCAGGTGCTGGGCTCTGCCTGATCCGCTGAGGTGGTGCATGAAGTTACCGTCTGCGAGAGACAGGTTTGAGATGACTCGCTTGCTGCGCTCACTCCGGATGACAGCAAATATGGAGACGTCCCGGGATACCTGTCTGCAGCGGTGATCAGATCGATGCGCCAAGACTTTGCGCAATACGCAGCAGATCGGCAAACACCCCGGCAGCGGTGACCTCCGGACCGGCACCGGGCCCGCGGATGATCAGCGGATTGTCGTGATAGCGCTCGGTGGTGAAGGCGATGACGTTGTCGGTCAGCGCCAGTTGGGCAAACGGATGGTCAGCGACGACGGCCTGCAGGCTGACGCTGGCGGTGGCGGCAACAGTCTGATCGGCTGCGCCATTCGAGGTTGCTGACGCGCCGCAATCCAGTCGTGCCAGATAGCGCAGCTTTTGCTGCCGCGAGTGGGCCTGCTGCAAGCGCGCGGCCATGCCGGCATCAAGCTGCTGCAGATTGTGCATGAATTCATCCACCGGTCCTACCAGCAGTTCGCTGCCAACCAGTGCCTCCACCTCAACCTCGGGCAGGCTGATGTCCAGACCCATTTCCCGCGCCAGAATCACCAGCTTGCGAGCCACATCCATGCCGGACAGGTCATCACGCGGATCGGGCTCGGTGTACCCGGCAGCCTGTGCCTCGCGGATGAGATCAGAAAATGCCACGCCGGGCTGAAAGCGGTTGAACAGCCAGGCCAGGGTTCCCGACAGCAGCCCTTCGATGCGCAGAATGCGATCGCCGCTGTCGATCAGATCACGCAGGGTCTGGATCACCGGCAGGCCAGCACCGACGGTGGCCTCATAACGCCAGCGTGCCTTGCCGGTCTGACAGCTTTGCCGCAGTCGCTGATAACGTTTAAGGTCACCGCTGCCGGCCTGCTTGTTGGGAGTGATGACGTGAATGCCGGCGCGCAACCAGTCGTGGTATCTTGCCGCCACCACATCGCTGGCCGAGCAGTCGATGATCACCGCATGCGGCAGATGCTCGGCATTGACCTGATCGGTGAACGCCTGCCATTGCAGCGCCTGGCCCGGGTCTGCCAGCAGTGCGGACCAGTCGGGGTCAGCAGTTGCGTCTGCATTCATGCCGTCATGCTGCAGGCCGTTGTCGAGCAGCAACATCTGCCGGCTGTTGGCCACGGCGCGCAGACGCAGATCAATGTGGGCGGTGTTCAGCAAGCGCGTGCGCGCGGCAGCGAGCTGTCGCAGCAGCGCCTGGCCCACCTGACCGGGACCGATCAGACCCACCGACAGAGTCTGATCGGACAGATAAAAACCGGCATGCATGGCGCGCAGCGCGCGCACCGACTGTTGGGCATCCACCGCCACCGAGACATTGCGTTCGGAGCTGCCCTGCGCGATTGCCCGCACATTGACCCCGGCTCTGCCCAGCGCCGCAAACAGGCGACCGGCGACACCGGTCTGACCGGCCATGCCGTCACCGACTGCGGCAAGCACATGGATGTTGTCACTGCAATGAATGCCGAGCAACTGGCCCATCTCCAGTTCGGTACGGAACGCTTGCTGCAACTGTGCTCGGGCCCGCTGCGCATCGGCCTGCGGCAACACAAAGCAGATGGAGTGCTCGGACGATCCCTGCGAGATCATGGTCACCGACAGACCGGCGCGGTGCAGTGCCTGAAACACGCGTTCGGCGGTGCCGGGCACACCGAGCATGCCGGCACCTTCGAGATTGATCAGCGCCAGATCACTGATGCTGGTGATGCCCTTCACCACCGGCTGCGGCTGGCCGCTGGCGTCAATGCGGGTGCCTGGCAGATCAGGTTTGAAGGTGTTGCGGATGAAGATCGGAATGTCGCGCGCAATCACTGCGGTCATGGTTTCCGGATGCACCACACTGGCACCGAAATAGGCCAGCTCGAAGGCTTCCCGATAAGACAGCGACGGCATCACCTGCGCCTGTGGCACCTTGCGAGGATCGGCCGACATCAGCCCGTCCACGTCGGTCCAGATGTGCAGCTCATGCGCCTGCAGCAGGGCGGCGAAGACACTGGCGCTGTAGTCGCTGCCATTGCGCCCCAGCGTGCTGATCAGCCCGTCGCTGTCACGGCAGACAAAGCCGGTGATGACCAGGCGGGTGTCATTGTCGACGGCGCGGTCCGGCATCTGGGCCGACCACCAGGCCTGCAGCCGTGCGGCGCTGCTGGTCATGTCGACGGTAGGGCGCAGCCCGGCTGTGCTGTCGGCTGCGGTCAGCACCAGCACTTCGCGCGCATCCAGCATTGTTACAGCCAGTTGCTGGCGACGAAACCAGGCGGTGAGCAGTTCGGCGGCACAGACTTCGCCCAGCCCGGACACCAGTTGCACCGCTGCCGGCGGTGCCGTGCCCAGCAGTTGCAGACCTTCCAGCAGGTGTTGCAAACGTGTGAAGCGTTGCTGCATTGAGGCGTGGATGGCGGCATCGCCACCGAGCTGCTGCAGACATTGCAGATGCCGGTCGCGCAGTGCCTGCAGCTGTTGTGGCCATTGCCGGTCGCCTGCCGCTGCGGCATTGATCAGCTGCAGCAAACCATCGGTGACCCCGCCCATGGCCGAGACGACGATGGCCTGATGCGGCTGAGTCAGGCTGGATAGCAGCTCACCGACATGCGCGAAAGCGGCCGCATCAAGCAGGCTGCTGCCACCAAACTTGTGCACCACCAGCGCCTGCGGGTAGCGGCTGTCCATGTCACTTTGCTCCATGCTGCTCCGGCTCATGCCGCTTGATGTTGCCGCGGCCGGTCGGTCTTAGCCGTCGTCGCTGCTCAGCGTACCAGAGCCGAAATCGACACCGCTTTGCG
Organism: Gammaproteobacteria bacterium; assembly: GCA_018819105.1. Classification (GTDB taxonomy): domain Bacteria; phylum Pseudomonadota; class Gammaproteobacteria; order Xanthomonadales; family Wenzhouxiangellaceae; genus JAHJQV01. The sequence goes on from JAHJQV010000018.1 coordinate 175,894, forward strand.
CCACCAGCCAGGTGGTCACCACCCAGGCGGCCAGGTTCTGCTGCAATGCAGCCGGGTCGATCTTGTCCAGGGTGTCGTTGTCGGTATGGTGCAGATCAAAATACTCACTGGCATCCTGGCGCAGTGCAATGTTGGCCACACCGGCGTTGATCAGCGGAAAAATGTCACTGCCGCCGGGTTTGCCGTTGCTGCCCAGCTCAATGCCGAGTGGAGCCAGCAGTGCATGCATGGCGCTGATAACATCCCAGCCAGCTGGATTGACACGGGCATCGATGCGGTAGATGCGTCCGGCACCAAGATCGGATTCCAGCGCCATCACCTGGTGCTGCAAGGGCATGGCCGGATTCTGCTGCTGCAGATGCTGCAGATAGGCATAGCCGCCGTACAGACCCTGCTCTTCATTGGCAAACAGCGCCACACGCAGGCCGCGTTTTGGCCTTGTATCCAGATCCATGATCAGCTTCGCCGCTGCGGTGACGATGCCGACACCGGCACCGTCGTCCACCGCACCGGTGCCGGCGTCCCAGGAATCCAGATGTGCGCCGAGCACAATGAAGTCATCGGCGGCCGTGCCGGTGACCTCGCCGAACACATTGTAGGAGGTCGCTTCGCCGTCAAATCCGGTTTGCAGATTTAGCATGACCTGCGGGGACATGCCCAGCTTAAACAGGCGCTCGATCTGATCGGCATCGGGGTTGGACACTGCCGCTGCCGGCACGATGCCGCTGCCGTCTTCGGGTATGCGCGTGGTGCCGGTGTGAGCGATGCGGTCGTGATCGGTGCCTACAGAGCGGATCAACAGCGCGCTGGCGCCCTTGGCTTTGGCCACGGCCGGGCCGCTGCTGCGTCCGGGCACGGTCTGGCCATAACCGTGACCATCCTGATGCCGTTCCATGCGCTTGTTGATGAAGGCGATCCTGCCTTCGAGGCTGTTGTCGGGCACCGCCTGCAGCGCCTCCAGATCTTCGAACATGACCAATTCGGCCACCAGTCCATGAGCGGGCGTGGCCGGCGAGCCGCCCAGTGCCATGATGGTCAGATCCTGTGGGCCCGGGGTCAGCAGCTGCGCCGATTCCTCACCACGATGCCAGTAGGGAAAGGTCACGGGCTGCGTCCAGACACGATCAAAACCCAGCGTCTTGAGCTGGTTCACCGCCCACTGCACCGCCAGCGCATCCTGCGGTGTGCCGGCAGCGCGGGCACCGACACGGGTGGTCAGATCGGCGGTGATGGCATAGGCCAGATCGCTTTGCAATGCCTGCTCACGCAACTGTGTGGCGATGGCCAGATCAGCTGCGCTGAAAGCAAATACGCTGCTGTCATCGTCGGCCGGTGCGGCGGCAGAGCTCAGCAGCAGAGCGAGAAACATGAGACGGGCCAGAAAGTGATGCATATTCGTGTTCCAGGTAATGTTACAACTGATCATACCGCAGCCTGCTGCCGAGGCAAACGGCAGCATCGGCTGGCAGGTCGATCAGATGTCGGCGAGATAGTTCTTGATGCCGTCGAGAAACATCTGTACGGCAATGGCCACCAGCACCAGTCCCATCAGCCGCTCCATGGCGATCAGCCCGCGGCGGCCAAGAAAATGTTGCAGATGGGTGGCAGCGAGCAGTATCACCGCACTGATCAGCCAGGCGCAGAACAGCGCCAGCACCCAGGTTGGCATCTGACCCGGCTCGCGCGCAGCCAGCAGCATCAGCACGGCCAGTGAGGAAGGCCCGGCCACCAGCGGAATGGCCAGCGGCACCAGCAGCGGCTCGCCATCGATGTCGTCTTCAGCCTGCGCGGCCTTGGCCACCGGAAACACCATTTTCAGTGCGATCAGAAACAGAATGATGCCGCCGGAAATGTACACCGACTCCTCGCTCAGATGCAGCGCCTGCAGCACCCATTGGCCGCCAAACAGAAACAGCATCATCACCAGCAGTGCCAGCAGCATTTCGCGCAGCACAATGCGCAAGCGCCGATGCTGGGGCACGGTTTCCAGCACGCTGAGGAAAATCGGCAGGTTGCCGAGCGGGTCCATGACCAGAAACAGCAGCACCAGAGCGCTGTAAAAATCCGTCAAAACAAGTGTCCTGTGGTTGTGCTGGCGGCAGTGGCCAGCTTGCTCTGGCCGTCAGCCGACCTGCTTGCTGATGTCCTCGTGATCCGGCAGCAGTGGTTCCAGATGCTTCAGTGCGCGCACATAAACACGGCGCTTGAAGGCCACGACTTTCTGCACCGGGTACCAGTAATCCACCCAGCGGTATTCGTCAAACTCGATGTCCTCATCGCCATCGACACCAAGGGTGATGCGCGATTCGTCCGCCATCAACCGGAGCAGAAACCAGACCTGCTTCTGACCGATGCAGACCGGCTTGCTGTGGCGACGTCTGTAGCGATACGGCAGGCGATAACGTAACCAGCCGGGCGTTGAGCCCAGCACTTCTACGTCATCTGCGCGCAGACCTGTTTCCTCGGCCAGCTCCCGGTACATGGCTTCCAGCGGTGTTTCATCGGTGTTCATGCCGCCTTGTGGAAACTGCCAGCCGTTGTCCTGTACCCGCTTGGCCCAGAGGACACGTCGATCCTCGCGCGCGATGACGATACCGACGTTCGGTCGGAATCCATCCGGATCAATCATGATCAATCCAGCGCATCAGCGCAAATTATTAAACTGCTCCGATCTTACGATATCTGCCCGATTCTGTACAGTTTTTTGTCTGTCGACAACTTGGCAGTGGATATCGGAGCCGCTGCTGGCTTGCAGTTTGATGAGGTGGTGCCTTACAGGCGCCCTTGGACAAACCTCAAGTGCCTATGCCACGCAATCGATGCCATCGAGTGCCATGTGGATGAGCAGCCCAAGGCCGACCAGATGCAGCACATTAACCGGATGAGTCAGGCCCGTGACTCTGCTGTTCCGCCCAACGATCAGGGGCAGCACGAACAGCAGCAGATAGATCACAATCGCCGGAACGGTATGCAGCGGGTGGAACCCGATGGAGCAACGCTCGGGATCGTAGATTGGATCGGCCAGCAAATGATCTGCATCGACCAGCATGGTGGCCACCAGGATCAAGCTTGTGTTGCGCCAGCGGCGACGGTAAAAGGTCAGCGCGACCAACAGCGGGATCAGGAAATGCAGGGCGATGTGTAGCATGCTCGATCACAGTTGCGGTTTATTTTGCAGCACGACAACGAACATCGACAGTGGTGATGATTGTCGGACAAAAAGCGTACAGATGCATGGCGATTTTGGCAGGACTGTGGGCGTCCGAATTTCAGCAGATTCGGCGCATTGAGTATCAAAACATGAGCAGCATTTTGTTCTAGGTCAATCCAGGACCGGCATGTCTGCAATGGATCAGGTCCGTGGAATGCGCACCGCCGTGGCCATGATCTGGTATTCGAAATCGGCCACCGGCGTGGTTTTCGGCTTCTGCTTCATATCTTCGGCAAAATGGGCCGCCTGTTGCGGGGTCAATGTCACGCGTTCGAGCGTGCCGGCCAGGGTGACGGTTTTGCCCGCAGAATCCGTGGGGATGAAAAAGCCATAGTCCTGGAAGCGGACGCGCGCCACGGCTTCGCCGTCGCGGGCGATGAAAAAACAGCCCTTTTTCTGGCACACCTGTTGGATCTCGGTTTCGATCACGACCGACTGTCCTGCCAGGTCGTCGAGTTGTGCAATCGCCTCGCTCAGAGAATGCATGACTTTGCTTGCCGGCAGCACCGCGCCATAGTCTGCATGGGTTTCGGTTTCGTTCACCGGCTCGGACAAGCTGACGACAGCATCGTCTGCCAGTGCGGCTGTGGTGACTGTGGCGACGGCCATCAGGCCGGTCAACAGCAATGTGCGCATCCATCTATCCTGTCAAAGTGCATTACCAAACCAGGATAGAATTGTAACCCGGAGGCGGTCGAGTGCAATGTTTGCTTCAGATCTGCTCGCTCACTCAACCGGCCTGGTGCTGTCCAGCAGATCGGTATCACCGCTTTGCGAGCGTTCATCATTGACCATCTCTTCAATGTGTCGATCAGGACTCACATCCAGCACAGTGTCATTGGCGGCATGGCCGGTTTTCTGCCGGCTCTCTTCCTCCGGCACGTTCCGCGTTGCCTCAGAGTCTGCAGCAGACTGCGGCATGGCAGATCGCCCGCTGACGTTTTCGAGTCGAACCCGGTACAGCGGCTCGGGCAGGGTGAAGCCGCCGTGTTCGATGGCGTCTTTCGCCACCTTGATTGCCAGGCTGCGCATCTTCCAGAAATCGCTTTTGGTCTGGTCCATCCAGGCCATGAAGGTGATCACGATGGTGGAATCACCAACCGTCTTGATGATGGCGGTGGGCGCGGGGTCGACGACCATGTCGGCAATGTCACGGATCGCATCGAGTCCGGTGGCCATCGCAGCAATGGGGTCGTCAGCGGCATCGACACCAAGATTGAATTCGAGGCGGCGCTCCGGGTTGCGGGTGTAGTTGAGGATGACGGACTTGTAGACCGTTGCATTCGGAATGCGCAGATGGTTGCCATCGAGTGTCATCAGAATCGTTGCGCGCGAGGTCAGCCGAACAACCTTGCCTTCGTGCTCATTGATGGTGATGTGATCGTTCGCCCGGAACGGCTGACGCAGGCTGAGCATGATGCTGGATATGTAGTTCTCCATGGCGTCACGCACGGCAAATCCAATCGCCAGGCCGAGCAGACCGGCACCGCCGAGGATGGTCCCCATCAGCGTCGTTGCCCCCATAAGATTGAGTGCAAGCACAAGCCCGATGATGACGAAGGCGATGCGCATTGCCTGAGCCATGAGTTCGGCCAGAAAGACATTCGGTGCGATTCGGTTCCACAGCGCAGTCCATCTGCCAAGGCGATGGCCGGCAAATGCCAGCAAGACTAACACCAGAGATGACACCACCACCAGCGGCCAGGCTTTCATCCAGCGCGTCAGCTTGGCCGCAAACTGGTCGAGAATCGGGATCACATTGCCCTCAACGTCGAGGGTGCGCTCGATTTCGTCCTCGACGGTCACGATACCTTCCAGACGCTTCGCCAGGCTCAGCGCCTTCTGTGCCTGTGCTTCGTTGGAGACCTGCCCGGACAAGATCACCACACCCTGTTGAACCGAGACCTCGACCTTCGCCAACGTGTCAATCTGTGCGTAGATGTCCTCGATTCGCTTCTGGATGGTCGGGTCCGCCAGCTCGCGCGGTGCGGCTTCGATCACAGAACTGGGATCGGCGGCCTGGTCTTGCGCCAGCGATTGTGCCAGTGCCTGTTGTGCCAGCGCCCCGCTGATGCTCAAGGCACAAAACAACAGAGTCAAAACCAACTGAAATGGATTCAATCGCGGCACGTCAAACGGCATTGATGGCGGTGCTCATGGCCTGATTATAGCGCTGTCTCCCGCTGTATTAGTGAACGCTTGTACGCGCTCGACCATGTCGCGGGGCGATGGTGGATCGCAAGCACGGGGGGCAGTCACATGGCAAAGATCAGCGGAACGATTTTCGACGGCGAAACCCATACGGGACGGGCCTTTGCGAGGTCTCCGCCTCGTTTGGGCGCGCTCATTGGGGCAAAAACATTCCATCATGGCCAAACCACACTTGCCCAAGCCAAGCCAAGCCGGAGCCTCTTGCAAATACGCCGTCGCGCCCGTGCTGAGTGATTCAGAGGTTCCTTAGACCAGATTCGCACAATACCGGTGGCGGCGATTACCGCGTGAACCGAATCCGCATCTGCGGCGTCCTTCTCGTGAAACGTCATGAACCCATGGCGGCGTGACCAACCTGTCCAGTCGTTCCGATGGTGAATGCGGGACCGACCCGACAGACCATGAAGGAGAAACGAAGTTGCACCAAATCATCATTGGAATGCTTTTGAGCTCAATTGTGCCGTGGGCTGCTGCCGCGTCTGGGGGCGATCCGGACCGGGCACTGAATGGCATGCTCGAGTTTCAGGATTACCGGCTCGAATACCGCTGCCGCGGGGAAGGTGTGCCCGTGCTCTATCTCGAATCGCCGTCGGGACTGAGTGCGACCGAGGCATTCGCGCCCGTGTTCGATGCGATGGCCGATCGAACTCGTGTCTGCCTGCTGGAGCGCCTGGGTTTCGGTCATAGTGACGCCCCGATTCCTGGCCTGGTACAGACGGCGCGCGACTATGCGGATGAACTGCACGTGCTGGTCGAGCGCATATCACCCGACGACGAGATCATAATCGCCGGTTACTCGTTTGGCGGCTTCATCGCACGGGTATACGCCGACCGCCATCCAGAACGGGTCACGGGTCTGCTGATGATCGACGCGGCGCACGAAGACCTGTTTCGCGAGATGAAGCGCCGATTATCGGCCCAGGATTGGGCGCGGCTCCAGGAGGTTTTCGACTGGTTCGTCGAACACCTTGGACACGATGCCTGGGCCAGTCAGTTTGAAGTTGAGCGCGCTTTGATCGATCCGGATCTGCCAGTGGTGGTCATTTCTCGCGGACTTGACCACCAGCGTCTGCGCCTGACCGGGATGTCAGAAGGCGCATACCGGATCGCCAACGACTTGCACGATCACTATCAGCGAGACCTTGCAGGCCTGACCCGAAACACGACGCGGATGGTGGCCCGTAAAAGCGAACACCTGATCGTCGAAAGCGAACCTGAGATCGTGCTCGCGGCTCTGGACCGATTGCTGCGTGTTGTGCACACGAACAAGCAGTGAGTCGATCGGAGCAGATCCTCTGGATCGACTGGACAGGTGCAACCGTCGTTGGCGTGGTGACGGTTTCCCTGCATGGCGAGTTGCGGGACATCCATACTCTGACTTTATGCGTTTCCGGAAACATCGACATATGGGGTATGCTATAGTGCATCAATAGTATGACGTGTGGAGGAGTTCGGGATGGCCACGGTACGCAAGACGATCACACTGACCGATGCCCAGGACAATTGGATCAAAGCCCAGGTTGCCAGTGGCGATTACACCAATGACAGCGAGTATTTCCGCGATCTGATCCGTCGTGATCAGGCAAAGGCAAGTGCGCTGAGAGCTGCCATCGACGAGGGTCTCAGCAGCGGTCGGGACAGTCGCAGTCTGAACGATATCTGGGCCGCTGCGGAAGCTCGTTACCGCACATCGAATGGCTGAATATCAGTTCTCGCGCCGGGCAGCGATAGACCTGGAGGCGATCGCCGATTACACGATCGAGCAATTCGGCATCGAACAGGCGCGAGACTACCGCGACCACCTGAAGGTTTGTTTCCAACAACTTGCAGACAACCCTCGAATCGGTCGACCCGCCGAGCAGTTGAGCGCCGGACTGCGCCGTTTTGAGTATCGCTCCCACATCATCTTCTACCAGGCAGATGGCTCTGATATCCTGATCGTGCGTGTCCTGCACTATCGGTTCCAAGAGTGCAATGCCTAAACACTGGTCAGACAATGAGGTTGAATTAGCAGTTGCGGATTACTTTCGTATGCTTCGTCTTGAACTGACTAGCCAGAAATACAACAAGACTAGGCATCGCCGTGCGTTAATGGAACAGCTGAATAACCGTTCGGATGGCTCGGTGGAATTGAAACATCAGAATATCAGTGCAGTTCTGATCGAGATGGGCATTCCCTACATCGATGGTTACAAGCCACGATTCAATTACCAACGTTCTCTTCTGCCAGCAGCAGTAACGGATTACCTGAAGAGCAATCCACAGTTCCAGCGATTGTTTGCTAAGGACTCTGAGGCCAAACCGCAGATTCCTAGCGTAGAGGATTTTCTCTCGGCCTGGGAGGCACCACCAACGCCGGTGGATCGACGGACACCGGCCCAGTCCGAGCCTAGGGCCATTTACAATCCGGGTGGTATCAATTATCTGGAGCGTGAAGCCCGAAATCAATTGCTGGGTGAGGCTGGTGAACAGTTCGTAATCAATTTTGAGCGCGCCCGATTAATTCGGGCTGGTAGAGAATCACTGGCTGATCGAATTGAGCAAGTGTCAGCTACTGTAGGGCCATCTGCTGGTTTCGATATCAAGTCTTTCGAAGATAACGGTTCAGATCGCTTTATCGAGGCCAAAACCACGAAGTATGGAAAGAGTACGCCGTTTTTCTTCTCGCCGAAAGAGTTACAGTTTTCCCGGAACAATACATCAAGATATTACCTGTATCGCTTGTTCAGGTTTGGACAATCACCTCGTCTTTTCACATTGAACGGGCTGGTGGAGGAACAATGCACGCTTGAACCGTCTGAGTACATGGCGTGGCCATCGTAAATTCAACAAGTTGTAGTGATCTACATTTGATTCGTTGAGCAAGCTGTGACATAAAGGGTGCCAGGGGAATTAAGACAACCAATTCTCTTAATGCCTTAGCCAGTCTGTCAGTATGGAAGAGTTATCCGGTAGATCTTCATATCACTCATCAGACTTAGCGTTCCCGGCGCTAATCATCGAGCCAGAGCACCCCCCCCAGAACATTTCATCATCCTGCCTTCGGTACCTATCCAGACACGGCAGTATAGAAAGATGATTCCGCATGGCACTGTTTGTAAACAGTTTCCGTTAGCAACTCCAGGATAACTGATTCTACCCGGAGTATGCCATGTTCAAGTTCAAGTTCCATGCGCTGTCAGGCGTCGCCGTGCTTTTGCTGACGATTCTGTCTTTCGCCGTGCAGGCCGCAACCCTGACGGTTGATTCCACCGTTGATGTCGATCCCGCGGTGACCGGCGACGGCAGCTGCACGCTGCGTGAGGCGATCAACGACATCAACGCCGGTGCCGCCAGTGCCGATTGCCCCAATGGCGGCGGGGCTTTTGGCATGGCCGATACCATCACGTTTGCACCTGCGCTATCGGCTGGCACCATCACGCTGGCTGGTGTATCGCTGCCGGTAGTGACGGTAGCACTGAGCATACAGGGGCCGGTGGCGGGTGATCCTGGTGGCATCACCATCAGCGGTGACGATGCGTCGCGCGTTTTCGTGCTGCAGGGCGGCGGAACATTCACGGTAGAGTTCAACGACATGACGCTGACTGCAGGCAATGCCTCATTCATTCATTCCGGCGGGGCCATTGCGTCGTTCACTGCCGATGTGGAGCTGAACAACGTCGATCTGACGAACAACTTCGCCGATCTGGAAGGCGGTGCTTTGTCCGTGCAGAACGGCAACTCAGCCAGTCTGAACAACTGTCGCGTCACCGATAACACCGCCAACGGCACTTCGGCCGGCGGCGGTGGCGGTGTGTTCATCACTGGTGATCTGACCCTGATCAACTCACTGATTGCCAACAATGCAACAAGCGACGACGATGCCTCTGGCGGTGGTGCGTTTGTTGGCGGTGCGGCCACCATCGTCAACTCGTCGATCACCGGCAACACAACGCTGGGCAACTCGGCCAATGGTGGCGGTCTGGCCGTTGCAACCGGCAGCCTGGTCATCAACAGCGGCACCATCAGCGGCAATCAGACCCTTGGCACCGGCGCGGATGGCGGTGGCATCCATCTGGATGAAGCCGATGCTGTCATCTCGGCGGCGACCATTGCCGCCAATGCAGCCAGCAGCGGCAACGGCGGTGGTATCCTCGCCAACAACAGCGATCTGGACATGGTCAACACCACCGTGTCCGGCAACGCGGCGGCCGGCGATGGCGGTGGCATACTGTCTTCGGGTGGTGGCATGCAAAGTGTGACACTGGTACACACCACGGTGGCGTTCAATACCGCAGGCGGCCCGAATGCCGACGGTGTGGATCTGTCGTCGGGCACGCTGACCCTGAACAACAGTCTTGTGGTGCAGGGCGATCCGGCCGAACCGGCCTGTCGCTTTGTTGCCGACAGCTTCGTCAACTCGCTGGCTACCGACGCCAGCTGTACCGGCACGGCGACCACAGCCGCCAGCATGAATCTGCTGCCGCTGGCCAACTATGGCGGTGATACCGAAACCCATGCACTGGGCAACGGCTCCGTGGCGATTGATGCCGCGCCAAATGATGCATTGTGTCAGGATTCGCCGGCAGCAGGTGGTGCCGGCGGTGCCGATCAGCGCGGCGTCACGCGGCCGCAGCCAATTGGCGGTCTGTGTGATCTGGGTGCCTACGAGGCCGATGGCACTGCACCGCTGCCGGTAGCTTTGAGCAGCACGCCAGCCGCGCCGGTTGCAATCAGCGAAAACGGCGGCGCGGTCACGCTGCAGGCCTGTCTGCCGGCTGCAACCACTGCCAGCGAGGACATCACCGTCACACTGGCGGTGAGCGGATCGGCCACGCCCGGCGTCGACCATGATCTGTCCGATGGCTCGAACATTGTCATCGCCACCGGCAGCACCTGCGGTGATGTGCTGCTGAGCAGCATTGACGACCTGCTGACCGAAGTGGATGAAACCGTGGTGGTTGATATCGATGCGGTGATGTCGGCGTCTGACAGTGCATTCGAAGCCTCGCCACCGCAGCAGCTCACGGTGACGATTCTGGATGACGACATCATCGTGCAGGAGGTGCCGGTACTCAGCCGATTCGGGATGTTGCTGCTGCTGCTGAGTACCGTTATGGTGGGTCTGTTTGCCGTCTCACGGCGGCAAACTTGATGTGTGTGGCAGTGGTGTGCGGTCAGTGCATCAATGTCAAGCAGAGTTTGTCTGCATGGTGTCTGCTACCAGCCATCGTGCAATCGGTCTGCTCGGTTAGGTAGTCAACACACAGTTGCTCAATGGACTAGGGCCGCCAGAACACATCCTCTGGCACCGGCTCGCCCGCCAGTGTGGTCAGATGCGGGTAGAGATCATCAATGTCGGTTGCAGTGAGGAACGGGTAACGATTCGACGCGACCAGGGTCATGAGTCCTAGTTGGCGGTCGCCCCGGCCAGTTCCGGTTCGGATGATATTCTGGAACTGCTCACGGCTGATGGTGCTGACAATGGCCAGGTCAGGCGTTGGCTCACCAAACAGATTGGCACCGCGAAGATCCAGGCCATGGCACTCGTTGCACAGAGTCATGCCCAGATATTCACCACGGGCACGGTCGGGTTCGGCGTGCGGGTCAATGCGCAGTTGAGGAACAGCATCGGCCCAGTCCTCCATGTGGCGGTAGCCACCGAAAGCGACTTCCCAGCGTGCCCGCCAGCCAAGCCGGGGGGTTGGCAGTTCATTCGCAACGATTGGTGCTGAGCGCAAGAAGGCGATCAGTGCAGCGGTGTTGGCATCGCTCAGGCGTGAGAAGTTGTAAGACGGCATTGAGACCAGCGCCCGGCCACTTGCTGCTATGCCCTGACGAATGGCGGCTTCCAGCGTGGCATCGTCGTGGTCTCGGGCATACTCGGCCAGATTGGGCGCTATCGCACGTACTGGCCAGTCCCACTGGTCTGCAAAGTTCTTGCCTTCGAGCTGTTGCCCATGACAGCCGAAGCAACCACGGGTGCGGGCAAGGTATCGACCTCGTTCAATGCTGGTATCATTAATGGTCACCGGATAAACAAACGGCGGGTCAGCTTGCACGTCGCGCAGCTTAGCCTCGCTGAGACAGTAGAGGCCACCAAAGGCGCCGAGTGCAAGTACCAGTGCAGCGATCAGTATTCGAATGAGCATGTGCAGATCGGCTCTCCATTGGAAATCATGTCATCCTAGCCCAGCAGTTCCCGCTGGACCCGGTTTGAAGTGGAATCTGTGCTGTGGCGGCTTCATTGGATGGCCTGCCTGAGCCTGTCGAGAGGATTAGCATCATACCTGCCGAGGCTTGTTCGTATGGGTCATTAGCAATGATCCAGGTTGCTGACGATCATATAGACTGTATTTGGAGGCTGTCAAATTGACGGCTTTTTTCATTGCAGGCGATCAACTTTGCATGGTCTGCAACATCGCCAAGTCGTTTGAGCGGTTTCAAGTCGGTAGACAGAGCGTGGATGTTCAGACTTTCACAGACTTTCAGACCTTAGTTTCCCCTTAGATAAGGCGACCATATATAGCCAGGCGATTAATCTTGACTGGAGTGCGGGCGTCTGGTAATGACGCCCACACACCATTGGGGCCGGGATTTCCTGCTCAGTTCCGCCTCCGCTGCAAAAATACGATCATCAGCAATAGCACAAGGGCGAGCAGGATGATGCATATCACGAGGAGAAGATTGTGCAATTCATTCGCGGGTTCTACGTCGCCCGGTGCGGGAGGATCGAGAACAACGCCGTCGGCCCGGTTATCGGGATCTGTTGGATCGGTTCCGGCTGCAACTTCATCACCATCATTTTTGCCGTCTCGATCCGTGTCGTAGGCGTTGGGCGCTGGGCCTGCGCCGAATTCCTCAAGGTTGCTCAAACCATCGCTGTCAAGGTCCTGCCCGGCATCATTCGGATCGTTGGGGGCCAGGCCGTATGCCGCTTCCCAGCCGTTGGGCATGCCGTCGCCGTCGTCGTCGAGACGGGCTTGCTCGTCGTCCGAGCCGTCTTCGGGATCCGTCAGTGACGCAACTTCCTTGCCGTCAGGAACACCGCCTCCGTCGGTGTCGCGGTTGTACGGATCCAGGCTGTATATGATTTCCTTCCAGGTCGGCAGACCGTCGCTGTCGTGATCGACAAACGCATCGGTGGGGTCAGTCGGATCAAGTCTGAACAAGGTCTCGATAACATCTGACAGGCTGTCGCCGTCGCTGTCGCGCTCGGCAACTTCGATAGTCAATGGCGTACTGCGCATTTGTATACCATTGGCTTCCTGCCAGATAGAGTCGATCGTGACATCAATCGTTCCGCCCAATGTCGTTTGGGTCAACGTGCCAGTGTAAATACCGTCATTCGCGGCCTGGTCCATCCCTTGGCCGTCGTCGGTCATTTCAATGGGTTCCTGTCCGTTGCCGCTGCTCGACGCCTGGCCGGTGACCTTGGCACCGACGACAGGTTCGCTTCCGACTAGCATCAGCGCGAACGGCACCGGATCGCCCGCGGCGAATACAGCGGGCCGAGCAAATCGCAGGTTTGCGATCTTGCCGGATTCGGTCGGCGCAAGTACGCGCGCAAAGGCTTCAACGTTTGATACACCGCTTAACAAAGCCAACACATCGAAGTTCTGCTCGGTGCTCAGCACGATACGCCACACACCGGGGGAGGGGTCGGTAATCCTGAATACCGCGTTGGTCGAAGCACGTGATACGGCTACGTCACCGGCATGCTGGTCGGCAGGAGGAATGATCGTCGCGGTCAGTTCACGTGGTGTCGCCCAATTGGCAGAGATCGTCGCGTAGCTGATATTACGGGGGACTTCAACTTCGATAATTCGCCCGGTAAAAGTCGAATCGTCCAGCGCGTCTATGGCCCGGGCGGCGAAATTATCGTCTCCGCCAATGCCGAGTTCAGAGCGCTTGATCCGGCGCGGCGCTGTGCTGTCAATCGTCCGCCACAAGCGCTGCTGACCGGTAATGCCGTTATGGAAATTCTCATATATATCAGCCAGGGTATTCGCCAGATTGCCTGCCGTCGGTTGTGCGTAGGCGGATTCGAGCAGGGAGAACAAAGGTGCCTGCGCGACGCTTACCAAGGTACCGGCAGTATCCAGCACTTGTCGCGGCGTGCCGCCGGTGGCGAGGGCAATGGTGGACATCAGCGACATCGACGCGTTCGGTCCGAGCGCAACCGTGTCCACGCGTACGTCGTCGTCCGGGTCGGCGTTGGTATTGAGCGCGTTGAATAGATTCGATACAGATGGCCCCACCGGATCCGCCGAGCACTTATAACCCGGGGTCACATCCCAGAACGGCTGAATATTTTCCAGGCCATCACTCAAAAGGACCAGCGAACGTGACGGATTGGCGGTCAGACCGCCCAGATTTCCAAGCTCTGCAAGGCCCTGCTCGAGACCGGCGCCAAGTGGCGTGCAACCGCTGGCGGCAAGGCCATTCAGTGCCGCAAGGGCTCCGCTTCGCCCTGCACTGTCAGCCGGTGCAAGGCTGAAGGAAGAGGTCGCGCCCGCGCTCGACGAACCTGAATACTGGACCACACCGACCTTGTCCTGATCACGCAAGGTGTTGACGAATAACGCACCGGCATTTACCGCGGCGGCAAGCTTGTCGTCGCGATTCATGCTGCCGGAAAGATCGATGACCAGCACGGTATCGACATCGTCGGGATTGTCGTCGTAGGCCACCGCATTGGTTTCGACATCACTGACCGGGTCCAGCCCGCAAACGCTGTAGTCGACCTGCAAATCATGCACTCCGCCCGGACCTGCAGGCGGTTGGACCGCCAGCCAGACCTGGTCGCCGACCTTTTGAACCGACAATACAGTTGCCGCGTCACCATTGATCAAGACGCTAAACTCATCCAGATTCGGAATCAAATTGGTCGGCGATACAGTGAGGCGAATCAGCAGTTTATCGGTACCGTCGTCCCGCACCACGGGTGCGGCCCCTCCATTTATAGGTTCGATGATGTTCAAGCCGATACCCGAGGCTGATACGCTGTCCTGAAGCTGCGTCAAGGCATCGCCGACGCCCGGATCACCTGACACCAGCGTAGCGGTATTGGCCGGAACCGAATCATTGGCCGTCACCGTCCAGTTGATGGCGCTGATGGCTTCTTCGGGAGCGAAGCTGCCGCCACGCAGATTCGCACAACTCAGCAACGCCTGGTACGTCATCTGCGCCCCCCAGCGCAGTGCACTCGTACCGTTCGCCGCGCCGCCGTTGGTGCCGGTCGTCGACCACTGAATCTCCGCATCGATTTCGTCGAAGTCAATCACACGGTCACGGATGCGCACCCGAAACAGCGCCGACGGAGTCGCGCTGGCGGCCAGGGTAAGGCTGGAGTGCTCCAGTACCGGCGGGTGACCATCGGTCGCGTTCAGGTCATTTCGGATGGCCAGTGGCTCGCGCCCTGCGGATCGCGACTCCGCGCCGAGGATTACGTCCAGATCGCCGTCGCCATCGTAGTCGACCGGCTGCGCCGACAACATTGAATACGGAGCAGCCGCAGGATCAAACTCGGCCGAATTGGAAACAAGCAGCCTCGGATCGCCAGGGTCGGGGTTATTACGATCATTCAGATAAAGCAGATTGGTGGTGCTGCCGCCATCAGCGTCAACCGTCACGATGTCCATCTGGGCGTCATTATTGAAGTCGCCAAAGGCAACATCATAACTAAGGGCATTTTCACCTCCCGCCAGCGATTGCACTTCAACCGGTGCATCAAAAGTTCCGTCGCCGTTGCCGGTCAGGATTTCATCATTCGATCCACCACGCGCTAGATACAGATCCAGATTTCCGTCATTGTCATAGTCGAATATGCCCAAATTTATGATCTTACCGTTCTGCGTGACAGGTGTTGTTGACCAGTTGACCTTTCCATCAGCATCCGGATCACCCAGATTGAGCATGATCTCGTAGTCCGGTGCCGACCCACCGCCAAATTCATAATTACTTTCATGCGAGATGATCATGTCCATTCGGCCGTCGTTATTGAGGTCGGCGAATTTGGCTCCGTGGCTGGAACCTTCCAGCTTGGTCGAGCCATCGCCCAGGGTGGCCGGCTGCCCATACAATTCGCGGGTTTCTTCCGTCAGTCCAAAATGCCCGGTAGAATCGTTATAGGCCAGCACATTCGGCCCCCAGTTCGCTTCCAGGTCACTGTGTACAGGATGATTGCGGTTGGAAAACATCAAGTCCAGATCGCCATCGCCATCGACATCGCCGGACGTCACGTCATCCCAGATATTGGCAAAATCAGCTGTCATGAATGCGGGCAGGCGCTCATTCGTTTCATCGGTAAAGCTGGCAACTGCCTCATTGCGCCGATTGACATACACACGATTGCCATGTGGTGAAGAATGCACAATGTCGTGGTCGCCATCGCGGTCGATGTCAACGAAATCCACGTCATAGGTGCCCCGGTCGATTGCGGGATTGATAAAGGGCAAAAGCGTGGCGGACTGATCGACAAACTCACCAGCTCCCGCATCCCAGATATAAATCGTGTCGAAGCGATCCCCCGCCATCGCGCGAGTGACCGGCAAATAGAGCAACAAAGCCCCGTCGGGGTCACGCGCGACCTGAACATCCTTGTAGGAAGCATCCAATGGACCCCCGCCCGACCACCCGATTACCGTGTCATCCCGGCTCATCGAAATATCCGGCGCCTGTGCCATTGCGGCCTGCCATACCAAGATCATGGACACTAACACGCCGATCGCTGAATTCACTTTTTCATGGAGTTTCATAGTCTAACCCTCTAATTATTGTCATAAAAAACACAAGTGGTTTAGGGAGTATACGCGCACTATTTTCTTATTTCCAGCGGTATCCGGAGGCGTGCAGGCAGGCCCCTAAACCTTACCAATGGCCCCAGCAAGCCGCATTCCGTCCGATTCCTTTCTGTCGGAGCTAATCGAGCAGCCGTTTTAGCGACGTTTTGGTCAGAGCATTGGGTGACCAGAGCCCTCATTTCGGCTTCGGCGGACGCCCGGGAGGCCTGCTGCGTGCTGATCTCGGCATTCGCTGAACCCAGATCGCTCTGCAACAGAGCGATCGCCATCAGTTGCGCATTAACCACATCTAGTAGTGCCTGAAAGTTTTCGTTGACCTCAGCAGCCAGCGCCGGTGTGCTGGACTGAAAGGAGTTGAGTACGGTGTATGAGCTGCTCCACGCCACGGAGGAAGCAACGAGAAGAAAGAAGGCGAGAAAGGGTGGGGGTAAGGAAATTCTCCAATACCTAAACTTTAATGGATTTTTCATGGTTAATACCGCAGTTTTAATGATGTATATAGCTAATATCGCAAAACAGAAGAAAATCGCGCCATGCTTGCACCGTGAAACGTTATAAACTTGACAAGTGAAAAAAACGAATGCCCACCTCGTGGAACTCTTTGAGCGGACTTGAATACACATTTTGCCGCCGGCGCACGGGGCGGAAACCCGGATCAACCCCATTGAGCACAGCTCAGGAAGAGTACAGCTCAGTACTCCCATCCCCATAGCGGCGAAGAGCAGGGTTGGCAGGGTCGCGCTGAGTCAACATTTGGTAACGTCGAGCGTGATGTGAATATGAAACCCCCACCACCGACCTGTTGCCGGTGTGGATCAGAGTATGCAATTCTCAGAACCATCTGAGCCAACAAAAAGCCCGGCATTGCGCCGGGCCAGGTAACCATCACCTTTGCTAATCAGGCGCTGATTTTACCGGCGGTTTTGCCAGCTGCGCTAACGTCGCCGGCGCGGCTAATGTCGGCCAGAGAGACGACACCGCTGAGGCGCTTGTCGTTGCTGTTGTTGAGCACCACGAGTCGGTACACCTCCTGCTCGCCCATGTTGCTGGCGGCCTGCTCGGCCGAGTCGTCTTCATAACAGTACAGCACCTTGTCGGTGATGACCTGTTGCACGGGCGTGTTCTCAGGATCGAGTCCATTGGCGACGCCGCGTATGGTAATGTCACGGTCGGTCACCACGCCGAGAAGTTTGTCCTGTGGCGAGTTACCGATGGGCAGAAATCCGGTATCGAGACGCTTCATGGTCTCGGCAGCCTGCTTGAGTGGCGTGTCAGCGTGGATGTATTCCAAGTCACGGGTCATGATGTCACTGATTTTCATACAGCCTCCGGGGTGTTCAAAAAATGGGATCGAGCCGGGAGCGCTTTGCACCCCCGGCCGGCTTGAGTTGAACCCCAAGCGTCAGGCTGCTTCGGTGGTCACGCGGTGCTGATGACGACCTTCGCGGGTTTCCTCGATGATTTTTCCGATGAACACTTCGAGGTCATCCGGGCTGCGGCTGGTAATCAGCGCCTGGTCGACCACCACCGGCTCATCGACCCACAGACCACCTGCATTGGTGATGTCTGTCTTGATGGACGGGTAACTGGTCAGTTTGCGACCGCGTGCGATGTCCGCCTCCACCAGCAGCCATGGTCCGTGACAGATGGCCGCGACAGGCTTTTTGGCGTCAAA
Organism: Gammaproteobacteria bacterium; assembly: GCA_018819105.1. Lineage (GTDB taxonomy): Bacteria > Pseudomonadota > Gammaproteobacteria > Xanthomonadales > Wenzhouxiangellaceae > JAHJQV01. The sequence continues at coordinate 193,775 of JAHJQV010000018.1, forward strand.
CATCGAGCGCACGAAACTCACCGCCTTGCTGCTGCTGCGCAAGGCATCCGGATTGTGCAGACCGCCTGGAATGACCAGCGTGTCAAAATCATCGGCGGAGACCTCGTCGACGGTAAGATCGACCCTTACCGTGTCTGCCCACTGGCCATTGCTTTCGCCGCGAATGTCGGTCTTTTCGAGCGAGACTATGCGCACGTCCGCGTTGGCCTCGCGCAGCCGCTGCAGCGGTTCCGTGAGTTCTGACTGTTCAAAGCCATTGGTGGCAAGAATGGCGATGCGCTTTCCATGTAACATGAATTCTCCTTTGCTGGTGCGAGTGTCCCGGCAGAGCTGCCGGGGCGAAAAATATCAGTAAGTAATTACATTACGATCGATCAGTGCGGTTTCAAGGCCGCATTGATATGGGATTTGCTGACAAGCTCCTGAGTCCCTGTGACAAAAACCTTTATGCCGGTTGATACAGACTGCTTCCGCCGCAAGCCGGTTGCGGACTATAACGGGCTTTTGCAGGTGTCACGCGCTTACTGGCGCACACCGTTACTTAAGCCTCATTGCTGCGCAATTTCTCATCTGGAAAACCAGCGTTTTGACTTTCTCAGTGCGGTTTCGTTATGGTAGAAATGGAATTCAACTACGACAGGCTATTGATGCAAAAACGAATCGCACAGTGCTTACTGCTCGGAATTTTGCTCACATGCACCGTCCAGGCTCAGGACGACAGGCCGTTTTCGGTGCAGGAGATCAGTGCTTTTGACGAACCGTGGACGCTAGCATTTTTGCCTGACGGCCGCATGCTGATTACCGAAAAAAAGGGGAATCTGCGCGTGGTCACGCAGGCAGGTGAGCAATCGCGCCCGGTCGAAGGCCTTCCGGATGTCGACTATCGTGGTCAGGGCGGACTGGGCGACGTGGTCCTGCACCCGAACTATGCCGACAACGGGATCATTTACCTGAGCTACGCCGAGAGCGGCATCGGGGATACCCGGGGTGCCGCAGTAATGCGCGCCGTGCTGCAACTGGGCGAGCGCGGTGCTCGGCTCTCCGACGCAGAGGTGATCTGGCGACAGTACCCGAAAGTCCTCGATGACGGCCATTATGGTCATCGGCTCGCGTTTGGCGACGCCGGCCATCTCTGGATCAGCTCCGGCGATAGACAGAAGTTCACACCCGCCCAGGATATGCAGAGCAACATGGGCAAGATTCTGCGTCTCACGGAGCATGGATCGGTTCCACCGGACAATCCGTTCGTGAATTACATCAACGAGGAACCCCTGGTCGATGGGGTCGGCCCCTACGACGAGATCTGGACGCTGGGGCATCGTAATCCCCTGGGCATGGCCTTCGACGACGATGGGCAGCTTTGGGTGATCGAGATGGGTCCGGCGGGTGGTGACGAGCTGAACCGCATCGTGCGCGGTGGCAACTATGGCTATCCGGTGGTCTCCAACGGCGATCACTACGACGGGCGGGATATGCCTGATCACGACACCCGGCCTGAGTTCACTGCACCCGTGATCAGCTGGACACCGGTCATTTCGCCGGGCGACCTCATGATCTACCGTGGCGAGTTGTTCGAGGACTGGCGCGGGGATGCCTTTGCGGCCGGGCTGTCGTCTCGAGCCATCGTGCGCATTCGCCTCGATGGCAACAATGCCACCGAGGTCGAGCGCTACGACATGGGCGCACGCATCCGCAGCATCGAGGAGGCACCGGACGGCAGCATCTGGGTGCTAGAAGACGAGCGCGCTGAAAGTCAGGGGCGGCTGTTGAAGCTCACACCCCGGCAATGAGGTGACTGCACTAGCAAGTATCAATGATCAACAATACCAGTGTCGGGAGAAAGCCGGAACACCCAACCACAAAAATGCGCCAACAGTCGTGTCGGCAGCGTTACGCTATGGTGAATAGTCCATAGCGCCGATCGCGATCTGGATGTGACTCTGCAGCCATTGGTTTATTTCCGGCGGGGTACACTATGCAACAACATGCCAGGGAACTTCTGAACACTTCTGCGCGGTGCGCGTTTTGCTCGGAAAAGCCACAGATTGTGTGCGCTGGCACGAGTGACAGTGGCCGTCGCAACGGCCCAGGCATGTCGTGCGCGTGCTGCGACGTTTCCGGTGAATGCTTTATGGGACGGGTTACGGGCCAGAATACGGAAGCACCGTCGCGCCCGTGCAGAGGTGTTCAGCGGCTGCCTGGATCGCTCGCGATCCTCACAGCACAGATGCAAGCAGCAGCGTGAGGTTCAGATCGAGTACCGGATTTGCGCTGTTCGGCGCTGCGCTGGTCGCGATCGGCTATGGTCTGGCGCGCTTCGCATTTGGCCTGTTCGTGCCGCCGGTTCGCAACGAGCTGCAGCTCAGCCCTGAAGTCATCGGTATTATCGCTGCGCTGCCGTTGATCAGCTTTGTGCTGGCCACGCTGATCGCGCCGTTTGCTGCCGATCGTCTCGGTGCCCGCCATGCCGCGGTACTTTCAACCACTTTGGGCGCCATCGGGCTGGCCCTGATCAGCCAGGCCACAGGTCCGATATTGCTGGCTGTCGGGGTGTTTGCCTGCGGCCTCTGCACCGGCTTGATAATGCCTGCGCTCACCGCTGCCATGCAGGCATTGGTGAGGCGCTCACTGCACGGTCGCGTCAGTGCAGTGATGAACGCCGGCACCAGTATCGGTGTGATGGTGGCGGTGCCGGCACTGATGTTTTTGGCTGATGCCTGGCGTCTCGCCTATGTCTCGTTTGCCATTCTGGCTGGCTGCGGTGCGGTTGCTTCATGGCTGTTCCTGCCTTCGGTTTCCCGCGTTGTACCGGACAGTGCCGCAGCGTCCAGTTCGATCAGAGCCATGCAAAGGGCACGACTGTTTCGTCTCTCGCTGTTCGCCTTTGCCATGGGCTTTGTGTCTGCTGCGTACTGGATCTTTGCCCCCGATCTGGCGGTGAATCTGGGCGCTCTGCCGTCCGGGCAAACCGGCTGGCTTTGGCTGGCGGTAGGCTGTGCCGGGCTCGGTGGTGCGGTGGTGGCAGATCTGGCCGATCGCAACAACCCACCCATCACGCATGCGCTGATGCTGGTGATGATGTCCGCCAGCCTGGCGCTGCTCGCTGCCAGTCCAGGCCAACTTCCAGTTGCCGTGTTCTCGGCACTGGTCTTTGGCATGGCCTACATGAGCCTCACCGGTCTTTACCTGATGACCGGAATACGTCTGCTGCCGGGACATTTATCAATGGGTCCGGTGCTGCCGTTCATGGCCTGCGCACTTGGGCAGGCGGCCGGTTCTCCGGTCGTTGGCATGCTGGTAGATTCGATTGGTTATGCCGATACGTTTGCCATGTTTGCTGCCTGCGGCATCCTGGTGGCAACCCTTTCGCCATTGTATCCGCGCTACATCGACTATGAGCCGGAGGTGGTTACCATGGAGACAGGACTGCAAGCCGCCTATGATTACCAGTTGCTGGATGAGGCAGGTGAGCCGATCAAATCTGCCGCGGTCAAATCCGCTGAATCGGCATCAGGTTGATGGCTGGCGGCGGTGTCTGTCAGACATCTGGCGGACCGGAAGTGAGCCTGTTTGTATGCACACCAGATCAATTCTGCATGGGTATGTCATCGTCCCAGCGGAAACCGATACCGCCCGCCTGCCAGACGCCTTCTCCAAAAGGACTTGGGCCGGCTATGTCCAGATGCTGCGGCAAGCCAAACTGCGGGGTGATTGGCGCAACACCACGCACTGTGCTGCGATGCATGATGCGCAAGCCCTGTTCATCGGCCGGCAGGTGGGCTTCGGGGGAGGCGCGATGGGCCACCGCCAGATTGTCAATGAAGATGCAATCATGCTGCTGATATTCGTAAGCGATGGCGTAGCCGTGCTCGAAGCCTGCGCTAAGAATGTCGTTGTATTCATGACACAGATGTCGCAACTCATGATCCTGCAGCAGACGAAAGTCATCATCGTCGGGCAGCTTCTCGATCACTGCGCCGGTCATGCCCAGATGCAGCCAGAGACTCATGCGCGCAGACAGGGGATGTTCGTGGACAGCCGGATGCACAACCCCCGACGCTGAGTTCACCGAGGAAAGTCGCTGCCAGTACGCCTGTCGCTGTGTGGGCAGCGCATCGAAGGCCGCACCCTGATGCGCGAACCAGGTGCCGCCGCCTTTTTCTGCCGGCCGCACGATGTGATAGCCGGCATGGGAAAAGGTGTTGGCGATGAAGCTGCCATCGTTGTGCCATTGCGGCCCAACACCGGGTATGCCGTGACGCCGGTCATTAGACAAGCGAAAAATATGCTGATTACGTCCCGGCGTTGCCGGGTGTACACCATGGGTACTGTGCAACGCCTTGCCGCCCCACCAACTGCTGGCGCGCAGGAAGTCGTCCGGCGATATCTGCTGTTCGCATTTGAATGCAAGAAACCCGCGCTGAGCCATTTCCAGCTCCAGTGCGGCGACAACATCGTCTGGTGGCGGATGCTTCGCGGCCAGATCGATGCCGTGAACCGAAGCACCAATCGGATCCAGCGCCACGATTTTGCCGCCATGGCTTTCGATGGTGTCAACATGGACCGGCTCAAGCGGCGGCATGCTCGGGTCCACGGTGTTCGATGCATGTGCGCTTTCTACCATACGTTCACCCTAACGCACCAGGCAGGCTGTGAACAAGCCGCTTTGGTCTGATTTTGTAGCTCAGTAAAGCAATCAACTTGCCATGGCGCTGGATGGACTCTGGCTTCAGCGTCTTCAAACAGGCGGTGTGGTTGGAGCTTTTGCATCGCCAGCATGCCCAGATCGGTGCACACCGCGTCTGCGGTCATGGCAGACGCTGCGTTCTGTGCCCAATGCGATTATCATGGCCCGATGTTGCAACACTTCAAGGCATGCTGATGGAATGGCTGGATCTGCTCTGGATTGTCGTCGTGCTGCTCATCGGCGGTGGTCTGGCCGGGGCCATACTGCCGGCATTGCCGGGACCGATCCTGATCTTTGCCGGCATTCTGCTGGCCGCCTGGCTGGATGAGTTTCAGTGGCTGGGCGCACGTGCGCTGGTGATCATGCTGGTGCTGGCGTTGTTGGCGCACGCCATGGATTTTCTTGCCGGCATGGCCGGGGCACGCTCCGGCGGGGCCTCACGCGCGGCCATGCTGGGCGCGGCCATCGGTGCGGTGGTGGGCCTGTTTTTCGGTTTGCCGGGCCTGCTCATCGGGCCGTTTGCAGGTGCTCTGGTGGCCGAGTTTCTCAGCATGGGGGACATCTTCCACGCCACCCGTGCCGGCGTTGGTGCCTGGCTGGGCACACTCGTCGGCATCGCGGTGAAAATGGCCATCAGCTTTTTTCTTATTGGCTGGTACCTGCTGGCGCGACTGTGGTGAAAATGTTATTTTGGTTGATCGTGTTTACACAGCAAACCCAGATCAGGATCACCAGCACTAAGTCATGACCGATTCCGCTGACAAATCAACTTTCAAGGGCAACGCCGTGGTGACCGGTGCCAATCGCGGCATTGGCATGGAAGTGTGCCGACAGCTGCTGCAGCAGGGCTGGCGGGTGATCGCCTGTGTGCGTGATCAGCAGGCCGGTGCTGCGGCCATCAAACAGTTGCGTGCGGACACCGGTGCCGACGCGCAGCAGCTGATTCTCAGACGTGTGGATGTGACGTCAATGACCGACATCCGTTCGCTGTCGCGCTGGCTGGCCGAGGTGGGATTTCAACTGCAGGCGCTGATCAACAATGCCGGGGTGTTTCTGGAATCGGCCGCTGCCGGCAATGCCGATCCGCTGCAGGTCGAGGTCACCACCATGCTGCAGACATTCAACATCAACACGCTGGGGCCGCTGCGCATGGTGCAGGGGCTGGTTGACAACATCGCTGCCGGTGGGCGCATTGTGAATGTGTCCTCCGGCATGGGACAGCTCAGTGACATGGGCGACAACCACCTTGCCTACCGCACTTCCAAGACGGCACTGAATGCCGTCACCGTGGTCATGGCCAGGCGTCTGGCAGATCGTCAGATCAGCGTCAACGCCTGTTGTCCCGGCTGGGTGCGCACCGACATGGGCGGCGCGCATGCCGAGCGCAGCGTTGATCAGGGTGCTGATACCATAGTGTGGTTGGCCACTGCGACCGAGGCAGACGGCAGCGGCGGTTTTTATCGTGATCGCGCCCGGCTGGACTGGTAGCGGCGACGCCTTTCGAACCATACCAAACAACAACAATACGGATGACAGGGGTCATTACCGTCACCCAATTTGCGGGAGCAAGCATGCACAAGCATTCACGACTGCTGGCCTTACTGGTTTTGATCATGACAACAACTGCGGCCGCCAGGCCACTTACCATCGAACGCATATTCGCCAGCCCGGCGCTGTCCGGCCCGGTCATGCAAAAAGTCAAAATCGCCCCGCAGGGTGATCGCGTGACGTTTCTGCGTGGCAAGAGCGAAGACCGCGAACAGCTGGACCTGTGGGAATATCATCTGTCTAGCGGCACCACCCGCATGCTGGTCGACTCGCGCGTTCTGGCCCCTGACGAGGTGGCGCTTTCGGAGACCGAAAAAGCCCGCCGCGAGCGCCAGCGCATTGCCGGATTGCGTGGCATCGTCGATTATCAGTGGTCGGCCGACGGCCAGGCCCTGCTGTTCATGCTACAGGGCGACCTGTTTCATTATCGGCTGGAAAACGGTGCCGCCACCCGGCTGACCGCAAGCGATGCCTTCGAAACCGATCCCAAGCTGTCGCCGGACGGCAAGGCAGTGGCGTTTGTGCGCGAGCAGAATCTGGTGGTGCTGGAGCTGGACAGCGGCACAGAGACCTGGCTCACGCGCGACGGCCACGGCACCGTGCACAACGGCGAGGCCGAGTTTGTCGCCCAGGAGGAAATGGATCGCGACACCGGCTACTGGTGGTCACCGGATTCGCAGTCCATCGCCTACATTCAGTACGATGAGGCAGCGGTGGAGATCACCAAGCGCTACGACATTCAGGCCGCTTCGGTGGCGGTGATCGAACAACGCTATCCCTACAGCGGCAAGCCCAATGTGGCACTGAAACTCGGCGTGGTGGCGCGCCGGGGCGGTCGCACGCAATGGCTGGACACCGGCAGCGAGCAGGACTTCTATCTGCCCCGGGTGGCCTGGCTGCCGGACAGCAGACAGCTCAGTTACCAGTGGCAGTCGCGCGATCAGCAGCGGCTGGAGCTGCGCGTGGTGAATCTGGACAGCCAGCAGCAGCGGGTGCTGCTGAGCGAAACCGCCGAGACCTGGATCAATCTGCATCATGACCTGCGGTTTCTGCGGCAGCAGGAGCGCTTTTTGTGGAGCTCCGAGCGCGATGGCTATCGTCACCTGTATCTGTACGACAACACGGGCCGTCAGCTGGCGCAGCTGACCAGCGGGCGCTGGGCCATTGACGCGGTCGAGGGTGTTGATGAGCGTGGCGGCTGGGTTTATTTCAGTGCCAATCGCGATGCCGTCACCGAGCAGCATCTGTATCGTCTGCACTATGCCAGCCGCGATGCCAGCCCGGAGCGTCTCAGCGCCCGCTCTGGCTGGCATGACATCAGCATGGATGAGGATGCCAGCATCTATGTCGACACCTATTCCAGCCGTCAGCAGCCGCCGCAGGTGAGCCTGCATCAGGGCGATGGCAAACGGCTGGCGTGGCTGCTGGAAAACCGCCTGGATCAGGATCATCCCTATGCGCTGTACAAGGATCAGCATCAGCCGACCGAATTCGGCGTTATGAAGACGCCCGATGGCGTTGCGCTGCACCATCGCATGATCAAACCGGCAGACTTTGACGCCGGCAAAAAATACCCGGTGTTTGTCTACGTCTATGGCGGACCGCATGCGCAGGTGGTGCAGAACAACTGGAGCAGCCGTCTGCTGTTCGAGCAGTACATGGCGCAGCAGGGTTTTGTGGTGTTCAGCCTGGACAACCGTGGCAGCGCCCGGCGTGGCAAGGCATTTGAGGATCCGCTGTATCGGCGCATGGGCGGCATCGAGGTGCAGGACCAGTTGCTCGGCGTCCAGTATCTGCGCTCACTGCCGTTTGTCGATAGCGACCGCATTGGCATGTTCGGCTGGAGCTACGGCGGCTACATGACCCTGATGAGCGTGCTGCAGGCACCCGATGCCTACGCACTGGGTGTGGCGGTGGCGCCGGTTACCGACTGGCAACTGTACGACACCCACTACACCGAACGCTACATGCAGACGCCAGAGCAGAACGCGGCCGGTTATCGCCAGGGCAATGTGCTGAACCACACCGACAAACTGCCCGCCGATGGCCAGCTGCCACTGCTGATCATTCACGGCATGGCCGACGACAACGTGCTGTTCACCAACACCACCATGCTGTTCAAGCAGCTGCAGGATCAGGGCAAGCTCTACCACAGCCTGACCTATCCCGGCGCCCGTCACGGCATCTCCGGCAGCACTGCGCAGACCCATGTGCATCGCAGCATCGCCCGGTTTTTCCAGCGTCTGCAACGGTGATCACATCGGCCCGGTCCGGATTGAGCCGGGCTTGATATAATGGCTGAACAACGCCAGTTGTAGCGTATGGACCCGTCAAGCACTGCACCGAAGAACACCGGCAAACGCTCTGCCTGGATCATAGGCGTGATCGTCGTGGTGCTGGCCGCTGCGCTGCTGTTCTACACCCGCCAGCCGTCGCCGCAGGTGCGTCAGCTCAATGCCCAACTGGCCAGCGATGCAAAGCTGGCGGCCTATCCCTATCCGTTCCGTGTGCTGAGCATCGATGCGGGCACCGCCGTGATGAGCACACCACGCTCGCCGCAGATGTCCGTGCAGCAGATGATCAAAGCGATTGATCCCGGCCTGGAGAACATTGCTGTCGATGACCCGCGCTTTCGCGCTGCCCAGCAAACACTGGCGGAGCATCAGCAGCACGCCGTCAGTCTGGTCATGGACAGCGAGCTGGTGGACAACATCGAGTGGGAGCTGGACACCCGCTGGCTCAGCGAGCACGGCATTGTGGTCAAGCAGCAGGGGCTTTATTGAACCAGCGTCGGCTGTATGGCATAGCCAAAGCTGGCATAGCCTTTGCGATCGCACTGCCAGATTTTCTCCAGCAACGCATCATCCCAGCCCTAGGCTTGGTGCTGGCTGCGGTTTGCGTGCCTATGCATCATCGGGTTGCCGGTGCGTGCGGATTGCTTCGCATCAGCTCGAGACCCCCCATCCCCAGTGATGCGAAAAAATGTTATGGTAGCGTGAATGTGCGTCAATGTCCCGTAAAGCCGAAGACGATGTGGCTATGAATATGCGATCAGAGATCTGCTGTAGGTGATAGTTAGAGTATGGGTGTCCTGCATCTCGCCTTCAAGCCGACGCCGCTTCGCGGCGAGGCTTAATTCAAAAGTTCTACGCCTGCCGGGCGGCCGTAGGAGATTGAAGACATGAATTCGTCGAATCTCGATTACCTTGTCAGGAACCAAGTGTTCAATTTTCTTGGCGAGCTGACAGATCGTCATGGCGACGTCTTGCCCATTGGTCCGCTTCGGGAGGGAATCCAGTTTCGTGGTGAACGCGTCCCACTCCTTGGGCCACAGGGAATTTTCAAGCCAAAAATTTTGGAGCTACCACTTTCCATAACTACGGCTCCGAATAGCCCATACGACGATTCCTTCACCTCCGAAGGGATGGTGCGGTATCGGTATCGCGGTACTGATCCACAGCACCATGACAATGTTCGGCTTCGAGCGGCGATGATGAAAAGAAAGCCATTGGTGTACTTCCACGGCGTCATGCCTGGGCGGTATGTTGCTGCGTGGCCCGCATATGTTGTTGGTGATGATCCAAAAGGGCTGCATGTGACAGTCGCAGTAGATGACAAAGCATCGCTATCAGCACCGCTGGAGAACTGGGCTGGGGATGATGGTTCAGACGCACGTCGCAGGTACATCACTTCAGCAATCAAGGTTCGGCTACATCAGCGGCTGTTCCGGGAGCGGGTCCTGGCGGCGTATCGGGAGCAGTGCGCACTTTGTCGACTCAGGCATGTCACGTTGCTAGAGGCTGCACACATAACGCCAGATTCCAACCGAGACGGTGATCCGGTCGTTACAAACGGTGTATCCCTTTGCAAGCTGCATCACGCTGCGTTTGATCAAAACATACTTGGCATACGTCCCGACTACGTTGTTGAGATTCGGCAGGACATCCTAGAGGAGGTCGATGGCCCGATGCTCCGGTTTGGACTGCAGGAAATGCATGGGAGTAAGATCAATGTGCCTCGGAGGGAGCACTTACGGCCTGACAGGATCGCACTTGAACAGCGGTACCAATCGTTCCGGGAAGCGCGGTGAAGACGGCGCCGAATTATAAGTTATATGTCATGAAGCCGCTGCCACCCGCGATTGTGAAAAGAGCGTACGCATCTCCTGGGGCAAAGGAACTTGCCTGGCGCAGAATTGATTTGCCGGAAGCACTGGAGGCAATCTGTGCGACGCAACAGGCAGTGCTTGGCGGGGAGGTTTGGCTCGTACGCAATCCCAACGAGAACTGGCATGGGTTGGTGCCCGACCGGAAGGGGGGGCCAGATGGGGTATGGAGCTGGGATACCGTACCTCGACTCGCTAATGAATCTTGGCCAGCGTATTGTGAACGCACATACCGCGAATCGCTTAACGTTCTAAGTGAAATGAATGTTGAGGAAAGCGCCCGCGAAGATGTCGTTTCATACATTTGGTTCAACATAACCTACGTTGACGCGCATGACGTATAACAAGTCTTTCCAACCGACATCCTACTCGTCTCTTCGCTCCTCACCGGCTGCGGCTGAACTCCATCCTTAGCGAGGGTACATGATGATCTGGAAACGAAAGCAGAAGCATGAGCCACCGCCACCCGCTGAGAACCGCATCGACGCTATTGCCAATTGCCTTCAGCAGGAAGGAAAGATCGACCAACTTCAGGCAGAGCTAGAGAAGTTCGATCCCAACTCGCTTGGAGGTGTAGAGCGGGAATCATGGTATCAGCTATATGGGATCGTGCCATTTCAGCAAGGCAACCGGTCGCTCGCCTTCGAGCGATTTCAAGAGGGCGTGCGCCAGTGTCCAGATTCTGCATTAATGCTCTTCTCCCTCGGACAGGAACATGAGTTCAGAGGTGCGATAGACCAGATGTTCGAATGCTTTGATAACGCACTCTTTCCGACGGTGCCAGCGCAGTATGCGCTGGCAGAGGCAAGGTACGCCTATCTATGGGGACGAACAGACAAGGGCTGGTCATATGTTGAATCGTTGATGCCTGTCTATTTCGACCTGAAGATTCTTGACACAACGTTTCTACACATTAGAGGACTTCCTTTCTTCCAACAGAGCTGGGCATATCTTGCAGCTTTCTCCCAGTTGGATGGTGATTTCACAATGCTAAACGAGCTGACCTGCATAGCAGAAAAAGAATGCAGCTATTTCGATTTTGAGTATCTCAAGGCAGAGCTCGACGGATTCCGATCTGGAGACTTTTCAGTTCTGAAGGAGATGCTTCGCAGCTCCATACAGGAATCGGAAACGAGCAGCTTCCCGTGTGGATACCAAGCAATGCGCCTCAACATTTTGCTGGCACAAGAGACCGAGGATACAAATGAAGCCACAAGGCTTCTTGAGACTCTCACACTTGCTCCAAATGATTTTCCATGGTTGGATGACATCCGCCTCCTCGCAAAATGCGAGCAGGCCAGCAAGGTCGGAAATTTTGAGATCGAAGCGCAACTTCGTGGCGAATTCATGTCTCGACAGCCACTGCTGTTCGAACCGGACAATGCCATCAACTTCAATTTGCTCAAGTACCAAGAGAATCTGAAACACGAGTTCAGACAGACAAGACAACGAGATGGCTAATAAAGCCATCAAGGCGACCTCCTAAGAGTCGCGCCTCATGGCAATCGTTAGACTTTCATTCTGAATGAGGATGATATGAGTCCCGAACAGTACTTTCGTAATGGTTGGACGGAGTACTTAATCCATATTCCGGAGGGCACTGAACATCCGATTGAGATACTAGTTCTTAGGGGACACATCCTCATCGAACGCCAAATGGCGAGGTTAATCGAGATGGTGCTACCGAATCCTACTGCTCTTGAGTTGGAACACATGCGCTTTTCGGCAAAGGTAAAGCTTGCACAGGCACTAGTTGGTCAAGAAGCTCTGCCCTGGCTCTGGGAATCGCTCAAAATAGCTAATAAATTGAGGAACTCATTGGCGCATAAACGGGCGCGGGGTCAGGTCGTGCAACGTGCATTGGGTCCTGCATTGGACGTCACCAGAACCTCGAATGCACGATACACGACCTGACCCCGTGCTTGCGCGTGCTTGCGACCTGACCCCGCGGTCCTCGTTTCGCTCGGTCACGAATCCTCAACGTACTGTCAAGTACGTCTGCGGCTCGTTCGGTCGTGAAACACCACAGCTGCAGGCACTGGCAGCATCTTGCGACGTCGACTCATGCATAATGCGGGCTAGGAACAATTACGTTCAGACCACTAACGCGCCGAAACGCGCTGTCGCCGGTCAAGATGACGTGTTCGGCGTGGAGCTGCAGGCAGCAGGCCGCGTGTAGCGCATCGGGCGTGCGCAGGCCGTGGCGCACGCGCACGGCTGCGGCAAGCTCGACCACCTCGCGCGTCAGTTCTACCCAGATCAGATCGGGGCGGGCAAAGAACGCGTCGTAGAGATTCAGCGTGCTTGTATCGTTGTGTTTCATCGGCCCGACCCGGCATTCCAGCCAGGACAAGCGGCTCAGGGCCGCGCGCGATCCGGGGTGGCGTTCTTGCAAAGCCTTCAACGCGGCGCGGACGTCGTCGGCGAAGGGCTGCTGGCCTTCGATCAGATAAATCAGCGCACTGGCGTCGAAGAAAATGATCACCAGTCGCGCTCGGCCGACAGTGCAGTATCAATTTCCTCCTTGCTGCGCTTACCGGTGACAGGCTGGGAAAGCAGCCATTGCAAGGCCGACATGCCGGGAACGGACTCGGGCTGCAGCCCGGCAAGACGGCGGTATTCGGCCTCGGAGATGACCACCGCCGCAGGTTTATTGCGTTTGACGATGTGTACCGGGCCGTTAGTCAGCCTGTCCTCGATTGCCGCCATCCCCCGACGTTTAAGCTCGGCTGCGGTGAGTGTGTTCTCCATGATTTGTTTCCAAATGTACTTTAGAGGATCTTAAATGTACCGAAGAAGGTACCGTACGTCAATGCCTGAATGGCTACTCCGCGATGGGGCAGGCTCGTCAGGGAGTCGGCGCTGATGCGAGTAGCTGCCAGCCTGGAAGCGCGCCGTCGTCTGATCGCCAAAGATCGCGGACGCCAAAAATCGGGCCGGACCAATGCAAAAGGACCAGGGTCGCTACGAAGGGGCAGCTTGGGACATCCATCCCCGTTGGGGGAAGAAGCGCATTGGCAGCGTGACGTTGTGTCAAATGGTCTTAACACCGAACACAATGTGGTTGTGAATCTGTGATCAGTGGTCTGCTGCAGGTGAAATTTTGTGTATGGACACCCTGCTATTCGCTGCATTTCGGCATGATTACAAGTCTATGGTGTTGAGCAATCACAAGTATTTACTGTTGCACGGCAGGGCAAGTAAGCGGCCAGGTGGTGGTTAGCCCGCATTATTCATGAATTGTCGTAGCGAGATGCTGCCAGAACGAGTAGCTGTGGTGTTTCGCGACCGAACGAACCGCAGGCGTACTTGACAGTACGTTGAGGATTCGTGACCGAGCAAAACGCCGCAGATGCGCGGGCTGGAGGCATCGCAGTAGTCAGGTTCATGAATAATGCGGGCTAGTTTCTACTGGAAATTGGAATCGTGACCATGGCATGGCACTTGAGCACGGTATTGTGATCAAGCTGCGGGGGGATCACTGTGCCGGCGGCGGCTGTTTATCGTAACCAAAGCGGGCGTAGTCTTCGCGGTAGCGCTGCCAGATTTTATCCAGCAGCGCATCATCCCAGGTCCAGGCCTGATTCTGGGCCTGGTGCTGGCTGCGGTTGGCGTGCCCCAGCGTCATCTCGATGCCGGTGCGGGCGGTGAAATCCTGTTCCAGCCGCTGCAGTTGTTCCAGCTGATAGACGGCATCCACCAGCCTGCCATCGGCATCGGTCAGACGCTCGCTGAGGGTCTGGCCAAAACCCAGTACACCATGCTCCAGCGCGTGCTCGATGAAGCCGGCCAGGTGATAGGTCTGGCGATCGGTCTGGCCATCGCAGTGGCAATAGGCCTGCACTGCATCCCAGGCCAGTACCGGGTCATCAATGTCGCCGGCACGTATGGACGCAACGACCTGATCTGCACGCAGGCCATGCCGCTGCGCCAGCTGCTGCAGCACCTTCCTTGTCCAGTGGTAGTAGGATGCCATGATCGACGCCGGATGCCGCACCAGGGCGAAAGTCCAGTAGCTGCGCCATATGTCGTCGCCAACGATGCGCTGCAACTGGCTGGCGCTATTGTGTTTTTCCAGTGCGTAGCGACGCCGGTAGATGCTCTCGAGCAGATTGTCGTTGTCGTTGCCGCCGATGATCAGATCGTTCCAGCGCATTTGCGAGCGAATCGCCTGGCGCACCGAGGTGCCGCCGCATTTGTGCAGATGCACAAAAATGAAACGTCGTGAGTTGCAGATGATGGTCATGGGTTTGGTTTGAGGTGGCGCGCCCGGCAGGATTCGAACCTGCGACCCCTGCCTTCGGAGGGCAGTACTCTATCCAGCTGAGCTACGGGCGCATGCAAACACTGGAGATTATAGCGGTTCTCATCCTGCCGTGCGGCAGGATTGCTCAACCCGTCCATGGGTTTCGCCCCTGCGGGGCCAGCGTGTGACGCTGTCCCGATCGGTTCCGGACCGATCGGTCGAACCTGCGACCCCTGCCTTCGGAGGGCAGTACTCTATCCAGCTGAGCTACGGGCGCATGCAGACAGTGGAGATTATAGCGGTTCTCATCCTGCCGTGCGGCAGGATTGCTAAACCCGTCCATGGGTTTCGCCCCTGCGGGGCCAGCGTGTGACGCTGTCCCGATCGGTTCCGGACCGATCGGTCGAACCTGCGACCCCTGCCTTCGGAGGGCAGTACTCTATCCAGCTGAGCTACGGGCGCATGCAAACACTGGAAACTATAGCGGTTCTCATCCTGCCGTGCGGCAGGATTGCTCAATAACTATCCACAGATTACGCAGATTACACAGATGAGATTGCACAGCGGCTGGGGAGCCATCCCAGTTATGACATAGCCGGGATGGCAACGACGTGTCTGACCTCGTGGGTATGCTGCTGTTTGTCTGACCCCAGAGCATGTTGGCCGCTGCGGTGTTGCCATGGTTCCGGGCATCGCGAAAAGCTATAATGTCGAATGCTGTTGGTGACAACCCATCATTTCATCCATCCAATCAGGAGTATCTGCCGTGAACCATGAAGACGGCCTGTTCATGAAGCGTTTCAGCATGATCATTCTCGTGCTGGTCATGTTTTCCATCGTGCTGATTTTTGTCGCACGCTACATGCATGGTCAGCTGGTGCCGGCTTCTCATCCGGTGCGCGATCAGATGAAACTGGCGCGCATTGAGCCGCCCACCGGGGTTTACACCGATGCCCAGGCCGCCGCCAGCGCAAGCGCTGTGGCGCAGCCCAAAGGCGCGTTTGACGGCTCGCTGGATCCGCAGCAGATCTACAGCAACGTCTGTGCTGCCTGCCACACCAGCGGGGCAGCCGGTGCCCCGATGCTGCAGGCGGATCAGTGGAGTGATCGCATCAGCAAGGGCACTGAGGCACTGTATGCCAGCGCCATCAACGGCATTGGCATCATGCCGGCCAAGGGTGGCCGCAGTGATCTCAGCGACGAACAGGTCAAGGTGGCCGTGGACTGGATGCTGGATCAGCTGGACTGATGCAGCCATGCAACTGATTTGACGCTGGTGCGCAGGGTCGTTGGTCGCTGCCGGCGACGGGTGCCGACCATCTGCCACGCCAATTGCCTGGCCATCTGCCTGGCTATCTTTCTGGTTATCTTTCTTGGCGCTTGCCAGCCGGATCGCGCCGGGCAGGTGCTGTTGTCGGCGCCGGAATGCACTGATACGCCTGTGCCGATCGGCAGTGTGCAGGGACGCAGCGGGGCTTCACCCCTGACTGGCCAGCCAGTGCTGGTGCGAGGCATAGTCACCCGTCAGCTGCCCGCCGGGGATTTTTATCTGCAGCAGCCTACTGCCAGCGCCGACAATGATCCGCTCACTTCCGACGCTCTGCTGGTGCAGCTTGCTGCCACCGCACAGCCGACTGGCGTGGTGCCGGGCAGCGAGCTGATGGTGGCTGGACTGGTCGATGAACAGGCGTTGTCGGCTGAGTCCACCACAGACTCCGCCGCCGCATCGATCACGCTGTTGACCGACGCCGTCGCAAGCGTGTGTGCACAGGGGCAGCCGTTGCCGCTGTACTGGCCTGAGTTGACCGTTGATGCCGCTGCGCTGGAGCACATGCATGTGGGTCTGCGCGACTGGCAGGTGGCTGCGGCAATGCGTCCTCAGCGCAATGATCAGGCCACCGACGAGGCCACAGACCTGGCCATGTCAGGATCGCTGCTGGTAGCCAGCCAGCCGCTGTATCAGCCCACCCAGGTGGTGTTGCCCGGCAGCGCAGCCAGACGGCTGGCAGCCAGCAATCGTGACCATGCCGCGAACTTGCAGCTGACCGGCTTCGCCGCTGAGCAGGCCTGGCAGATGCGTGCTGGTGATCGCCTGTCGGTGACCGGCATCGTGCAGCCGCACGCCGATGGTGTGCAACTCATTGCAACGGCGGACTTTCGCCTCGGCAAGACCGCTGTGGTCGAGCCGCCGCCTCCGCGCCAGCCGGAGACCTTGCGCGTGCTGGGTCTGAATGTGCAAAACCTGTTCAATGGCGATGGTCAGGGGCATAGCATCAACCCCGCGCGGGGCGGCCACGGCAGCTGAATACCGTTTGCAGCTGCAGCAGCTGGTAGACGCCATCGCGGCGCTGCAACCGGATCTGCTGGCTCTGCAGGAACTGGAAAACGATGGCTTTGACGTCCACAGCAGCAGTCAGCAGCTCAGGGCGGCGCTGAGCGAACGCTCGCAGCAGCCGTGGGCGGTGGTGCAGATGGCCGCTGACCAGACGCTGGGCAGTGACGCCATCAGCGTTGGTCTGCTCTACCGTGAGGATGTGCTGACAGCCGAAGGCGCGGCACAGACGCTGCTGTCAGCGCCGTTTGATCAGCTCAGCCGGGTGCCGCTGACACAGCGATTCCGCAGCCGGGAGGGGAATCTGTCGTTCATTGTCAGCGTCAATCACTTCAAATCTAAGGGCGGCTGCCCGGAATCTGCTCAGGACAATGGTCCGGAGTCTGGTTCTGGGCATGGCAGTAGCCAGGTGATTGGCCAGGGCATTGGCCAGGGCATTGGCCAGAGCAGCAGCGAAGACAGCAGCGGCAATGCCGATACAGACGATGGCCAGGCCTGCTGGAATGCGGCCCGCGTGCAATCGGCACAGCGGCTGCAACAGTGGCTGGCAACGCTGCAGCAGCAGCAGACCGAACAGCATGCGCTGATCATCGGCGACCTCAACGCCTACCGCATGGAACAGCCCATCCAGACCCTGACCCGCAATGGCTGGATTGATCTGGTGTCACGCTTTCAGAGCATGCCGCTGTACAGCTACCGTTACCGTGGTCGCATCGGCACGCTGGACTATGCCCTGGCCAGCCCGGCGCTGCTGCCCCGGGTGGCCGGTGCCTGGTACTGGAACGTCAACGCCGACGCCAGTGGCATACGCCAGCAGCGGTTTCAGCCCGGTGCCAGGTTTTCCGATCATGATCCGGTGGTGGTGGATCTGCGGCTTTACTAAGCGGCAGCGCAGCTGATCCGCCGGCGTTATTCCTTCTGATAGATCTTCAGGCCGGACTGGCGAAACTCGGCGGCTTTCTCCTGCATGCCGCGGGCCAGTGCGGCGTCTTCATCCAGCTGCTTCTGCGCCGCATAATCGCGCACGTCCTGACTGATTTTCATGGAGCAGAACTTCGGTCCGCACATGGAGCAGAAGTGCGCCACCTTGGCAGAGTCCTTGGGCAGGGTCTGGTCGTGGTACTCGCGTGCCCGCTCCGGATCCAGCGACAGGTTGAACTGGTCTTCCCAGCGAAACTCGAAGCGTGCCTTGGACAGCGCGTTGTCGCGCAGCTGGGCACCCGGCCAGCCCTTGGCCAGATCGGCGGCATGGGCGGCGATCTTGTAGGTGATGATGCCGGTGCGCACATCGTCGCGGTCGGGCAGCCCCAGATGCTCTTTCGGGGTCACGTAGCAGAGCATGGCGGTGCCGTACCAGCCGATCTGCGCGGCACCGATGGCCGAGGTGATGTGGTCGTAGCCGGGGGCGATGTCGGTGGTCAAAGGTCCCAGGGTGTAAAACGGTGCTTCCAGGCAATCGGCCAGCTCCTTGTCCATGTTCTGTTTAATCATCTGCATGGGCACGTGGCCGGGGCCTTCAATCATCACCTGGCAATCGTGCTGCCAGGCTTTGCGGGTGAGCTCGCCCAGGGTTTCCAGCTCGGCGAACTGGGCGCGGTCGTTGGCATCGGCGATGGAGCCGGGGCGCAGGCCGTCACCCAGCGAAAAGCTGACGTCGTAGGCCTGCATGATTTCGCAGATCTCATCGAAATGCGTGTACAAAAACGATTCCTGATGATGCGCCAGGCACCATTTGGCCATGATGGAACCACCGCGCGAAACAATGCCGGTGACCCGACCGGCAGTCAGCGGCACATAGGCCAGGCGGACGCCGGCGTGGATGGTGAAATAATCCACCCCCTGCTCGGCCTGCTCGATCAGCGTGTCGCGGTAGATGTCCCAGGTCAGCTCCTCGGCGGCACCATCGACTTTTTCCAGCGCCTGGTAGATCGGTACGGTGCCGATCGGCACCGGTGAATTGCGGATGATCCACTCGCGGGTTTCATGGATGTGCTTGCCGGTGGACAGATCCATCACCGTGTCTGCGCCCCAGCGCGTGGCCCAGACCATTTTTTCCACCTCTTCGGCGATCGAGCTGGTTACCGCCGAGTTGCCGATGTTGGCGTTGATCTTGACGCGGAAATTGCGCCCGATGATCATCGGCTCCAGTTCCGGGTGGTTGATGTTGGCGGGGATGATGGCACGACCAGCGGCGACCTCGTCACGCACAAACTCCGGCGTGATGCGGCTGGGCAGTTGTGCCCCCCAGGCAAAGCCTGGATGCTGTTGCAACAGGCCGCTGTCTGCCAGCTGTTCCAGTTGCATGCCCTCGCGCAGGGCGATGTATTCCATTTCCGGGGTGACGATGCCGCGACGGGCATAGTGCATCTGTGTGACATTGCCGCCGCTGCGGGCGCGTCTGGGCAGTCGCGGATCCGGGAAGCGCAATCCGGCGGTGGCGGCATCATGGAGCCGCTGCTGGCCATAGGCGGAGCTCAGTGCCGGCAGGGTTTCACAATCGCCACGCTGCTCCAGCCACGCCGAGCGCAGATCCGCCAGGCCGCGCTCCAGATCGATGGCGGCATCGGGATCGGTGTAGGGGCCGGAGGTGTCGTACACTGGTATCGGCGGGTTTGGTTCGCCACCAAACAGCGTGCCGGTGTCGCTTTGCAGCACCTGTCGCAGCGGCACCCGGATGTCGGGCCGGCTGCCGTTGAGCCAGACCCGGCGTGAGCCGGGCATCGGTGCGCGCACGGCATCACTGATGCGGCGCTGCAGTTCGCTGGCGGTTTTGTTGCTGGTCTTTTGGTCAGATTGGCTGGCGTGCTGGATTTTGCTCATGGTGATGGTACTGAAAGGTTAAAATAGAGGGTTCGCAGGTTTGCGCCTGCACAAGCGTAGTTACTGGCTGGGAATGATAACAGTCTGCAGCCCGGCAATTGTGACTAATGGCACTGCATTCGTCATCGGCAACTACGCATCATGGACACTGCAACATGGCTGCATGCCGTGGCGACCGGGACGCGGCAGCCTATGTGGCTGTCCGGATGGGCAGTGTTGCTGCCTGAGTCGATTGAACCAACTGGTCTGGAAATAGCACACAATGATGAATCTCGAACAAGCCCGCTTCAACATGGTCGAGCAGCAGGTCCGTTGCTGGGATGTGGTCGATGAGGCCGTGCTGGACGTGTTGCATGCATTGCCGCGCGAGGGTTTCGTGCCGTCCCGCTACCAGCAGCTGGCCTATGCCGACATGGCTTTGCCGCTGGGTCACGGTCAGGTCATGTTGCCACCGGTGCTGGAAGGGCGGCTGCTGCAGTCACTGCAGCTGCAGCCACACGACCGCGTGCTGGAAATCGGTACCGGTTCCGGCTATCTGACCGCCTGCATCGCCGCGCAGGCGGGCAGTGTGCTGTCGGTGGATCTGTTTCCCGATTTCATTGATCAGGCGCACAAGAACCTGTCTTCGATCAGCTATCGTGAGCACAGCCTGAGCGAGCGCATCGAACTGCGCCAGGCCGATGTGTTTGCTGATTTTGCACCCGGCGAGCGCTTTTCCGCGATGGTTGTCACCGGTGCCGTCGAAACGGTGCCCGATGAGTTTATCAACTGGCTGGCCGATGACGCGCGCATGTTCATCATTGCCGGCAACTCACCCAACATGCAGGCGCAACTGCTGCAGCGTCGAGGTGGTGGTGCCGTGGTCAGTGAGGGGCTGCTGGAAACCGATGTGCCGTTGCTGGTGTGCGACAGACCGCCCAAACCCTTTCAATTCTGATGCGTCCAATGCTGCTGAGCGAACAGCACCGACGCACGCTGCGCACAACACAGGAGTCTAGCATGCAAGCTTGCCAATCAAACCGCCGGTCACATACTGGCCACCACCGTCTGCTGCAGCCAGCCGCGTTGCTGCTGGGTGCTGTCGCCCTGTTGGCGTCGGCGTCGGCAGCCGCCATTGATCTGGTGGCGCTGCACGACATCGCCGCAAAGCAGGATGCCGAACTGCAGGCGGCATTTTATCGCAAGCAGGCCAACAACAAGCTGACCAACATTGCCTGGGCGAATTTTTATCCGCAGATCAGTGCCAGTTTTTCCAAAAATTACGGCAACAATGAACGCGTCGTCGCCAACACACGTCAGCCGGATACCGATATCGACAACAAAAGTCTGGGATTGAACGCCACCTGGGCGGTGTTCAACTGGCGCAATCTGGGTGAACTGCAGCAGGCCGAGGCACAGACCGATGCTGCCGATGCCGATTACGAAGCTGCCTACAAGGCATTTCTGCTGCGCGTTTCCGAGCGATATTTCGGCGTGCTCTCGGCGCAGGACAATCTGACTTTTGCCGAGGCCGAGGAAAAGGCCCTGCAGCGCCAGTTCGAACAGGCCGAGCAGCGTTTCGAGGTCGGCCTGACCGCAGTCACTGACGTGCTTGATGCGCGCGCCCGCTACGACCAGGCCCGCGCCCGCACCATCGTCGCGCAGAACACGCTGGACGACGCTTTCGAGGGCTTGAGCCAGCTCACCGGGGAGAGCTTCGAGTCGCTGGATCTGCTGCGCGACGAGCTGCCGCTGGAATCACCGGCCCCCGACAGCGCCGACGAATGGATCGACATCGCCATGGCCAACAGCCCGGTGCTGGACTCGCTGCGCGCCAGCGCCGATGCCGCCCAGTCCGGCATCCGCATCGCCCGGGCCGGGCATCTGCCAACGCTGGATCTGGTGGCCAGTTTCAATGAGTTCACCAACTCGGCGGTGCCGTTGATTGATGACAATCAGGTGGTTTTCGGAACCACCTCATTCACCAGTCGAGATACCCAGTTTGGCCTGCGGCTGAACGTGCCGCTGTTTTCCGGCAATCGGGTCACCTCGCAACGACTGCAGGCCAGACATAACCTCAATGCCGCGTTTCAGGACGTGGAGCTGCAGGAACGCACGGTAATGCGCAACGCCTACAACTTCTATCGCTCGGTGATCGCCGACATCAATGAGGTGCAGGCGCGTGAACAGGCGGTGATTTCGGCGCGCAGCGCGCTGGAAGCGACCCAGGCTGGTTTCGAGGTCGGTACCCGTACCATCGTCGATGTGCTGATCAGCGAGCAGCAGTTTTTCCAGGCCCAGCGTGATTACGCCCAGGCCCGCTACAACTACATTCTTGACCACCTGCGCCTGAAGCAGACCGCCGGCGTCATCGATCCGGAAGACCTGATGCGCATCAACACGCTGTTGTACAAGGAACCGGCCGGTGGCCGCCCGCCGGTGGATCCGCGCGTCAAGGAAGGCGAATCAAAGCCCTGAGCAAGCGCTGCCAGCAAGCTGCGCATCAATCCAGTCGGTGGTTTTGGCCAAGGCGCCATGCTGCTGACTGATCAGCAGCTGCGCCGCCGACGTGACATGCCGCCGCCGGGCGCTGTCGTCCAGCACCTCCAGCAGCGTCGCTGCCAGTTGATCTGAGTGCTGCAGCAGTCTGGCGGCACCGGTGGCGGCCAGCGCTGCGGCAGTGTGCTCGATCTGCTGATGATACGGACCGATCACCTGCATGCTGCCCATGGCGGCGGCTTCCACCGGATTGTGGCCACCGACGTTGACCAGCGTGCCGCCGAGAAACACCACATCGGCCGCCCCATACCACTGCAGCAGCTGGCCGAGCATGTCGATCAACACCACGTCGGTGCTGGCGCTGATCTCACGCCCACTGCTAAGGCGCACACACTGCAGTCCCTGCTGCTGCAACAGTTGCGCCACCACATCAGCCCGTTCCGGGTGCCTGGGTGCCAGCACCAGCAGCAGATCAGGATGCCTGGCGCGCAGCTGTGCACAGGCCTCCAGCAACATGGCCTCCTCACCCTCGTGGGTGCTGCCGGCGACCAGCAACGGACGCGGCTGCAGGCGTTCGCGCAGCTGGCGTGCGGCCACATGCAGTGCCGGGTCGATCGGCACGTCCATTTTCAGATTGCCGATCACGGCCACAGCAGCGGCGTCGGCACCGGCCTGGATAAACCGCTCGGCATCGGTGACGGTTTGTGCGGCAATCCAGTCCAGTGCCGCCAGTGTATGCCGGGAGAAACTGTGAAACCGCCGGAACAATGCCACCGTGGACGGTGAAAAGCGGCCATTGATCACCGCGATCTGACTGCCCTGGCGACGCGCCTGCAGAATCAGATTCGGCCACAGCTCGGTCTCCAGCAACAGCAGCAGTTGCGGTTGCAGCTGCTGCATGAATCGGCGCATGCTCCAGTGCAGATCAAACGGCAGATAACAGTGCTGGCATCGCTGTTGAAACCAGTCCTGCACCAGTGCCGAGGCAGTGGGCGTGGTGGTGGTGATGGTCACGGCACAATCCGGATGCTGTTGCAGCAGGTGCTCGATGACCGGTCGTGCCGCATTCAACTCGCCGACCGAGACGGCATGGATCAGCACCCCGCCTCGCTGCCACTGCCGGCGCTGCGGTGCCAGCGCCAGGCGTTCGCGCCAGCGACTGCGGTAAGCCTTGTTGTGCAGTGACTTGCGCCACAAATGTGCAAACAGCAGCGGCCAGATCAGATAGCCCAGCAGGTTGTAGCAGCGGTGCTGCCAGCGCGATTTCAGCGATGTGGTAGTGTAGTGTTGCATACTATTTGATACTTTCAGAGTCCCTCAACGACCTCAAGACAAGGCGCAGTGCGCAGGCAATGGCCTGGTCCTTGTCAAGCACTGCAACGCAGTATTGAGGTCGTTGAGAGACTCCCTGCGGGCACGACGCAAAGCTGCCATCTGCGTTGTTGCGCTGCTTGGCAAGGGCGCGCCATTACCTGCGCAGCGCGCCTAGGAGCCTGTCGGACTTAACACTGATCTACTGCAGAAAACCCGGATTGGGCCAGATTCTCCGATCTTCATCGTTGCATAGGCTCACTATTCGCCTCAAAAGATCGAAAAATCTGACTCCAACCGGCTTTCCTTCGCTACGATCGGTCAAATCCGACAGGCTCC
>JAHJQV010000019.1 GCA_018819105.1 Gammaproteobacteria bacterium
TATTCACGAAACCGACTACTGCGATGCCGCCAATACCCGTATCTGCGGCGTTTCGCTCGGTCACGAATCCTCAACGTACTGTCAAGTACGCCTGCGGTTCGTTCGGTCGTGAAACACCACAGCTACAGGCACTGGCAGCATATCGCGACGTCGACTCATGAATAATGCGGGCTAGCACTTTGCATGTGACGGAATAATCAGTACAATAGTGGTACTGATTAACTGGAGACGACGCGCAAGCGGTTTCGTCGGAGACGTGCAAGGCCTTGATTCGAATTAACAAACTGACCGATTACGCGATGCTGCTGCTGACCCGGCTGGCGGCGGCCCCGCAACGGTTGCACAGTGCCCAGCAATTGGCATCGACCTCGGCGCTGGAACTGCCAACCGTGAGCAAGGTGCTGAAACTGCTGAATCAGGCTGGTGTGCTGGAATCGGTGCGCGGTGCCCACGGCGGTTATCGCCTGGCCCGTCCGGCCCGTGACATCAGCGTGCTGGATGTCATCAGCGCCATCGAGGGGCCGTTCGCGATGGTGGAATGCAGCATTGCGCCGGGTCGCTGCGATCATGAAGCCAGCTGCGGCTACAAAGGCAACTGGCACGTCATCGAGAACGAAATCAGTGGCCTGCTGGCGCGGCTGAGCATCAGTGACATGCAACTGCCGTTGCGGCCGGGCATGCTGTCCGGCAGGTCGCCGGCGCTGGCCATCAACGTCCGCGACAACGGCTGATCCGTGTCGTCAGCGACCGCGACCATCCTGTATCCAAGCAAACCAACCAGAGCTGATTCGCCATGAGCAATGCCCAGATTGAACAATTGATCGAGAATCGCTACCAGCACGGCTTCGTCACCGATATTGAATCGGACACGGTTCCGCCTGGCCTGGACGAGGATGTGATCCGCTTCATTTCGGCGAAGAAAAAAGAACCGCAGTGGATGACCGAGTGGCGTCTCAAGGCCTATCGCCACTGGTTGACCATGACGCCGCCGGACTGGGCCAGACTGGACGTGCCGGGCATCGATTTCCAGGCCATATCGTACTTTTCCGCGCCGAAAAAAGACTCAGACCGCCCGCAGAGCCTGGATGAGGTCGATCCCAAACTGCTGGAAACCTATGACAAACTCGGGGTGCCGCTGCACGAGCGTGCGCGCCTGGCCGGTGTGGCCGTGGATGCGGTGTTCGATTCGGTCTCCGTGGCGACCACATTCAAGAAAAAACTGCACGAGGCCGGGGTGATCTTCTGCTCATTTTCCGAAGCCGTGCAGGAGCATCCGGAGCTGGTACGCCAGTATCTGGGCAGTGTGGTGCCCCAGGGCGACAACTTCTTTGCCGCACTGAATTCAGCAGTGTTCACCGATGGCTCGTTTGTGTACATTCCCAAAGGCGTGCGTTGCCCGATGGAGTTGTCCACCTATTTCCGCATCAACGCTCTCAATACCGGCCAGTTCGAGCGCACGCTGATCATTGCCGAAGCCGGCAGTCATGTCAGTTATCTGGAGGGCTGCACGGCACCGATGCGCGATGAGAACCAGCTGCATGCGGCGGTGGTGGAACTGGTGGCGCTGGAAGATGCCGAGATCAAGTATTCGACCGTGCAGAACTGGTATCCGGGCGATGAAAACGGCAAGGGTGGCATCTACAATTTTGTCACCAAACGTGGCGACTGCCGAGGTGACCGCTCACGCATCTCCTGGACCCAGGTCGAGACCGGCTCTGCGATCACCTGGAAATACCCCAGCTGCATTCTGCGCGGTGATGATTCTTCCGGTGAGTTTTATTCAGTGGCGCTCACCAACAACTACCAGCAGGCCGACACCGGCACCAAAATGATCCATCTGGGCCGCAATACCCGCAGCCGGATCATTTCCAAGGGCATCTCTGCCGGTCATGGACAGAATGCCTACAGAGGACTGGTCAAGGTTGGCAAGCGTGCCGACAGGGCGCGCAATTTTACCCAGTGTGATTCGCTGCTGATCGGCAAGCATTGCGGCGCACACACATTTCCCTACATCGAGAGCCAGTGCCCCAGCGCCAAGATCGAGCATGAGGCGACCACATCAAGAATTGGCGAAGACCAGTTGTTCTACTGCCGCAGCCGTGGCCTGGATGAGGAAACGGCGGTGGCAATGATCGTCAACGGCTTCTGTCAGGAAGTGTTCAAGGAACTGCCGATGGAGTTTGCCGTGGAGGCGCGTGCCCTGCTTGAGGTCAGTCTGGAAGGCGCGGTGGGTTGAACAAGCGCGATGGATGAGGCACACAGATAGAGTTCGCGGGCCACTTTGCTGATCAACGTCTTTTGTAGCAGCCTGCTTGCAGGCGAATCTTTACGCTGAAAGTCCTTGATCACCGTTTTTGTAGGAGCCTGCTTGCAGGCGAACAAATTCACAATGGAAGTGTTCGCCTGCAAGCAGGCTCCTACAACCAGCAGTCGAAACGAAAGCTGCGGTATGGATGTTACAAAAATGAGCGAAATTTGTTGATTAATGTAAATTTCAACAGAAACTCGCCAGTTGCCAACGCGATCAGGATCGGATGAATGAGCAGCCACATCAGCAATGTGATGATGGCATACACTTATAAAATGTGATTGAAAATACCATGCTGAAAATTTCAAATTTGCACGTCGAAGTCGACAACAAGCCGATTCTGAATGGACTTGATCTGCACATCGAAGCCGGACAGGTGCATGCAGTGATGGGACCGAACGGTGCAGGAAAATCCACTCTGGGTTATGTGCTGGCCGGTCGCGATGGCTATACCGTCGTCGACGGCAGCATAGAATTCATGGGTCAGGATCTGCTCGCCATGTCGGTGGATGAGCGCGCCATCGCTGGCGTGTTTCTGGCGTTCCAGTATCCGGTCGCCATTCCTGGCGTCAACAACAGCTACTTCCTGCGCACTGCATTGAATGCGAGACGGCGTGCGCGCGGTGAGGAAGAGCTGGATGCGATGTCGTTCATGCGCCAGCTGCGCGAACAGGCCGGCTTGCTGGACATGGATCCGAAACTGCTGCAGCGCTCGGTCAACGAGGGCTTCTCCGGCGGCGAGAAAAAACGCAACGAAATTCTGCAGATGGCTCTGTTGCAGCCGGCGTTGGCGGTGCTGGACGAAACCGATTCCGGTCTTGATATCGACGCCCTGAGAATCGTTTCCGAGGGCGTCAACCGGCTGCGTGATGACAACCGTTCCATGCTGGTGATCACGCATTACCAGCGCCTGCTGGATCACATCGTGCCCGATGTGGTGCACGTGCTTGCCGATGGCAGGATTGTCGCCTCCGGCGGCAAGGAGCTTGCACTCAAACTGGAAGATCAGGGTTATGCCTGGCTGAAACAGCAGGGTGACACGCGCAAGGCATCATAAATGACTGAGCTGATTGATAAAATCTGTCCGCACAGCACCGTGTCAACGGCGCTGCAGGGTGGCGATGCGCGCGCCGATGCGCGTCAGCAACTGCTGCGCTTTGGCCTGCCCGGTGATCGCACCGAAACATGGAAATACACCTCACTGCGACCGCTGTGTGTGGCAGACCTGGCGGCTCCGGTCAGGCTGGCCGATGAGGCACTTACCGCGCTGGCTGAAAAGCTGCTTGGCGACACGCCTGCGGCCGGCGTCATCGTGCTGGCCGAGGCGCAGTGTCTGTTGCTGAACACGCCGGATTGGGTGCACAGTTTTGCTGAGCTGCTGGCACAGCAGCCGCAGCAGGCCAGCGCACTGCTGCAGCCGGATGCGCAGGTGCGTGAGCACGCCTCCGACAGCTTTATCTGGATGAACCTGGCGGCCAGCGACCATGGTGTGGTGATCGAGGTGCCGGCTCAAACCAGTGTGCCTGCGCCGCTGCACATCATCCATGCCGATGCCGCCAGCATCGGGGATGACAGTGCCCCGTCGGCCTCGCACCGGCGTGTGCACATTCACTGCGGCGAAGGTGCGTCGCTCGATGTGATCGAGCATTTCGTCCAGGGCGGCGGTGGACTCAGCAACGTCTATCGCAGCATGGAACTGGACCAGCAGGCAAGCCTGGATCTGCTGCAGCTGCGCGCTGCCAGCGACCAGGCGCTCATGCTTGAGCACAGCCACGTTCTGCAGCAGGCATCCTCATCCTGCCGGCTGTGGAGCCTGGATGCCGGCGGTCGCCTGATGCGTCAGGAAGTGCGTTGCGCACTGCAAGGGGCGGCCGCCGGTTTTGCTCATCATGGCCTGCTGCTGGGGCATGGCCGCAGACACATGGATCAGCATGTTCTGGCTCGTCATATTGCCGCCGATTGCCACAGCAGCCAGCTGTTCCGCAGCGTTCTGGCAGACCGCTCGCGCGGGGTGGTGAACACTGCCGCCAGCGTTGCCAGCGGTGCCGATGGCAGTGATGTCCAGCAGCACTGTGCCAGCATACTGCTGTCGCCCAATGCCGAGATGGATGCCAAGCCACAGCTGGAAATTCTTGCCGATGAGGTGATGGCCAGTCATGGCGCAACCATCGGCCAGCTGGACGATGATGCCCTGTTTTACCTGTGCAGCCGTGGCCTTAACGAGCAGCAGGCGCGCAGCATGCTGTTGCGCGGCTTTGTCAACACGGTGCTGGAGACCTTGCCGGAGGGCTTGCGCCTGGCGGCGGTGGACCAGCTGGTGCAGAAACAACTGGAGAGCATGTTATGAGTGCCGTGATCAGCGAACACGATGCCCGCACGCAGCACTGGCGGGATGATTTTCCGCTGCTGTCGCGCCAGGTGCACGGCAAGCCGCTGGTCTATTTCGACAGCGCGGCCACCGCCCAGCGACCGCGTCAGGTGTTGCAGGCGATGGACGATTTCTATCGGCAGCACAATGCCAATGTGCATCGTGGCGTACACAGCCTCAGCGGCGAGGCCACCGATCTGTTCGAGGCGGCCCGGCGTAAACTGTGCCAGCATATCAATGCCAGCAGCGAGCGCGAAGTGATCTTCACCCGCGGCAGCACCGAGGCGATCAATCTGGTGGCCCAGGCTTATCTGCGTCCGCTGCTGCAGGCCGGTGACGAAATCCTCATCAGCCACATGGAGCATCACTCCAACATTGTGCCGTGGCAGATGCTGCGCGAGCAGACCGGTGCCGTGCTCAAGGTGATACCAGTGACCGACAGTGGGGAGCTTGATCTGCAGGCGCTGCCCGAGCTGATCAGCGAACGCACCAGAATGCTGGGGCTGGTGCATGTTTCCAACGCGCTGGGCACGATCAATCCGGTGCGTGAGGTGTGTGCGCTGGCGCGCCGTCATGGCATCACCACGATCATTGATGGTGCCCAGGCCATGCCGCATCTGGCGGTGGATGTGCAGGCGCTTGGCTGTGATTTCTACACCATGTCCGGACACAAGATGTACGGGCCTACAGGCATTGGTGCGCTGTATGGACGTGAAGCGCTGCTGGAAGCCATGCCACCCTGGCAGGGTGGTGGAGAAATGATCCGCACGGTGACCTTCGAGGAAACCACCTGGAACGATCTGCCGGCAAAGTTCGAGGCCGGCACGCCCAATATAGCCGGTGCCATCGGGCTGGGTGCTGCGGTGGACTACATCGCTAAGATCGGCCTTGATGCGATCGCTGCACACGAGCAGGACCTGCTGCAGTTCGCCACCGATAAAATGCGCGAAATAGATGGTCTGCGCATCATCGGCGAGGCCAGGGACAAGGCCAGTGTGGTGTCGTTCGTCATCGACGGGGTGCATCCGCATGATCTCGGTACCATCGTCGATCATCACGGTTTTGCCATCCGCACCGGTCACCATTGCACCATGCCGCTGATCAAGCGATTCGGCCTGCCGGCCACGGCCCGGGCATCGCTGGCGCTGTACAATACCCGGCATGAGATCGAAAGCTTCATCCCGGCGCTCAGACAAGCCTGCGACATGCTCCGCTGAGCATGCCGCGACCTCAGGCGTTGCGCTGAGCCAGCTGTATCAGCAGCAGGTTTTGCAGCACAACCGGCACCCGGTCGGCTTTCGTGCAGCGCTGCCGCATACTGCAGGCTGGTACCAGACACGCGCGATCAATCCGCTGTGTGGCGATGAAATCGAACTGGCCGCACATCTGCAGCCTTGTCAGACCGCGATAGATCAACCTGCGTTGCTGCTCAGCGAGCTGGTATTCTGCGGCGACAGTTGCGCCATCTGCACCGCCTCGGCGTCGATGTTGTGTGCGCAGATGCCGGGCCAGTCGGCACGGCAGGCAGCGCCATTGGCGCAACAGTTCATCGACTTTGTCCACCAGCGCAGCCCGCTGAGCGACCAGCGGCTGCAGCCGCTGTCGGTGTTTGCGCAATTGCAGCAGTTGCCGAACCGGAAAAGCTGTGCGATTTTACCGTGGCAGGCGCTGCAGGATGTGCTTGCCGCCGTCAACAAAAGTGAGCATCAATGAACTGGATCAGAGTGGCTGCAACCGGCGAACTGCTGCCGGGTGAGTACAAGGTGGTGGCGGCCGCAGAGGCCGACATTGCTGTGTTCAACGTGGATGGCAATTATTACGCCATAGAGGATGTCTGCACCCACGACGGCAGTGAGCTGACCGGCGGCGGTACCGATGGCTTCGAGGTGATCTGCCCGCGGCATGGTGCCCGCTTTGACATGCGCAGTGGCATGGCGCTGACACCACCGGCGTATGATCCGGTGAGCACGTTTCCTGTGAAGGTGGAAGACGATGTCATCTACACCCGCGATGATCGTGACGACTGAGTGTTGTCGTTGAGAGTTAAGCACTGGTCAGTGCTGTCAGGAAACAATTGCTTCGCCAGACAGACCCAGCGGATGCGATATCCGGCACATGAATTCAAACAATCAGCTAAGCATGATTGTTTGCCTGCAAAAGACTGTGTCGATAGAAGAAAATCACTCGCCCTGGGCGGCCAGGTCTTTGCTCAGTTGAAGATGTCCAGTGAGAACATGCGCGAGAAAAAGCCTTTTTCGCCGTCCTTGCCGGTCAGATAGGGGTGATCCGGCGCATTGAGCGTCAGCACCCGCACCGCATCCTGCTCCAGTTCCGGCATGTCCAGCAGCTTGTAGGCGCGCGCCAGCGTGGCCAGTGCATCCGGTGTGGCCGAGGTCTGCGGGTAGGTTTCCAGCACATACTGGGCGCGGTTGACAGCGGCGACATAGGCTTTGCGGCGGATGTAATACTTCGCCACCTCAACCTCATAAGCGGCCAGATTGTTGCGCAGAAACACCATACGCTGACGCGCATCCGGCACATAGCGGCTTTCCGGATAGCGCCGGATCAGCTCGGAAAAGTAATCAAACGAGGTTTTGGCGTTGGCCTGATCGCGGGTGGAGATGCGCTCGGGAAACATGCGACTGAGAAAGCCCACGTTCTGCTCATAATAGGTCAGCCCGCGCAGGTAATAGGCATAATCCACGTTGGGATGGGTGGGGTAGGTGCGGATGAAGCGCTCCACCGTGGCGGTGACATTTTCCGGTTCGCCGGCCTCATGGTAGGCGTAGGCCAGATCCAGCTGGCCCTGCTCGGCATAACGGCCAAACGGAAACCGGTTGCGCAGCTGCTTGTACAGGGTGATGGCCTGGGTGTAGTTGCGTGCCGACAGTGAATCTCGTGCCGCCTGGTACAGTGCCGCCGCCTGCTGGTCTCCCTCGATCAGCTCGTCCTTGCCGCCACAGCCATGCAGCAACAGCAGTGCCAAGACCAGCAGCAGCCAGCGGCCGCCATCTCGCAGTGGGTGCAATGAAGAAGACATAAGTGTACTGTTAGTGATGAGTTGCATCATGCTCATTGTATTGCTTTTCCCGCTGGATTGCTTCTAACATCAACCTTTGCGTGCATTGCCGAATATCCATGATTGAAAGTAAGCCACCGGCAAACCCGAATCTGCTCAGTCGCCAGGCGCTGGCAGCGCCGCAGCATGCCGGACAGCGATTCGACCAGGCTGCCGCAGAGTTGTTCAGCGACTTTTCCCGCAGCCAGCTGCAGCAGTGGATTCGCCAGGGCGATCTGCGTCTGGACGGTCGCATTGTCGCCAAGCCCAATCACAAGCTTGCCGGCACGGAAACCCTGAGTCTGCAAGTGCTGCTGCAGCCGCACAGCGAAGACCGCCCGGAAGCGATTGAACTGGACATATTGTATGAAGATGAGCATTTGCTGATGGTTAACAAGACCGCCGGCATGGTGGTGCATCCCGGTGCCGGCAATGCCAGCGGCACGCTGGTGAATGCCCTGCTGCACAAATTCCCTGATCTGCACACCCTGCCGCGTGCAGGCATCGTGCACCGGCTCGACAAGCTGACCAGCGGCGTGCTGATGATTGCCCGCAGCGATGCCGTGCGCTTGCGACTGATCGAGCAGATGCAGGCGCGCCAGATAAGCCGCAGCTATCTGGCGCTGGTCTGGGGGCAGGCGGCTGCGCGTGGCACCATCGATGCGCCGCTGGGTCGGCACCCGGTGGATCGCAAGCGCATGGCCGTACTGGCTGCCGAAAACAGCCAGGCGAAGCCGGCGGTGACCCATTACCGCGTGCTGCAGAACAATGTCGCAGTGAGCCTGTTGCAGGTTGAGCTGGACACCGGCCGCACCCATCAGATCCGTGTGCACATGCAGCACATCGGCCTGCCTTTGGTGGGTGATCCCGTGTATGCACCAAGAAAGCCGCAGCAGCGCAGCAAGCCGGCAACAGCAGCATTGACTGCTGAAGCTTATGCACAATTGCTGGCTTTTGCCCGCCAGGCATTGCATGCCAGACGGCTGGTCCTGCAGCACCCGGTCACCGGGGCATCGCTGGCTGTTGCTGCACCAGTGCCGGAGGATCTGCAGCAGCTGCTCAATAGCCTTGGTTTTGAGTCATCATCCGATACCGAGCATGGTGCCAGGCACAATGCCTGATGCCGCTGCCATGCGCTCGCCCTGGCTGCAGCCGGACTGGCCGGCCCCGGCCCCGGTACGCAGTCTGCAGACCACCCGCCAGCACCCGCAGGGACCTGGCCGTGGTGGGTGTGCCGGTTTTAATCTGGCCCAGCGTGGCAACGACGATGCTGCGGCGGTGAGTGCCAATCGTGCCTTGCTGGCAACGCAGCTGCCGGCAGCACCAATCTGGCTGCAGCAGGTGCATGGCGTGCACATCATGGTGGCAGCGCAGCAGGCAAGGTATCCATCGCCACCGCAGGCTGATGGCTGCATTGCGCGCCAACCGCAGCAGGTCTGTGCGGTGCTCACGGCCGACTGTATTCCGGTGTTGCTGTGCGATCGGGCTGGCAGCACGGTGGCGGCGGTGCACGCTGGCTGGCGCGGTCTGTACGCCGGCATTCTGGCCCAGGCGGTGGCGCACATGCAGGTCGCTCCGGATCAGCTCATGGCCTGGTTGGGGCCTGCCATCAGTGTGCAGCATTACCGGGTTGATGCGGATTTCCGCTCGCGGTTTCTCCGCCAGAATGAGCGTTTTCATCAGGCCTTTGTCCGGCATGAGGACGGCATCCATGCCGATCTGCCAAAAATTGCGCGCATCCAGCTGGAAATGCTGGGCGTAGAAGCTGTGTATGGTGGCCAATATTGCACTTATGCCAGGCAAGACATGTTTTATTCCCATCGCCGCGATCCCGCCAGTGGACGTCAGGCCAGTCTGATCTGGCTGCAGCCATGAGTCGGGGCGTTGCCATGCGGCTATCGCTGCTGTTGACCGCATTGCTTGCCGTCAGCAGTGCGGGCTGGGCCCAGCAGCGCAGCGAATGGGTCGGTGCTGA
Source organism: Gammaproteobacteria bacterium (assembly GCA_018819105.1). Taxonomy (GTDB): domain Bacteria; phylum Pseudomonadota; class Gammaproteobacteria; order Xanthomonadales; family Wenzhouxiangellaceae; genus JAHJQV01. Next base: position 9,710 of record JAHJQV010000019.1, read on the forward strand.
CAGCTGTCGCGACTGTCATGAAGAGCGCCACGAAAGCTGGCATCGCACCTATCATCGCAGCATGACCCAGGTGGCCACGGCCGAGACCGTGCTGGGCGACTTTGACGGTGAACCGCGCACCTGGTGGGGCATGACCATCCGCCCGGTCAAGCGCAACGGCCAGTTCTGGTTCGACTATTACCGCACACCCAACGACGCTGCTCCGATTGCCTCGCACCGCATCGTGCGTACCGTTGGCTCACACCGCTACCAGCAGTATCTGACACGAGAGGCGACCCGCGACGGCAACAGTGCCGCCGGCAACCACTATCGTCTGCACATGCTGTGGCATATCGAAGAGCAGCGCTGGATACACATGAATGCGGTGTTTCTTGGTCCCGATGACCAAAGCTTTGATCATCAGGTGGCGCTGTGGAACCAGAACTGCATTTTCTGTCACAACACCGGTCCTGAACCCGGTCTGCAGAACTATGCCGAACTGCAGCAGCGCGCCGCGCGTGGCGAGATGGTCAGTCTGGATCAGCAGGCCGATTTCCAATCGGCAGTGGTGGATCTGGGCATTGCCTGTGAGTCCTGCCATGGTCCCGGTGCCGAGCATGTCCGCCGCAACCAGAGCTTCATCGCCCGCCAGTGGCATCGTCTGGTCGGCGATGCCAGCATTGTCAATCCCGACGAGTTGGCGCAGCAGGCCAGTGTGGAAGTCTGTGCCCAATGCCATGCCCAGCGGGCACCGAAGCCTGCGCTGATCAAGGACTGGATCACCAGCGGTCCGGCCTATCGTGCCGGTGGTGACCTGCTGGCCACGGTGGATCCGGTGTGGATCGATACCGCGCCGCCAGCCGGCAGCGACCCCGATCTGTTCCGCCTGCGCTTCTGGCCGGATGGCACGCCCAGACTGACCGCCTATGAGTACCAGGGACTGGCGCAGTCTGCCTGTTATCTGCAGTCCGACAGCCTGACCTGCAACAGCTGTCACAGCATGCATGGCGGTGACCCGGCCGGCATGATGACCGACTGGCAGCGCAGTGACGCGCCCTGTCTGGAATGCCATCAGCAGTTTGCCGACGACCCGGCCCAACACAGCAGGCATGCGCCGGACACCCAAGCCTCGCGCTGTGTCAGCTGTCACATGCCGAAGATGGTGTATGGCGTCATGACCTTTCATCGTTCACATCGCATCGAACGACCACAACCGGCGCGCCAGGCGGCACAGCAGCGGCCGAATGCCTGCAATCTGTGTCATCTTGATCAGACCTATGCCTGGGCCCAGCAACAGACAGAACGGCTGTGGCCGCAAGCCGAATCGGCCTCAGTGCTGGTCAACGACAGGGTGCCGGCCGGTGTGCAGGAACTGCTCGCCGGCGATCCGGTGCAGCGGGCACTGGCGGCGTGGTCACTGGCACAGAGATCGCCTCTCTCCTCTGCGTCGACAATGGCCTGGAACGATCTGCTGCTGGACAGCATGCTGCTTGATACCTATCCGGCGGTACGCCGCTTTGCCAGTCAGGCACTGCTCGCCAACACCATGAACCAGTCGCGCCGACAGGGTCTGCTGGGCTATGACTTCATGGCGGATCAGGCCAGCAGAAAGCAGCAGCTGCGGCCATTGCTGCAGCAGGGCGGCGACACCACAGGCACTCTGGCAGCGCAAGCCTTTGCTCTTGATCCCGCTGTGATCGCCCAGCTGCGCAAGCTGGGCATAAAAAAATCGGTAGGCATTGATGTTGGTGAATGACCTGTAGTAGTATCGATCCGTTTGTTTACACAAACGTCTGCAGATTCATCGGGTTGATGTCGGCACGGAAGATGTCCTGCATCGTAACAGCGGTAGCCACCGCGTGATTTTCACTACAGGTATTCAGTATGAACATGAGAACATTCATTCTTGCCACCGCGCTTTGCCTGATCGCAGGCTTTGTGTGCAGCACTGCCATGGCTCAAAGTGCTGCCTGGGTGGTCAAATTCGAGCAACCCGGGCTGCTGGAAAACAACGGCTCGGTGGCCGGCTTTGCCGCCACCACACCCGGATCCGGAGAGAAGCTGGACAGCCGCTCACCCGCCGCGCAGGCATATCTGACGCACCTGGAGGAGATCAAGAACAACCAGTTGCAGCGCTTCAGCACGGTGCTGAACAGACCGCTGAAGCCGCGCTACCACTATCGCGCTACCCAGCACGGTCTGCTGCTGGATCTGACCGCTGCCGAAGCGCAACTGCTGCGCGCCCAGCCCGGTGTGGTCAGCGTTACCCGTGAGCCGGTATTGCAACTTGACACCGACCGCGGTCCGACCTGGATCGGTGCCACGCAGATGTGGGATGGCAGCACCACCCCGGACAATCTGGAGCGCACCGGCAAGGGCATGGTGGTTGGCATCATTGATTCCGGCATCAACAGTGATCACCCGGCATTTGCCGAAGTCGGTCCGGTGGACGGTTATATCCATGAGAACCCGAACGGTGCCGGCAATTACATCGGACACTGCATCGGCAGCCCGGATGCCAACAACGGCCCGAATGCGCCCATTCAATGCAACAACAAGCTGATTGGTGCCTGGGCCTTCACCAACGCCAGTGATACCGGCGCACCGGAAGACACCAACGGTCACGGTACCCACACCGCCAGCACCACGGCGAGCAATATTCTCATTGGACCTTTTTTCAATCCACTGGCGCAGGCAGCGATCGTGCCGGGCCAGATTTCCGGTGTGGCACCGCACGCCAATGTCATTGCCTACGATGTCTGTGAGGATGCGACCTGTTCCGCCACCAGTGCAGGCATTGACCAGGCCATCATCGATGGCGTCGACGCCATCAACTTTTCCATCAGTGGCGGCACCTCACCGTGGAATGACAACGACAGGTTGTTTCTGAACGCCGTGGATGCAGGCATCTTCGTCGCCGCCAGTGCCGGCAACACCCGTGACAACAACCCGTTGCCGGAAGGCGATGTCAACCATCGCGGCCCCTGGGTGATGACGGTGGCGGCCAGCACCCATGACCGTGATGGCACCGCGACGCTGTTCGGCATGTCAGGCGGCATGAATCCGCCGGCAGATATCACCGGTGCCAGCGGCACCGATGATCTGGGTCAGTAGACCATCGTCTATGCCGGTGATTTCAGCAACGGTGATCCGGATCCGGAGCAGTGTCTGAATCCGTTCCCGGCCGGCACATGGACCAACAACGAGATCGTGATGTGCGATCGTGGCACCATTGCGCGCGTGCTGAAAGGGGTCAACGTTGCGGCCGGCGGGGCCGGCGGTCTGATTCTGGCCAACGTTGCTGGCGGCAATGACGGCCTGAATCCGGATTTTCATGTCATCCCTGGGATTCATGTCAACATTGCTGATGGTGACATTCTGAGAAACTGGCTGGCCAACGGCAACAACCACAGCGGTGCCATTGATGGCCCGGCTGGTGGTGCCGGCAACCCGGCAACTGCCGATGTACTGGCCGGTTTCAGCCTGCGTGGTCCGAATCTGTCGTTCGATGTCACCAAACCGGACATCACCAATCCTGGCGTCAGCATCCTGGCTGCGGTCAGCGATGACCCGAATACCCCGGTCGGCAGCTCAGAGCTGGATTTCCTCAGCGGTACGTCGATGTCCAGCCCGCACACCGCAGGTGCTGCCGCACTGGTGATGGAGGCACAGCCAGACTGGAGCGTGATGGAAGTCAAATCGGCCATGCAGATGACCGCTGATCAGACCGGCAGAAAAGAGGACAACATCACCCCGGTGACACCCGACGATGTCGGCAATGGTCGCGTCGATCTGACCCAGGCGGCTCTGTCTGGTCTGATCATGAACGAGACCTTTGCCAACTTCCTGGCCGCAAATCCCGCCGCCGGTGGCGACCCGAGGACGCTGAATCTTCCCAGCATGCGCGATACCGGCTGTGATCCGGACTGCAGCTGGACGCGTGTGGTCAAAAGCGGCCAGGCATTTGCCACCGACTGGACGGCATCCGGCACTGGGGATGGCTTCACCGTGACCGTGACCCCGAGCAACTTCTCGCTGCTGGGCAAGGACAGCGATGTATTGTTCAGGGATGACAATGAAGATGGCCAAAGCGCAGTCTCGGTGCTGCAGCGGGTGACCATTCAGGTCACCGGTGTGGCCTCCGGCAACATCATGACCTTCGGCAATGTGCTGTTTACCGAAGACCATGGCATCACCCCGGATGCACACATGACCATTGCCGTCAGCAACCAGTTGCCGGTGACTCCACCCTGAGCAGTGCGTGACAGCAGCGCTGCTGTCACACCCTGTCAGCAAACCAGGCCGCGATCATCTGATCGCGGCTTTTTTTTATTCAGGCGGCATTGCTCGCCAGCAATCCTTGACCCGGCATGGGCATCCGAACCTGATATTGGCTCGAAATGAAAAACAGAGAAAAACTGCCCGCAAGTGGTAGAAATTGCTCGCCAAAGCGACACCAGATATTACAGGAAGCACAATCTGCGCTGCGATGATGGGAAGTACATTGCCGCGTATGAATGTTGAATGCGAATCGTTTGATTTTTCCTGCGGATATTGTATGCTAAAACGTCGTTAATCGGAGCCACGTAGACTTGAGAGGATGGCTATGCGTTTGAAACAACAATGAATACATTTTGTAATGCTGCTCCTGCTGCTGCTGCAGCCGCTGTGGGCGCAAGAGTTTTCACCTGCCAATGATCAGGGCCAGTCCAGATACATTGTCAGGTTTGCCGATGAAGGGCTGATTTACCGTCTCGGCGGGCATGCTGCATTCAGGCAGGCCACGCAATCCAGATCTGCCCGCTTTGTCAACGAGCAGGCCAGTATGCAGCAACTGCAGGCCAGCATGCTGCAGTCGATCGGCAGTGAGCTGGGTCGCCAACCTGAGGTTTCACACTATTTTCTGGTCACGCAAAGCGCCATCGCGGCCTGGTTGACGTCAGGCGAGGCAGCCAGAGTGGCCAGCCTGCCCGGGGTCGCTGCCGTGGAACGTGAGCGCATGTATCAGCTGGATACCTTTCGCGGGCCGGAATTCATCGGCGGAGACACCATCTGGGATGGCAGTGCCGTGCCTGATGGCTCGCCACTTCGCGGAGAAGGCATGATCGCCGGTGTGCTCGACTCGGGCGTCAACACCGATCATCCCTCGTTTGCCAACGTGGCATCCTGTGGGCACGGCGTCGGCGGTGTTCCCGACAAACTGATTTCAGCCGTGGATTGCGCCAGTGCTGATGTTGACGGCCGCTGCAACGGACCGTTGCCGGAAGACACCAACGGACATGGCACGCACACGGCCAGTACCGTCGCCGGCAACACCATCGACAACAGTGTCGATCCGTCGCCCAACATTCCAGCACCGTTCACCACCATGTCCGGTGTTGCACCCTGTGCACATGTGCGAATCTACAAAACCTGTCCTGGCCAGAACTGTCCTGCCGCGGATCTGGCTGCGGGCATGGCCACATTGCTGCTGGACGGTGATGTCGACACCATGAACTATTCCATTTCCGGTGGCACCAGTCCGTGGACGGATTTCGATCGCACCAAGCTGGACATAGTCGAGTCTGGTGTATTCGTCGCCGCCTCGGCCGGCAACACCAGTGCCACCATTACGGATCCGGTTGGTCAGGTGAACCATCGCGGCCCCTGGGTGATGACCGTGGCTGCCTCGACCCGTGATGGCGATTTCGCCGGTGACATGTCATTGACCGGACCCGGCACGCCGCCAGCTGGCACGCAGGATGTCGCCATGGATCGTGGCAGCGATTCACCGGTGGGTGATCCGCTGGTGGATCATCCGATCCGCCGTGACCCCGGACAGGTGGCAACCGCAGAGGGCTGCAATGCCGCCGACGGCGGTGTCCCTTTTCCGGCCAATTTCTTCACTGGTGCGGTGGCATTGATCCAGCGTGGTTCCTGTGCCTTCACCGACAAGATCAACAATGCTGCTGCCGCCGGTGCCGACATGGTGGTGATCTGGAACAACGTGACCGGCGGCCTGAGCATGGCCACACCGGGGCAGGCGAACATCCCCGCGTACAGCATCAACCTTGGGCCCGGACAGGCCATTGCTGATTTCATCGATGCCAACCCTGGTGCGGTCACCATGAACTTCAATGTGACGCCACTGCCTGGCGATGTCCTCGCTGACTTCAGTTTCCGAGGTCCCACACCGGCACCATTGCAGGATCTGCAAAAGCCGGACATCACCGCACCCGGCGTCAACATCTGGGCTGCGGTGGCCGATCCCACCAACTATGGTTTCCTCAGCGGCACCTCGATGTCCGGCCCGCATGTGGCTGGCGCGGCCACACTGATCCGCCAGGCGCACCCTGACTGGACGCCGATGGAAGTCAAGTCTGCCATCATGATGACCGCAGTCAAGAATGGCCTGAAGGACGATGCGGTGACACCATGGGATTGGGACGATGTCGGCAGTGGCCGGGTCGACCTGAGCAAGGCGGCGCTGGCCGGACTGGTCATGGATGAATCCATTGCCAACTTTCTCGATGCTGATCCAGCCGGCGGTGGAGATGTGAAGACGCTGAATTTGCCGGCCGTTAGGGACGTCTCCTGTCTTAGTGGTTGTAGCTGGACACGTAGCGTTCAGAGTGGCCAGGATTTCGCCACCAGTTGGAGTGTGAATGGAGCCGTGATCAGCGGTGGTGTCAGTATCAATGTGACACCCAGCAGCTTCAGTTTGTTGCCACGCAGCAGCGATGTGCTGTTTGTGGACGATGCCGAGGACGTGGATCCAGCCGTGGCCGTCAGTATCAAACAGCCATTGGAGATCACCGTAAGCGGCGTCAGCGCCGGCAGTGGTGTCACCTTTGGTACGGTGGACCTCGTCGAAACCGGAGACCTGACTCCCGCTGCGCACATCACCGTGGTGGTGCAGGATCAGTAGGTATCGGCTTCTGTAGAGATAAAAAAACGGCACCTCTGGTGCCGTTTTTTTTTGCCTTTTCTGCCATCAGCAAGCTTGCTTGACTGGCTGAAACATTAGCAATACGGCGTCAACTCTCCAGCAGCCGAGTTGCTTGTCCGCGGCGTAGCCAGAGTAGCCCGAAGCCTGCGAGCAGCAGTGCCAGCAGATAAATTCCCGGTGCGTGCATGGTAGGTACGGCAGTGGCTGCCGGACCGACGCTGAAGTTGGTTTCAAACAGCAAAATCCGCTCGTCGGAAGGGTCTACTGGAAATACTGTGTTCTCTGGCGTTATGAAGGTGCGCAAGATGTAATCACCTTGTTCGAACGATCCGAGTGCGATTGGTGTTGTCTCAAATATTGGTACCGGACAAATCAGAATATCCCATGGCAATCCGAGGTAAGACAATGTGACTTCAATGGTGTTGCCAGAGACGGTGGTTTGATGATTTATTGATTGGGGGTTTGGTACGATTTGGTCACAGGGTCCAGTCCTGTAGCCTATTTGAATCGGTGCGCCCGCAGTAAGCTTTGGCGGCAGCACAGGCGGGTCAATGGCCAGTGCCGCAGTTGCTGTGGCCAGCATGAGCATGGCAAGTATTGATTTCAGCATGTTTTTCCCTTCACATGTACATTCAATAGTAATCCTCTCAATAGCATCCAATCTTACTCCTGTCAACAATAATCGCTCTCCTCTCGCCCATTAGAGATTATGCGTCAGAGGTAGTCACTTGTTAGCAGCTGGTATGGACTTAGCAGCTGGTGTGTACAGCTGGATTGGGTATCGACACACAGGAGGACTGTTTCGAGCTCATGTGGGCAAAGCCAGAATGTAGGCTGGATAAGCGCCAGCGCATCCGGCAATTCTCCGCATCTGTCCATGCTGCCGGATGCGCTAACGCTTATCCGGCCTACTTGCTGCCTGAACACAGTTGTCATACTGGCGCAGGCCGGTATCCAGTTTATTGGATTAACGTGGTGCAACCATGTCACAACAGCCAATCGGAATAAGCCATCTGCCGGATGCGCTGCCGCTTATTCGCCCTACTTGCTGTAGCCCTAACGGACATACCCGCTGGCAATCCAGCGGGTAAAGCTTTGCTTACTGCGGCAAAGCCAGGTCCTTGAGCATGGCCTGCAAAAAGCGTGCTGCCTCGCCGCCGGTGCAGGCGCGGTGATCAAAGGTCAGCGACAGCGGGATGATGCGGTGTGCTTCAAATCCTCCCAGCACCGGCACGGCATCGTGACGCAGCTTGCCGGCGGCAACAATGCACACACAGGGTGGATTGATGATCGGCGTGGCGTAGCGGCCGGCGAACACGCCGAAGTTGGACAGCATGATGGTGTAGTCCTTCAGGTCTTCCGGCGGAATGCTGCGGTCGCGTACATTGTCGCGCAGGCGGTTGATGCCCTGACGCAGCTCGGCGGCAGTAGCCTTGTGCACTCCGCGCAGCGCCGGCACGAACAGGCCGTCGGGCGTGTCCACGGCAATGCCCACGTCCATGCCCTTGTGGATCATGCGCACGTTGTCCTTGCCGTTGTACCAGGCATTCAGCCCCGGTTCGGTCTGGGCACCGGCCCACAGCGCGCGCAGCAGGCGAATGGTGATGTCCTGACCCGGTTGCCAGGCATGAATGTCGGCGTCGTCCATCAGCGTGGTGGCGACCACCTGGGCATGCGATTCGGACATGATGCGCGCCATGGTTCGGCGGGTACCGCGGATCGGCTCCCATTCGCCCCTGGCCGGATGGTGCGATGTCTCAACCCCATACGGAGCAGGATCCTGGGACTGCACGCGCGCCTGATCCGGACTGGCGGTTGCGCCCAGCTGACCGGGTTCGCTGACTTTTGGTTCCGGTTCGTCTGCGCTGACTGGCGGCTGTTGTTCGGCTGCCAGCAGGTGAGGGTTTTCCGCCGCCGCCTTGATGTCTCTGGCGGTGACCACGCCATCGGCACCGCTGGGTTTGACCCGGCTGAGGTCAATTTTCAGCTTGCGTGCCAGCGCGCGCACGGCCGGGCTGACCTTGACGCCGCCGACGGTACTCAAGGCTTCCACCTGCACCCGGTCGGAGGTTTCCATGGCACCGACCACGGTGCCGGTGTCGGCGCGCTCGTCTTCAGCATCATCGGCTTGTGTCTGTGCTGCGTCGTCAGCCGCTGAGCTGCTTGCAGCAGCAGACTGCGTGCTGCTGTCGCTGCTCTGCTCGGCATCACTGGATGTTGTTACAGCGTGCTGCGGATCAGCGGCAGCTGCAGTATCGATGGCTTCAGTGTGGGTGGCTGCAGTTTCGGCAGCGACATCTTCGGCGGTTTCGCCTGCCTCCAGAAACCCGACCAGCGGCTTGCCGGTGTCGATGATGTCGCCGGGTTGGCCATACAGCTTGCCGATAACGGCGTTTTCCGGGCTGGGCACGTCGACCACGGCCTTGGCCGTTTCCATCGACACCATCGGCTGGTCAACCTTGACCTCATCGCCCTCGGCAACGTGCCACTCTACAATTTCGGCGTCCGGCAGGCCTTCACCCAGGTCCGGCAGATTAAAGATTTTCATGAGACCTCCAGAACTTCATTGACCGCATTGAGGATGCGTTGCACGCTGGGCATGTATTGCATTTCCATCTTGTACAGTGGCATCACTGTGTCGTAACCGGCGACGCGTTTGACCGGTGCGTGCAGATGCCAAAGCCCGGCATCGGCCAGTTGCGCGGCGATTTCCGCGCCCATACCGCCAGTGCGCGCGGCTTCGTGGACAATCACACAGCGGCCGGTTTTGGCCACCGATTCGATGATGGTTGCGGTGTCCAGCGGCTTGATCGTGGCCACATCAATGACCTCGGCGCTGATGCCCTGTTCGGCCAGTGCATCGGCCGCCTGCAACGTTTCCTTGACCATTGCGCCCCAGGTCACCAGGGTGATGTCGCTGCCGTCGCGCAGCACATAGCAGACATCCAGCGGCAGCTCCTCGCCGTCGTCGGGCACTTCTTCCTTGTACTGGCGATAGATGCGCTTGGGTTCCAGAAACACCACCGGATCGGGATCACGGATCGCCGCCAGCAGCAGCCCGTAGGCACGTAGCGGCGAGGACGGGATCACCACGCGCAGGCCCGGGATGTGGGCAAACAGCGTTTCCGTGCTTTCGGAATGGTGTTCCGGGGCATGGATGCCACCACCGAACGGTGCCCGCAGCACCATCGGGCAGTGCAGCCGGCCGCGGGTGCGGTGACGCATGCGCGCGGCATGGCAGACCATGTGGTCAATCATCGGATAGATGAAGCCCATGAACTGGGCTTCCGCCACCGGCTTCATGCCCTGCGCGGCCATGCCGATGGACATGCCGGCGATCATCACCTCGGCCAGTGGTGTGTCGATCACGCGCTGGTCGCCGAAGCGCTGCTGCAGGCCGTTGGTGGCGCGAAACACGCCGCCATTGATGCCGACATCCTCTCCCAGCACGACCACCGAGTCATCGTGCTCCAGTTCCCAGGCCAGCGCCTGGGTTACGGCTTCTACCAAAGTCAGATTGGCCATCAGTGGTGTCCCTCCGGTTGTGCCGGCAGCTCTTTCAGAGCCTGCTCCCGCTGTGCCTGCAGATCATGCGGCAATTCGGCAAACATGTAATCGAACATGCTCTCGTTGCCGGGATAGCCCAAAGCCAGGTACTCCTCCACTGCGGCATTGACCTGTTCCACGCAATCGGCTTCCAGCGCCTGCTGCTGCTCATCGTCCCAGACGCCGGAGCTTTCCAGCCAGCTGCGCAAGCGCAGCAGCGGTTCCCGCGCCCAGGCCTGATCGACTTCCTCGTTGTCGCGGTAGCGGCGGGCGTCGTCGGCGGTGGTGTGATCGCTGAGGCGGTAGGTGATCATTTCGATGACCGAGGCACCAAGACCGTTGCGGGCCCGATCCAGCGCCTTTTCCATGGCCCAGTGGCAGGCAACAATGTCGTTGCCGTCGACCTGAATGCTGGGCAGGCCGCCGGCAATGCCTTTCTGCGCCAGCGTCTGTGCGGTGTTCTGCTTGCTGCGTGGCACCGAGATCGCCCACTGGTTGTTCATGATGATCAGCACCAGCGGCAGTTTCCACGCGCTGGCGGCATTGATCGCCTCGAGAAAATCGCCTTTGGAGCTGCCGCCGTCGCCGACCACGCTCACTGCCACACGCTTTTCATTGCGCAGCTTGTAAGCCATGGCTGCGCCGGCCGCATGCAGGCACTGGGTGGCAATCGGCACGCACCAGGCAAAATCGTGCTGCGGGCCGGAAAAGTCGTTGCCACGCTCATCACCGCCCCAGTAGGCGAGAATCTCCGACATCTTCACACCGCGATACAGCTGCGCACCGTACTCGCGGTACATGGGGGCGAAGCAGTCTTCTTCGCGCATGGTGGCACCAATCGCCACCTGCGCGGCCTCATGCCCCAGACACGAGGCATAGGTGCCCAGCTTGCCGGTACGCTGCAGCGCAATCGCCTTCTTGTCGAAGGTGCGGGTCAGCGTCATCAGCTTGTAGTAGTCGACCAGTTTGTCAAATTCGCGGGCGATCGCCGGCTGGTTGTTGCCGACCAGATTGCCGGCGGGGTCGAGAAACTGGTAGTGGTTGATGTTGAAAGCGGCAACGTTGGATGACATGCCTGTCCTCTGCGGTTAGTGAAAAGAAACTGTGTCGACTGGCCCGGCAGCGGACCTCGTGCTGGCGGCTGGCTGGCACGGTCTGTGGACGCGCACCGCGCGCCTGCAACGGCCATGAATCAGCCGTCCATTATAACGGTTTTGAGTGAAGTTTTTGGCAATCCGCTGCCGCTGCCGCAGGGTCGCCGGCGGGCTGCTGTAGCCCGGCCTGCCGCCGTCGGGCTATCATACAGGGCTACTCTAATGGAACGCAGTCGCATGAACATCAGACCTCTCGAAGACGGTATTCACCGTGATCTGGGTGACCGCCTGACCTACGACGGATACCTGCGCCTGGATCGCATTCTCAATGCCCAGGAACCGCTCAGTGATCCACCCCACCATGATGAGATGCTGTTTCTGATCCAGCATCAGACCAGTGAGCTGTGGTTCAAGCTGATCATCCACGAGTTGACTGCAGCCATGCGCTTTCTCGCCGACGACAACACCGGCCCGGCGCTGAAGAACCTGGCGCGCGTCAAACACGTGCAGAAGCAGCTGTTCGAACAGTGGAGCGTGCTGTCCACGCTGACGCCGACCGAATACGTGCAGTTTCGCAACGTACTCGGCCAGGCTTCCGGTTTTCAGTCGGTGCAGTACCGGCTGGTCGAGTTTCTGCTTGGCAACAAGAACCGCGATCTGCTGGCCGTGTTCCGGCGCCATCCGCAGCAGCATGATCTGCTGCGCGATGCGCTGGAGGCACGCAGCCTGTACGACGAGTTTCTCGCTTTGCTGGAGCGGCGTGGGCATGCCATACCGGCATCGCAGTTGCAGCGTGATTTCAGCCAGCCCTACCAGGCCAGTGCCGAGGTGGTGCAGGCGCTGCACGCCATCTATGCCGAACCCGGCGAGCACTGGACCGAGTACGAACTGGCCGAGCGGCTGGTCGACGTCGAGGAATCGTTCCAGCTGTGGCGATTCCGGCACATGAAAACGGTGGAGCGCATCATCGGCTACAAGCATGGCACCGGCGGCTCGAGTGGCGTCGGCTTTCTCAAGCAGGCGCTGGATCTGACTTTCTTCCCGGAACTGTGGCAGGTGCGCACCGAGATCGGCGGTGAGCAGAGCTGTCCGTTTGGGCATGGATGAGCTGATTAAAACAGGTCAATCTGCAGTTACTAATACCTGCACAAGTATTGCCACATTCAGCTTGTCTCACGGCGTGTGTGGCAAGGCGTCGCTACGCAGCTGTAGCCAGGACTACTGCAAGCAGCGAGAACGCAGTCCACGCGCGCCGTGAGGCAAGCCCTCCGGGGGGCTATGGACGCATCCGCCTGCGGTGTTAAAGCGGCTCGACGTAGAATGACTATGCCTTCGCCACTTTGCCTGGCAGGCGAATCCGTCCATGGTCCTGAGTGAGGCGATACTTGTGCAGGTATTAGTAAAGGATTTACTGGATTTACAGGATTAAGAAAATGGAGGCTGTGGGCGGGTGAAAGTGATCGACGGATTGCTGCATGCTGCACGATGAAAACAATCACGCCTATTGCTTGTCTTGTATCGTTAGCTTAAGCAGGTGGTCGATCGTGTCCACAGCACTTTTGTAGCATTATTGACGCAACCAGCCCTTGGGATTGATCGCCTGTTCGCCCTGTCGCAGCTCGAAGTAGACGCCACTGCGCAGGTCAGCGCCGAAGTCGGACCCGGTCACGGCGATCTGCTGGCCTTGGTCCACCCAGTTGCCGACCTCATGCAGCAGTCTGGCATTGTTGCCGTAAAGGCTCATGTAGTCGTCACCGTGATCAAGAATCATCAGCCAGCCATAGCCGCGTAACCAGTCGGCAAACACCACCCTGCCACGCGCCACCGCCTGCACCGGCAGACCGGCTGCAGTGCTGATGAACACACCGGTGCTGCGCGTGCCAGCCTGGCGCTGATCGCCATAGGCCATGCTGATGCGTCGGGCCGCTGGCTCAATGGCTACCGGCCACGGCAACTGGCCGCGCAGGCTGTTGAATGCCACCGCCATGAGCTGCTCCGGGATGTCTGCAAACACATCGCGCAGACTGGCCAGCAATGCTTCCAGCTGCTGCTGGTTCTGTTGCAATTCGTGCATCTGCAGATCGATGTCATCGAGTTGATGGCGAATGGCATCGCGCAGACTGCGTCCGGTGGCCAGTTGCTGCTGCAGACCATCCAGCACCTGCTGCTGTTCCGCCGCCTGCGCCGACAGTGCCGTTTCCTGCTGCTGCATGCGCTGCCGGGTGTCCTGCAGGGTCTGATACTGGCGATCGATCGCGCTGATGATGTCGGCGCGCTGGTCCGCCAGATAACCATGGTAGGCCAGCAGGCGGCTGCTGCTGGCGGGATCCTGCTGATTGAGCAGCAGTTTCAGCCGTGAGTGATTGCCATTGACATAGGCATTGACCACCTGCTGTGCCAGTTGCTGGCGTTGCTGCTGCAATGCGTCCGACTGCTGCTGCGCTTGTGTCCGCAAGCCCTGCAGGCTCTGTTGCAGGCGCTGTTGCTCTGCCTCGATGCCCTGCAATGCCTTCTCGATCAGGCGAATGCTGGCGGCGTTGTCGGCCAGTTCTGTCTGCAGTTTCTCCAGGCTGGCGTTTTGTTCGACCCGGTTTGCCTGCAGGGTCTGCAACTGCGCCGTGATGGCTTGCAGCTGTTGCTCCAGCTGTTGCTCGTCTGCGCCGGTTTGCGACCACAGCGGCGGTGACATCAGCGATGCAGCAAGCCAGAACAGCATGGCGTTGGAGAGACCCCCGCTGTGGCGCATTACGGAATGCTGGCTTGTCTGACAGCCGATTCAGCTGCCGGACGCCGGGCGCTGGCAATCAGGCTGTGACCGGTCATGGCTGCAGGTTGCGACAGTCCCAGCAATGCCAGCATGGTGGGAGCCACGTCGCACAATGCACCATCGCGCAAGTGCAGCGACTGTGGTCCGACATAAACCAGCGGCACCGGATTGACGGTGTGCGAGGTGTAGGCCTGGTCGTCAACCGCAGATTGCATCTGTTCGATGTTGCCATGGTCGGCGGTAACCAGCAGCTGCCCGCCGCTTGCAGCGATTGCCTGCAGCACATCTCCGAGCAGCCGATCCACCGTGGCCACAGCCTGCAGCGCCGCCGTAAAATTGCCGGTGTGGCCAACCATGTCCGGGTTGGCGATGTTGCACACGATGACGTCGTAGTGGCCATCTTGAATGGCGGTGGTCAGTTCGCGGCCCACTTCCGCGGCACTCATTTCCGGCTGCAGGTCGTAGGTGCGCACCTTGGGTGATGGCACCAGAATGCGGTCCTCGCCGGCAAACGGCTGATCGCTGCCACCATTGAAAAAGAATGTAACGTGTGCGTATTTCTCGGTTTCGGCCAGGCGCAATTGGCGCAGGCCGGCCTTGGCGATGACCTCACCGAACAGATCCTGCAGCTGCTGCGGTGGAAACAGCACCAGTGCCGGCAGGTCCTCGCGATAGCTGGTGAAGGTGACCAGCCGGGTCAGTTGCGGCTGTGGCTGGCAGCAATGGCTGAAGCCCGGTTCGGCCAGCGCGCTGCTGAGTTGGCGCATGCGATCGCCGCGAAAATTGCAGCACAGCACCAGATCACCGTCGTGGACGCGACAGCCGTCAGCAATCAGCGTTGGGGTGATGAACTCATCGCTTTCATCGCAGGCATAGGCCTGTTCGATGGCCACGCTGCCACTGTCGCTGCGCCGCGCGGACTGCGCCATGACCATGGCCTGCCAGGCCTGTTCGGTACGTTCCCAGCGCTGGTCGCGATCCATGGCATAAAAGCGGCCGCTGACGCTGGCCAGCGTTGCGTGATCGAGTTGCGCCAGAGTCTGTTCGAGTTTGTGCATGGATGGCAGCGCCGAGCGGGGCGGGCAATCGCGGCCATCGGTGATGGCATGCACGGCGATCTGCTGCGCACCAAGCTGCTGCAGTTGCGGCAACAGCGCCAGCAGCTGGTCTTCGTGGCTGTGCACGCCGCCGGGCGACAACAGGCCGATCACATGCACGGTGCCCTGCTGGCTGCTGCAGTCGCTGATGGCCCGCTGCAGTTCGCGGTGGCGCAGCAACTCGCCATCGTGCAGAGCCTGGCTGATGCGTTGCAACTCCTGCATCACCACGCGCCCGGCACCGATGTTGAAGTGACCCACCTCGGAGTTGCCCATCTGACCGTCGGGCAGGCCGACCGCCGCACCGGAGGTGCGCAGCAGACTGTGCGGTGCGGTGGCCAGCAGGCGATCCCAGTTTGGCGTCTCGCCCTGACTGATGGCATTGTCAGTGGCAGCTTCGCGCCAGCCCCAGCCATCCAGAATCAGCAGTACCAGCGGGCCGTGTGCGGCAGCAGTAGGGAGCTCAGCAGACATGGTTGAATCCGGGTTGGGTCAGCGGCGGGCAAGTCATGACGTAATTATATACACTCAACAACATGAGTTCGATTCGACTGGACAAATGGCTGTGGGCGGCGCGGTTTTTCAAAACCCGCACGCTGGCAAAGCAGGCCATCGATGCCGGCCATGTGCGTGCCGAGGACGGCAGCCGGCTGAAGCCGGCCAGCACACTCGGGCTGGGACAAATCC
Source organism: Gammaproteobacteria bacterium (assembly GCA_018819105.1). Taxonomy (GTDB): domain Bacteria; phylum Pseudomonadota; class Gammaproteobacteria; order Xanthomonadales; family Wenzhouxiangellaceae; genus JAHJQV01. Next base: position 25,808 of record JAHJQV010000019.1, read on the forward strand.
TGCACATCAGCCGCGGTGAGCAGCGCATGGAAGTGGTGGTGGAACAGCTGTTTGATCGCCGCCAGAAAGCGGCGCTGGCGCAGCAGCTGTATCGCGAAACCGCCGACTCCATCACCCGTCGCGCGCTGCAGGCCAGGCAACAGGCCGAGCGGCCGCAGAAACGCCCGGACAAATACGCCAGACGCGAACTGGCCGCGATCAAGCGACGCGGGCAACTGCGCTAGCCTGCAACCACGCCTGGCGCTCCTGAGCGTTGTGTGTGCATGTGCCAGCAGTGGCAGCCAAACCCTGACGTCATTGCGGGATCGCCTCAGGCGATATCCGGAATCCATAAACACCGTCGAGGCATCTGACTGCCATGCTGCACCAGACAGGCTGAACTATGGATTCCGGCTCTACGCTGCGCTGCGGCCGGAATGACGGCGTTGTTTAGAAAGTGTGCCAGCAGTGGCCGCAAACCCTGCCGTCTTTGCAAAATCAGCAGTGATCTCCGCAATCCATCATCAGCCATGTTCAGCCCATAACTTTCCACGGCACTACGCACATGCTAATTGTCCTCCGTGGCAGGCGTCGCGGACCCGGGGTCGGCATTCGCACCAGCACGCACGCTATCTACGTTGCCCGGATGATAGCGTGACAGCGCATTGCGGTTGCTGCGACCGGAACCGGTTTTTTTGCCACACACGCTGCTCATCATCACGGTGGTCTGAAAACTGCTGTTGGGCATCAGCGTTTGGCTGCGGCCACACACCACCGTGCCATCCGGCAGCACGGTCTCACCGCGGATCTGGCCATTGGCTTCCTGCCACTGCTCGCTGCCGCCCGGGCCGGTGTAGTTGAGTGGTTCCAGGTATTCCGGTGCGGCGGTGGCCTTGCCGGGCAGGGCGTCGCGGGTCCAGTTGGACGGCAGGCTGTTGCTATCTGGCTGTCCAATGCGCTTTTGCGGACCTGTGCTGGCGGCCTCGATGAGCTGCTGACGCAGCTGTTGTACCGACAGTGCCGGTGCCGGGCTGGCTGCCGGGTTGCTTGTGTCAGTCGCCGGGTTCATTGCTGAATTGGCCGGCGCTTGTCCCGCTACCCTGGCGCTTTCGCGACTGGCTGAATCTGTGCTTGTGGTGCCGGGGTCCGCTTGCCTGTTGCTTTTGCGCACGATCTCGGCTGGAGCAGGTTCCGGTAGCGCAGCAGGCGCAGGCTGGCGCAGCTCAATGCGCAGCGGATTGGGCGTCAGGTCCGCTATAGGATCATGCCATGTGCGCTCATGCAGCACCACCACAATGCCCACATGCGCCAGCAGCGAGAACAGCACCGCCTGCGCCAGCCGCGGGCGCGGCACGCTGGTATCTGGCTGGATGGTGCTGCTGATGGCGGTCATATTCAGTACAGAGCAGATCGGTGTTGTGGCATTGTAAGCAAACAATCGTTAGCAATACCTTCATGCCGATCGAAGCAGGCTGCAAAGCGGCGCGCCATGGCTTGCTGCTGCTACAATAACGGGCTGTAAACAGCAACCATTCGAAGGAGCGCACGCCATGAGTTATCAGCACGTCACCATCCCGGAGCAGGGCGACAAGATTCGTATCGTCGACGGCAAGCTTAAGGTCAGCGACCAGCCCATTCTCGGCTATATCGAGGGTGATGGCATTGGCCCGGACATCACCACGGCCTGTCTGCGGGTGTGGGATGCTGCGGTGGCCAAGGTGTATGGCGACAAACGCAAGGTGCACTGGGCCGAGTTGTACCTGGGCGAAAAGGCAGCCGGAATCTATGCCGGCAACTATTTCCCCGATGAAACCATGGATGCGATCAAGGATCTGGTGGTGGCGATCAAGGGTCCGCTGACCACACCGATTGGCGGTGGATTTCGCTCACTCAACGTTTCGCTGCGGCAGACGCTGGATCTGTTCGCCTGCGTGCGTCCGGTGAAATACTATGCTGGCGTGCCATCGCCGATGAAAAAGCCCGAAGAGATCGATGCCGTGATCTTCCGCGAAAACACCGAGGACGTCTATGCCGGACTGGAATACCAGACCGGCACGCCGGAAAACCTGAAACTGGCAAAATTCCTGCGCGAGGAGCTGCATGCCGAATTTTTCGAGGGTGCCGGTCTCGGCGTCAAGCCGATCTCCGAATTCGGCAGCAAGCGACTGGTGCGCAAGGCGATTGAATACGCCATCGAAAAACAGCTGGGCAGCGTCACGCTGGTGCATAAAGGCAACATCATGAAGTACACCGAAGGTGCTTTTCGTGCCTGGGGCTATGAAGTGGCGGCGCAGGAATTCGGCGATGTCACCATCACCGAAGACGAGGTCTGGGAAAAGCACGACGGCAAGCCGCCGCAGGGCCGCATCGTGATCAAGGATCGCATTGCCGACATCATGTTCCAGCTGATGCAGCTGCGCCCGGCCGAGTTTGACGTGCTGGCGACCATGAACCTCAACGGCGATTACCTTTCCGATTCGCTGGCGGCCAGTGTCGGCGGCATCGGCATCGCTCCCGGTGCCAACATGTCGGACGAAGTGGCGGTGTTCGAGGCCACCCACGGTACCGCGCCGAAATACGCCAACCAGAACAAGGTCAACCCCAGTTCCCTGCTGTTTTCCGGCGTCATGATGTTTGATCACATCGGCTGGTTCGAAGTCGGCAAGGCGATCGAAAAAGCCTTTGAGTCGGTGGTTGGCAACAAGGTCGTGACCTATGACTTTGCCCGCCAGATCGACGGTGCCACCGAAGTCTCGACCTCCGGGTTTGCAGATCACCTGATCGAAGCCATCAACCGCCAGTGAGCATCGCCGCCGCTGGTGGACTGCTGACCCGGCAGCAGTCTGCCAGGCAACTGCAGGCGGCGCTGCGCTCGGCCTGGTCGGAAACCATGCCCGCCGCCAAACTGCAGGCGGTGCATGGGCTATGGCAGCAGCTGGATCATGCGGCCCTGCCGGCGCTGGCTGAGTTGCCGGCACCAGCATTGGGTCTGCAGCCGGGGCGACCGTCACAACCGCAACTGGTGCATCCGGCCAGCGTGCCGCGTCGTCGGCTTGGCAGCGTGGCGGGGCGGGTGGCGCTGCTGCATGCCATTGCTCACATAGAATTCAATGCCATCAATCTGGCGCTGGATGCCTGTCTGCGTTTTGCCGGCATGCCAGCTGCGTTTTATCTGGACTGGCTCAGCGTGGCTGCTGACGAGGCGCGGCATTTCCGCCTGCTACAGCAGCGCTTGCAGGATCTGGGTGCCGGGTATGGCGACCTGCCGGCCCACGATGGACTGTGGCAGATGGCGATCAAAACCGCCGACGATGTGCTGGCACGCATGGCGCTGGTGCCACGCGTGCTGGAAGCGCGCGGGCTGGATGTTACCCCGGGCATGATCGACAGGTTGCGCGCGGTCGGTGACGACGACAGCGTTGCCGTGTTGCAGGTCATTCTGGAAGAGGAAGTGCGGCATGTGGAAATCGGCACGCGCTGGTTTCGCCACTGCTGCGCGCGCCGTGGACTGGAGCCGGATACCACCTTCATCGAACTGCTGGATCGGCTGCATCCGGATGGCATCAAACCACCCATCAATGATGCCGCCCGCCGGCGTGCCGAGTTCAGCGCCAGCGAACTCCACATGCTGCACGCGCGCATCGCCCGCCAGGCCACTGGATAAGCCTTGCATAGCGATGCAGCAACACACCGATGCATTGATCCTGCAGGTGGTCGCGGCCGTTCCTGCCGGGCGGGTTGCCAGTTATGGGCAGATTGCCCGGCTGGCCGGACTCGGCCGTGCCGCCCGCCGTGTTGCTGCCGCACTGCGCCGCGCCAACTCGCAGCCACCGCCGCCATGGCACCGTGTGCTGCGCAGCGATGGCAGGTTGGGGCTGCCGGTTGGCAGTGCCGGTTGGCACGAGCAGATCCAGCGCCTGCGCAGCGAAGGGGTTGCGGTGATTGACGGTCGCGTCGATCTGCGCCAGTACCTGTGGAGCGGGGGCGATGGAGACCAGTCCGATCGCGATGACCTGGACAGCCTGCTTTGGCGGCTTCAGGAGTGAGTGGGTGGCTGCTGTGGATTTGTGCAGCCATGCTGTTCCTGATCCGGGTATTCAGGTAAGAAGACTCACGGTAGTGACTGGAGCAGTGGTCATAATGCGTGCCCGTGTAGCTTGGAAGTTCAATTGTATCGCTGCGCGATGATGCGACTGTCTGGACCCTGGCCTGCGCCGGGGTGAAGGCTTCGTTCAAATCATCAGCAGTGTCCGCCAGACCGGCGCAGGTCGGGGTGACGATTTCCTCCAGGTAACCATCAACGCTCGTCATACCGGCGCAGGTAGGAGTGACGGCCTTGCTCTAGGGATCAGCAACGCCCGTCAGCGCAGGCGGGTCTGACGGCTCACACCGTCAGGCACGTTGGCTATCGCAAACCCTGTCCAAGCCGCAGCAATGACTCGGCCAGGCCGTCCAGCTGACGGCGTGCCTGGGCGTCTGCGGTGCGGGCCTGCTGTGTCAGCATCGCGGCCTGGTCTCGCAGTTCTGCGACCACGACGGTGGTGTCCATGCCGGTCTTCATGGCCGCCTCGGTCTGCTCCAGCGTCGCAGTGATGGCAGCGATGTCCTGCGCCGGCAGCGCTTTACTGCGTTGCAACTGGTCCAGCCGCGCGCGGGCAATCACCGGCTGGTTCTGCCAGCGCACCGGGAACTGTTGCTGGGGATTGAACACATCGCCGCCGATGGTGGCGCTGGCGGCGTGCAGTTCGGCCTCGCTGAGGTGTTCACTGGGCAGCAGGCTGAACACGTCCAGGCCGCGCGCGATCTCGGTGCCGTAAACGTGGCCGTCGTACCAGTACACCGACCAGTAACCGCCCATGACCATGTCCTCGGCATCGACCGGGCCACGATCAAAATAGGCGATCTCCGCCGGATTGCGCGAATCGGTGAAATCCATCACCGACACGCCGCCCTGATACCAGGCCTGCACGAACAGGTCGCGGCCGGGTACCGGCACGATGGAGCCGTTGTGCGCGACACAGTTTTCCTGTTCGCTCTGCGGTGCCGGCATTTTGTAGTAGCCGCCAAACTGCAGTTGGCCATCGACAATGTCGAAGATGGCGTTGGCACCCCAGGTCAGCGGATCCGAGGCCAGGCAGCGTGGTCGCCCGCCACCGCCCCATTCGTCGGTGAACAGCACCTTGCTGCCATCGTTGTTGAAGGTGGCCGAATGCCAGTAGGCAAAGTTCGGATCAGACACTTCATGCAGTCGCTTTGGCTGCAGCGGATTGGATATGTCGAACAGAATGCCGTTGCCGGAGCAGGCACCCGCGGCCAGATTCAGGCTGGGAAACACGGTGATGTCGTGGCAGTGGTTGGTCTGGTTGGTTTCCTGGGTGTCGTCGCCATGATCGCCGCCCTGCCAGAGTCCGGCGATGACGCCGGATTCGGCATCGGCAAACACGGTCGGTGAGTCGACAATGCGGGCATCCTGCGGTCGCTGTACCGGAATTTCGATGACATCGATGCGAAACAGCGCGGTGCGTTCATCACCGTAGCGGGTGTCGTCAAGACAGCCGGGCAGCTCTTCCTCGTCACGCACGCCGCGCAGGCCGGAGTTGTAGACGACGATGCGCTGGTCGTCGCTGCTCACCACCGAATGCGTATGCGAACCACGGCAGGTCTGCACCGAGCCCACCTGGCGGGGCAGGCGCAGATCGCTGATATCAAAAATGCGCAGACCAAGAAAGCGCTCTTCATCGACCGTGCCGACGGTGCCGGACAGCCCGCAATCGATGCGCGCGTTGGTCGATTCCACCGACATGATCAGTAGATCACCGACGATGGAGACATCGCCCTGGCCGCCGGGGCAGACCACCGAGCTGATCAGCGCCGGTTGGCTGCGTGTGCTGATGTCATAGATGTTGAAGCCGTGATAGCTGCCGGTAATCAGCATGTCGCCAGCAAAGGCCATGTCTGTGTTGGCAAAGCTCAGTGGCGGGCTGCGTCGATCTTCTTCATCGTCTTCGGCTGCTGCGCTGTCCTCTTCGCCATCTTTTTCCGCATCGGTGTCAGCGGCGGCATCCGCTGCCGCCTCGGCCTGTTCGGGCGCGTCACGCGGATCATCGGTGGTGGCGTCGCCGTTGTTATCGCGGTGGGCATCGGCCGGGTCGTCCTGCAGTCGCTGCAGCGGCAGCCCGGCCGGGTTGTCGGGATCAAAAAAGCCTGGCGGTTTCGGCAGCGCCACCAGCAGTGCCATGTTGTGCGCGGCCTGTCCGGCGTCGTGCAGACCCGCAGCCAGACCCACGCGTGGATCCGGTGAGTAGCCGGCCAGCATCTCGGTCATACGCTCGATTTCGGCACTCTGGTCGCTGGTGATGTCGGTGGTGAATTCAAACAGTACCGGCTCGTAGGCCGCACCCTGGACTTCCAATAGCTCCTCGACCATGGTCAGGGCACCCTTGTGATGCTCGATCATCAGGCTGAGAAACAGCTGGTCAAAGTCCTCGCCCTTGCTGTCGGCCAGAGTGGCCATGTCTTCCGGGCTGGCCATGCCGGCCATCTTGTGGCTGGTGTGCATGGCCTCGTGCGCGGTAGGATCCGGTACCTGTTCACCGCGCTCGGCCAGCCAGGTCTGCATGAACTCGATCTCGTCGGCCTGGGATTTTTCGATGCGCTCAGCCACATCCAGCAACTCATTGCGGCTGGTGCGTTCGGCGACCAGCCGCGACATCACCAGCGCCTGATGATGGTGCGGGATCATGTCCTGCATAAAGCGCACATCGGCTCCGGTGTAGCGCACTGCAGCAAGCTGCGTTGCCTGCTCGGCAGTGAGCGCCTGGCCCGGTTCGCCTGGTGCGCCCGGGTTGATGATCGGAGCCTGGGCGGAGACAAGCCCGGCGCAGCCGATTAGAACGATGAACAGCGCCAGTGCGGGCAGATTGCTGGGACGAAGCGTATTGCGGTTGATGAACATGCGGATTCCTGGTCTGGTGACAACAAAGCCTGCTCGCGGCCAGGGCGGGACGAGGCGTAGTAAGCAACTCGATAATCTAGCACAATCCATACCCCTGTGGCGCGACCTGGCAGCCTGCTTATCCTGTGGATTTGCGCTCTGTCTTTAATTTGTCCTGATGTTGCTGGTGCTTCGGTGTGAGAACACGCTGTCTGCAGGAGTTCTCGCACGGGTGCCTGGAATCGAGACGGTGTCGTCGCTGTGGTTGATGGATTCCGGATATCGCCTGTGGCGATTCCGGAATGACGGCAGGGATTGGCGTGACAGTAGCTTGGAGTGTTTCCGGAATGACGGCAGGGTTTGGCGTGACAGTAGCTTGGAGTGTTTCCGGAATGATGGCAGGATTTGGGACATCAGCAACTTTGAGTGTTTCCGAATCATGACGGCAGGGTATGGGGCTGCCGCTGGCCTTGTCCTTCAGGTGTTTTTGGAATGCAAAACAAAGCCGTCATTCCGGCCGCAGCGCAGCGGAGAGCCGGAAACCATCGTGCTGTCCGATTGATGTCTGAGCACAGCTGAGTTCGTCGGCGCTATTGGTGGATTCCGGATATCGCCTGTGGCGATTCCGGAATGACGGCAGGGTTTGGCGTGACAGTAGCTTGGAGTGTTTCCGGAATGATCGCAGGATTTGGGACATCAGCAACTTTGAGTGTTTCCGAATCATGACGGCAGGGTATGGGGCTGCTGGTGGTCTTTGTCCTTCAGGTGTTTTTGGAATGCAAAACAAAGCCGTCATTCCGGCCGCAGCGCAGCGGAGAGCCGGAATCCATCGTTCCGGATGGTATGTGGTGCGTTCATTCCCATGCTCCGGCGTGGAAACTTCAGGTTTAAGGGAGTCTGGGCTGTTGGGTCGCTGTGCGACATTGAATGGCGTGTACGGCGACTGCAACGTTGTCTGCGCCGACCGATGCTGAGGGTTGCTGATCGAGTCGATCAAGGTCAGAGACAGTGCGAGCCATATGCAGAGCGCGTGAAAGATGAGGGACTTCAGTAAAAAGCCCGATAAATCAGGCTGTCTTCCACACCGAGTGCAGCGCGCGGAGGGATCTCGTCTGACAAAACTTTGCAATGTCGGTAGAGTGCCATCGGATCTGCTGGCAAAACCTGAGTCCTATAGCGACAGACCAACGCATCGCAATAACAGGCCATGCGGACGGGGATCAGTCTGCCATCAGGTCATGCTCCTGTAGCTGCTGGGTCACGGTGTTTATGCCGCGCTTGGTCCAGTCGCCGGTCTGCGTGAGCCGGGCCACCCATACCGCCAGTTTTCTGAACACGCGGTTGCCCGGCACGACCACTTTGAACAGCTCCGGCAGCATCTTGTTGATGCGCTTTTTTGCCAGCTTCTGCAACAACCGGAGCCTGGCCGGGCTGATGCGTGGCCACGCCGGCACGGCCACTGCTTCGCGTGCGGTGCCATACAGCGGAATCACCGGACACAGACCATTGGTGCTGCTGTGTGCCTGCCGCTGGGCTGGCGTCCATTGGCCGATCAGAGGGTTGTCCTGCGGCAGGGAAAAATGCTCGCGCAGAAATTCCTGACAGTTGGCGCGACCGAGCATGAAATCGTGATAACGAAAGCCGCGCTCCAGAAAGCCGGAGAAACCGCCGAGCAGGCCGGAGGCAATCTGCAGCTCGCCGGGGCTGGTGCCGGGTCGGCTGGGAGCGATGATTCTGCGACTGGCAGAAATGTGGTTGGCGGCAGTGGCCAGTTCGGCCGGCTTGAACCGGCCCTGATTTTTCATTGCGCCAATCAGCCTCAAGAGCAGGTCGAGCATGGACTCGGGTTCCGTGTAGTCGTCATTGGCAAAATTTCGGGTATCGGGAAACGGATCAATCGCCAGCATAAAGCGCGTGGTTTTTGACTCGGTCAGGGTTTCCGGCTGGTCGGCGTTGAGTCTTGACCGCGCCAGCTCATAGGGCTCATTGTCGAACACGCCGCCATCCACACTGATGAAGTGATAATCGGCCGGTGCCGGCCCTCCCCAGGCGGCGGCGATGCGGGGCTCGATCACACACAGGCATTCACCAGTGTCCAGTTTGCCCGGGCCTTCGGTACGGAAGCTGCGCTGATCGTAAAAATTTCCAGGCTGGCGGATTTTTCGTGGTGCCAGGCCCAGTGGAAACGCCCCGGTCGCCAGCGCTGCCTGTCGCAGCAGTGACCAGCCTGCATGCTGGCCCTGCCAGTCCAGGGCATGGGTGCCGGCCTGTGCAGTCGGGTGGAAGCTGAAATGCAGGTAATCGCGGTGCTGGCGCATGCCGTGACCGGGTCGCTCGGCGGCAGGCTGGCTGTTGTCTTCTGTAACAAACGGGATGTTGTAGGGTACACCGCGCAGATTGGCCAGCGTCAGCAGCACCTCCAGCTGGTCATCGGCCCAGGGTTTACGCTGTGCCAGCCGGTCGGTTTGCAGGGCCTTTTCGGCGATCACATCGAGTATGCTGGAATCCAGCAGCGACAGCAGCGGTTCATTTTTCTGCAGATCGCTGAGTCCCAGCAGCGGTTCGATGTCGATGTCATTGACCCAGCTCTGAAACAGCACGTTGTCGCTGACATCGAGTCCCGGATCGTCATTGCCAATGGGCTGGTGCGGTCGGCCGGCGAGGATGGTTGTGGTGATTGCTGCGGTCATGCCGCCAGCCGAGGCGCCGGTGAGCAGTTTCAGGTTGATCTGGTGCGGTGGTGCCGTGGGATCGTCGTTGTCGCGTGCCTGCTGCCACTGGTCCAGTGCCTGGATCAGAAAATCCACCACCCCGGCGGTGTAGGCACCGGCCGAGACAGCACCCGCCATGACCAGAGCGATGTCGCATTGGTTTTGCATGAGCCTGTTTCCCGCTTTGTCATTGAGTAAAGCATACAGGCAGACAGTTATGAATTTGTGAATCTGCAGCTGCCATGAACAGGACTACAGGTGCCGGAACACCGCAGGTTCTGCAGCAGCGACCGCTCAGTTGCTGGCGCTGACCAGTTCGCGGCCGATCAGCATGCGGCGGATTTCGTTGGTGCCGGCACCGATTTCATACAGTTTGGCGTCGCGCAGCAGGCGGCCGGTGCGGTATTCGTTGATGTAGCCGTTGCCGCCCAGTGACTGGATCGCTTCCAGTGCCACCTGCACGGCGTTGCTGGAGGAATGCAGCAGGCAGGAGGCGGGATCGATGCGTGAGGTGCGACCGGCGTCGTAGTCTTCGGCAACGCGGTAGACAAAGGCCCGCGACGACTGCAGTGCGGTGTACATGTCGGCCAGTTTGGCCTGCATGATGCCGAACTCACCGATGGCCCGACCAAACTGCCGCCGTTCTCGCAGGTACGGCACGGTGTCATCCAGTGCAGCCTGCATCAGCCCCAGCGGGCCGCCGGAAAGCACCAGGCGTTCGGTGTTGAGACCGCTCATCAGTACTCTGACGCCCTGATTGACCTCGCCCAGCACCTGGCTGGTGGGGATGGCGCAGTTGTCAAACACCAGTTCGCAGGTGTTGGAGCCGCGCATGCCCAGCTTGTCCAGTTTCTGTGCCTTGCTGAAACCGGGCATGCCATCTTCAATGAGAAATGCGGTCATGCACTGCGAACCGGCTGCCTTGTCGGCGGTACGCATGTAGACGATGATCACACCCGCCTCGGGGCCGTTGGTGATCCACATCTTGCTGCCATTGGCGACCCAGACGTCGCCGTCCAATCTGGCCGTGCAGCTCATGGAGCCGACCACGTCCGAGCCGGCACCCGGTTCGGACATTGCCAGTGCGCCGACCATGTCGCCGGCACACAGGGCCGGAAGATATTTTTGTTTCTGCTCTGGCGTGCCGTTCTTGTTCAGGTTGTCCAGGCACAGATTGCTGCAGGCACCGTAGGACAGACCCACTGACCCGGATGCCCGCGAGATCTCCTCCATTGCCACGACGTGGGCCAGATAACCCATGGCGCTGCCGCCGTAGCTGTCGTCCACGGTGAGTCCGAGCAGGCCCAGTTCGCCCAGCTTGGGCCACAGGCCCTGGGGAAAGACATTGTTGCGATCAATCTCCTCGGCGATCGGCGCGATCTCTTCGGCAGCGAAACGGCGCACCGTTTCGCGCAGCAGCTCCAGCTCTTCACTCAGGGGAAAGGCGCAATCCATCACCATGGCATCAGTTGCCGTTGCGCTCACGACCAGGGAAGCGATGACCGCGTCCCATGTGTGGCAGTTTCAGCTTGCCGATGGCCTCGATGCGCTGCTCGGCCAGACGGTCGGCAGCCTGGCTGGTGGTGATGCCCTCGTCCTCGGCGATCTGGAAAATCCGCCCGACGTTGTAGTAGATGGTGCGCGTCATGCGCATGGCGCGCTCGCGGTTGTAGCCTTCAAACTCGATAGAGACGTTCATCAGGCCGCCGGCGTTGACCGCATAATCCGGCGCGTACAGGATGCCGCGACGATCCACCTCATCACCGATGGCATCGGTGGCAAGCTGGTTGTTGGCGGCGCCGCAGATGATCTTGAACTTGAACCGGGGCAGGGTTTTCTCGTTGACGATGGCACCCAGCGCGGTGGGCGAGAACACATCGGCGTCGACATCGTAGATGTCATCCACGCCAACCGCCTCACAGCCCAGCTCGACGCACTGCTGCACGGCCTCATCATTGATGTCGGTGACAAACACCTTGGCGTTTTCGGCACGCAGCAGTTTGACCAGCTCAAAGCCAACGTGGCCGCAGCCCTGTACCGCATAGCTGTGCTTGCCGATCTCATCGTGACCGTAGCGTTTCTGCAGGCTGGCACGAATGCCCTGCAGGGTACCAAACGCGGTGAACGGAGACGGATCGCCGCTGCCGCCGTGCATCTGGTGTACACCGACGCAGTTGTTGGTTTCCTGAAACACGAATTCCATGTCGTTGACATCGATGCCGACGTCCTCGGCGGTGATGTAACGGCCATTGAGCGATTCCACGAAACGGCCCAGCGCGCGGAACAGCGCTTCTGATTTGTCCTTGCGCGGATCGCCGATGATCACCGACTTGCCGCCACCCAGGTTGAGACCGGCCACGGCCGCCTTGTAGGTCATGCCACGCGACAGTCGCAGCACGTCGTTGAGTGCATCCTGTTCGGTTTCATAGGGCCACATGCGCAGGCCGCCCAGAGCCGGGCCGAGGGTGGTGTTGTGGATGGCGATGATGGCCTTGAGGCCAGCGTCCTTGTTGTGGCAGAACACCACTTGCTCATGCTCAGTCTGATGAATGTCAGCAAACAAGTGCATAGAATAACTCTCCAGTTGGTGATGGCTCCGCCACAGGCGATGACCCGAGCCGGGTCAGTATGCTGGCAGGTTTCGTCGACAACATCAGATGGCGAATGAAACCGTGTGGGTGCGAAGCGAGTCGTGAATCCCGATGACTGTTGTATGAGATAAAGTGCAGGATTCTGTCACACAGATGCGGGTTGCAGCATCTGTCTGGCAGACCTTGGCTGGACGATCAGGCGAGCTTGGCCACCTGCAGCAATATCGTTGCCGTATTATACGCAAGATGGGGGAGACGTGCTGATCATCTCCCGACTTCGGCTTGCGCAGCAGCACCGCCAGCGCCAGTGGCGCCGGCAGTGCAGGGCGAGATCAGATGAAGCGCAGACGAACGCCGGCTTCACCGGCAGCGCCGTGACGACGGCGACGACGGCGGTTGCGGCGCTGCTGGTCATCGGCCAGCACGCCCATGCTGGTGCGGTTTCCCGCGTGCATGTTGTTGATTATGTGGTTTTTCATGGTTTTCATTGCAGTTCCCTTCCAGGGTCATCAATACAGTTGTCAAAAAGGTCTTAGTGAGCAAGCCAGGTAGGCTGACTTGCATCTGAGACCATAATAGGTCAATAATGTTGCATCATTATGGCAGCTTTTGAAGAAAAATCAACATGGTTGACCTAAAAAGACGACAGCAATTGAATGAGGCGCTGGAGCTGATGCACTTCGGTTTCCGCAAGATGATCGAGAAACCGGATCAATTGCTGGCCAAACGCGGCATGGGTCGCATGCATCACCGCCTGCTTTACTTCATCGGCCGCAACGAGGGCTTGTCGGTGAGTGAGCTCAACGAGGTTTTGCAGATCAGCAAGCAGGCGCTGCATCGCCCGCTGCAGCAGCTGATCGCCCGTGAGCTGGTCAGCTCGACCGCTGACGAAACAGATGGTCGCATCCGCCGACTGCACCTGACCCGCAAGGGGCGGGCACTGGAAACCCGGCTGTCACGCATGCAACGCAACCAGTTCCGCCGCGTGTTTGCCCAGGTCAGCAAACGCGAGGAACGGGCCTGGCGCGAGGTGATGCGACTGCTGGGGCAGTCGGATCGCTTGCCATGACAAGCGATCCGGAAAGCTGTTCAGTCTTCAAATGAGTTGGCAAAGAAGCTGGTTTCGTCGTCGTAGATGCGGACGGTCGTGGTCGCATTGGGGCCCGGTTGCGCCATACCACTGACTGGTATCAGTTCCAGGCGGAATGTTTCCGGAATTTCCACCTCGTTGTCGTCAATGGTGGCGAGTAACAATACTTTTGGTTCGCCATCTCCATTGTCCCAACTCAGCTGCTGATTCGACGGCAGCAAGAAATCAAGCCCCGACGTTGCGGACAGCTCGGCACTGGTTGCGCTGAACACCACTGCGCCCTCACTGGTGCCTGATCTGAATACCGGAACCTCAACGATGCCTTGATCCTCCAGGACTTCAATCAAGCCGGAGTTGAAATCAACCAGTCTCGGTGGCGCAGCGGTAAAGTTGACCTCAACCGGGCTGTCTGTCAATTCTGTTTGACCGATTCTGGCTGACACCAAGCTGGAACCCGCGCTTGTACTAACGAGGTTGACGGAGCAGATGCCTCCTGATGTCGTGCAGGTACCGGAAGTCAAGATGGCTGTCCCTGATTCGATGGAAAAGTTGACCACCGCGCCACTCACCGCTGCGCCATTAAGGGCTACAACATTGGCCGTCACAGTGTTCAGGTCAAATCCATCTGCCTGAGCATTGTCAGACTCAACCAGCAATAAGCTGTTGTTGAAATTGATGCCGCCAGGGTTGATGTTAAACAGCAGACTGTCCAGATTGTTGGCTGTGCTTTCTTCACTGACTGAAGTTATCACTGTGGCGCTGAACAACGCGCTGAACTCTGGTGCAATCGCCCTGAATTGAAGAATAGAACTTGCTGTCGCGTTTTCGTTGATGTCGCCAAACTGGCACTCCAACACGTTGGTGAGGACCACTTCACACTGAGCTTGCGGAGCCACGAATTCCACCGCGCCAGGAATGCTCATGTTGATCATGGATTCGGGTGCGCAGTCCCGTCCATCATTGAGTATGTTGGCGGCGATGAATATGTCGTCGCCAACAAACGGCTCTTCGGAACCCAGTGTATCAAGGTCTATGGAGAGATCAGGCAATAGCGGGATGCCGCTGCTGTCGACTGCACCATCGAAGCATTCGGTGCCGAACACTGGAGTTGGCGAAAGACCCGCCATTAAAAGGTCATGGTCTGACGACATGCCAAGACTCTCATCTGCGATCAGTCCTTCCAGATCTCTGGTATCCTGACTTCGATTGGTTGGTGCTTCGTCTACGGTAACTGCAGCGGGCCCAAGCTGCGTGAAGGCGAGCGACAGAATGATCGCCTGCTTCGAAAAGTGTTGTTTTGACATGTCAGTTCCCTGTAATTTCAGTCCAGCTGCCGCAGCAGACTGCGTCAGTCATTGATTTGACCATAACCCTTGGAGCAACTTACATCCCTGTCTGAGTGCGCCAACCTGCCGCTATACCTGCGGCTTGCTAGCGGCCAGCTTAGCAGATTTCAGCGCTTCGTCAAATCAATGCCTTCATCAATCCACCCAAACAGCCGCCGATTCAACGGATCCTCCACATAGCGTGCATACGCGACCGAGATGACCACCAGCAGCGCAGCCACCAGCAAATAGGCAGGCAGCAAGCCGCTGCTGCCGGCCACGGCATCGCGAAAGCCAATCCAGTAAAGGGAGCTCAGGGCAATCGTGTGCAGCAGATACAAGGAGTAGGTGGCCGCGCCCAGTGTGCTGGCCAAACGTGGCATGAAACAACGACCAGACTGCTGCAGCCCGATACAGGCCGCCACCAGCAGCACTGCTCCTGGCGCATAGATGGCCACCCGCTGCGGTGTGAAATAACCGGAAATCAGGCGTCCGTCAAACAGCTCGGCATTCAGCCAGCCGCCGAGCACGATGAGCATGCCGCCGGTTAACATCACCAGACCCGGCCGGGGCAGCTTGTGCCGGGTCAGCAACCGTGCCAGCAGACAGCCGCCTATGAACTCCAGTTGATACGGTGACAGCCACAACCGCCACCACCACGACGCAGAGGTCAGCTTGTCTGGCGCATAGACATCCAGCACCGCGATGGCATAGACATTGCCCAGCACAACCAGCAGCGCTGCCAACAGCAGCGGCCTGATGCCAGCACCGCCTCGTCGCAGCCAGACCCAGCATGCTATGAGCAGATAAAACACCAGCACATGCGTCAGTGCCCAGGTCACGGGAATGGCCAGTGTGTCGATGTCCTGCGGCCACAGCCAGATACTGCGTAGCCAGTCCTTGCGGGTCAGCAGATAGGGTGCCCAAACCCATAGCTGTATCGCGGCAAGGCCGAGAAAAAGCCAATAGTGGATGTAAATCCGCGCCAGGCGGCGGGCGATAAAGCGCAGCGCTGCGCGCACACCCGATTCATGCTGAGTAACCGTCCAGATGACGGTGCCGCTGATGACAAAAAACACATCCGGTCCGGCATTGGCAAGATACCAGACCGCCTTCAGCCAGCCACCTTCGGCACCGCCAGCGACCCAGACATGCGGTGCCATGTGCCCCAGTAAAATGGCAGTGGCGGCAGCAAAGCGCAGCCATTCGATGTTGCCAAAAAGCGCAGCGGTGTCACTGAAGCGACTGCCGGCACGCTGCAGCGGTGCCGTCGCAGCTGCACTTGACCAGTTCATGGTGCGGCCTTGCGCCACGCCACGGCGTGGTCATCGATCTTTTGCAGCGGTATGCTGATACTGTGCTGCTGACGGAAAGCATCCACGGCCTGACGACAAGGAGGCAGTATGCCGTAGTCATCAATGATTACCCAGCCACCTGGTTGCAGCTTGTCATACAGTGCCTGCAACACGGCATTGGTGGAGCTGTACAGATCGGCATCAATGCGCAACAGCGCCAATTGTCCAATCCCGGCATCTGGCAGCGACTGTTCAAACCAGCCGGGCAGCAAGCGGATCTGCTCATCCAGCAGGCCATAACGGCGCATGATGTCGGTCACCGTGGCCTGATCGACACTCAGTACCGGCAACACACTGGCATCCAGTGGATAGGCCAGATCCATGGCATGGCTGGAGGTGGGCACGCCGGCAAAGGAATCCGCCGCCCACACCACACGGTCGTGGATGTCGTGAGCTGCCAGCACGGCGCGCATGAGCAGGCAGCAACCGCCACGCCAGACGCCGGCTTCCAGCAGGTCGCCGGGAATGCCCTCACTGAGAATCTGCTCGACGCAGTGCTGCAGATGATCCAGTCGTCGCCGGCCAACCATGCTGTGGGCGTATTCGGTGTAATTGCGCAGATCCGGCTGGTCGCGACGCACATGACCCGGAGCCAGACGCAGATGGATGGTTTCGCCATACTGTTTTGCCCGCGCCACGGCGTCGCGCAGGCTGGCATCCGTGCGCGCCTGCCAGAACAGATCCAGCTGCACCGGCTGCTGGTGTGCGGCACACAACACGGTGTACAGCAGTTGAGCTTCCAACTCCGGATACAGCTCATTGAGGATGGCGCTTTTGATCAGTTCAAGATAGCGTTGCTGAATTGTCATCATGGCATCAGTCCCATCGACACAGTGCGTCCGCCCAGTCTGGCAGACGCTGGCTCAACATGTGCTGCTCGCGCACCCAGCGCTGCAATTGCCGGGCGTTCGCCAGGCGCAGCCCGGCATCGTCCACACAGCGCATGATTGCGGCAGTCCACGCGCTGCTGTGATTGTCCACGCACAGTGCCGGTGTCCCGGCGTAGGCACCGACACGACTGGCGATCACCGGTACACCCAGCGCCGCATATTCCAGAATTTTCAGCATGCTCTTGCAGCGATTGAAGGGATTGTCCTGCAATGGTGCCACCGCCACATCCAGCTGCAGATCGAACAGGCGCTGCGGGTAGTGCGCGAAGCTCACCGCAGGATGGTGTTCCGCCAGCAGGTCACGCAGCGGTGCCGGGCAGTGTCCGAGCAGAACCCAGTCCACCTGGGCTGCCGTGGCGCGCATGACGGGTTCCAGAATGGCCAGGTCCGCATCGTGCTGGGCACCACCGGCCCAGCCGATGCGAAGTTTGCGGTTCGCGGCTTTGGCGTTGACGCTGCGCGCTGTCGAAGTGTGTTTTGCTGCAGCGGTTTGCAGTAATTTCCACGGCTGGTCCGGCAATGCATTGGGGATCACGCGCAGATCAGGGTGCAGATCTGCATAGGCCCGTGCCAGCCCGTCACTGGTGACGATGACACGATCAGCCAGCTTGGCGGCGCTGGCCAGGCGGGCGTCAATGTCGGCGGGTATGTGCCTGACATAAGGGTTGTAATCCGGCAACGCGGTGAGTAGATCGTCGATCAGCAGCACGATCCTCAGCGGCAGGCTGTTGCGGGCGAGCTGCATCTGCTGCAGGGCATGATCGTCCAGCCAATGCAGACACAGCAACACATCGGTCTGCAGCAAACCCAGGGCAAAGGCATCCGGTGCAGCCCGCTGGTCGAGACGGTGACAATGGTGCTGATCGATCAATTCCTGTGCCTGCAGCGCCTGCAGGGGCTGCAGCACCCGATACTGTGCCGCCGCCCAGCCGTTGCTCACCACGCTGCTCAGCACGGGCAGCTTGCCTGGATGACGAAAGCGTCTGCTGGGACGATCAGCATCCGTAAGCCGCTGGTGGCTGGAGCCGGCGATCTCGACATGCCAGCGCCAGGGATCCTGCAGGTAGCGCGGTGGCGATATTGGCGCAGATTGGCCGTGCTTGTCCTGCAGCGCTTCCGCGCGGCTTTCGCTGTGCAGGGTCACAGTGCCAACGGCCAGCGCATTGCAGTCTATCGGGTAAGCGGCAAGCCGGGTACTGACCACCAGGCGTGGCCATTGCTGCAGCAGTCGCTGGCTGTGTCTGTTGTTGTCGTCGCGCAGCTCTTTATGGCGGAAATGCCTACAGTTCAGCAGCACGCAATCGGCCAGCACATCGGCATGTCGGCTGACGGCACGCTCAAACGCCAGTGCATGCAGGCCAGTTTCGGCGGCAACTGCTGTCAGACTGCGATACAAACCGGTACTGCAGGCGCTGTAGGCCAGTGGCAGCGATGCTCCCGAGCGCAGCCGCAAACGCGGAGCTGTGGCCGTGGCCTGATGCTGTTCGGCACAGGCCAGCAGCGTGCGCAGCGAGCTGAGATTCAGACCAACGATGCCATCGTGTACATGCAGCAGATAATCGCATTGATGCAAGTCCGGCAGCGTGGCAAGTTTGCCTGTGCTGACCGTCTCCAGCGACAGCGTCAGGCTGGAGTCAGGCGCGTCCAGCAGCGCCTGCCAACGGGCAGACAAGGCCGGTGATTCCGGTGCGGCTCGATACCACAGACAGACATGTACGCGCAGCGGGCGGGCGATGTCGCAGGTCTGCTGCCAGCCCATGCCGAGCGCCGGTTTGCCGGACGTCACGCTGCCGTTGCCGATCAGCTTGCGTGCCTGCAAGGCGCGCATCATGTTGCCGCGCTGATCATGCTGGCAATCCAGGGTGATGTTCTGATCCAGCCGATGATAAAGAATCTGCGGCAGATGCAGCACCTGCTGTGATGTGGACTGAATGGCCAGCTGTGCCGTGGCCACGGCTGCATCCTGCGTCAGATGTTGCTGACCTGCACGCTGCCAGACAGCCGCGTGAATGAACAATCCATGTTGCAACACCGGCACATGCTGCATGCAGGCCAGGTCGCGATCCGGCTTTAGCGCTGGCGCGTAAAACCTGCCAGTGGCCGATACATGGTCATGATTGCAGTACACCGCCGCAGGCTGCAGCGGCAGGTAGCTTGCCAGCCAATGGCGGCAGCCGGCATGCAGCAGATCGCCAGCTTCCACCCAAACCAGCCAGGCGGTCGGGTGCTGTGCAATCAATGCGGCCAGATCGGTTACCGCAGTGGCGCGCAGTCGGCACACAGTTGTCGGCAGGCTGCTCGGTGAAGTAGCAGGATCATCCAGCAGCACCACTGTCGCCGCCAGTGCTTGCACTGATGCCAGAGTGTCATCCAGCCCGCGCGCGGCATTGCGTGAGCAATCGATCAGCACGATCAACTCTGGCAACTGCGCATCAGGCATGGCAGGTGATGGGGGGTGCATGATGCGGCAGTCAGCCGGCTGCGGTGGCGAAAGCCTGGTCCCGGGTTGCTCGTCAGCCGCGATTTGCTCATGCAGCTGCTCAGGCTTGCCCGTGCCAGATGTCATCACACGCTGGTACAGCTGCAGATAGTCGCTAGCGCATTCGTCCATGTTGCGATGCGCTTGCTGCAGCAGCCGCTGGCGCATTTCAGCAAGTGCTTTGCGTCCATTGCCGCTCGCCAGCCAGTCCAGTTTGTGCTGCCAGGCCTGGACTGCAAATGGCGGCAACAGAAAGCCATCCAAAGCATCACTGATGCGGTCGGCCAGGGCACCGTGGTCGCTGGCCATGGGGACCACGCCGCAGGACCATGCCTCACTGAGCAGAATCGAAAAGCTTTCCTGATAGCGCGACGGCAACAGCAGCAAATCCATCTGCTGCATAAGGCGCAGCAGCAGTTCATGGGGCAGACCATCATGCACAGTCACCGAGGATGGCAGCCTGGCAGGTGCATTGCGGCACTCGCCGGCGATATGAAAGTGCAGCTTCAGCTCATGCTCTCTGGCATGTTCAATCAGCTGCAACACCAGTTCATAGCCTTTCAGCAGATAATCGCCGCCGCAAAACAGGATCTGCAGGGTGGCTGCATCGGTATCTCGCTCAGTTACCACCGCCTGGCTGTTGATGGCGGCACTGTCAACGCCATGGGCGATCACCTCAAGTGTTGCCCGTAAGCTGGCCCCCAGTCCATCAGCTATGGCCTCGGCCAGATACTGACTGGGCACAACGATGCGGTCTGCGGCCTGCAGTGCTGCTGAGGAAAACCGCCGTCTTGCCTGCAGATACACCGACAATGGCGGCACTTTGACCTGTGGGCGCGACTGATAACGTGGTTGCAGGCAGTCGATACAGCTGTCGCTGGCACCGGCATAGGGCTGCTGACATGGCACCAGATCAGGCCGCAGCATCATGTTGTAGTCCGGACACAGGTGATAATGACAATGCAGTGAAATCACCACCGGCACACCGAGACGCTTTGCCAGTAGCGGCAGCAGCAGGCTGTCCCAGCCGATCAGGTAATGCACATGCACCATGGCAAAATCCTGCTGCCGCAGCAATCTGGTGAAGTAGCGCTCCAGCCAGGGGTTGGACAAGTCGGCGGCTTGCGACTGAATGCTTTGATTGACCACACGATAATCGGCGTTCAGTTTGATTACTTCCAGGTTGCTGTCACCGCCGTGGGAGCACTGATCGGCCCATCCCGCCCCCTGTCCGACACAGACCAGGGTGGCCGGATATTCAGGTGAGATGCGTTGCAACAGGGCGTCAACAAACACCTCGGTGCCACCGATGCTGTCCACATTGTGGGTGATGTGCAGCACCCGTCTGGAATCGCCTTGGCGCTGTTTGAGCGCACAGCTTTTGAGTGCCTCGCGCAGCTCCAGCAGCGGGTTGTCGCGCCACCAGTGACGAACCTCCCGGACATAATCGGGCCAGCGTTGCTGCACCATGCGCTCGTGCAGTCGCCGGCGGTCGCGAATCTCAGCGTCATCACCAAAACTGGCAGAGCCCCGATGGCTGACGAAACAGCGCGGTGCGGCAACGATACGAAGACCTGCTGCACGGGCTCGCAGTGAGTAGTCGACCTCCTCTCCGTAACCCGGCGCGAACGCTGCATCCAGCAGGCCAATGCGCTGCATGGTCTGCTGGCTGATATACATGCAAAAACCCACCGCCGTGGGCAATTCGATCAGCGCATCACCGGCGCACTGTTCACAAAAGCCGGCAAGCTGTTCGCTGCAGCAGTCCGCCAGCAGCGGACTGTCGGCAACCGTCAGCAGGGTGGCGTTGTCTGACACCGGGCAGACCAGGCCAATGTTGGCAGCGGTCACAGTTGCATGCTGCAGATGCTGCAGCCAGCGGGCATGCACCACGGTGTCGCTGTTGAGCACGACAACATCGCTGGCACAATCTCGCAGCGCCAGATTGACATTGCCGACAAAGCCCAGATTTTGTTGCCGACGCAGCCAGCGACAGCGCTGCGGATGCTGGGCAACGGTGGTCTCCAGCAGGGATAAAGTCGCGGCATCATCGCTGGCGTCGTCCAGCAGCAGAATGGGGACATCAGGCGGGGTATGCTCCAGCACGCTGGCAAGACAGGCAGCGAGAGCGTCGGCAGCGTTGCACACCGGCAGAAGAATCTGAACCGGTGGGGCAGCTGCAGCACTGGCCGAAGATTGCGACAGACGACAGGGAGCGGTGCTGGTCAGTGCCTGGCTCAGGCAGTGCTCAAGCAGTTGGTCAATGCTGTCCATGTGTAGATGGCCCCTGTCAGGTCAAGATCACAGCAGATGGTAGCATCTACGACCCGCTAGGAGCTGGGCGCATGGAACATTCACCATCGATGCCACTGTTTCAAATTTAGTAGAGATCAGGTAGGGTCCAGGGGGCTGATGATGATCCTCTGCTCAAGGTGATACTGCTGCAATTCTGTGCGCAGAATGTCGGCATTCATGCCGAGCGGTAAAAGTTCGATGGCCATGTTCTGGGCAACAGTCGCTTCAGAAAAGCGCTGCATTGATGCCAATACCATCGCTCTGGTGCTCCAGTCGACGTGGGTAGGTGTAAAAACATTGCCATCTACAAGGTTTGAGCTGACTTTGTCCATGGCTTGCCACTCGGTGGGTGATGTCACTGGGCAGGTTGACCAGCGGGCAAGGACATTGATGACACCATCACGATTGCTATTCGTGATGGCAAGTTTCTGCAACTCATCTTTGAACAGGTCAACGAAACGCATCTGATCTGGTAGAGACACATGGGATTGAAGAATTATGCATCTCACTCTGAATGACTCTTCAGCAAGAGTAGGTAGCATCTTGTCATAATCCGGCAAAGATTTAAGTTGGTGATGGTATCTGCTGGCAATATCATATTCACCCGAGTTGAGTGCTGCGATGATTAAAAAAGTCAACCTGACTGTATGGCCATAGTTGTTGCTGCGTTCTTTAAGGTTTTCAAAAACGCTTTCAACCTCAGTAAGGTTACCGATATATGCATCGGGAATGGCCGCATTGATCTGAACGCCATGTGGCATCATTGCTGATTCAGACAGGCGAGAGTAAACTTGCTTGGCAGCATTAAAATCCATCTGGCTAAGATACACGAGCGCAAGATCGTTATTTAACCAGGAGATATCGCGATCATTGCCAGCAAACGTTATTGCCTCATCAAGTACAGATATTGCGGATTTGATCTGTTTGGATTTCAATAGGGCGCTTGACAGCTGACTCCAGAAAACTCTAATGTATGGGTTAAGTAGAATTTGCTCTATTGCAAGTTGTTCTGCGAGAGGATAGTTATTCTTCTTCAGTGCTATGGCTATATTCAAATGATGCCAGCATTGATTACGCTGAGTATGATCTATGTCAGACAATGCGCTCGCAACATCATCATAGTCCGAATTCAAGAACGCCTGATAGGCATTTCCCATATTACGTGAGTTTGTTTTACTACATGGCTGGATAGATGTCTTCGGGTATGGATAGAGGAAACTGACAGGACGCAGAGACTTTTCGGCGTTATGCCATACATGGGTGTTGACATCTTCGTCTGACAATGCATCTACATCTATACTGAATTCGGAGCGGCCTGAAACATCTCCCAGAGAGTTATAAGTCTGATATATGCCTTTTCCCGACCAGTCAAATTCCAATTCCAATTGGCTATCCAGCTCATTGTAGATATAGTCAACAGTGGTGTCATCAGTTATCATTCTACTAAGGAAGTAACCGCTCTCATGGTACATGTAGTCTGTGGAAGTGGTAGCTGTGGGATATATCCCACCCAGGTAAGTGCTTAGAGTTTCAGATATAATGAGTCCATAGCGAAAATCAGATTTATCAAAATTATATTCAGGTATGTACTGATATGTATTTTTGTCCTTGTAAGCGACAGTAGTGTTCAGAGTTTTGCCATTCTCGTTTCTATCATGGTGACGATATTCGTAAAATGATCTTTTACTTGAACCAGTGTAAAAATATTCATTTGTATCCGAGATAATGCCATAAATTCCATTAACATCTGAGATTGGATAGTATTTATAGGTCGTTTCTTTTCTTATCTCATCTGATGCATAAAGGGGGTAACTAATGTCAGAATTAAAAAAATTATCCGTAATTTTGAATGTGCTATGTTTTGAAATATCTTTATCGCTAACCAAAGATTTGACTAAGTAACCACTCTCATCAAACTCATTCTCTATGACTGATGCTGGTATCTTTTCTCCTTTTCTTCCGATCACCCAGAACTTATTAAGTTTATTTCTTACTGTGACAATTTCTTTATCAACAATGTTGCACTTGGGCTGATGTAATTCCACAAACCATTGTGGGGCATTGCATGTATATTCGATTTGATTATGAAACTCCCATTCGCCTGATGGCTTGCCATTGAGATAATCTGTGTTTTCGCCATTATCATTTTCGTACCAGCTATTCGTGGTCTTTCCCGTATATGGCAAGGAATGTGCAAATTGATAGACATCGCGGTAATTACCGTAATCAAATTTAATCCAGCGGAAACCTAGTAGTCCGCGCCCGATTCTATTATAAGCATTTCCTCCGTATTCATATGACATTTCTTCATGATTACCATTGTCCGCAATCTCGGACTCACCAACGACCATCATTCTGCTGGTAAAGTAGAAATCATTAATGTCAATAAAGCGATCCGGGCTGTCATGTGTGGGTGTCTGATAAATCCCGCGTTCTTTGTCTGTAAGAGTGTAGTAGTTCCATCTGGCAAAATCTACCGGCCCCTGCCATACCTCAACCGCGCTATCCGGGGCTGAGTCTCGGGTGATTGTGCCGGTAGCGGAAGATGTCATGTATATTGATGCTCCGCACCCATTGGCAGGGCATGGCCCGATTCGTTGATCTGTTGAATCATTATTGAAACCGGCCCCGGAAAACCATGCTATATTTGGAGAAATGATTTGCATTTGGTTTTGACCGAATAGATGACTGACAACAGAAACATTGGCTTGCGCATGCAACCCGCTGTTACTTTCAAGATCAAGAGTAAATCTTCCTTTATCGTCACTGCGGAAGAATGCAAGTACGTAAGAGTATATCCCGAGGTCAAAATCTGGTTTTTTATCCTGCAGTGTAGATGAGCATTGCATATCACTGGAATTAGTGGGCATACAGTAACTCTCGATCAGTTTGTCTGGATAGAGTATCTCGTAATTTCCATCGCTATTGACGTCAGCAATCAGTGTGCCTGCGATACCAGTACCGTGCCTGGTATCAGGTATACCTGTGTTGACTTCCCTGGCAAAGCCTTTGCCAGTATTCAGCTGATAACGCCAAGTACGAGCGCTAAACAGTCTACTGTCGGAATAGACCAGATCAGTAAGATCATCACCGTTCATATCCAGCCTGTGCGCAGTTTTATAGGTCTTGCCGTCGATGCCGAAATCTTCAACGGGGATGAGTTCGTAGCTGACTTCTCGGCTTTTTGGATATTCGCTTACCAGTACCAATTCACTCTTAATATCAGATGATAAAATCACACTGGGGCCGCCATCGTAAAACCCGTAATCGACTTCAATTGTAACAATGTCATCGGCAACCTCGAACAATGTGATAGGCGCGCTAAATGTTAGTTTCTCTGCTGTTTCTGTTTGATTTCGATACAATATGATTGACTTACCATTTGGGGTTTTTTTCAGGCTGACCAGATCTATCATCGGTGTCGATGGGTCAATATCGATAAATCTTAACTGTTGGCTCTGTGCGATGCCTGTGGTATGTGACTTCCAGCTGCTTTGTTTTGGATTTGCCTGTTTTACCACAAGTTGCCCATCCTCATAGTCCAGCCAGTTCGTGATTCCTAGTGGAATCAGCTCATAACCTGGTAGTGCTGTCCATTGTGTATTGTCGAAGTGCTGATTCGCGTTTTCAAGTATGTATTCCGGCTCCCGTCGAGAGGACAGCATCATGATATCAGTACTCACTATCTGACCCTGATTGTCAAACTTATACATTCTGATATCTACGCCACCATCTCCATCGAAATCCTTGCCTGCAATGAATGGCGCAACAGGTTTCTGCTGCAGATCATGAATCGGGTCAGGCAAATTTCTGTTAAGTGTTGAAATCAGTTCGCGCGGTTCTGTAGGGTGAAATCTCAGTTTTGGATTGGACCAAATAGTCTTTGTGGGTATCCGACACTTCTGCTCACCTGTGTTTTCTACGCGCCCGCACTCGGTGATTTCCTGCAACAGGCTTCGACCGGTAAGTTCGCTTTGTTGATAGCTGAGTCGATACTCTCGCAGCATGACTGGTTGGCTTTTCATTCCCTGCCTGGATCGAATTTGTATCATACTCAGCCTTCTTGTCAGACGACGCTCGACGATATCGTAGTATGTAGACATGTCTGGTCTGTCTTCGTAGATAAACTGGATGTGGCGAGTTCCCCGTTGATTAATTGCTTCGGTATATTTACCGGTATACCAGATTGACTTGATTACCATCTCACCAGTTAAGCTGGTGTCATATTCATAGTCAATTGTGTTGCCGTTGACATCGATTTCCCTTGTCAACATCCAGGCTACAGCTACCTTACCATTAGCACCATAAAGAATCTGCCGATGTTCACTGATTTTGCCGCTACTGTTTTTTACACTGAACCAGGCCTTGCTGCTGTCAAGATCACCATGCAGCTTGATGCTCAAGAATGATTCTTCTATCAGCTTGCGATATTCGGCACCATCTTTTGCATGCTCACCATCGACAAGAGTCAGGTGATCGTCGTCATAGCACAATGCTGTCGTGTTGGTGTGGCTTTTCCATACTTGATACCCGCTGATGCCAACAACATGCAAACAGCGTTTCACAGTTGTGGCGTATGCAAGTGCCCATCCCATGCCCAGTACGCCATTGCCATAGCGTAGGTTGTATTCAAATGATATATTGGGTTTAAGCTCACGGCCTGGCGGAATATTCACCGGAACTGTATATGTGCTTGCGCCGCCACTGACTGATCCATAGCCATCCATGACGCCGTTTGGAATACGGCTGGCTTGCTCTACAATGCTGGCATGCGTCAACATTGTCATGAAAAACATCAAGATCATCAGAAATCGCATTGAATAGCCCCGCTCGCTCATCTGTCAAAATTCTAGCACCATTCAGCCGCGTTGGGCTGTTGATTCTGTTCTCTTGTCTGCTGTGCTGTTTGTTTGACATTCAACGGCTGATCCTCGAATGACTGATGCATCCATTGCCATTCAACAGACTTCACACCTCTCTCTGTCCGGGGTTACAATGGTTTACGTTGGATTCCATATACTGAGTAATTTGCATGAGCACCACCGCATCTGATCTGCACAATCGCCAACAGACCGCCAGCAGCCATCCGCTGCGTTTTGTCACCGCCGCCTCGCTGTTCGACGGCCATGATGCGGCCATCAACATCATGCGTCGGCTGATCCAGGCGCAGGGCTGTGAGGTGGTGCATCTTGGCCACAACCGTTCGGTGGACGATGTCGTGCGGGCTGCGCTGCAGGAAGACGCCGATGCCATTGCCATCAGCTCCTATCAGGGCGGACATGTGGAGTACTTCAAATACATGATCGACCGCCTGCGCGAGGCCGATGCCAGCCACATCAAAGTGTTTGGCGGCGGCGGCGGCACCATCACGCTGGATGAGATCCGCGAACTGCACGACTACGGCGTCGAACGCATCTATCACCCCGATGACGGCATGCACATGGGGCTGGTGGAGATGATCGAGGACGTGGTGCAGCGTGCCGAGCAGGCACGTCTGCCCGAACACGTGCCGGACAGCGTAGCGCGTGATCATCACCGCAGCGTCGGCGAAATGATTTCGGCACTGGAAACCGGCCAGCTGGGCAGCGAGCGATTGCAGTCCCTGCGCAAGCAGTGGCGGCTGGCAGCGGGCAAAACGCCGGTGCTGGGCATCACCGGCACCGGTGGTGCCGGCAAATCGTCGGTCACCGATGAATTGCTGAACCGTTTTCTGCAGCATTTCCCCGATATGCGCATCGCCGTGCTGGCGGTGGACCCGACCCGGCGCAAGACCGGCGGTGCCCTGCTGGGTGATCGCATTCGCATGAACTCGCTGCGCAACGAGCGCGTGTACATGCGCTCGATGGCCACGCGGCGACAGCATCTGGCCACCTCGGAAATGCTGGAAGATGCGATACTGTTCCTGAAATCGCTGGCATTTGATCTGATCATCGTCGAAACCGCCGGCATTGGTCAATCCGATTCGGAAATCGTCGATCTGGTCGATTTCCCCATGTACGTGATGACCTCGGACTATGGCGCGGCCAGTCAGCTGGAAAAGATCGACATGCTCGACTACGCCGAGCTGATCGTATTGAACAAGTTTGATCGCAAAGGTGCCGAGGATGCCCTGCGCGATGTCAAGAAGCAGTGGCGGCGCAATCGCGTGGCGTTTGATCTGGCCGATGACGACGTCCCGGTGTACGCCACCATCGCCAGCCAGTTCAACGATCCCGGCATCACCTGGATGTTTGTCAACCTGTGCCGGCTGCTGCGCGAGCGGTTGCAGCTGGATGCCGGGCAGTGGACGCCGGAGACCAACACCGACATCAAGGAGCCCAAGCTGGCAGCGCTGATTCCCGGTAGCCGCGTGCGCTACCTGGCCGAGATTGCCGAGCAGGGCCGCAACATCAACGCCGGCATCGAGCGCATGGCCGAGCAGGCCAGTGCAGCACAGAACCATTACGAATCGCTGAAGGCGCTGGACGATGCACAGCTGCCGGCACCGCTGCAGCCGTATGCCGACACCGGCAGCGATGACCGCACCCTCAGTCTGCTGCGCGAACGCTACAACGAGGCCCTCAAGGCGCTGTCGCCGGAAGCGGTAGAACAACTGGCGGCCTGGCCGGCGCGGCTGGAAAGTGTGCGTGCCGAGCAGTACAGCTACACCGTGCGCGGTCGCGAGATCACCGGCGACAACTACCGCACCAGCCTGTCCGGCAGCCGCATTGCCAAGATTGCGCCACCAACATTCCGCGACTGGGGCGATCTGCTGCGCTTTCTGCTGCGCGAAAACCTGCCCGGCAGCTATCCCTACACCGGCGGCGTGTATCCGTATCGCCGCAGCGGCGAAGACCCCACCCGCATGTTCGCCGGTGAAGGCATGCCCGAGCGCACCAACAAGCGTTTTCATTACCTGTCCGCCGGGCAACCGGCCGCACGCCTGTCCACCGCGTTTGATTCGGTGACGCTGTACGGCGAAGATCCCGACGAGCGCCCGGACATCTACGGCAAGGTCGGCAATTCCGGGGTATCCATCTCCTGTCTGGATGACATGAAGCGGCTGTATTCCGGTTTTGATCTTTGCGCGCCGACCACCTCGGTGTCGATGACCATCAATGGCCCGGCACCGATGCTGATGGCCATGTTCATGAACACCGCCATCGACCAGCAGGTGGAAAAGCATCTGCGCGCAAGCGGTGACTGGGATGCCGCCGAGCAGCGCATCAACGAGTTGGTGGGGGATGATCGCCCGCGCTATCGCGCCGACATTCCGGCCGGCAACGACGGTCTGGGCCTGGCCATGCTCGGTGTCAATGGCGAGCAGTTGATCGGTGTCGGCAGCCTGGATCGAGATCGCTATGAACAGATCAAGGCGCACACGCTGAACACCGTGCGCGGCACCGTGCAGGCCGACATTCTGAAAGAAGACCAGGCGCAGAACACCTGCATCTTCTCCACCGAGTTCGCGCTGAAAATGATGGGCGACATCCAGCAGTATTTCGTCGACCATCAGGTGCGCAATTTCTACTCGGTGTCGATCTCCGGCTACCACATCGCCGAAGCCGGCGCCAACCCGATCAGCCAGCTGGCGTTCACGCTGTCGAATGGTTTCACCATCGTCGAGTATTACCTGGCGCGCGGCATGCACATCGACGAGTTCGCGCCCAACCTGTCGTTTTTCTTCAGCAACGGCATGGACCCGGAATACACCGTCATCGGCCGCGTTGCCCGACGCATCTGGGCGCGCGCCATGCGTGAACGCTACGGTGCCAACGACCGCAGCCAGATGCTTAAATACCACATCCAGACATCCGGCCGCAGCCTGCATGCGCAGGAAATCCAGTTCAACGACATCCGCACCACGCTGCAGGCGCTGTATGCCATTTTCGACAACTGCAACAGCCTGCACACCAATGCCTACGACGAGGCCATCACCACGCCCACGGAAGAAAGCGTGCGCCGGGCGGTGGCGATCCAGCTCATCATCAACCGTGAACTGGGGCTCAACTTCAACGAAAACCCCTGGCAGGGCAGCTTCATCGTCGATGAGCTGACCGATCTGGTGGAAGAGGCGGTATACCAGGAGTTTGAAGCCATCAGCGACCGCGGTGGCGTGCTCGGTGCCATGGACACCATGTACCAGCGCGGCAAGATCCAGGACGAATCAATGCTGTATGAAAGCAAAAAACACGACGGCAGCCTGCCGCTGATCGGCGTCAACACCTACCTGCCGAACAAGGGCGAGGCTGAAGAAGCCCCCGAAATCGAACTGATCCGTGCCACCGAAGCCGAAAAACGCGAACAGATCACCGGCGTGCGCCGATTCCAGCAGCGCCACGCCGAGCAGTCAGCGCAGACATTGAAACAACTGCAGCAGATCGCCCGCGAACGCGGCAACATCTTCGCCGGGCTGATGGAAGCGGTCAAGGTCGCCAGTCTGGGGCAGATCAGTGCTGCCTTGTATCAGGTTGGTGGAGAGTATCGGCGGAATATGTGATGATGGGTGTAGTAGCAAGCTGTGTATGCCTTTCTTCCGCCTGGTCATATACGCTTACTAAGTAAATTTGGAGGTGTTTGACACCGTATGCCAACAATTCTAAGGATAGGCCCATATCGTTTCTCGCCTCGTTCCCACGCTCTGCGTGGGAATGCATAGGATGAGCGATGGGCAGAAGTCGCTACAAAATCATTGATCCACAACAGCCGCACTTCGTCACGTTCACAGTGCTGCATTGGATTCCGGTTTTCACACGCCAGAGCACTGTTGAAATTTTGCTTGAATCCCTGCGCTTTCTTGGCGTTGAAGGCCTTAAGATCTATGCCTATGTTGTGCTGGAAAATCACTGTCACTTTATCTTGCAAAGCGATAGTCTGGGTGAGAATATCGCGCGTTTTAAATCCTGGACTGCTAAGCAGCTAATTCAGTATCTTGTTGAAAACAATGTGAGGCAAATACTGGATCAACTGGCATACTATAAAAAAGCGCATAAACAAGATCGCACCTATCAGTTCTGGCAGGAGGGTGTACATCCTGAGATGATCCAGAGTGATGATATGATGCGGCAGAAAATAGATTATATTCACCATAACCCGGTCAAGCGGGGTTATGTGGATCAAGCCGAGCATTGGCGCTATTCCAGTGCACGTAATTACGCAGGGAAAGAGGGGTTGCTGGAGGTTTGTCGGCAATGGTGAATCGAGTATGCATTCCCACGCGGGAGCATGGGAACGAGAAGACGACCTGCAGCCATCATGCCATCCACGTTCCCACGCAGGAGCATGGGAACGAGATGTCGACTCACAACCATAACGTCACCCACGCTCCCACGCTCCCGCGTGGGAATGCTCTCCGGTGAGTGGGTAATCCCACCATTTTCAGTACCATCCAAAAGTAGATCATTAGGTGGTTAACGACGATTTCTGCATCGGTATCAGTCCACCGTTTCCCATATTGGGACGTTGATGATGTATTGCCGTAGCTACTGCGTGGCATATGCCTAGACTTGATCGATCGCCTCAAACAGATGTCGTCTCAGCCATTCGTTTCTCATCGTGCGGTTGTATCGCTCAATGTAGGCATTTTGTTGTGGCTTGCCTGGCTGGATGAATAACAACTTATTGTCGTTTTCCTGGCTCCAATCCAGCAGCTTTTGACTGATATATTCCGGTCCATTGTCACAGCGAATGGCCTGTGGCTTGCCGCGCCACTCTATAATCTGCTCCAAAGAGCGAATCACGCGCTCTGCTGGCAGTGAGAAGCCCACTTCGATACCCAGGCCTTCATGATTATGGTCATCAATGACGTTGAACAGTCGAAACGCACGCTCATCGGCGAGCCGATCATGCACAAAGTCCATCGACCAGACCTGGTTGATGGCCGAGGGTATGGCTAGTTGCTCGGGCAGCGCCCATTTGAGACTGCGCTTGGGTTTGATTCGCAGGTTTAAGGCCAGTTCGCAGTATATCCGGTACACGCGTTTATGATTCCAGGGCTGTTGCATGACGTTCTCAAGTACAAAAAACACAATCCAAAGCCCCAGGTCGGGCATTCGCTGGTCAGGCGTATCAGCCAGTCAGCAATTTCATCGTTCTCAGCCGATAACCAGGGTTGATAGTGATAGCCGCTGCGGCTGATCTTGAACAGATTACAGGCCAGGCGAATGCTGATGGGGTATTGACGGGCGACAGTGGCGGCCATCTCGCGTCGTGCGGATGGCCTCACTTTTTTTTGCCATGGCTTCCTGTAGTATCTCGGCTTTCAGGCGCTCTTCGGCATACATTTTCTTCAAACGCCGATTTTCTTCTTCCAGCTCCTTCATATGTCGCATCAGCGAAGCATCCATACCGCCATATTTGGCCCGCCATTTGTAAAACGTGGCGCTGCTCATGCCATGCTCCCGGCACAGTTCAGGCACCGGCGCACCAGCTTCAGTTTGCTTGAGTATCGACAGAATCTGGCTGTCGCTGTAACATGACTTCTTCATGTAGAACCTCTTCAGGCTACGCTAAGAGAAAATTCTACTTTTGGGTGGCTTGGTTTTTTGGGGGGATTACCAGTGCTATACTTCTAGTACGTAAACAAGGTGGAGATAACATGATACAGAGCAGGAAAGCTGTGTCCTCGTTCACATACTTCTGCGAGGGAATGCATGAAGATTGCTTCGTGGGGCATTGATATGAGTGGAAATTGTGCCTCTGTAATGTGGTTCTTGCGTGTTCCACTCAGATCACTGATTATATGCGTCGTTCTCGGTGTGTTCACAGCGCCAGACTTGTCCGCTACGCAATATGATCGGCGTCATTTCGGTTTCAATATTTCCGATTATGAGCAGATTTATGCTGCAGAAATATCTTTTGATCGGATAGATTATATTCCATACAAAAACCAAGGTACTAACGAGATTATCAGTTACATGGTATTTTACCGATATAAATTTGAAGTTCAGCATGTCTGGAAGGGAAATCCAAATGCCGTTGAATACCAATTCCAGTGTGGGCTGAGTGGATGGACAGACAAAAGTTTACGGATGAGTGATTCTCTCTGGAGTGAGATCATAAAGCGTTCCCGTAAATCATCTGAAATTTACCTGATATTTGTTAAATCAACTAAACTCTCTGATTCGGTCAATCGCTGCGCACACATATTAAACTATGCTAAAAACTTCACCCATCGTATTCAGCTTGGTGCTCCCAACAAAAGTTATGCTAGTGAATATGAGCCGATTACACCAGAAGATATGTTGGTGTATATACGTAGATATGAGTATAGCAGTGACAAATCTTTCAATGGCATCGTAGATTATAATGTCTTGAATGCAATCAATGCATTGAAGCTATTGAATGCACAGAGGACGTTGTTTGATTACCTTCGTGGTGAGCGCTTCATGACCTGTGAAATCGATTCGATATCGCTTGCCTTGATGTCTGAGTTCATCAGGAATATTCCAGAATACTTTGCCAGTCTGTACAGCAGATTCCGACCCTTGTTGTCTTGCGCAGATACAATGCTGCGTATCAAGATGTTTTTTGCCTTGGCTGCCATTGCAGACAGGCAGACATTGAACGACATGATCGAGCAAGTTCTGCAGGATGATTCAGCCGTGGTAAAACGATCCGCTGCATATTCTACATATGCAGCCGCAATCACCTATGCTGAACGAGAAGCCATGATGTCGCGCATGCTATCCAGCGACAATGCTGATGAGCGCATGTTTGCAGCGATGATGATGAAGCGCTCAGTCTATTGGTCACATCCCGACAAGATGCGCACGCTATGTCAGGCTGAACCTGCCGCATGGCACTATGATGATGCTACCGAAAGCGATTCCATTGCACAAATATGCCAGGATCTGCTGCAAACGCTCTCTGAATCTTCGCGAGAATCCAGCGAGACGCAGGCTTTACTGGATGAGTTCTACTCGGGTTGAAGCTCAGACTTATGATGCATTTGTCGGCACCCATTAACGATTGCTGACAAATCTGCTGTTGCGTGTTTGAATATCCTCGTTCTCTGCGTGCCAGCCCATATCCAGACAATGCACGTACAGCTATCGATAAGCCCTGGCCTGCAACTCGAACAGCGTCGCATACTGTCCGCCAAGTCGGATCAACTCAGCGTGACTGCCCAACTCGATGATGCGACCCTGGTCCATCACCGCGATCTGGTCGGCCTGGCGTACGGTGGAAAAGCGGTGTGAAATCAGGATCAGTATCTGATGTCTGGCCATCGCCTGAAAATGCTGGAATACCTCGGCTTCGGCCTTGGCATCCATGGCGGCGGTGGGTTCGTCGAGGATGAGGATGTCGGCCTGTTCGCGCATGAAGGCCCGCGCCAGCGCAATCTTCTGCCACTGACCACCAGACAGCTCACGACCATCCTTGAACCAGCGCCCAAGCTGGGTGGCATAGCCTTGCGGCAGTGTCTGGATGAAGTCATCGGCGAGACCTTTGCGTGCCGCCGCCTGCCAGCGTGTCGCGTCGTCAAATGCACTGACGTCGCCGGCGCCGATGTTCTCCCCAACCGGCCACTGGTAGCGGGCGAAATCCTGAAAGATCACGCCGATGCGCGCCTGCAGGGCCTGTCGGTCCCAGTCTTTGAGTGAACTGCCGTCCAGCAGTATGTCGCCCGACTCGATCCTATACAGGCCGGCGATGAGTTTGGTCAGGGTGGTTTTGCCGGAACCGTTTTCGCCCACCAGCGCCAGGCTGGTGCCGGGGCGCAGCCTCAGGTTGATGTTGTCCAGCGCCAGGGTGTCGGTGCCGGGATAGCAAAACGACAGCGACTTGATTTCCAGTCCGTTGCCGGGCTGTTCACCCTGGCTCAGCGTGCCCTGGGCACCCAGTGCCGGCTGTTCCAGAAACTCGTACAGGCTGGTCAGGTAGAGGTGATCCTCGTACATGCCGTTGATCGCCGTGAGGCTGGCACTGACGGCCGACTGGCCCTGTTTGAACACCAGCATGTACATGGTCATCTGGCCCAGGCTCAGCGTTTTCGCCACTGTGGCCAGCACCACCCAGGCGTAGGCACCATACAAGGCCAGTGTGCCGACCAGGCCTAGCGCAAACGTCCACCAGCCGCGGCGCACGGTCAGCGCGCGATCCTCATGGAAAATACGACCGAAGATGTCGCGATAGCGTTGCAGCAGCCTGGGCGCCAGTGCAAACAGCTTGACCTCCTTGGTGTAGTCCTCGCGAGCCAGCACCGATTCCAGATACATCATCTCGCGCGATTCCGGCGAGCGCCAGCGAAACAGCCGGAATGCATCACCGGCGAACTTGGCTTCGACAAAAAACGCCGGCAATCCGCCCAGAATCAGCACCAGCACCGCCCATGGTGAAAACGCAAACAGCAGTCCGCTGAAACCCAGGATGGCGATGCCGTTCTGGATCACCCCGAAGGTTTTCTGCACCAGCGACAGCGGCCGGGTGGAGGCCTCGCGCCGGGCGCGGGTGAGGCGGTCGTAGAACACCGCATCTTCCAGCTGTGCCAACTCCAGCGTCTGC
Organism: Gammaproteobacteria bacterium; assembly: GCA_018819105.1. Classification (GTDB taxonomy): domain Bacteria; phylum Pseudomonadota; class Gammaproteobacteria; order Xanthomonadales; family Wenzhouxiangellaceae; genus JAHJQV01. Next base: position 60,942 of record JAHJQV010000019.1, read on the forward strand.
GTCTTGTCCAGAATCATCATGTTGACGCGATGACCCAGCTGTGCCCGCAGCAGGTTGTTGCAGATGGACAGCGCCGTCTGCGTGCCGGCCATGGCCGCCACCAGCAGCGCCTCGATGCCCAGCCAGAACCACACCCGCTGGATCAGGCTCTGGTTGTCGATGGCTGCCACCACGCTGTCCACCAGCCACTGGCTGACATAGGCAATCGAGGCCGGCAACAGACCGGCCAGCAGGGTCAGGGCGGCCAGCGCGATGGTCAGCATCGGGCTGGTCGCCCACACCAGCACCATGGCCCGGCGGCCATAGGTTGCCAGCGGCCTGATCTGACTGAAAAAGCCCGGTGCGGCTTCGGGGGTGGCGTTCATCCTGGCTTAGTGGTGCCTTATGTATCTGGATTCAACTTAAGGGATTGCTGAGATTGTCTGATTCATCACCCGGTCGCCATGACTCAAATCATTCACTGCCAGCGGGGACGCTGGCGCTCCTGAGCTTTGTTTCGACCTGATCAGCTGTCTCGGTAGCACCCCTTCCCCCGCAGGCGGGGGAAGGCTGGGATGGGGGCGCTTGGCACATCGACTGCTGGTTGGCTTAATTTCAGTGTTTGCTGCTGAAGCCCCCACCCCAACCCTCCCCCGTGCACGGGGGAGGGGGTTATCAGCTTCACCTTGAGGAGCAGACGATGAACCTCTCGGAGGCTGGTTGCCGGCTTTAA
>JAHJQV010000020.1 GCA_018819105.1 Gammaproteobacteria bacterium
AGCAGCGCTTCCGGGGCGCGTGCTCGATTTTGCAATCCTCACATAGTGTGAACTATGCTCCGGTTGGAAAATCTCCGCGCCACGCCCCGTAAACACTACTCTCCGGGCTCTTGCATCCGGGAATTTATGCAACTGTTGGGTAAATATGATAAGCGATGGCTGGCTTGATTCTGGTCAGCATTGATCGGTATGGCCACACCTGCTTTCAGTCAGGCCGGTTGGCAGCGGATCAGTCCTGATCAGTGCGTTGCGGTGACGATGGCTTCGCGCTGGCAGCATCCTGGTCGGATGTGCTGCGGTTTTGCTGGTTGCTGCCATTGCGGCTACGCACCATGCTCACCGCCTGTTTGCTGCGCTTCTTGACTTCGGCCAGCCAGCGTCTGGCCCAGGCAAACTCAATGGACAGCACCGCCAGCGCCGCCGCAATCGCGGCCCAGCCGGGGCCGGGAGTGACCAGCATGACAATGCCAGCCAGCATCAGGGTGGCACCGACCACGCAGACCACGATCAGGCGTGCCGTGCGGTAGGCGATCTGGCCATGCTTTTTAAGATTCAAGGCAGTGGACCTCACAGAACGGTTGCTGACCAGCATGTTGCCAGCGGGCATGGGTTGTCGCTGCATGATCATTTCGCAAAGAACGATTTCTCCCACTGCAGATGCTGTTTGCGCGCGGTTTTCAGCATCGGCAGGCTGGCAGCGATGGTCAGCACACACCAGTTGAAAAATCGGCCGGGCCAGCGACAGGGCCGCACAAAATCGACGAACAGTACGACCCGCTGTTCATCGGTATCGTTCCATACTTCGTGATTGTAGGTGTCGTCAAAAATCAGGCTCTCGCCGGTTTTCCAGTGATAGATCTGGTTATGCACGCGAATGCGGCAGTGCTCAGCCTGCTTGGGCACCTGCAGCCCGAGGTGATAGCGCAGCACGCCGTTGTAGGGGCCAAAGTGCTCAGGGATGTGCTTGCCCGGTGCCAGGATGGAGAAAAAAGCGGTTTTCATGCCGGGAATCTGTTGCAGAATGCGGGTGGTCTCCGGGCAGGCTGCACAGTTCTGTTCGATGCGCACGCCATAGCCGAAGAAAAACCAGGTTTTCCAGTTGTTGTCCTGGTTGATGGCATCCACACCCGGCGTCACGTCCTGAAAGTTTGGCAACTCATCACGCCGGTGCAGTATGGCGTCGAGTTCCGCGCGGATGACGTCGGTTTTGCTCTCGATCTCGCGCACCCACGGAAACTGCTCGCGGTCGAACACCGGCACCGTTCCAACCCGCGACGACCTGGCAATCTGCCGCTCGACAAAGTGCAGCAGTCGGGTGCCGATGCGCACCAGCCAGCCGGCATCCTGGGCATTGCGCCACTCGGCTTCCTGTTTGGTGTGGCTGATGCGCCAGCCGTGGTCGCTGAAGTGGTCTTTGTGCTGTGCCTGCTTGTCCTGCTGTGCGGTCTTTGCTGCGACCTGCTGCTCAGTGGCGTCGGTTGAGGTGTGCGCGGAATCGCTCATGTCTGGATGTTGATGACAGGTAAACGGCAATTATAACAAAACTCTAATTTTCGGCGATACGCGAGCATAGTCCAATAGCCATGTGCAGGCTGCTGCGGTTCAGGTCGTACAGTTGCGCGCGCTCAGCGAGGCGGGGCTGGCTGTGGCGCGCATGCGCGAAGTGCTATACTGTTGGAACACATTCTGCAAGGCGTTCATAAGCATATGATATTTCATGAATCCTTGTGAGGCGGCGCTGGTCTGAGCCCGATCCGGCAAGGGCCGGCCTTGTCACTGGTGGTGGCCTGTGTTCACATCAGGTGAAATAAATTCCTGCCAGGGACGTCTATTACAATAATCTTCGCGTTGCGAGTCGCACAGGTAGACCACAGCCATGACAGCAGAAAGCGGTAATCGCCAGGACCGACAGGGCCCCCAGGGTACCCAGATGTTCACGGGTGAAAGTCTTGATGAGATGCTGGCGGCTGCCGGCAGCGACAAGGTGCCGCCGGGTCGGGCGCGTCTGGTTGGCCTCACCGAGCCGGTGCAGGACGACATTTTTCTGCTCCATGGCAACAGCCTGACGCTGGGCCGCGCTGCCGGTTGTGACCTGCGCATCGATGAGCCCAGCCTGTCCGCCGAGCATGCCCGCCTGACCAGCAGCGGGCAGGGCTGGCGCATCGTCAACCTGCTGTCCACCAACGGCATTTTCGTCAACGATAAAAAAGTCTTCGCGCACGAGTTGCGGCATGGCGACGTGGTGCGTCTGGGGCGCATCACCCTGCGCTACGACGACCCTGCCGATAAGCGTGCCCAGGCCGCTGCGGCCAATGCCGGCATGCGCAAGTGGTGGCAGATTCTGCTGCTTTCCGGTTTGCTGGTCGCTGCCGGCGTGTGGGCTTTCCTGCGCTGAACGCGGCACGGTTGTCAGCATGGAACGCATAGGCCGTTATCAGATTACCCGTGAGCTGGGGCGCGGCTCGATGTCGATCGTCTACGAAGGATTTGACAATCGCATCGACCGGCATCTGGCGATCAAGGTGCTGCGTGAGGATCTGGCGCGTGACGTCAGCAGTCGCCAGCGCTTTCTGCGCGAGGCGCGCGCGGCCGGCCGGCTGGGCCATCCCAACATCGTCACCGTGTTCGATGTCGGTCAGGGGGATGCCATGCCCTATCTGGTCATGGAGCTGATTCCCGGTACCACGCTGGCCGATTACCTGCACCGCCAGAACGACAAGGTATTGCCGGTGCCGGCAGTGCTGGACATTGCCATCCAGCTTTGCGAGGCACTGCAGTATGCCCACTCACAGGGCGTGATTCATCGCGACATCAAGCCGGCCAACATCCACTACGATGCCGAATCCGGTCGCGTCAAGCTGATGGACTTCGGCATCGCCGCAATCGAAGGCAACCGCCGCTCCGGCAGTGACGGCCAGCACATACTGGGCACGCCGCATTACATGGCACCCGAGCAGATCAACGGCACCGAGGCCAGTCGCAGTTCCGACATGTATGCACTCGGGGTGGTCCTGTTCCAGCTGCTCAGCGGCGAGCTGCCATATGCCGGCAACACGGTGGCAGAGGTGGTGGATGCCATCAACAACCGGCGCATGAAGCCGCTGCGTGCGGTGGACCCTAAGACGCCGCGGGCACTGATTGATCTGGTGCGCCGGCTGACCCATCACAACCCGTCCAGCCGCCCGGACAGTGCCGCCAAGGTGCACGACGAACTGGAGGACATCCAGAACGGCATGCGCAGCGGCCTGTTGCAGAGCGTGCGCCGCAACTCATTCGTCTGGCGCCGCACGGCGGTGATCGGGGTGGCCGTGGCGGTGATTCTGTCGCTGGGCCTGACCTATGTCTACCGCACCCAGACCGACGCCATCACCAGCTCCACCTATGGTTACGGTGATGCCCTGGCCAGCATCATCGCGCAGGAGAGCGCCGAGCCGCTGATTCTTGAAGACAGCACCGCCTTGAGCCTGATGGTGTCGGATTTTTCCGTCAATGCCGAGGTTGAGTTTGTGCATGTCACCGATGCCAACGGCATGGTGGTGGCCAGCACCAACCCGTACATGCGAGGCCGCCAGCAGGCGCTGGTGAGTGGCTTTGAGGTGCCACGCAAGGCCGAGGCGATCAGCCTGATCAGCACCGAGGCCGGGCAGCTGGTGTTTCAGGTGCCGGTGCGGTTTCAGTCGCAGCGCGTGGGTGAGGTTTATCTGGGGCTTGATGGCAGTGCTCTGAGCGAGGCGGCCAATGCCACGCTGGTGATGCTGGCAGCGGTGTTTGGACTGACCCTGCTCACGGCCATGATCGGACTGAGCTGGATGACCCGGCGGCAACAGCGTTCGGTGGCAGAGTTGGCATGGGGTCTGAAGCGACTGGCCAGCGGCCAGCGTGACATCCGCATCGATTCCACACCGCGCGACGAGTTTGCCGAGGCCCACAAGCAGTTCAATCGACTGGCCATCCTGCTGGACGAGCAGGCGCGGACGCAGCCGGCACCGGCAGCGAGCGGGGAGTTTGGTCATCTGCACGATCACGACGACACCGATCTGGCGGCCGGTCAGACCGTGGACCTGAGTGCCGCCGACAAGTTCGACCATGACGATGCCGCAGCAGCAGGCAGCGATCAGGCAGGTTCCAGCGGCAAGGTCAGCCCGTTCAGGCGCTGATTCTCCTGCTGGGAAGTCCGCTGTACAGGATGAGCTGATTTACTCCGAGCCGTTTTGTGCCGGCGCCAGTTTGGCCGCCATTTCACGTGCCCGTTGCAGGTAAACGATGGCGGGCTCAAAATCATTCTGTACGCGCAACAGCTCCTCCCACAGCGCAATCGAGGCTTGCACCTCACGGTCGCGCCAATGACGCAGGGCATCTTCATGCAGTTCCTCGACCAGTGCGGCTTTCAGTCTGGCAGCGGCATCGGTTGCGGCGGTGTATTCCGGGTCGACCTCGACCGCTGCCGTGGCCAGTTGCCAGGCTGAGGCAAGATCATCGCCGGCCTCAGCGGCAGCGCTTTGTTGCAGTTTGATGCGCGCGCGGGTGCGCTGCAGCTGCTTGGCCAGCTGCGCGCTGCGTTGCGCGTCTTCAGCGAATGCGCTGCGCGCAGACTGCAGGGTGGCCAGGGCCTCCTCGCCGCGTTGCGCTGCCAGCGATGCTTCTGCCAGTTCCAGACTGAGGGCAAACAGTTGTTGCTGGCCTGCTGTCGACAATTGCTGATCAAGAGCCGCCTGCAGCAGCGTCTGCCAGCCTTCACGGCGTTCGCCGCTGGCCAGCAGGAAAGTCGCCAGGCGTTCTTTTTCCGAACGCCGGTCGCTGCGACCAGACACCTGGTCTGTCGCCGCATAATTCTGTGGAATTTTCAGGCTCTGACCGCGCGCCAGCAGGCGGGGAATTTTGATGTCGTTGTAGCGGGCCAGCGCGTAGAACAACAGCGGATCGCCCAGGTGTTGCTGCGCCAGCATGGACAGGCTGTCACCGGCCATCACGGTGATGGTGTCGTGTTCGGCCCCCAGCAGTTGCTGCGGGTCGGTCTGGATCTGTCTTAGCAGCTTGTTGGCTGTGGCGCTGTTTTGGCCCTGATCCAGCAGCGCCTGCAGCGAGCGTTCAGCGATGCGCTCATCGCCATCCTGTAGCGCGAGAACAATGTCCGCCAGGCTGTCCAGCAGCGGTTCAGGTTCCGGCGCTGGCGGTGGTGGCGGTGGCGGCAGCACCGGTGCCGGTGGCGGCACGGCGGGTTTGTCCGGTGTGCTCTGGCAACCGGTCACCAGCACTGCGCACAGCACAGCCAGTCGCAACGTGTTCGTCAGTGTTGCTGAAGCCAGCATGAGCTTGACCTTGGTCTCCCGGAAGCAATCGAGTTCAACGGATTGATACTATCTTAGCCAGTTACGCGCAGTGCTGCCACGAAGATTGATCGCCGGATTGCGCAACAGCGCGCAAATCAATTACATCAATATGCTTGATGTATATGTTTTGATGCCACTGTCATGCAGCGCCAGACGCTGCTAGAATGCCCGCCATGAGTTGGTTTCAAAGATTGATGCACGGTCGCATACGCACCGAAGGCAAAGGCAAGGCACGCGTTCCCGACGGTGTCTGGACCAAGTGCGTGGCCTGTGAGGCGATGCTGTATCAGCCGGAACTGGACCGCAATCTGGGCGTATGCCCCAAATGCGGACACCACAACCGCATGACCGCCCGCGAGCGCCTGGACAGTTTTCTCGACAGCGATGGCCGGCAGGAGTTGGGACAGGACCTGTCACCGGTGGACAAGCTTGGCTTCCGCGATTCCAAACGCTACAAGGACCGCATTGCCGCAGCGCAGAAAAGCACCGGCGAGCGCGACGCCCTGGTTGCGATGCGCGGCCTGCTCAAGGGTCAGGGCGTGGTGGCCTGCGCGTTCGAGTTCAATTTCATGGGCGGCTCCATGGGCTCGGTGGTTGGCGAGCGCTTCATGTGTGCCGTAAACGCCTGTCTGCAACACGAATTGCCGCTGGTGTGTTTTTCCGCCAGTGGTGGCGCGCGCATGCAGGAGGGCCTGTTCTCGCTGATGCAGATGGCCAAAACCAGCGCCGGACTGGCGAAAATGTCGGAAGCCGGTTTGCCTTACATCAGCGTGCTGACGCATCCCACCACCGGTGGCGTTACCGCCAGCCTGGCCATGCTGGGTGACATCAACATCGGCGAACCGCGCGCCCTGATCGGCTTTGCCGGTCCCAGGGTGATCGAGCAGACCGTGCGCGAAACGCTGCCGGAAGGTTTCCAGCGCAGTGAGTTTCTGCTGCAGAAAGGCGCCATCGACATGATTGTGGATCGCCGCGAGATGCGTGACCGGCTGGCCGCGCTGCTGGCATTGCTGATGGTGGCAAGACGCGGTGTGGCCGCATCGGCTTCTGGTGACACACCGGACGCACCCGGCGAACATGCCGGCGATGCGGCACCAGACAGTGCGCCAGACAGTGCACCAGACACGGCCACCGGCTCCAGCTGAGCAACATTCCCGGCACCACGCATTGCCCATTGCGCCACTGCGGTAGGTGCATTTGTCCGGCACCCGAACAACCCAAGCCTTGCAGCCTTGCTGATGCCTTGCCATGCCCGACACAACGCCTGCGATGAGCTCGATGAGTGCGCCTGACAGCAATCTGCTGAGCGACTGGATCGAGTGGCTGGAACAGCTCAATCCGGACCGCATCGAGCTTGGTCTGGAGCGGGTGCGGCAGGTCTGGCAGCAGCTCGATTGTCACATTGCCAGCACCATTGTCACGGTCGCAGGCACCAACGGCAAAGGTTCGGTGGTGGCCATGCTGGAGCAGGTGCAACTGGCCAGTGGCCGCAGCGTGATGGCCTACACCTCTCCGCACCTGCTGCGCTTCAACGAACGCATCCGCATCGACGGCGTGGCCGTGGCCGACGCGGCACTGGTGCAGGCATTTCAGCAGGTGGCCGCCGCGCAGGCCGAGTCTGGCCAGCGCCTGACCTATTTCGAATTCACCACGCTGGCGGCCTTGTGGCTGATCGCTAGACAGCATGCTGATGTGTCCGTGCTGGAAGTGGGTCTCGGTGGTCGTCTGGACGCGGTCAACATCATCGACACCGATGCCGCAGTGCTCACCAGCATCGGCATGGATCACATGCAATGGCTGGGCGACAGCAGGCAGGCCATTGCCGGCGAGAAGGTGGCGATTGCCCGACCGGGGAAGCTGCTGGTCTGTGGTGATGCAGATCCACCAGCGGTGATCGGCGAGCATGCCCGAGCCATCGGTGCCAGGCTGTTGCAGATCGGTGTGGATTTTGACCTCATCGAGACCGCTGCTGCGGCCGCTCCAGGTGGCAACAATGCACTGCAGGGCCGCTTCCACGCCAGTTGGCTGCAGCAGCCGTTCAGCGTGCCGCTGCCGGTCATGGCCGGCGCGCATCAGCGCCACAACATGGCCTGTGTGCTGGCATTGCTGACCGCGCCGGACTCGCCATTGGCACCGTCGCCACCGGCACAAGTGCCGTCGCCACAGCTGCTGCATGCGCTCAGCACCACGCGCGTGCCGGGACGTCAGCAGCGTCTGCGCGAGCGCCCGGAACTGATTGTGGACGTGGCACACAATGAACAGGCGGTGGCGGTGCTGGTCGACAACCTGCAGCGCCATCCGGTGTGCGGCCGCACCCTGATTGTGCTGGCGATGCTGGCGGACAAGGATTTCCCGGCCGTGCTGCGATGTCTGCAACCACTGGCAGATCAGTGGCTGCTGCCGCAGATCGACAGCCGGCGTGCCCTGCCGCCGCAATCGCTGCAACAATGGCTGTTGACAAGCGGTGTCGCCGCCGCCAGCATTCATGACTACCCGAACGTGACGGATGCCGTCGGCACCGCCCTGAACGTGGCGCAGCCGGATGACCGCATCGTCGTGCTCGGGTCGTTTGTTACCGCTGCGGCGCTGCTGGCCGACTGGGATGAGCAGTTCGGCACCAGGCAATAAATGTCGGGCACGCCAATACTTTATAATTGTCCTGATAAGGCGTGACAATTCAAGCGATTAACCGACCGCATGCGGTCATTGATATGGAAGAGCATGGATCAGGCACTTAAACAACGACTGGTGGGCGCGGTGGTGTTGATCGCCCTGGCGGTGATTTTTCTGCCGGTGTTTGTCAGTGGACCACAGCAGGATCGCAGCACAGACGAGGCCGAACAGATTCTGGTTCCGCCGGCACCGGAGAGCCAGCTTTCCAGCAAGCGTCTGCCGGTGATCGAAGACGGCAGCAGTCTGTCCCGGGAACCGCAGGCCGATGCACCACAATGGCCCATCGAGGCCAGCCCGGCAACCGATTCCGCCGCGTCGGACGATGTTGACGACAGCACCGGCGAGGCTGCCAACACGCTGGATGCGCCGGCTGCCTCGCATGTAGAAGCCGGTTCCACGCGCGCCGATGATCAGGTCGTCGATCAGGACAATGCCAACACCGATGATGATGACTGGTTGCAGAACATTCCGCGCACGGATGCTGCCACCGACAGCGATAATGCAACCGCTGCGGCGGCTGATGACGACCCCGTGCCGGAGCGCAGCCAGGCGGCCAGTGCGCAGCCGGCGGTGACCACGCCAGCACAGACCACACCAGACCCGGCACCCGCTGTACCGCAGCTGTCCGCCACTGGCCCCGATCCGGCGCAGTGGCATGTGCAGGTGGCCAGTCTGGGCAATCCCGACAATGTGCGTCGGCTGCAGCAGCAGTTGCAGGGGTTGTCCATGCCCACCATCACCGAACGCGTGCAACGCGCCGACAGTGACCTGTACCGCGTAGTGACCGGCCCTTACGCCGATCAGGCCGCCGCGCAGCAGGCGCTGCAGCGCATTGCCGCCGCCGATCAGCGTTTGCGCCCGGTACTGCTGGAACCGGAAGGCTTCACCGCTGCGCCGGAACAGGCCGCAGCCAGCAGCGCTGCAACACCCCAGGGGCTGGATCGCTACGCCGTGCAGGTGGGCGTGTTCTCGACCCGCGAACGCAGCGAAGAAGTGGTGCAAAGCCTGCAGGATGCCGGATTTGCCGCCTATCAGGAAACCATCGAACGTGCCGCTGAAACCCTGTATCGGGTACGCATCGGCCCCCTGCTCAGTGAGCAGGACGGCAACAACATCGCCGCGCGCATCAAGCGTGATCTGGGTCTGGACAGCATGGTGGTGGATTACCGATGATCTGGATTGACTGGGTGCTGCTGGCCCTGCTGGGCGTGTCCACCCTGATCGGGCTGTGGCGTGGTCTGGTGCGCGAGGTGATGTCGATACTGATCTGGGTGGTGGCGATCTGGGCCGCGCTGCGCTATTCGGACATCGCCGCCGGCTATGTTTCCGGCTGGATCAGCGTACCGTCCATGCAGGCGCTGGTCGGCTTCGCCGGTGTGCTGCTGGTGACGCTGGCGGTGGGCGGGCTTTTGGTGTGGCTGATCGGCAAGCTGGTCGATTCCACCGGACTCAGCGGCACGGACAGGGTGTTCGGCATGCTGTTTGGCATAGGCCGTGGCGTGATCATCATCGCCGTCGCCGTGCTGGTGGCGCGATTTACCGCCATCCCGCAGGACCCCTGGTGGCAGGCGTCGACCCTGCTGCCGCATTTTGAACGCATTGCCGATGAAGGCGTGACCCTGCTGCCGGAAGATGTGCAGGCGCTGCTGCTGCCGGAACCCGGCAATCCGGCCAGCGACACGGCGGCGCAAACGCCGGATGATACGGCGCTGGATCGACTTGACGCTGCGGCCACGGCCATTGCCACCGAGGCCGGTTTTGGCGCTGGCAATGAGGCGGGCACACTGCCGGCGACCAGCGGCACTGCCGCGCCGCAGGCCGAAAGCCTGGAGCAGGCCGGCACCGATGCCGTCGAGCGCACCAGCGACGACGGCGGGGAAGACTGAGTCATGTGCGGCATAGTGGGCATCGCCGGTACAGAACCGGTGGCACATCGACTGTTCGACGCCATGACCATTCTGCAGCACCGCGGGCAGGACGCCGCCGGCATCGCCACGCTGGAAGACGACCGCATGTATCTGCACCGCGGCAATGGTCTGGCCAATGACGTGTTCCGCCAGAGCGACATCGAAAGCCTGATCGGCAACATCGGTATCGGCCATGTGCGCTATCCCACCGCCGGCAGCGACCGTCCGGATGAGGCGCAGCCGCTGTATGTCAATTCGCCGTATGGTCTGGCACTGGGGCACAACGGCAATCTGGTCAATTCCGCCGCCCTGCGCGAGCAGCTGTTCATGCTTGAGCGGCGCCATCTGAACACCGATTCCGATTCTGAAGTCCTGCTCAACATTCTGGCCCACGAACTGGCCGCGCAGGATCCCGCACAACCCATCCATACCCAGCTGTTCAACAGCGTTGACAGCGTGCATCTGCGCTGTCGCGGCGCCTACACGGTGACCGTGCTGGTGGTCGGGCAGGGGCTGCTGGCATTCCGTGATCCACTCGGCATCCGTCCGCTGGTGCTGGGCACGCGCAGCACCGCAAGCGGCGATGAATACATGGTGGCCTCCGAGAGCGTGGCGCTGGATGGTCTTGGGTTTCGCTTCCTGCGTGATGTGGCTCCCGGCGAGAGCATCTTCATTGACCATCAGGGCAGGCTGCACCAGCACCTCAGCGTGCATGCCGGTGGTTTGACCCAGTGCATGTTCGAGCTGGTCTATTTTGCCCGGCCGGATTCGCTGATGGACGACATTTCGGTGTACAAGGCACGTTTGCGCATGGGCGAGATGCTGGCGCAGAACATCCTCGGCCAGTTTCCCGAGCACGACATCGACGTGGTGATACCTATTCCCGACACCAGCCGCACCGCAGCGCTGCCGATGGCGCATGCGCTGGGCGTCAAGTACCGCGAAGGCTTCATCAAGAACCGCTACATCGGGCGCACTTTCATCATGCCCGGGCAGGCCATGCGCGATCGCTCGGTGCGCCGCAAGCTGAACCCGATTGCCCTGGAGTTTCGCAACAAGAACGTGCTGCTGGTGGACGATTCCATCGTCCGTGGCACCACATCCCGGCAGATCATCGAGATGGCGCGGGAGGCTGGCGCACGCAAGGTCTACATGGCCTCGGCATCGCCACCGGTGCGCTATCCCAACGTTTACGGCATCGACATGCCGGACGCCGAGGAGCTGATCGCACACGGCCGCAGTGTGGACAAGATCTGCAGCCTGATTGGTGCCGACCGGCTGTTCTATCAGGATCTGGACGACCTCAAACACGCCTGTCTGGGCAAGAAGCAGGCACATGCCTTCGACACCTCATGCTTTGACGGACATTACGTGACCGGGCTGGACGAAGGCTATCTGGAAGCCCTGTCCAGGCAACGCTCGGACAGTGCCAGACAAGACCGCAGCAGCAAACTGCGCAGCGTCTGAACATGTCGGCAACGCAGCGTGATACGGCCATTGTCTGGCTGCGCCGGGATCTGCGGCTGCGCGGCAATCCGGCGCTGGCGCATGCCTGCAGTCAGCACCAGCGGGTGGTCGTGGTGTTCATTCTGGATGCTGCCGGTGAGGGCGATCGCAGCCCCGGTGCGGCCAGCCTGGCCTGGCTGCATCGCAGTCTGCAGGCGCTGGATGCCGATCTGCGTCAGCGTCACAGCGCGCTGATACTGCGGCGTGGTGACAGCCATGCGCAGCTGCAGCGCCTGATTGATGACTGTCAGGCCACCGCCGTTTACTGGAACCGCCGCTATGAGCCGGCCGTGCGCGAGCGCGATGCGGCCATCAAACAGTGGCTGTCGGACATCCCCGGCCTGCAGGTGCAGAGTTTCAACGCCAGCCTGTGGTGGGAGCCCTGGGAGATCAGCACCGGCCAGGGCAAACCCTACCGGGTGTTCACCCCGATGTGGAAAAACATGCTGGAGAACTGGCGTGCGCCGCGGCCCGAGGCCTTGCCGCAACCGTTTCCGGCGCTCACCGATGCGCCGGCATCGCTGACCCTGGACGAGCTTGCATTGCGCCCGCAGCAGCGCGGTGAACCGGCCTGGGATGATGGTTTTTTCCACGCCCGACAGACCGCGCCATATACCCTCTGGCAGCCCGGTGAACAGGGGGCCTGGCAGCGCCTGCGCGAGTTTGGCGATGGTGCCCTGCATGACTACAAGGCCCGGCGTGATGTCCCGGCCAGTGCCGGCACCTCGATGCTGTCGCCACATCTGGCCTGGGGCGAAATCTCCACGCCACAACTGGTGTCCGAGTTGTGTCCCGATGGCCAGCCGCCGGCCGACGCCATGATCAACAGTTTTGTGCGCGAGCTGGCCTGGCGCGAATTTTCCTGGCACCTGCTGTATCACTTTCCACACCTGCCCGAGCAGCCGCTGCAACCGAAGTTCACCGACTTCCCGTGGCGCGAGGACGACTCGGCATTGCAGCGCTGGCAGCGCGGTGAGACCGGTATCCCGATTGTCGATGCCGGCATGCGCCAGCTGTGGCAGCATGGCTGGATGCACAATCGCGTGCGCATGCTGGTGGCCTCGTTTCTGACCAAAAACCTGTTGCTGCCGTGGCAGGCTGGCGAGCGCTGGTTCTGGGACACGCTGGTGGATGCCGATCTGGCCAACAACAGCCAGGGCTGGCAGTGGACCGCCGGTTGCGGTGCCGATGCTGCCCCCTATTTTCGTGTCTTCAATCCGGTCACCCAGGGCCAGCGCTTCGATCCCGATGGTGACTATGTGCGCTGCTTTGTGCCGGCGCTGGCACGCTTGCCGAAACAGTACATTCATGCGCCCTGGAGCGCCAGCGCCGACACCCTGCGGCAGGCCGGTATCGAGCCTGGTCGGGACTACCCGATGCCGATGGTCGATCTGCAGCGCAGCCGTGAACGTGCGCTGCAAGCCTGGCAGCAGATTCGCTGACGGCAAGCTGGCGTCATGCTGCTACAATCGTCGCCATGAACCGGATCTGCAAGCATGACTGACAAGCGACACGCGATGTCCAAGGTGGACACAGCCTGGCTGCGCATGGAAGAGCCCACCAACCTGATGATGATCACCGGGGTGATGGGGCTGGATCACGACATCGACTTCCAGCGTCTGGTGGACACCATCGGTTTGCGCTTTCTGGCCTTTCCCCGGTTTCGCTACAAGGCGGTTTATGGCGCCCGCAACAGCTATTGGGAATTCGATGAGGATTTCGACATTCTGTCGCATGTGCGCCGCACCGCGCTGCCGGGCGATGCCGGCAAGGATGAGCTGCAGGAATTCGTCAGCGAACTGGCCAGCACGCCGCTGGATCCGTCCAAGCCGCTGTGGCAGTTTCATCTGGTCGAGAATCACCACGAAGGCCCGGTGCTGGTCACGCGCATTCATCACTGCTATGCCGATGGCATCGCGCTGATCCAGGTGCTGCTCAGCCTCACCGACCCGACCCCGGAGCCGCGCCCCAGCGCCAGATCGCCGCATCACTGGAAGCGCAGGCGGGTGCAGGAATCCAACATTTTCCGCCGTTTTCTGGAGCCGGCCAAAGACGGGCTGGATACCGCCGTGGACTGGGGGCAGAAGGCGCTGGAGGAAATGCTGGGCCTGTTGCGCCAGCCGGAGCAGGTGGGGGTGTACGCCAACGAGGCGGTCGACATTGCCGATGAACTGGCCACCGCCCTGCTGCTCAGCGATGACCCCGACACCCGCTTCAAAGGCCGGCTGGGCGTGCGCAAGCGCGTGGCCTGGACCGATCCGCTGCCGCTGGACGAGGTCAAGGCGGTGGGGCGGGCGCTGGGCTGTACCGTCAATGACGTGCTGATCGCCTCGGCCACCGGCGCACTCAATCATTATCTGCGCTGTTGTGGCGAAGATCCGCAGGACATCGAGATTCGCGCCACCGTGCCGGTGAACCTGCGTCCGCTGGAACACGCCAAGGATCTGGGCAACCATTTCGGGCTGGTGTTCCTGCCGCTGCCGGTCGGCATCGACAACCCGCTGCAGCGTCTGCTGCGGGTGCATGAGAACATGGAAGAGCTGAAAAGCTCGCGCCAGGCAGTGGTGGCATTCGGTCTGCTGGCCGCGCTGGGCATGGGGCCGGCCGCTTTGCAAAAGCCGATGCTGGAAATGATGAGCCGCAAGGCCAGTGCGGTGCTGACCAACGTGCCCGGGCCGCGACAGCCGCTGTACATGGCCGGCACCGCAGTGCGCGAGATGATGTTCTGGGTGCCCCAGAATGGCAGCATCGGGATGGGCATCAGCATCCTCAGCTACAACCAGCAGGTGTACATGGGGCTGATCACCGATCGCCGGCTGGTGCCGGATCCGGAAGCCATCGTCAGCCGCTTCCGTGCCGAATTCGACAAACTGCTGTACCTGGTGCTGCAGATGCCCGATGGTGACGTGTCACCGGATGAGGTGCATGCCTGGCTGGCGCAGTGGGTGGATGCCGGTCGCCCCGGTCTGGACGCGGCAGCGCGCGATCAAAGCAGCGAGCATGAAAGCATTCTGGTGATCGCCGACGACGTGCAGCTCAGCACCGAGCTGCCGCCGGGCAGGAATGACGCCGCAGCGGAAAGCTCACCAGCCGACCATGCGGCGACGACCAGTGCAACATCAACCGTTCAGCAGCCAAGCCGTAAAAAGGGCGCTGGCAAGCGCACTGGTCATCGCACTGGTCATCGCACTGGCGACAGCAAAAAAGCATCGGCAAAAAAGACCGCCGGTAAAAAAGCACTGGGCAGGAAAAAGGTGGTGAAAAAGGCGGTGGCGAAAAAAGCCATGGCCAAAAAGATGCCGACCAAAAAGTCTGTGGCCAAGAAGTCTGTGGCCAAGAAGTCTGTGGCCAAGAAGTCTGTGGCCAAAAAGTCTGTGGCCAAAAAGTCAGTGGCCAAAAAGTCAGTGGCCAAGAAGTCGGTGGCCAAAAAGCAGGCTGTGAAAAAGAGCGCTGCCAAAAAAACCGTGAGCGGCAGGTCGGCCAGCGGCTTCGGGCCAGCGCCTGATTATCGTCCAGGCTGGAAAGTCAGCGGCAAAAAGAGCAGCAAAAAAGTCATCAAAAAAACCAAACCATAATTCTGAGCGCAGACCGCATGCCTGACCCGTAGGCCGGCTAAGCGCAGGGCATCCGGCATATCACACAGATTGGATCAGGCGCTTACTATCGATAAAACAAGCCCGTCAGGTAGGCCGGTCCGGTCAAGCGCAGCACATCGGCAGCAAACCGCGCTGCTGCCATCACAGCGCCGCCACCTCGCTGGCGGCAAACTCCTGATCCAGTTTCTCCATTGCGTCCAGCGGAGTGGTCTCTGCCGCACGGCGGTAGCAATCGTTGGCCTCCTCCAGCCGCTCATCGCCAAACAGCATGAAAATGCCGTTGCCATACTCCACCTGGGTGACCGGCGGCCGTGGATTCAGCTCCAGCGCGCGCTGCAGATGCTGCATGGCCTTCTCGCGCGTTGACCCATAGGTCATGCGCGCCACCATCTTGCCCACCTTGTCGATGATCTCGGCGTGGTACAGACCCAGCGCAAGATGTGCATCGGGATAATCGGGTGCCAGCGACAGGGCGGAATCCAGACTTTCCGCCACCTTGCTGCCCAGCCCCTGACGCAGGGCCTTGACCACCGAAATGCTCTGGCCGTAGCGGCCCAGCGCGTAGGCATGGTAATAATGCGCAGTGGGCAGATCGGGAAACTCAGCGCAGGCCTGCTCGGCAATGTCGGTGGCCTGCTGATACAGCGCCTGCTGCCGGGACTCATCGTCCTCCAGATGATCGGCATACACAATCAACGCCTTGCAGTGGGGGGCAAAACCGTGCGTGCCAGCCCGTGCCGCCTCGTCGCAGGCCTGGGCAAACCGACCAGCATGAAAATGCTGCCAGGCGGCGATGCAGGCATCCGCATGCTGGGGATCTGCAGTGTCCCCCGGCCATGGCACCAGGTCACTGGCATGCAAATCGGCCCAGGCCTGTTGCAACTGTGCGCGGTCGTAGTCAAACGGCTTGGCATCGTGTGGAAAAGGTTGCCATTTGCTCATGTCTGTTCCTGCAGTGCGGTGGCTGTGGCCCATTGTAGCCGCTGTGACCGGCGTTGTGGGCCAACGGCGCGTGGCGGCGGTACAGGCCAGTGGCGGGATCGTGCCGCGCTGTGATAGACAGGACGATTTTTAGTGTGCCCGCTCTAGACTTCGGGCTTATCTTATGCATAACGAAGCAGGAATGCTTCATTCATTGACCGGCATTTGCACATTTATCAGGAGGCTATCATGGCGAAGAAGAAAACCGTATCCAAATCTGCAGCAAGCAGCAAGAAATCTGTCCTGTCCAGCGTTGACCCGTTGGTCGAATACGGCCGCGACGTCTGGCTGGCTGGCCTGGGTGCCATGTCTCTGGCGCAGCAGGAAACCAACAAGATCGGCGGCAAGGCGCTGGAAAAAGGCAGCAAGCTGTTCGATCAACTGGTCAAGGAAGGCAGCAAGCTGGAAAAAAGCACGCGCAAGAACGTTGACACCACCGCCGATGACATCCGTGGCGGCATTGAGCAGCGCGTAGACCGTGTGCGCCAGACCGCTGCCAACAACTGGGACAAGCTGGAAACCGTGTTTGAAGACCGCGTGGCACGTGCGCTGGGACGTCTCGGTGTGCCGACTGCCGACGAGATCCAGGAACTGATCAATGAGGTCAATCACCTGAGCCGTGAAGTGCGCGAACTCAACAAGCAGGTCAAAGGCTCTGCTGTGAGCACCAGCAAGACTGCTGCCCCGAAGACGGCTCAGAAAACGGCACAGAAAACCGCCAAGAAGACCACCAGCAAGGCCGCCTGAGCCAAGCGCCAGGGTCAGACTGGCAGCGACCAGACTGGACCGCATCAAGCCGGCCTGAGGTAAAACTTCAGGCCGCATGAACGACTCCCCGAAGGCAGCATTTCCCCGAGTGTTGCCCTCATGACTCCCGGGCCTCAGAGCCCGGGTTTTTTTGTCATGAAGATTCATGTTCCTGTCATCAAACTGCCGTAGATTTCATGCTTTCGTGAAATGGAATTCCGGTATGACCTCGCCACTACGCAATACCCTGTATGCCACGACGCTGCTGCTGTGGCTGCTGACGCCGTTGCTGACCATGGCGGCAACCTGGCAGATCTCCGGTTCCAACACCCTCGGTGCCAGGCTGGTGCCGGCGCTGATCGAGAGCTGGCTGCAGCAGCAGGGCATCGCCTTCGAGCGCAGCACGGTGGCAGAAAACGAAGTCGCCTACCAGCTTGCGCCAGCACTCTCCGGGCTGGACAGCATCCGCGTGCATGCCCATGGCAGCTCTACCGCGTTTGCCGATCTGGCCAGTGGTGTCGCCCAGATCGGCATGTCATCCAGGCGCATTCGCGATGCCGAGGTGGACATGCTGGCAGCGCTGGCACCGATGCAGGATCCGCAACATGAAATTGTCATCGGACTGGATGGCGTTGCCGTGATTGTGCCGCCAGACAACACACTGCAAACACTGAGCATGGCACAGCTGCGACGGGCCTTTGCCGGCTCGCTGCGCGACTGGCGCGAACTCACGCGTGAGCGCAGCGGGGCCATCCGACTGTACGCACGAGACAGCAAATCGGGCACCTTTGGCGTGTTCGACGATCTGGTCATGGGCGGTCTGGACATTGCCGCCACAGCACAACGCTTTGAATCCAACGAACTGTTGGCCGAGTCAGTGCGCAGCGATGCCAGCGCACTGGGTTTTACCAGCGTGGCGGCGGTTGACGCCGTGCGTGCTATAACCATCAGCGCCAGCGCCAACCGGCCAATTGCCCCGCAACCGCTGATGCTGATGACCGAAGATTATCCGCTGTCGCGGCGGCTGTATCTGTACGTGCCACAGCCGGATGATGCGTTGCTGCAGCAATGGCTTGAGTATGTGCTGTCGCCGGCGGGCCAGCAGGTGGTCAGCGCCAGCGGGTTCACCAATCTGGAGCTGTTTGCCGTTGCCGCCGAGCTGCCAGCGCAGGCACCGGATTCATACCGTAAATTGCTCACCGGAGCCCGCCGCGTGGCGGTTAACTTTCGCTTCGATGAAAAACAGGTGCGCCTGGATTCCAAGGCGAGACGTGACGTGGCCCGCGTCGCCGACTACGTGCGGCAACATGCCGATGCACTGACCGACCTGTTGGTACTGGGCTTCTCCGATGCCCTGGAAGTCGCCGAGGTACACAGCATCATGCTGTCCAACGACCGCGCCGACGCAGTGGCCGCTGAACTGCTACGGGCAGGCATCCCGGCCACTAGCGTGCGCGGCTTCGGCAGCGCCATACCGGTGGCCGACGCTGCCGACAGCAACCGCAACCGCCGTGTCGAGATCTGGGTGCGCAGTGATCCCAATGCTACACGACGGCCTTATCGTAGCTTGTCCAGAACATCAGGTGCAAAGTCAAACTGAGCGTTGCCTAAGCCCTGAGCGGGGGCTGAATTGCATGGTGCCCAGAGCAGGGTGGGGTGGACACCTGGTCTACGGATACCGGCATGCCTTGTTCAAACCTGCTGCAGCTATGGCAAATGTTTGAAAACCCTGACGGATTTCACTATGGATGGTGGGTGTCCAGAGTATTACTTCGTGGGTGTCCAGAGTATTATTTCTCCAGAGTATTATTTCAGGCCTCAGTCGCGGGTTGGCACCACCAGCACCGGAATGCGCGACTTGCGCAAGATGTCGGCCGAGTAGCTGCCGACCAGCACATCGTAGATTGCGCTGCGGCCATGGCTGCCGACCACGATCAGTTCGGCGTCAAGGCGTTCGGCCTCGCGGATCGTGGCTGCCGCGGTCGGTCCGCGTATCAGCAACGCGGTGGCTTTTATGCCGTGCTCGCGCAGCCCTTCAGCCAGCGCCTGCACGGCCTGGTGCTGTTGCCGGTATTCGGCGGCAAGCTGGTCACGCACCACTTCCGGCCCGGCCTCGAAGCCCATGAAGTCCGGTTCCGGCTCGGCCACATGCACAACGTAGACGTGGGCGCCAGTGACCTCGGCCACCCGCTGCACTGCGGTAATGACAAGTTTCGAGGCCGGAGAAAGGTCGACGGCAACCAGTAGGTTCATGGTGATTCCTCACGGGGATAATGTGCTGCGACGGTCCGTTCAACCAGCGGCTGGAACCTGGCCGTGAAACGATCGGCTTCGCTGGCCGACATGTGCGACCACTCGGGTAGATCGTAGCCCTGCATTTCGACGTGGTCCATGAAGTGCAGCCCGGGCGCGTCGGTTTCCTCGATCAGCTGGTCCCAGGTCAGCTCACGCGGCGCGATGTCCGGCTCGCTCTTAGCATAATGTCCGGTATACGGCATCTGCACGAATACCACCGGCACATCGCGCCGGTGCAGTTTGGCAACTGCTGCCGCCGCGCGCTGGATCTGCTTGTTGCGGCTTTCCAGGATGCGGGCGCGCACCGGTTCGGGCAACTCGGCCAGCGGCACCCAGTTCTGGGCCCAGATGTGCCGGGCAAGGGCCTGGTAGTCGGGATCATCGACCACCCGACCCCACATTCGCGTGTTTCGATCGCGTTCCATGTTCGAAATTTTTCGCACCTCTATTTCTGTCTCAACGCCGTCGCGCGCCGGCCAGGGCTGGCGCCGGATCATGGTCGGAAGCGCATAGTCGAAATTGTAAAATGCCAGCCACGGCTCAATCAGCAGCGAAACCTGCTGACCGAACCACTGCGCCGGCGTTTCGGTCTGGTAATGCTCAATGGCCGCCGCGCGGTATTCGTAGCCGGAAAAGAACAGCCCCGGCGCGACGCCCACCAGCAGCTTGCCGGTGAAATCGGGATCGTCGGCCAGTTGTTCCAGAACACCGACCGGGCTGGTGCCTTCCATCGCCAGTTGGATCGGACGCTGACCGGTCAGCGCCTCCCAGGCCGGCAACTGAAGATTGAACAGCATGCGCGAGGAGCCGATTGCCACCCAGCCGTCGCCCTCGCCGTGATCGATGCGGCGCCGTTGCTCGGCCCACAGGCCGTCGGAATTCCGGTAGCTGGGCTCGACCTGCTGGGCGACTCGCACCCAGGTTTCCCAACCACCGATCAGCATTGCCAACAGCGCGACTGCAATCCAGCCGGCCATGCCCAGGCTGGGTGCCGGTCGTTGCCACACGACCTCGGCTGGATTAGAACTGGAAGTAGATGAATGCATTGCTCGATCCCTGTGTGATCACGATCAGCCACGCCATCAAGCCCCAGGCAACGCCGATCAACCAGCGCGGCATGGCGGCGACCACGTCATGCAGCGAACGATGACGCATGAACCAGTGAGTGGCGAGCATCGCCGCGGTGATGCCGGTCACCAGTACGATATCGACGGTTGCCAGCACCTTTTTGCCGTCCAGGTTCAAGGTCAGCATGGTGTCGATCATACGCCAGGCGGTGGCGAAATCCTGGGCGCGGAAGAACACCCAGGTCAGGTTGACCAGGGCGTAGGTCAGCAGCGCCAGCAGCAGCCGCGATAGCCAGCGGTTCCAGATCGCCAGGCCGCCGAAGCGCGAGTTCAGCCAGCGTTCCGCAGCCAGGTAGAAGCCGTGCAGTCCGCCCCACACGACGAAGGTCCAGCTAGCGCCGTGCCACAGCCCTCCAAGCAGCATCGTGGTCATCAGGTTGGCGTAAGTGCGGAAACCGCCCTTACGATTGCCGCCCAGCGGAATGTAGAGGTAATCGCGCAGCCAGCTCGAAAGCGATATGTGCCAGCGGCGCCAGAAATCGGAAAAACCGATTGCGGCATATGGATAGCGAAAATTGTCGGGCAACGAAAAGCCCAGGCACAGCGCGACGCCGATGGCAGTAGTCGAATAGCCGGCGAAGTCACAGAAGATCTGCCCTGCGAATGCCAGCGTACCCAGCCAGGCATCCAGCGGATGGAGCATCTCGCTGGCGCCGAACACGCTGTCGGCGGCACCCGCGAGCATACCGTCGGCGATCACGATCTTGTTGAACAGGCCCAGCGTGATCAGGGCCAGGCCCCACTTGAATTGTTCCGTCGTGGCGATTCGGGGTAGCGCGAACTGCGGAATGAGCTGGGTCGGTCTAACGATGGGTCCCGCCACAAGTTGCGGGAAGAACGCCACGAACAGTGAAAAGTCCAGCAGCGAATCGGCCGGCTTGGCCCGCCGCAGGTACACATCCAGCGAATACGCCAGGGTCTGGAACGTGTAGAACGATATGCCCACCGGCAGCACGATCGACCATGCCGCCGGCTGGTATTCAATGCCGACCACCGCCATCGCTGCCTGAAAATTATCCAGCAGGAATCCGCCATACTTGAAAAACCCGAGCATTCCGAGATTGACCAGCAGGCTCAGGCCCAGCCAGGCGCGTCGCCGTGACTGAACCATCTCGGCATGGATGCGTCGTGCGACGACCCAGTCGACCACCGTCGACAGCCACAGCAGCAGCACGAACGGTGGATTCCAGGCCGCGTAGAACAGATAGCTGGCCAGCAGGAGATTGATCTTCTTCGCGCGCCAGGCGAACGGCAGATGGTGCAGGATCAGCACCACACCCAGAAACACGACGAACGTCAGAGAATTGAACAGCATAGATTTGCCGGTACGTCGTGAATCTCGATAAGTGCGTGATTATGCGGGAGAATGACCCC
>JAHJQV010000021.1 GCA_018819105.1 Gammaproteobacteria bacterium
AGCCCGCATTATTCATGAGTCGACGTCGCGAGATGCTGCCAGTGCCTGTAGCTGTGGTGTTTCACGACCGAACGAACCGCAGGCGTACTTGACAGTACGTTGAGGATTCGTGACCGAGCGAAACGCCGCAGATGCGGGTATAAGAGGCATCGCAGTAGTCGGCTTCATGAATAATGCGGGCTATAGGCAATGCGATGAAGCGAGGACCTAATCCTGCCTGCTGACCAGTCTGGCATAACCCGGTACCAGCCTTTCCTTGAGCTCATCAGCCTGACTGGCGCGTTCATCAGACATGATGCCGCGCAGCTCAGCGGCCAGTTCGCGGCTGAGCTTGTGCCCAAATCCAGCGGCGACCTCAAGCCAGGCCAGCCCCTCGATCAGGTCGATGTCATTGCCGATGCCCTGCACTTTCATCACCGCCAGATTGTAGGCGGCATCCGCATAGCCCTGTCGGGCCGCGCTGCGATACCAGAATTCTGCCCGGTCATAATCCTGGACAATTTTCAATTCCGGATCAGATGTAAAGTATTTGTTCGCCAGCGTGAATTGAAACCGGGGATCACCAAGCTCGGCCTGATGACGCAACCAGGCACCGTCAGAAAAATAGGCGACATCCTGCAATGGAGCCCGGGAAAGCGAATTGGCGGCCGGGCTGTTGAATGCAATCAACAGCAGCATGGCAGCCAGCATTGTGGTCAAGTTTT
This sequence comes from Gammaproteobacteria bacterium, assembly GCA_018819105.1. Classification (GTDB taxonomy): domain Bacteria; phylum Pseudomonadota; class Gammaproteobacteria; order Xanthomonadales; family Wenzhouxiangellaceae; genus JAHJQV01. The sequence goes on from JAHJQV010000021.1 coordinate 705, forward strand.
TCATCACAGTCCCTCGTGGTAATGGTTAATACAACGAACGCAACTTCATTTGTACCGCAGCAGGACTTCCTTGTCAATCATTACACGATTAATTTCGTAAAACCTCCTGGCCAGGCAGGAGACAAAAAAACACCCGCCAGTGGCGGGTGTCTGCAAGCTTGTGTGTGGTTGCCTTGCTGGTGTACCCCAGCGGGAATACCAGCTTACTGGCAGCCCTGCACGGTGACGTTGTCGATGTACCAGCCCTCGTCACCCACAGCACTATCGGTGCCGAGACGGAAGCGGAACTGCACGGTCTGACCTGCGAATGCGTTCAGATCGGCCACCACGATGTCGGTCTGTTCGCCGCTGGCCGGGACAATGTCATCGGCACACCAGGCATTCAGATCTGATATCGGGCTGTCCGGATTGTTGGTAATCAAGCCGTTGTAGGGATCACGCAGCAACTGTGCGGTTGCAATCTGGGTGAAGCTCGCACCACCATCGGTGGAGATCTCCAGCAAGCCGCCATCCCAGCAGGCATCAGCATCCTGACCATCGTTGGCTTCCATGTTCTGGAAGTTCCAGAAAGCCAGAGAGATCGGCTGCTGGGCTGCCGAAGGCAACACGATGCTCGGTGAAACCAGATACTGATCGGTGGACACAGCAAGGTCTTGAGCAAACCATGACATGCCACTGAAGGCACGGGCATCGGTCTGTGCCCAGGTGTTGCTGCCGATCGGCGCAGCCGGCAGCGTCCAGCCGTTGGTGCCGGCTTCGATGTCATCAAAGAACACCACATTGGGGCTGGTGCCTGCGGGACAGGCTGCTGCGGTACCGGAGGTGAAGTCACCAGTGGTAAAGCTGTTCACAGCAGATACCACACCTGCGCCACAATTGTTCAGGGCGGTAACCCTCCAGAAATGCTCGGTTGCTGTGTCCAGTGCATTTTCTGCAGTGAAAACCGTGTCCGCCGTAACCGCTTCAAGCACGATGCTGTTAAAGCCAGCGTCCACCGCAACTTCTATACGGTAGCTGGTGGCACCAGTAACCGGTTGCCAGCTGAACTGAGGCCGCAGATCGACTTCTGTCGCTGCATTGCCTGGTGCAGACAGCAGAGCCGGATCAACAGTGGCGTTGGCAGAGATCGAAAGCTGATAATCGCGACTGGTGTTGCTGGCTCCGGCCACCGCACTCAGGGTGAAGCTGGACTCCGCTGTGGCGGCGCCGTCAAGTCCGGTGATGCTCAACCGACCCACTGCCGGGTAGGCATTGATCGTGCTGCCGGTATTGAACGTGGCGCTCGCGCCACCCGGCAGTCCGGAAACTGACAGGTTGGCGGGGTCGGAAAAGCCATTGATGCCCAGCAGCTGGAAATCTGCACCGATCTGACCACTGTCGGCAGAACAGATCTGCAGGGTGTCATCCACCGCACCGGAAAATGCCAGACGTGGAGAGCCGCAATCGGCAAACGAAAAGCTGCAGACGCGATTGGCCCAGCCGGCATTGGAGGTGGCCGGCATGTATTCCACGGTTGCCCAGAAGGTGCACTCGTCGACCGGGTCCACACTGACGCTGGAGTAATCGCCCCAGCGACCACTGGCACTCTGCTGAATGCCGCCACCGTCGACACAGACCTCTTCCGAACGCAGCGTGTTGGCAGGGTCGTCGAACTTTCTCGTGGTGATGCGGGCACTCGGGAAAATGTTGTCCACATCACTGGAGGCAGTGTAGATGGCACCCAGGTTGCCATCGCGGTCCACCGAGATGGCCGGCATCCAGCGATCCACCGTGGTGTCCGGGGCAAACTCACCCTGGTTGGCGACTGTGCCGCTCTGACCAGGCAGACTTAACTCGCCTTCTTCAAAGCCGCCGTCAAAAACCGTGTCTGTGCTCGGAAAGCGAATTTCGGCCCAGCGGAAGCCGGCCTGTCCGCCGCCCACATCCACCGGAATGTTGATCGCCATGATGTCGTCGCGACCACTGTCTGCCGGAAAGGCACGGTAAGAGACCCGTGACAACACACGGCCGCTACTGGCCAGTGTATCCAGGGCATTGCCGGCGGTTCCACCTGGCTGAATCACCGATCCCGGGCCCGGCTGCCAGCTTTCACCGGCATCCACCAGCACTGGACCCTTCAGTATCGAATCGACCGGGCTGTCCCAGTTGACGCACAGTTCATTCACCTGATAGGCCTGCAGGTCAGGCCGTGCGAGCACAAATGCGTTGCATTTGCCGGCACGCGCCGGTTGCGCACTTTCCAGATGCGATGGCAATGCACCAAATGCACTGGTGCCCAGGAATGCGGTGTCGGTGAAACGGACAAAATCGGCAGCGCCACCGGCCAGCATGGCGTCGCGCTCTAACACAGAGTATGAATTCTGCAGGAACTGCTGCGGGGTGATGATGAAATCGTGCGTGGTCAGATAGTAACCGCTGCGTTCACCGCTGGTGTCGGTCCAGATGCCGATGTGCGGGTAATCGTTGAACACGCCCGGGAACAGAAACTCATAGCGGTTGTAGGGTCCCAGCGGGTCGCTGGTGGTGGAAATGGCGAAACACTGCCGGCCATCCGGATTGTTCGAACTGGTGAACTGGCTGAACAGCCAGCGATCGGCAATCTTGTCGTACAGCACAATGGGGTCACCGGCATTGTTGGTTTCACAGGGTCCGCCGAAGCCAGCCCAGAAGGTGTTGCCGGGAAATGGCCCGGCCAAACGCGTGCCGGTCTTGTCCAACACCAGCCAGCCGGTGTTGACATACTGGATAAACTCGTTGGGTCCCACATCGCCATTGGTATCCGGCGGCAACGAGGTGCCTCCAAACAGGCTGACGTTGTCGGCAGCGGTGTAGCCGTCAAAAGACTGCTCAACCATCGGCGATGGCAGCCCGCTGTCACCACGCACCGGGCCGCGCTGCGCATCGCCTGCGGCCTGCAGCTTGTCATCGATGGCGGTGGGTGGCAGCTTCAGAATGTTGGGAATCTCAAACACATCACCGGTGGGATCGGGGTTCAGATCGCCCAGTTCGGCGATGATGTCACGCATCGGGCGTGAGGTGTCATGGCGCACGGACTGACCGGTTTCCGGAGTCTGGGCGCTGGCAAGCAATGGCATCGTCATGGATGTGGCCAGCATGAGCACCATTGTGGTGAACTGGATTGGGGTGACGTTGAGATGTTTGATCATGGTTGTTCCCGCAGAGATGGTGGTGTTATTGGTTCAATGATACAACATGCTTCGTAATCTTTGTGATCATCGCATGACGCCAGCGGCACAGCTGGCAACGCAGGTGTCCTGGCAAGCTGGTCATGGAGCTGGTGACATATCAGTATTGCGCAGGTATTGCGTCAGAATGCGGCGCACCTCGGTACGCAATGCCGCGCTTCGCACCGCCAGGCGGGCCTGTTCTGCGGCGGCCTCCGAATCTGTTGCAGCGATCAGCAGCAGGGCTTTCTCAGCCACCAGATGATGGTTGGAATACAGCCAGCGTGACAGCGCCCCAGGTTGCGGTTGCGCCGACGGCTGGTCGCCAATAAACCGGAGCATTTCCAGCAGCAGGTTTGGCTGTGCCGAGAGCAGATCCAGCTGCACCGGGCTGCCGGCCAGTGTGGTCAATGCGCGCTCGGTCAGACGCTCCAGACCGAGCTTTTGCTGCAGCGCCAGGCGTGGCTCATAAAACGCCACCAGCATTTCCGCATCCAGCCACGGGGCCGCAAACACCTCACGCAGTTGCTGGATATGCTCTTCGGACAAGTGTTCATGCAGCGCAGTCCAGTTGAACAGCTCACGCAGATAAAAACGCTTCAGCGCCAGCTCCGGCAGCGCCAGACCATCAAATATCTCAGCGATCAGTGGTGCCGGATCCGCCGCCTCAGCCATCGGGTCAGCAGTGAGGCTGCGTTCCAGCTGTTCGTGATAGGGAAACAGGGCCGGGTTGGCACCCTGTTCGGTAAGTAGCACCGGGCCACCCGGAAACGGCGCATAGCGTCGCGGTTCACCCTTGCCGATGCGACGCTGCTTCTGATAGGCGATGATGTAGTGCTGCCCCGGCACCAGCATTGCTGTTGCCGCTGGCGCCACGGTGAGCTGTATTTCGCTGGAGGCTTCCGTGTTGTGCAGCACGCGTAAGGGTTTGAATGTGGCCTGGGTGCTGGCGGCCTGGTCATTCACTGCAAGCAGTTCGACAACCGCAACATGGGACAGCGCCGTGCGCAATGCCACGCTGGGAGGCTGAGTTCCGGGCCTGGCATGGCTGGTGGCAAGCATCAGCATCGACCACAGCAAGCACAGTACCAGACGCATGCCCTGCCGCCGCCACCGGCAAAGCATTGGGGCGCTGTCAGCCGCTGCCGTGGCGCGGCCGCTGACATCGCTTTGGCACTGGTGCTGGAAGACGGGCCTCAACCGCACTTTGAATAGCCGCAGGACAGACAGGTGGCACAGTTGTCCATCATGATCACGGCCTTGGTGTGACATTTGTTACACAGCGTGGCACCGGCGGGATAGCTGTCGGCGGCGTCATTCAGGGGTTTTTTTTCAGCAGCACCGGAATGGCGAGATTCGGCTTCGGCACGCTTTTCGTCCAGCATCAGCTGCTGCTGTTCACTCAGCTCGGGCTTTTCCAGCATGCCGATGCGTTGCAGGTGGTGTTCAACCACGGCACCGATTTCGGCCACCAGTGAAGGCATGAACTTGCCACCGGGCTTGAAATAACCGCCCTTGGGGTCGAACACGGCCTGCAACTCCTCGGCCAGAAAGGTGACATCGCCGCCCTTGCGGAACACCGACGACATGACCCGGGTCAGCGCCACGATCCACTGGAAATGATCCATGTTCTTGGAGTTGATGAAGATCTCGAACGGTCTCCGCTGTTCGTGCTCGGTGCCCGGATTCAGGATGATGTCGTTGATGGTGACATACAGGGCATGGTCATCCAGCGGGGTCTTGATCTTGTAGGTCGAACCTTCCAGGCACTCCAGGCCCTCCGGCCGCGCCAGCTTTTCATGCATGCGGATGACCTTGGCATCCTCTTTTTCAGCCCGTTGCGGACTGCCGGCACCGTCTGTCTGGCTCTGTTTGTCTTCCGGCTTGCGTACCTTGTAGCCGATGATGTTCTGTTCTATCTTCACGCTCACTTGCTGATCCTCTGTGCTGTGCTGTGCCGAGTCCGGTCTGGGAGCCTGTCGGATTTGACCGATCGTAGCGAAGGAAAGCCGGTTGGAGTCAGATTTTTCGATCTTTTGAGGCGAATAGTGAGCCTATGCAACGATGAAGATCGGAGAATCTGGCCCAATCCGG
>JAHJQV010000022.1 GCA_018819105.1 Gammaproteobacteria bacterium
CAGGGCACCGCGCTGGCGGTTGGTGAAGGTACAGGTGACGTTCTCGCCACCGTTCAGGTCAATGGCGTTGACCGGTGAGCCATCGCTACAGGTCGCATCGATGAGATCCCAGCCGGCCGGAACCGTTTCCGCAACATCGTAAAGACCAGGTGGCAATGGACTGAATACCTGCGAACCGGTGTTGCCGATCGTCGTGATATTGAATGGGCTGGGAGTGAGGGTGCTGCTGGTAAAGGTAAACGTGCCATCAGAACCTTGAGTGTTCTTGACAATGGTGATACTGCCTTCCTGACTATTGAGGAAGGTACAGGTGACGGTTTCACCGGCATCCAGAACAAAATTGGCAGTGGCGGTGTTGACGTTGCCTGAACTGTTGCCATCGTCACAACTGATACTGGTCAGTGTCCAGCCTGCAGGCAGGGTCTCTGTGCTGCTGTAATTGCCCGGCAGCAAGCCATTGACAATGATTTGCTGGCCGTCGATGATGCTGCCGGCAGCGTCGCCGCTAAAGTCGAAGGACTGCGGACTGCCATCCGGATTGGTCTGTTTCTCGACTATGATGGTGCCTTGCTGGGTATTGGTGAAAGTGCAGCGAACGGTCTCACCACCTTCCAGACTGATGGTGGCGGTGCGGGCTCCAATGTCAACCACACTGTTGCCGTTGGGATCAGTACACACCAGATTGGTCAGGCTCCAGCCAGCGACCGCGCCTTCCACCACCAGATACTGGCCCGGCGCTGTTTGCTGGGTGAAGGTTTGGGTATCGGTCAATGCAAACGGCGCACCGGCATTGAGATCTCCAAAGAAATCGAAGCTTTGCGCCGAGCCGGCGGGGACGGTCAGCTTTTCGATGATGATGGTGCTGGTCACCGGCAGACAGGTCGGGTCATCCGGCAGATCGAAGGTGGCCGGATCATCAGTGGGTATGTTGGTGAAGGTGTCGCCGTTGAAGAAACCCTGATTGCAGATTTCCTCGGTGCCCGAAGGAATTGGATCATTCACATCCACACGAAAGCTGATGGTGACGGCATTGAGCGGCCCGATATCAAGCACACCAATGTCAGCACTAAGCTGACCCGTAAGTGAATCGCACAATGTAATAGTGCCTTGCGTGGTGGTGGGATCACCCGGTGCGGTGCAATCCAGCGTGGAATTGACATCCACGAAGTCATCAAACACCACATTGTTCAGCGGTGCCGAGGAAATGTTCTGCACCACCACGTTGTATTCGATCTGATCACCGGCATCGACCAGGCCATTGCCGTTGTTATCCACCAGCAGTGCGGCAGCTTTTTCCGCCACCAGAGTGGCGCGCGTCTGCAACAGATCCAGCTGCACATCCAGCGCCGCTGTCAGCGTGCCATCAACTTCCACGGTTACCGCACCCACATTGCTGAAATCAGCGGGTCCGGCTGCGCCTGCGGCGGTGGTGAAGTCGGTGAACGGTACGATGAAGATCTGTTCTGTTGCCGTGGTAGTGACGGCCAGTTCGTGTTGCGAGCGATTGTTTGGGCCACTGTGCACCACCATGCGCAACACCGCGCCCTGATCGGCGAACACCACCCGCACTTCCACCGCGTTAGAGGTGCCGGCATCGGTCAGATCTGCACCACCAAGACCGTTGGTGTTGGTGGTCAAGGGATCGTTGCTGCCGTCATACACGAGTAAGGAACGAGCCGTCGCCTGTGGGTCCTGCACATGGTTGTACAGGCCACCGCCGACGAAGGCGCGCGCCTGGGTGCCCAGGGTTCCGCCGGTCAAGGTCAATCGATAATTGCGGTTGCCGCCAAGCGCCTCGGCCGCAGCCTGGGTGCTACCTTGGGTGACACCCAGATCACCCGGTGCCTGCAGCACAACGGGCGGCTGCGCGGTATCGAAGCTGTCGATGATGACCGCCTGTGACAGTGGCGCGGTGAGCAGAAGCAGCGCCGCCAGCAGCAATGTGACTTGCGTGCGGCAGGCGGAAAAACCCCGATCGGACAAATAACCGAACAGCTTGGACAAAACCTTCATGGTATGACTCCCAGAAATCATGTTGGCATAAGACTCACAGCCTGACTGTCACAAACTGCAACAATCTCGCAGTTTTCTACAGCTTATTGTGTAGTCTTTATGACCATGACGAGAACATCCAGAGTCGGCACGAACATCGGCTGATGCCGGTTTGATGCCGTCTTCATCCGGTCAACGAGGACATGGAGATCGGCTCACTCTGACAGTCTTGCGCCATGGGCGAATTCAAAACAAAACAGACTGAGCAGGCTTGGCGGATGCTTGAACGGCGAGTACTGTCGAGGGCGGGGGCAACAGGCTGGTTGGTCTCAGTTGCCGGGACGCTAGCGATGACAGGTCGCGTTGAAGACGTTGGTGAGCCAGACTGTCAGTCAACACCGGCGTCCATGCCTGTCATTGCTCTCCCTAGCAGAGGGATTATTTCACAGACCTGATGACAGGGTCAAGTTTTACACAATCGACACGCCACAGGCTGGCGCTGGTGGGCACGATGTGTATAATCGGGTTGCCACTGTGAATCTGTACTCTTCCCAATGACTTAAGGAGCAAAACATGGCGGGCAAATTCGTGATCAGCAAAAGTGCCAGCGGCAAGGAGTTCTTCGTCCTCAAGGCCGGCAATGGTGAAGTGATTCTGACCTCGCAGCAATATGCCACGCGCAAGAGCTGTGACAACGGCATCGAATCCGTGCGCAAGAACTGCAACGACGAAAGCCGTTTCGAGACCAAGACCGCCAAGGACGGGCGTGAATACTTCGTGTTGAAGGCCAGCAACGGCCAGGTCATCGGCCAGAGCCAGATGTACAAGACCGGCTCCGGCTGCAAGAACGGTATTGCCTCGGTGCAGCGCAATGCACCCGATGCGAAAGTCGAGGAAAGCAAGGACTAAGTTCCGCAGACGCACCGCAATGCTGATCAGGCTCTGCCTGGTCAGTCACGGTTTGTCGATCAGTGCTTCAGCGCCAGGGTGATGCCATCTGCCATGGCCAGCATCAACACCTGCACGCGCTGATCGTCCACCAGTTTAGCGTTCAATCGCTGCAAGGCTGCGGTATCATCGTCCTGCACCGATTCCAGCAGCACCCGACCCGACCACAGCACATTGTCAAACATCAGCAGACCACCCGGCCGCAGCAGTTGCAGGCAAAGTTCGTAGTACTCGTCATAGCCGGTCTTGTCGGCATCGATAAAGGCAAAGTCGAAGCTGCCGGCCTGACCGTCATCCAGCAGTTTCTGCAGTGTGGCGCTGGCCGGCTGCAGCCGCAGATCGATTTTTTCCGCCACCCCGGCACGCTGCCACCACTGGCGGGCGATGTCGGTCCATTCCCGGCTGATGTCGCAGGCGATGATGCGGCCGTCGACGGGCAATGCGAGCGCTGCGAGCAGACTGCTGTAGCCGGTGAACACGCCGATTTCCAGGCAGCGTCGCGCCCCCATCAACCGCAGTAGCAATTGCAGCAGCTGACCCTGTTCCGCGGAAATCTGCATGTTGGCCTGCGCCATCTGCGCAGTCTGTTCGCGCAGCTGGCGGGCCAGTTCCGGCTCAGCCGAGCCATGCTGGCTGATGTACTCGGCAATGCCTGGTTCGATGAACTTGCTGTATCTGGACATCTGACTTACTCCGTGACTATGATGTCGACATGACTCTGCGCCTGCTGCAATTGTCGGACTGCCATTTGCAGCCAGACCCCGAACAATCCTATCGCGGCATCATGCCGGAACAAAACCTGCAACGCATGCTGGCGCTGGTCAGACAGTGGCAGCCTGACCGTCTCGTGCTGAGTGGAGATCTGGTCGAGCGTGCGCAAGCGCAAGTGTATCAGCGCCTGAATGATCTGCTGCAGGAAACCGGCATTCCGGTGCTGGCTTTTCCCGGCAATCATGATGACGCGGACATGTTGCGGGCGCAGCTCAACGCGCCGGTGTTTGACCACACCAACCCGCAGCAGCAAGGCGACTGGCAGCTGGTGTGGCTGGACAGCAATGTGGCCGGACAGCCGCACGGCACGCTGGACGCGAGCCGCCTTGAGGTGCTGTCGAAGCTGGATCCGCAGGTGCCGACGCTGCTGTTCATGCACCACCAGCCAGTGCTGGTGGGCACACCGTGGATAGATCGCTTTGCCTGTCGCGACAGCGAGCTGCTGTGGCAGTGGCTACAACAGCATCCGCACAATGTGCGCGCGATCTGCTTTGGCCACATTCATCACGGCTGGCAGGGTGAGCAGCTGATCGGCGCGCGTCGCATCCCGCTGCTCGGCGCACCATCAACCGCCGCCTGTGTCATGCCCGGCAGTGACAGCTTTGTGCTGGATGTGCGCGGTCCGCGTCTGCGCTGGCTGCAGCTTGGCCCCGGTGACCGCCTGCGTACCGGATTGCTCAGCAGCAGCTGACGGTCAACAGCGCAGTCGCCCGATCAAGAGCAGGTTGCCAAACAGATTGCCGGCTGCATCGGGGCTTATCCCCATATGCCCCCACCCCAGCCCTCCCCCGTGCACGGGGGAGGGGGTTTCCAGCTTCATCCTGATGAGCAGACAACGAAACCTGAAGCCACCTCGGAACCACCACTTACCTGAGCTTCGAAACCAAAAGCAACCTCAGAACCACCCCTTCCCCATGCTTCGAAACCATATGCTGCCTGGGAACCACTCCTTCCCCGAGCTTCGACACCACTAGCAACCTCGGAGCCACTCCTTCCCCCGCAAGCGGGGGAAGGCTGGGATGGGGGCGCAACGCTTTCCGGCTGCTGACAAGTTCAGGTTCAGTTGAAGAGAATGAAAACCCCCCACCCCAACCCTCCCCCTTGCAAGGGGGAGGGGGTTTCCAGCTTCATCCTGACGAGCAGACAGCGAGACCTAATGCCACCTCGGAAACTCCCTTTCGCCTTTGCTTCGAGTTCAAAAAAGCACCTCGAAGCCACCCAATCCCTGAGCTTCGACACCATAAGCAACCTGGGAGCCACCCCTTCCCCATGCTTCAAAAGCATATGCTGCCTGGGAACCACCCCTTCTCCCGCGAGCGGGGGAAGGTTGGGATGGGGGCAAAATAACCATCAACTGCTGACAGGCTCACCACAAATCAGGATCATGAAACCCCCACCCCAACCCTCCCCCTTGCAAGGGGAGGGGGTTTCCAGCTTCATACTTGCGAGCAGATATTGAGCGCAGCTTTTAACCTCATTAGATGAGCAGGCTGATGTTCAGCATCAAAAGTTTCCTGGAAGCCGCCCCTTCCATCGGTGATTTAAAACCATAAGCCACTTCGGAACCACACCGTCCCGAGCTTCGAAACCACAAGCAACCTCGGAACCACCCCTTCCCCCGCGAGCGGGGGAAGGTTGGGATGGGGGCACATTGACCCTCTACAGCGCTAGAACGTTTCAAAGATAGCTGTAGCCAAACGCCTGCTGAAACTTCTCGACCAGCTCCTGCTGGCTGAAGTAGTGGTTCTGCGGGCCCTGTTCGGCCACTTTCAACGAGCCCATCAATGCACCCAGCCGGGCTGCGGTGAGCAGATCCAGATCATTGCAGATGCCATACATCAGACCGGCACGATAGGCATCACCACAGCCGGTCGGGTCCTTGACCTCAGTCGCCGGCACGGCTTCCACCTGGATGTGTTGCGCATCGGTGTAAATGCTGGAGCCGTTGCTGCCATGGGTGATGAACACCGCCTGCAGTTCGGTGGCGATACGATCCAGCGACCAGCCGGTGCGCTCCACAATCACGCTGCTCTCGTATTCATTGGCGGTCAGCCAGTTGGCCCGGCGAATGAAATGGCGAAGATCCTCGCCGTCGAACAGCGGCAGCGCCTGACCCGGATCGAAAATGTGCGGGATGTTGCGCGCGACAAAGCCTTCGCTGTGTGCCAGCATGCCTTCGCGGCTGTCGGGACCGACGATGCCGATCTGGATCTCCTCCATCACATCGACGACCCGGTTCAAGGTGCTGTGGGTCATGGCACCGGGGTGAAACGCCGTGATCTGGTTGTCATCGATGTCGGTGGTGATGAATGCCTGGGCGGTGAATTCACGATCCAGCTGCTGCACGTGCGCCAGCGAGATGCCCAGCGTGGCGAAGTGATCGCGGTATTCACCGAAATCCTGTCCCACCGTGGCCATCGGCAGCGGGTTGCCGCCCAGCAGATGCAGGTTGTAGCTGATGTTGCCGGCACAACCACCGAACTGGCGGCGCATTTCCGGCACCAGAAACGACACGTTCAGTATGTGTACCTGCTCGGGCAGGATGTGGTTCTTGAACTTGTCCGGAAACACCATGATGGTGTCGTAGGCCATGGAGCCACAAATCAGTGCGTGCATGCAGATTCCTGTCTGAAAAAATAATACTGTAGCGATTAAGCGTAAAAGGTCTTATTGGCAGTATACCGAAAGCGTATTCAGCGCATGAACTGCAACTCGGCCAGATGTGCATACAGACTGGACGTCTTGATAAGCTCATCGTGGCTGCCAATCGCCTCCACCACGCCACGGTTGAGCAGCACGATGCGATCGGCCATGCGCACCGTGGCCAGCCGGTGGGCAATGATCAGCATGCTGCGCTGACGTCGCAGCGATTCGATCGCCTGCTGCACCTGACGCTCGCTTTCGGCATCCAGGCTGCTGGTGGCCTCGTCCAGCAGCAGCAGTGGCGGGTCCATCAGCACCGCCCGGGCGATGGCGATGCGCTGGCGCTGACCACCGGACAGACGCATGCCGCGCTCGCCGAGAAATGTGTCATAGCCATCGCTGAGTTCGCGCACGAACTCATCCACGTGCGCCATGCGGGCTGCTTCGAGTATCTCTGCGTCGGTGGCATCGGGTCGGCCATAGCGGATGTTGTCGCGCACGTCACCGGAAAAAATCACCGTGTCCTGCGGCACCAGTGAGATGGTCGAACGCAATTCATGCAGATCCAGCTCGCGCAGGTTTTTGCCGTTGACCAGAATGCTGCCTGAGGAAGGATCGTAGAAGCGCAGCAGCAATTGGATCAGGGTCGACTTGCCGGCCCCGGACGGCCCCACCAGGGCCACGGTCTCACCGCGTCGTATGGTGAAATCCAGACCATCCAGCACCTTGCGCTCCGGTGCCGACGGATAGGCAAAACTGACCTGATCAAAGCACACTTCGATGCCGTCGCTGCGCTGACCGGACGCGGCATCGCCTGTCACGCGCAGCGACTGCGGCTGCGGTGGGGTAAAGATGTCCGGGCTGGCTTGCAGCAGTTCCAGCAGTCGCTCCAGCGCCCCGGCGGCACGCTGTATGCTGCCCCACATCTCGCCCAGACCGCCGACCGCCGAGGCGGCGATCAGCGCATAGAGCACAAACTGGCCCAGTTCGCCGGGGGTCATGCGCTGTTCCAGCACCGCGTGTGCGCCCAGCCAGAGCACAAACACGATGCCGCCAAAACTAAGCAGAATGACGCTGATGATCAGCAGCACCCCGGCACGAATGCGGCTGCGGTTGACCAGAAATGCCTGTTCGGTGGCCTCGTCAAAACGCTCGCTCTCGCGCTGTTCCTGCGCCATGGACTGCACGATCTGCACCGCATTGATGGTTTCGGTGCCGATGGCGGTGAAGTTGGCCACGCTGTCCTGGCCGCTGCGCGACAGCTTGCGCACGCGCCGGCCCAGCAGCATCACCGGCAGCACGGTAAGCGGAATCATCACGCCCATGATCGCCGCCAGCTTGGGGCTGGTCACCGCCAGCATCACCGCCGAGGCAATGAACAGCAGGCCGTTGCGCAGCACAAACGACACATTGGCCCCGACCAGACTCTCCACCAGCGTGGTGTCGGTGTTCAGGCGCGACAGCACCTCACCGGTGCGCGTGGTTTCGAAAAACGACGGGCTCATGCGAATCACGCGCTCATAGACGCGCTTGCGCAGATCGGTGATCAGCCGCTGCCCCAGCCAGGAGACGAAATAGTAGCGCAGCCCACCGGTCACCGCGAGTATGGCAACGACCACGAACAGCAGCCAGAACCAGCGGTCGATGCCGGCGATGTTGCTGGCCGAAAAGCCCTCGTCAATGACCTGGCGCACGGCCACCGGCAGCACCAGCGTGGCCATGGTGGACAGCAGCAGGAACACGCCGGCGAGAATCATTTTGCCGCGATAGGGTCGCGCCAGCGGCAACAGGGCCTTCAGGTTGCGCCAGTTGCCGGGCGGTCTCAGGTTGGCATCGGTTTGCATGCAGGCATCAGATCAGCTTGGGTTTCAGACTACTATTATTACCGACCAGGCGAAACAGATGTTTCCCAGGCGGGATAATTTCGCGGTTCGCTTGTCATGGATGGATAGAGCGACACATTCACACATAACAATAATTTCTGAACAGCCATGCAAGGAGCGCGCTGAGCTTGGAATATGCAGACAGCCAGACAATGGTCATCCCCGGACCGGGCGTCAACGACGCAGCGGTCGCTGACTGCTGTGACGCCCTGCTGCCTATGTTCCGAGCTTGGCAAATGCAAAACATGCGCTTTCAGATACAAGTGCCTATAATGTGAAAATCAAGGAGCAGATCAGAAGCTTATGTACGCAGAAACACTCAACGAACCCCATACCATCGACGTGCTGCTGGTCGAGGACCACAAGGATCTCGCCATCACCGTTGGCAGCTACCTGGAAGGTGCCGACATGACCGTCGATTATGCCAGTGATGGCCAGATTGCCTACAGTCTGGCCACGGCCAACGATTACGACTGCATTGTGCTGGATCTGATGCTGCCGAAGATGGACGGCATGGAAGTCTGTCGCCGCCTGCGCGATTCCGGTCACAAGGTGCCCATCCTCATGCTCACTGCGCGCGACCAGCTCAGTGACAAGCTGGAAGGTTTCAACACCGGCAGCGACGACTACATGGTCAAGCCGTTCGAGCTGCCGGAGCTGGAAGCCCGCATCAACTCGCTGGTGCGCCGTGCCCGTGACAGCGCCGAAGACATCGTCATGCGCATCGATGACCTGGAGTTCGACACCCAGCGCATGATCGTGCGGCGTGGCGGCAAGCGCCTGAAACTGTCCCCGACCGGCATGCGCATTCTCAAGATCCTGATGCGCGAATCACCGCATCTGGTCACCCGCGAAGCCATCGAAAACGAGCTGTGGGGCGAACTGCTGCCGGCCTCGGACACGCTGCGCAGCCACATCTACAACCTGCGCAAGATCATCGATCGTGGCCAGTCGGTGCGCCTGCTGCACACAGTGCAGAGCATGGGCTTCAAGATCGCTCATCCCAAAGACCTGTAAGCCGGCTGACACACTGGCTTTTGACTGGCTGCGACAAGCTGTATAAAAACCCGACCGCCCGGTCGGGTTTTTTTGTGCCCGGAATCTGCTTCTACACCTTACAACATGACCCGCACACCCAGCGCGAAGGTGCGATCCTTGTTCGGTCGCGCGCCATAGGGCTGTCTGCCCAGCAGCGCGTTTTCGTCAAACAGGTTTTCCAACCGGGTGTACAACTGCAGATCATTGCTCAGATCATACTGTGCCGACAGGTCCACAGTGAAAGTGCTGTCGGTGACCAGAAACTCGCTGCATGGTGAGCGGGTACAGACGTTGTCGACAAAGGTGGCGTTGATGTAGGTCGCCCAGCGATTGGCCTCAAAGCCGAGCTGGGCATTGAACTGATGTTCGGGAATGAACGGCAGCGGATCGCCCTTGCTGACGTCACCGAAAAACTCGGTGTCGGCGATGTCGGTGTCGAACTCGGCATCAATGAAAGTGTAGTTGAAGCGCAGCGGCATGCCATAGCCGATCCACGGTGAGATGTCGGTCTGCAACAGAAACTCCAGCCCGAGCACACTGGCGGCCTCGCCGTTGAAGGCGTCGCCGGGATTGCAGTCGGCACCGGAGGAGTTGGTGCACACCCCGACCAGATTGTCATAGTCGGTGAAAAAGCCGATGGCCTCGGACTGCAACCAGCCGTTGTTGAAGCGCAGTCCATACTCATAGTTGATGCTGGATTCCGGACGCACGCCGGGCGCGTTGCTGGGGGCGCTGAAGCCCTCATGCACACCCAGCACACCGCTCAGGCTGTCGGTTAACTGGTACAGCGCGCCGATGCCGGCGAGCAGCGCATCGGTGTTGTTCTGACGGGTGTCACGGATGTTGTCGTCGGCGCGGCTGGCGAGATCATCGCTGCGGTCGGGGCGGATTTCAAAGCGCGTGCGATCCTGATCAATCGACTCCAGGCGCAGACCCGGGGTCAGCGTCAATCTGCCGATGCTGATGCGATCATAAATGAACGCCGAGAAGGCATCGGCGTTCTGGATGCGGTTGCCGGCGTTGCCCAGCCGGCCCAGATCATCCAGCACCAGCGAACCGTTGATCTGCGTATAGGTGCTGTTGCGCTGCAGGCGGTCTTCCTGATCGGTATGAAAACGCATGCCCACGGTCAGCTCATGCGCGACATTGCCGGTGGCAAAGTCGCCGGCAAGCTGGGTCTGCACACCACGGCTGTAGTACTCGCGATTGTTGGCGCGCAGCTGGATGGCTCCGGCAGCGGTGTCCTGGCTGCCATCGAGAATCGCCTGCAGATCGGCAGCGCTGAGATCGCCAATGCCCTCACCGTTGTTCAAGGCATTGATGACATTGAACCAACTGGTGCTGTCAAAATCCTCGGCGTTGGCGCTGCCATCGACATCAATG
Organism: Gammaproteobacteria bacterium; assembly: GCA_018819105.1. Lineage (GTDB taxonomy): Bacteria > Pseudomonadota > Gammaproteobacteria > Xanthomonadales > Wenzhouxiangellaceae > JAHJQV01. The sequence goes on from JAHJQV010000022.1 coordinate 10,659, forward strand.
CCTTCGGTCTTGAACCAGTTGCGACGGAAATCGTTGTTGTAACCGGTCACCTGCAGCGCCCAGTCGTCGTTAAACTCGATCTGATAGTTCAACTGCACCTGCCAGTGCTCGGTCTGGATGTTGTCCAGTTCCGAAAGCCCGTAACGGCGCAGTGGATCGGCGCGGAAATCGACATCGGTCAGGCCCAGATAACTGAAGTTGGAATCCTGCTCGGCATACTGCAGTTTCAGCTCGACCTGCTGATACGGGCCATCGGCGTTGCGATCGGTGTTGTAACGCAGCTTGGCCATGTAATCCTGGATATCAAAGCCGGCGTCGCGGCTGCTGCGGTCGATGTCCTGGAAACCATCGCTGTACCACTGCAGTGTTTCCACCACGTAGGACCAGTTCTCGTTGCCACCGCCATAATGAAAATGGCCACGGAAGGTGGCATCGTTGCCGCCCTCAACTTCCAGCATGCCGCCATCTCGGTCCGGGATCGGCGTGGACAGCAGATTCAGCGCGCCACCCACCGTGTAGGGGCCCTGGGTGATCGCCGCCGGGCCTTTCAACACCTCGACCTGATGAATGCGGCCGGCATTGGGAAAATAGTAGGCCGCCGGAGCCGCATACGGTGCCGGTGCGATCAGCACACCGTCTTCCATCAGCGTGATGCGCGCACTGCGATCGGTGGCGGTACCGCGAATGCTGATGTTCGGCCGCAGACCGAAGCCATCCTCAACCTGAATCGACACACCCGGCACCAGCCGCAGAATGCGCTGGATGTCGGTGTAGTTGAGTCGCTCCAGTTCCTCATTGGTCAGCACGGTGGCACCACCGGTGATCTGCGCCGCCTGCTCCGGCGAACCGATGATCGATAGCGGTTGCAGCGGCAGCGCTGCCAGCGGCTCATCCTGTGCCTGCAGGCCGGTCGCGGCGAATGCCAGCAGCCAGGCCGTGCCGATGGCAATGCTGAGTGGATGGCGTGATTGAGGTTCGCTCCAGGTCTTCGGTGACATATTGGTTTCCATACTGGTCCGGCGCAATGATGTGCCGGGATGACTTGATCCATGGTTGCCGGCCTGGGCTCGTCAGCGGATACATCGCTCGCAACCGCAGGGTACAGGCCACAACCGCCCGCAAAGTGATTGTGAATATAAATGAGAATGATTGTTATTTGTAATGATATCCACTGTTGCTGGCCATGGCAAGAGCAGGCGGCAGATTTTTTTGAAACCGCAAGCTACCGCCTCCCTTCCACTTTGCTTAGTAACCACAAGCCACCTCTGAACCACCCCTTCCCCTTTGCTTCGAAACCAAATGCCACCTCGAAACCACCTCTTCCCCGAGCTTCGGCACCAAAAGTAACCTCGAAACCACCCCTTCCCCCGCGAGCGGGGGAAGGTTGGGATGGGGGCAAAATATCCATCTACTGCTGACAAGCTCACCGCAAATCAGGCTCATGAAACCCCCACCCCAGCCCTCCCCCTTGCAAGGGGGAGGGGGTTACCAACTTCATCCTGACGAGCAGACAGCGAAGCCACAAGCAACTTCGGATCCGCCTCTTCCCCGATCTTCGAAATCAAAAGCAACCTCGGAACTGCTCCTTCCCCGAGCTTCGAAACCAAAAGCAACCTCGAACCCCCCCTTCCCCCGCGAGCGGGGGAAGGTTGGGATGGGGGCAAAATAACCATCAACTGCTGACAAGCTCACCACAAATCAGGCTCATGAAACCCCCACCCCAACCCTCCCCCTTGCAAGGGGGAGGGGGGTTCCAACATCATCCTGGCGAACAGGCAGCGAAGCCACAAGCAACCTCGGATCCGCCTCTTCCCCGATCTTCGAAATCAAAAGCAACCTCGGAACTGCTCCTTCCCCGAGCTTCGAAACCAAAAGCAACCTCGGAACCGCTCCTTCCCTGAGCTTCGACACCTTAAGCAACCTCGAAGCCACCCCTTCCACCGCGAGCGGGGGAAGGTTGGGATGGGGGCACAATGCCCATCAACTGCTCACAATCTCACCGCAAATCAGGCTCATGAAACCCCCACCCCAACCCTCCCCCTTGCAAGGGGGAGGGGGTTACCAACTTCATCCTGATGAGCAGACAGCGAGACCAAATGCCACCTCGGAAACTCCCCTTACCCTTTGCTTCGAGTTCAAAAAAGCACCTCGAAGCCACCCCATCCCTGAGCTTCGACAACAAAAGCAACCTCGAACCCCCCCTTCCCCCGCGAGCGGGGGAAGGTTGGGATGGGGGCACAATAACCATCAACTGCTGACAAGCTCACCACAAATCAGGCTCATGAAACCCCCACCCCAGCCCTCCCCCTTGCAAGGGGAGGGGGTTACCAACTTCATCCTGACGAGCAGGCAGCGAAGCCACAAGCAACCTCGGAAACTCTCTTTCGCCTTTGCTTCGAGTTCAAAAAAGCATCTCGGATCCGCCCCTTCCCCTTAGCTTCGAAACCAAATGCCACCACGAAACCGCCCCTTCCCCGAGCTTCGACACCAAAAGCAACATCGGAGCCACCCCTTCCCCCGCGAGCGGGGGAAGGTTGGGATGGGGGCACAATAACCATCAACTGCTGACAAGCTCACCACAAATCAGGCTCATGAAACCCCCACCCCAGCCCTCCCCCTTGCAAGGGGGAGGGGGTTACCAACTTCATCCTGACGAGCAGGCAGCGAAGCCACAAGCAACCTCGGATCCGCCTCTTCCCCGAGCTTCGAAATCAAAAGCAACCTCGGAACTGCTCCTTCCCCGAGCTTCGAAGCCACAAGCAACCTCGGAACCACCCCTTCCCTGAGCCATGAAAGCAAAAGCAACCTCGGAATCACCTTTCCCCCAAGCTTCGACACCAAAAGCAACATCGGAGCCACCCCTTCCCCCGCGAGCGGGGGAAGGTTGGGATGGGGGCACAATGCCCATCTACTGCTCACAATCTCACCGCAAATCAGGCTCATGAAACCCCCACCCCAGCCCTCCCCCTTGCAAAGGGGAGGGGGTTTCCAGCTTCATACTGGCGAGCAGATATTGAGCGCAGCTTTTAACCTCATTAAATGAGCAGGCTGATGTTCAGCATCAATAGTCTCCTGGAAGCCGCCCCTTCCATCGGTGATTCAAAACCAAAAGCAACCTCGCAATCACCCCATCCCTGTGCTTCGAAACCATAAGCAACCTCGGAACCACCCCTTCCCCCGCGAGCGGGGGAAGGTTGGGATGGGGGCAGTAAACTTCGCCCGGCCAGCACAGCTGGTTATACTGCAAGCTATGCTGTGGTGGATTCTCTCGTCGTTGCTGCTGCTGGCCATATGTGGTCTGCTGTGGCTGTTCTGGTGGCCCGGCTGGCAGCGTCGGCGCATCATGACACGAGCGTTTCCAGCGCCGTGGCAACAGATCCTGCACGACAACCTGCCCTACTATGCTGGTCTGCCGGAGGATCTGCGCAAACGGCTGCAACAGCAAATTCTGTGGTTCCTGCACGAGAAAACCTTCGTCGGCTGCGGCGGTTTGCAAGTCAGCGACGAGATGCGCATCACCATCGCCGCCGAAGCCTGCCTGCTGACGCTGCACCAGCCCGGCAACCATTACGCCAGGCTGCGCTTTATCTATCTTTATCCCAATGCCTACCGGGCCTCCAACCGCGAAGTGACCGCTGCCGGCGTGGTCAGCGAGCAGACCCAGCACCGGCTGGGTGAATCCTGGCACGATGGCAAGGTGGTGCTGTCCTGGGACGATGTCAGTCGTGGCAGCAGCAACTTCGGCGATGGCGATAACGTGGTGCTGCACGAGTTTGCCCATCAGCTGGATCAGGCCAGCGGTGACAGCAATGGCGCACCGCTGCTGCGCAGCGCGCAAAGCTACCAGCAGTGGGCCAGGGTGCTGGCGCATGAATTCGAAGCACTGCAACGAGACGCCAGACACGGTCATCGCTCGACCATGAAATACTACGGCGCCACCAATCCGGCGGAATTTTTCGCCGTCGCCACCGAGCACTTTTACGAACAGCCCGAGCACATGCTGGAGCGGCATCCCGAGTTGTTCCGGCAACTGCAACAGTACTATGGCGTGGACCCGCGTGAGCTGCACCACTGAGCGCCCGTATCCCGCACAGCTGCGTTATCATAAGTGCGTCACAAGAATAACAATGACCATGCCATTTGCCCTCAATCCCGAACTGGATCACCGCAGCGCCGCCGCCACCCTGCACAGCGAGGGTCGTGTGCAGTTGCACGATGTGCTGCGCAGCGACTGCGCCGACGCCCTGCTGCATTGCCTGCAGCACGACACGCCCTGGTCACTGACCTACTACGACGACAAGGGTCCCGGCATCATTGAGGCACACAACCTGCCCAAAGTGCCGGCGGCACACATGCAGAGCCTGCATGATCAGGTCTATCAACATGCGCAGCAGGGCTTTGGCTATCTGTACAGCCTGTTTCACCATGACCCGAACACCCACAGCGACGGCCACTATCCGCCGCTGCTGAAGCAGTTCTTTGATTTTCTCGCCGGCGACGACATGCTGCAGCTGATCAGAACGCTGCTGGACAACAGCGATGTGAGCGAGGTCGATGCCCAGGCCACGCGCTTTTCACCCGGACAGTTTCTCGGCTACCACAACGACCTGATGCCCGGTGCCAACCGGCGCTGCGCCTACGTGTTCAACTTCACCCGCAAGTGGCGACCGGAATGGAACGGCTACCTGCAGTTCTACGACCACAACGGCAACAGCCCGGCCGCGTTCAAACCCAGCTTCAACACCCTGAACCTGTTCACCGTACCGCAACCGCATGTGGTGACCGCCATCCCGCCTTACGCCACCGAACATCGCTATGCCGTGTCCGGCTGGTATCGGGGTGTTGCCTGAGCATTTGACGCCAGCCTATTTATCGACTGGATACCGGTCTGCACCGGTATGACGGCAGACTGTGTAGTCACCAAACAAAGCCCGTTATCCCGGCGCAGGCCGCGTTGCGTGTCGCTAAACACGTCATCATTGTTCGCGCAGCAACACCACTATTTCAGTCAAACCATCGTCGCGCAGCGACACCTCCTGACACCAGGCCAAACTCAAAGCAACGGCCCCCAGAACACTTTATAAGCACCGAAAGTGCCAATCACAGTCAGAAGGCTAAATATCACCAGCAATACAGTGATGAAATATCGCGCTGTTGCCATCTCGCTCTTCTGCGCCCAAAAATAGCTCTCCAGCACAAGCAGCGGGAACAGGAAACAGCCCCACTTCCACACTGCAAAGAACTCATTGACGTAATGCGGCGCGCCATACAGTGTGGCTGTAGACAATATCCAAAGCGACACGCCTATGCGCAAGAACCACACACCGCTGACCACCATGAATGTCCGCAACGCCCAGCGTCGGTGCAAAGCGGTCTGTCCGCGCCGGGCCAATGTCCATGCCACGGCCGCAAACGCCAAAATCAACAGACCATTGAAATCAATGGCAGAGGGCCAGGCGTCGCCATGCTTGTCAACTCGACGCAGGATATTCAGGCCCATGCCAGCAACGGCGACCAGCAGCGCAGCAACCATGAACAGTCGGCCATTCCATCGGTGCAATGCCAGAGCATGCCGGCGCAATTGCGGAATGAGTTGCACCGTGCCGCCAAGGGTCAATACCCCGGCCAGCAGAAAATGGGCCGCAAACATCAGGTTTCCCGCCGTATCACCGGCGACATAGCCATGGGTCAGCATGCGGTTGGCGTTCCAGGCCTCGAAGTCACCGCTCACTGTTGGTCCATAGAAAGCGGCAATGTAGTACACAAACAACCACATGCCGAAAGCGGTCGTCAGATACCACAATTGTGCGGCCCGCTTCAGTGCGGTGGTGGACTGAATGAATGTTGTCATGATCGAAGAGTCTATCGATCGCTGACTCGCGCACAATGCCTTGTCCGACGGGTTGCTGAATGATCTGGTCATATTGCGGAATACGCCGACGAATGCGACAGCAGCAAGACCAATCCGATGTGTAACGCGCTTGCTGTAAGGCGTCATCAATTGTCAGACCTGAAGGTAAATCCGGCGCCTACGGTGTCCCGGAACTGGCAGGGAACGTAAGTCAGATATCACTCAGGACATCACATCTGCCGGAACAGGTGCAAGAAACCCCTGCTCACCGGCAGCACCTCGTCGCGCTGCTTGAGATGGATGTTGCCGGTTTCGTTTTCGTTGCGGGTAAAGTGGCTGACTTTTCGCAGGTTGACCACCACCGATCGATGCACCTGCACAAACTGTTCCTTGTCCAGCCGCGCAAGCAGTTGTCGCAGCGATGTGCTGATCAATGCCTCTGATTTCTCACCGGAATCCTCACGCCAGGCAACACGGGTATATTTTTCGTCGGCGCGCAGAAAATCAATGGCCTCAACGGGGATCAAACGCAACGACTGGCCAACTCGGGCTTGAATCCAGCGCAAATTGTCCACTTCTGCCCCGACTTTCAACAGGCTTGCCAGCTCATCGAACAGCGCCTGTGTACCGATAGGCGGTCGGGCCGAACCCAGACGTTCCTGCAGGCGCGACACCGTCTCGGCCAGACGCCCGCGTTGAATCGGCTTGACCAGATAATCCAGCGCGCCCTGCTCAAAGGCCTCCAATGCATAGGAATCGAATGCAGTCACAAACACCACATGAGCGCGCCGCCCGATGCGACGGGCGACCTCGATGCCGGAAAGGCCGGGCATATGAATATCCAGGAAACAGACATCTGGCTGATGTTCTTCAAACCGTGACCAGGCATCATTGCCACCACGAGCCTGCGTCACCACTTCCAACTCGGGCCAGGCTTCGGCCAGTTCCCGGATCAGCGCCTGGCGCAGAAGTGGTTCATCATCGGCGACCAGGGCAGTTGGAGGAGTATTGCTCATGGCAGATGTCTCCGCGTGGGAAACGCAAGTTCTGCAACCACACCATGCGGTTTGCCTTCACGCAGCTCCAGCCTCGCCTCGCTGCCAAAAGCCAGTTGCAGTCGTTCGCGCAGGGTGGTCAGACCGGTACCCAGACCGCCAACTGTCCTGGCGAAGCCAACCCCGCTGTCACTGACCATGATGTGGCACATGTCTTGATGTGTGTGCACATCGACGCTGATGCATCCTCCTTCCTCACTCGGGTCGATGCCGTGACGCACGGCATTTTCCACCAGCGTGAGGATGGTCATCGGGGGGCAGAATACCGACGCACCTTCAAGCTCGGCAGCAATCGAAAACTGCAATCGGTCGGGCATGCGCATCTGCATCAGCTCCAGGTAGGCGCGAACCAGCTCCAGCTCTCGATCCAGCGTGATTGCAGACTCTTCCAGCCGTGGCACCGCAGCGCGCAGGTAGGTGATCAGACAATCCAGCACAACTGGTGCCTGGGTGGAGCCCGATGCGGTCAATTCACGCACATTGGCCAGCGTATTGAACAGAAAATGCGGCTGGATCTGGGCCTGCAGGAAGCGCAGGCGGGCATCCACCGCAGCCCGTTCCAGCTTGCCGCGCTCACGCTCAAATGCCTGGGCCTGGCTGCGCACCGACTCGTCGCGCTGGCGCAGCAGCGCCGACATGGCAATCCAGGGCGCAAACAGCATCCCGGTCACAATCAGAAGTGTAAAACCGATAAGGCGCGTCCCGCCCTCCTGAAACGGAAGCACAGACGTTTCGCTGGTGGCCAGGTAATACGCCGAAACCGTCAATGGCACCGAGACGGCGACGCCCAGCACCTGCAATACCCAACGCGCGAGGCCGCGCGGCAAGCGCCGTGGCCAGCGTTCGAACAAGCCGAATACCGCCAGGGCAACCAGCCCGATTGCCACAGTCCGGACCAGCACCGACAGCGTGGAACTCTGAAACACCAGGCTCAGCAACAAGCCCCAGACCAGCGAAGCAATCAGCGTTGTTCGCAATCTGTGCCATGCAAATGTCATCGCCAGTGCCTGCTGGACAGTGCTATCAGTGCTAGTCATTTCCCCATGCTAACCCACTTGCCCGGTGCTGGCGAGTAGGTACGTGGCTGCACCGTGCTCTGCACCCGGCATGGGCCTATTGACTAGGGCTGGCAGCCATCGTCTTCAGCCCCGAATCGGTTCATTTGCCGGAGGATCCGCTCTGCGCCACCAAAGCGAGAGGATGAAACCGACGACCATGGCAACAAACAGTGACTGCACAATGGCACCCGCTTTGCTGGTTGCAAGTTGCAAAAACGGTACGCCCATCCATAGGGTACTCAACAGGGCGCGGCTAAGATATTCATAGATCAGAATCAGGTAAATCAGCGGCACCATCGAACGATAGCGAATCAACGCCATCAGGCTGATTGCGACCAGAATAAAGTGCATGTTACCCAGTTTAGCGAAAATGTTGAGCACCATAATGCCTGCTTCCGGTGAATAGCTGTCGACAGGAATACCATCTGCGTGCACCGCACCATAACGCGTGTTAATCGCCGTGTTATAGGCCATGATGGTCTTGAATCCGGTGATGATCCAAAGCAGAGCCAGTGCCAGCCGATGCCCATGATATTCATTGTCGAACTGTCGCGGAAATATTCGTCTTGGCATAATGTGCACCTATATCGGTATAGAAACTTACTTTGGTGCTGACGGGCTCCACTGTACACGCAGGATCCAGTAGAACATCAGGATGACCACCACAACAGGAATGAGCGCTGGCACCGGTGAGTTGCGCAGCAATTCCGGAAGCACCTGAGCCTGGCCGAGAAAGAATGACACTGCGGCCATCAGCAGCGCAAAGCACATGCGCCACAGGTGCCTGGCGATGCGATAGGGCCTGGACACTGCCCGTACCAGCGTCACACGCACATCCCCCAATGCGGCTATCAAGGCCACCGAGCCAAAGACGAACATTGCTTCGGGCATGAGTCCATTGATCGTGCCGGTCGAACTGCGCAGACCTTCCATGCCCAGCGAGTAAAACACAACGGCAAGAGAGATTCCTGCAAGTGCAGCCCCGATGACGACCCAATCAAAGCGTTCGTGCGGGCGACGGATGGTGAGGAATGACGTCAGCACCAGATAAAACGTCAAGCAGCCACCCATCACCGATGTCGTTTTCTGGGCCCATACAGCCAGCGGTATCGCACTTGCCGACATGGCCAGCATGGCAATCACAAACACCATGCCTCCCTGACGATGAACAGTTCGGCCCTTGCGTGCAAACAGTGCAACGGTACCTGCAATCAGGCCGATGCTGCCTGCGGCAATGTGGATGGTCATGAGCATAGGATCAGGCCTTCATCTGGTCAGGGACATATGACGCAGCATGAGCGTAATTTATAGCCCGATCAAGACGATACTGATGAACAACGGAATCAGAGGCTTGACTCACGCTACTGGCCGATGAGTGGCGCCAGCTGCTAGCCCGCATTATTCATGAACTGACGTAACGAGATGCTGCCAGAACGTGTAGCTGTGGTGTTTCGCGACCGAACGAACCGCAGGCGTACTTGACACTACGTTGAGGATTCGTGACCGAGCAAAACGCCGCAGATGCGTGGGCTGGAGACATCGCAGTAGTCAGATTCATGAATAATGCGGGCGAGGACTCGGCAGTAACATGGCTACGGCGAAGTCAATCAGCAGGCACCGTCATGACCTTCGGACCTGGTCATCGCAGCGACGATTCTGAATAGAAAAGCCGGCGCATTGGCATCATCGCCTGAACGCTCAATCAGTGTCGGCTGTTTACAGCTTCAGCGACAGACATTCGCTGACGCAATAATCATTCAACAGCGACACATGATTATCCAGACCTGTCTGCAGGATGGTTGACGCCATCATAGACAGGCACCTCGTCAATCTGCAGTGGATTGATGCCCTCAAGGCAGGCGACGTTGAAGCCATACTGGCTGGGGTTTGATCTTCTTTGATGGTGGGTGTAGATGCCACAGTACCCGCAGAAGTAGTGTTTCGCGGTATGCGTGTTGAACTGGTATAGCTTCAGTGCATCTTCCCCTCTTATGATGCGGATGGCGGAGAGGGGAACCGAAGCCACGATGGCACCACGACGCCGGCACAGTGAGCAGTCGCAGCGGCGAACATCCACCAGGCCCTGCGGAAGCTCAAGATCCATTTCCACTGATCCACAGTGGCAGCTCGCCCGGTGCCTGGCCATGATGCGTGTGCCACCAACTTCACTGAGATTCATCGTCATTCACTGATCCCTGCCATGTTTATCACAACCATTCACTGCACATGCCCGCACCGCCGTGTACTGACTGCATCGCCCGAACCACACCTGTGTGTGGCAGGATTGTGCCATTGGCATAATCGTCTCGGGATGGCCTGGACAGCATGGCAGACTGATGTGCCAACGCGCCACCTGGCAGCTTGTCGCGCATACTGCTGATCACAACTTCAACCCGCCATACCAGTAGGTTGCGGTGACACCACCGTCCATAAGAAAATCGCTGCCGGATATGAAAGCGCCTTCCGGCCCCAGCAGCAACGCCGCGACGCCGGCAACCTCATCCGGCGTGCCGACCCGGCCGGCAGCAGATTGTGCAATCATGCGCCGGTAGCTCTCGCTGTGTGATCCGCTCAACTCCTTCTGGCCCAGCGCTGTGCCAACAATGCCCGGACTGATGGCATTGAGCCGGGCACCACGCCTGGCCCAGCGAATCGACTCCGCCGCCACCCGCAACGAGCTGCCGCGCTTGGCAAGCTGGTAGGCCAGCATGGGATCGCTCATCTGCTCTGTCCTGAGCAGATCCAGATCAAGCAACTCGTCTGCCGGTGCCGTGGCCAGCAGTTGGCTCTGCTCGACACTCAACGGCCCCAAACGGTGACCGGCCTGTGCAGAGATCACCACGCCAGCGCCACCGGTGGCAATGCACTGGCCAAACTCCGCAAGCACCAGCGCAGTGCCATACAGATCAACCTTGAAGATCATGGCCGACGAAGCGCTGGATGGTGACACGCCAGCAGTATGAATGATGCCTGTCACATCACCGATCGCGGTGGCGGCACCGGCCAGAGCGCCAACAGCAGCCCGCGAAGTGACATCGACAGCCATTGCAGACGCTTCGAACCCGGCGTTGACCAGCGTCTCTGCAGCAGCGGCAGCATGACTATCGTGCAGGTCTGCGAACAGAACATGCCGCCCGGCACCGACCCGACGGGCGATGGCCTGACCGATCGCGCCGGAACCGGTGACCACAACAACCTGTTTCACGGCCTGCTCCGCATGGTCATTATCCTACCGCAATCGTGTGTTCCTTTCATGGTGCGCCTGGACATCAGCAGTCCGATGTTTCCTGCACAGATCGGCGTGGGGGATATCTATCGAACAAGCGCTCAGGCCGGCAACTCATCCGGATTATGTGTTGCAGCATGTGACTACACATTTCTAGCATTGTTATATGACTGGATACCGGTCTGCACCGGTATGACGGCAGACTGTATAGCCACCAAACAACGCTCGTCATCCCGGCGCAGACCGGCATGACGACAGACCGAAAGGCCGCTAGCCCATTTATCGACTGGATACCGGTCTGCACCGGTATGACGGCAGACTGTGAAGTCACCAAACAACGCCCGACATCCCGGCGCAGGCCGCGTTGCGTGTCGCTAAACACGTCATCATTGTTCGCGCAGCAACACCACTATTTCAGTCAAACCACCGTCGCGAAGCATCACCATAACGACGGCAGACTGTATAGCCACCAAACAACGCCCGTCATCCCGGCGCAGGCCGCGTTGCGTGTCGCTAAACACGTCATCATTGTTCGCGCAGCAACACCACTATTTCAGTCAAACCACCGTCGCGAAGCATCACCATAACGACGGCAGACTGTATCGCCACCAAACAAAGTTCGCCATCCCGGCGCAGGCCGGGAACCAGTCAATCTACCGTCGCGAAGCATCACCATAACGACGGCAGACTGTAAGGCCACCAAACAAAGCTCGTCATACCGGCGCAGGCCGGGATCCAGTCAAACCACCGTCGCGGAGCGACAACACCGCAGGGAATATGACCTTAAGTGCAATCCACAAAGCCAGCCGTTTCATCCGGCGGCAGCATAGGCCTTACGAACGATATCAATCAGATCGGAATCAACCTGATCCTCAGCAGTGAGCGCAGCAACATACTGACACATGCCGCCAGGTGGCTGGGCCTTGATACAGGGATGTGCAACATCCTCCTTGAGATTGATCCCAAGCTCAAAACGGCTGTTCGTCTTCGGTCCCAGCATGGCAAACTGCTTCTGGCGGCGCAGAGAGACATAGCCCTTCTTCGGTACCAGTTCGTAATCGCCGAATTGCTCAATCGCCTTCATCAGCTTGTCGTGAATCGGACGCAGATGCGCTTTCTTTTCTGTGTAAATGCCGGCCAGTACATCATCGGTGGACAACCCGCCAGCGCTGGCAGCGCTTGCGCCATCTGACTTCAGCGCAATATGTGTCAACGTGTTGGCATCACCATATCCAAGACCATAAGCTTCCATCACCCAGGATCTGAGATCACCATGTTTTGATTTGCCGCAGCTCCTGATCGCTGCTGTCAACTGCTCAATTGACTTGCCGGATTTCTTTGCAATGTTCGCGAGTTGCGTCGCAACTGCTTTGTCCATTTGTGTCATGACATTGACTCCACATTGGCTCGGTTTAATGGGTTGCCTGCGCTAGCACCATTATCCTACGATGTTTTTCAGGAGCATGCGTGTTTTGATACCTGGCTTGCCATGGTCACCTGATTCACAAGTCGCGGCATCACTGTGACTGAACGACACTGCTGAATTGGCTGACAGCAGGCACACCAAACAACGCCTGTCATCCCGGCGCAGGCCGGGATCCAGTCAATTTCCAGTCGCGCTTGGACAAAGTCATACATTGTTGCAGATTAACTGCAATTGGCAGCATGGCTTGTATGCATAACTGGAACGATGCCAAATTCATTCTGAAATATTTTTGATCTAAATACGCTCTTTCCAATAATGAGGTTCACGATGTAGATTCATAACAGCCACAATCAGAATTCCGTCCAGTTCCTCGGAATATAGAACGCCATATGGAAACCGGCGAACCATAGAACGCCGGATATCTCCTTCCAGAGCAGTCCATGCCTTGGGATAAGTCATGGCACGTCGGATAGCCCAATATACCTCAATCGAAAAATCATAACCAAGGCCAGGCTCTTCATCCTCGTAATAAGCAGCAGCCTCTGATAATTCCATCTCGGCAAGCGGATGAAACCAAAATCTCATTGATTATAGATCTTCCATAAATTCTCAAAAACCTTTTCACCGGGAATAGTTTCAACTCTACCTTCACGCACTTCCTGTTGACGCAAATGCGCGACCTTAGCCCATTTTTTATCAAACTCGGCATCAGGGTGGTTGAGGCTACGTAGTAGAGAATCTGCCACGATGGCACGTTCTTCCATGGGTAGCGCTTCAGCTTCAATGATCAAGTCTTTAATTTTCACATTATCACCTCAATTCTTAACTCTGGCTATTACCCGGTTACATAAATTCTACTGAGTGGTTGATGTTTGTAGCTCGCAAAGCAAGCAGCACATTGCCATTATCCTACTCCATCTGCAAGCATCAAGGCAACAATTTACAACAGCGATGTTAGTTACGTATAGATGAAATGTTATGCGACAACCTGGTGTTATGTGAGCCAGCCAGCATGGTTTTCAAGCTTCGTGATTAACACTGGCACAGTTTGCCCAGCTTCAGTTGATGTGAACTCATGTTGGAACCTCAAGCAACGGACACTCACCAGTCTATGACTGCCAACGATAGTCATTTGTTCAGTGACTGGATACCGGTCTGCCCGGTATGACGGCAGACTTTGAAGTCACGAAACAAAGTGTGTCATCCCGGCGCAGGCCGGGATCCAGTTAAACCATCGTCGCGCAGCGACACCGGAGACAACTATGACCGCTCAGCCTGACCCGGACCCTGAATCCTTCGTGCACTGTAATAGTGATTCTCGCCCTCGCCATCGAACTCACACAGCACGGGCGCACCAAGGGCAGACAAGTGTGCCCGGTACGCATCTGAGCCCAATGACACCGACTGCTGCCCAGTGGTCGCATCGTTCCAGGTGCATCGCTGACTTGGTGCGGTGAAAAGAAGCCTGCCTTCCGGCTTTAGTGCCGCAACGAGGCGATTCAGCAAGCTGAGCTGTTCATCATGCGGTAGCAAAAAGACCAGCCCCCAAGCCAGAATGCCGTCGAAACTGCTGTCGAAAAAACGACTCTCTGTAACATTCTCACATGCCACCTGAGCATCGGGGAACCTATCCTTGTACGCAGCGGCCAGTGTTGACGCACCATCGACAGCATAGATCCGAAAGTCATTTCGCATCAGCGCCTGGGAGCGAGGTGACCCAGACCCGCACCCCACGTCCAGCACATCTGCGCCCATCGGCAACGACTGCGCCCACAGATCAATGAGGCGGTAACCTACAGTTGAAGTGGCAGAATGTTGAATAAACCAGTCGGCAACTGACTCCCAGCCGGTTGCGTCATGCATGCCTGTACGCTGATTGTCATGCTTGTTCATGGCTCACTCGAAGGCAGAGAATAATCAGCGCGGCGGTTCTCAGGCTGCACGAAAATAGGTTCGTCTGGGTGTCAGTGAGTATAGACGTTTCGTCAGTGGAGATGCTGTGAGTCATGGTGGGTATCCTGAACTATGATGGTCCGGGGAGACAACAGATCCCCAATGAAGAGCCCGAATATATGTCAGCAGACCATTTCTTCATCGCCACCATGCAAAGTCGAAAAAGCCCGGTCATCGAGGAGAGGTGCCATCATGCTCAGAAAAGATAGGTGAGAAAAAAACTCTTGACTACGGGGAGGCGTACATATATGTCCTACTCATCACCCATTCCCCTGTCTACGAATAGCCGATGTCCTCACGAACATCAGCCCATGACTCGGTGCACTGGCGGAATTCTAACCATTTCAAGATAGGGACTTACACCGCTTGATCTACCACCGGCTTTGGCCGGCGCTCTGGGTGTCCAACTTCTATGTTGCCATCGAAATCAGAAAGATGGAGAAACATTTCGGATAGATCATGTTTGACAAATCAATCAGAGATTGCTAGATTAACGACATAATAAGGGTAATAAAGGGTTGGATCAGAGACATGGAATGTTACTGATTGATTAATTAAAGGAGATTTATCATGATTATGAATGTATTACCCCCCCTCGCAAGCTTGGATATATCGTCCATCTGTCCATGCTGCTACCACTGACACTCCTGCTTCTAAGCACCGCTGCACAGGCGGGCAGCACCATCACTACCTGTGAACTGATTGATACCGGCATGCCCAGAACTTTTGTGTGCAGCACGTCTGGCGATGGCGCGGACCTGACTTCGCAGACCTGGTCACTGACCACAGGCGGCACCCTCATTTCGCAAGCTACTGGAATCATGGCTGCAGAATGTGGTGGCAGCACTAATATTGGCTATCAGTTTATCGCCGCTTTATCCGATGGCATGACCGATACTGGCTCCGGCAGCCTGCCTTGTCAAGATGGTGATGGAGGTGACCAACCACCCATTGTGATTTGTGATCCTTTTGACCGAACGAATTGTCAACTGCCGCAATTTAATTCACCGTCGGGAATGTAGTTGCAGCATGCGTGAGACTGCTTTCATAATTTTGGTAGCAACGACATACCTGCTTTCTGGCTGTGCTCAAATGCAGCAGACTGATACTGAGCTACTCCAGAAAAATGCCGATCTTGCATTTGCCGATCATAAGTACGAAACAGCCCTCGAACTGTATCTTGACCTGGCTATGCAAGGCGACAAGCTGGCACAATATCGAGCCTCATTGATGTATGCCGATGGTCTGGGTGTAGCTACTTCGCTATCCGAAGCTTTTGCCTGGGCTACCGTTGCTGCCGAGTTCGGTACCGAATTTCTGGTCAATCACTGGCACGATCTCAATGAGCTGATACATCCCAACGACAAGCAACGCATCTATGAACTGGCTGCGGATTACTTTCGCCGCTTCAACAGTACGGCCTTGTCCTCTGAGATTGCTTCATTGCGCACCAGAGGCACCACGCAGATGCAGTATGCCAATACGCTGTACCAACGGCAACGTTATCGGGATGCCATTGTTCACTATCAGCAACTTGCGGAAACGGGTGAGAAGTTCTCCCAATATCGCTTGTCGCAAATGTATGCGCAGGGCCTCGGTACTGACCCTGACCCGGCTTGGGCATACGCCTGGGCAGCTCTGGCGGCGGATCTGAAAAGTCCTCTGATGCTGGCTCACCTTGAGCAGATCAATCAACGTATGAACGATGAGCTGCTAGTTGATGCGCAAAACCATGTATCTTCCATTGCCAATGCCGGCGTCGTTCATCTGGCCCGCCAGCGCATGCAGCGCTTGCGCAACATCCGCTACCGCTGCAAGGGACCCAGAGCCACCTGTGTCGATTACATTCAAGCTGTGTGTGGCGGCAATCCGGATTGTTCCAGCGATTATGGCTTTGATATCGTCAGAGCCAGGCTCGGTACCAGCATTGAAAATGAGTACAATCTGCAGACCCGCGTCATGCAGGGCATCGTCGATGATTTTGAGCAGACTGCCGAACAGGTGATACTGGGTGAGTTCAAGGTGCTCGAAGACGAGGCAGATAGTAAAGAAAACACAGAGCACAATGAACCGCAGTAATCGGGTTGGTTTTACTCCATCGCCGCCTTGTCATCACCGCGCAGCCAGCCGGTGATCCGGTGATGGTCAGGCGTTCGCCGTCGGCATAACCAGAGCTCAGCAGAGCTCAGGACACCCATCATCCATAGCCATTATCCTACAACATTTTCAGACATTTGCCATAGCTTTGGCGCCATCGGCTCGTGCATGATGGGGTCTAGCTTCATCAGGTTTAGCCATGACTCTACCCCGTTCAGCCCTGGTTTCTGTTCAAGCCACGCCTTACTATCACTGTATCGGGCGCTGTGTGCGCCGTGCCTTTCTCTGTGGTGAGGATACCTACACCGGTCGCAACTTTGCTCATCGGCGTGGCTGGATTGTTGAACGTCTGGCCTTGCTGTCTTCGGTGTTTGCCATTGATGTGGCTGCCTATGCGGTGATGAGCAATCATTACCACGTGGTGTTGAGGATCAATGCTGATCTGGCTTCATCCTGGTCTGTGGATGAAGTGCTTCGTCGCTGGTGTCATCTGTTTGCCGGCAACCCCATTGTGCAGCGGTATCTGGCCAATCCAGCCATGGATACTGCTGAACTGGCCAAGGTCAATGAGTTTGTTGAGCTGTATCGCAGCAGGCTGGCGGATCTATCATGGTTTATGCGCTGTCTGAACGAGGCCATTGCCAGAATGGCCAATGAAGAGGATAACTGCACAGGACGGTTTTGGGAGGGCCGGTTCAAATCCCAGGCATTGCTGGATGAAGCAGCTTTGATTGCCTGCATGGCGTATGTGGATCTGAACCCGATCAGAGCGGGTATGGCCGATACACCGGAAGAGTCTGAATACACCTCGATTCAACAGCGGGTTGCAGGTGTTCAGCGGATTGACAATGCCCGTACCAAAACGCCAGATGAGCCTGAAGACCTGTCAGCGGTGATTCCAAAGCTGATGTGCTTTTCCGGCAGGCTGGATGACGATCATGGCTTGCCCTGCGACTTGAAAGACTATCTGGAACTGGTGGACTGCTCTGGACGCGCGATTCATCCGCACAAGCGGGGTAAGATTGCCGAACATCAGCCGAAGATACTGCAACGACTGCAGATAGAGCCATCGGCGCTGCTGAACTATCTCAGTCACAAGGAAGACAAGTTTCATCATGTCATTGGCAGCAAAAGCTCTATCCGGGAGGCGTCGGCCAAGCTTGGCAGAACCTTTCTGCATGGCATTGCTGCGGCTGAGCGGTTGTTTCCGCAGCGAATCTAGATGAATCTGCATCATTCGATGTTATCGGCCTTGGCCGAGGTTTGGCTTGCCTGGATTTTGTATATTGCAGCCAAATTGCTCCGTCCAGCAGGCACCAGCGTAATCTACCTCTGAAATTAATTGACATCGAGTTTGCTGGGTACTCATAGTCGTCACCAGTTGGAGTGTGGGTGTCCTGCTCCTACACCAAGGGCAGACAAGTGTGCCCGGTACGCATCTGAGCCCAATGACACCGACTGCTGCCCAGTGGTCGCATCGTTCCAGGTGCATTGCTGACTTGGAGCGGTGAAAAGAAGCCTGCCTTCCGGCTTTAGTGCCGCAACCAGGCGATCCAGCAAACTGAGCTGTTTATCATGCGACAGCAAAAAGACCAACCCCCAAGCCAGAATGCCGTCGAAACTG
>JAHJQV010000023.1 GCA_018819105.1 Gammaproteobacteria bacterium
AGTCGGAAAGCGCTTAGCCGCAAGGCATGGCTCGCAGGTCATGGCCATTCCATGGCCAAGAGCCATAACACAGCGGATGAGTGCTTTCCGGCTCGCCCTGCGGGAGCGCACCTGAGGCTGCATTACGGCGTTGCAATCCTGGTCAAGGGCTTGCCATTCACTGCCCAGACACTTCGATTCGCGTCTGTACTGCAGCCTCAGGTATGTTCTGAATGTCACAGTATTTCCGGCGGGGTACACTAGTGTGAACACCGACAAAGATCTGCAGCGCTTGCAGGCACAATTGCAGCAGGAGCTGGCTGAGCTCGATGAAATTGCCGAGGATGCCGAGGCCGCAGCGGCGACGGTCGCGCTGGATCAGACCCGCATAGGTCGGCTCTCGCGCATGGATGCCATGCAGGGTCAGGCCATGGCGCAGGCCACCAATGCCCGCCGCCTGGCCCGCGCAACCGCCGTCCGGGCAGCACTGCTACACCTGCAGTGCGGTGACTATGGACTGTGTCTGGAATGTGGCGAGACCATAGCCAGCGGCCGTCTCCGGGTAAACCCTGCAGCCACGCTGTGCATCGCTTGTGCCGAACAGGCCGATCAGGGCAATGCCTGCTGAGCCGGGATGGTGTCCGACACACCCTGGTATACCCCGCCGAGATGCAACTGATTCAGTCAGCGTTTATCAGTTGCTGGCAAACTGAAATCCATGCATGCCGCTCATTGCGTGGCAGCAGCCGGTGGTATCATGTCGGGCTGACCAATCTCAACCTGCCACAGCGATGTCTCAACCACAACCTATGCGCACAATGATGAATGTTATCAGTGGCCAGACCCGCCACCGCAGCGCTGCGGTGGCGCTGGCGCAGATGGGTTTCGTGCTGCTGTTGTTGTTGCTCGCAGGCTGTCGCAGCGACGTGCCTCAGCCGGGCTACCAGTCCAGCGCTGCTGTGCTGCCCACCGGGGCGCTGGATGCCTCGCTGGCGCGACCACTGGCGTATCGTCTGCACATGCAGATCGATCCGCGCCAGCCACGCTTCTCTGCCGAATTGGAGCTGGACATCGCCTTGCTGCAGCCCGATGACGGCATCTGGCTGCATGGCCAGAACATTGTGGTTGAGCACATTGCCCTGCGCGACAGTGACGTGGAGGTGGATTATCAGCAGCGCCATGCAAGCGGTGTGGCCAGGGTTGGTTTTGCCACCCCGCAACCGGCGGGTGAACTCACCCTGCTGATTCGCTATCAGGCCGCGTTCGATGACAACCTGGCTGGCCTGTTCCGGGTACAGGAGCAGGGCGACTGGTATGCGCTGGCCAAATCTGAATCGATCCAGGCGCGCAAGTATCTGCCGGGTTTTGACCAGCCGGGCTTCAAGGCGCCGTTGCAGATCACTCTCGACATTCCCACTGGCCAGCAGGCCATCAGCAACACGCCGGCGTTCGCCCAAAGCGTGCTGGGTGATGGCATGACCCGCTGGCAATTCATGCCCACACCACCGATGCCGACCTATCTGCTGTCACTGGCGGTGGGGCCGTTCGATGTGGTGGAGTATCCGCCGATTCCGGCCAATGGCATCCGCGATCGCGAGATACCGCTGCGCGCAGTGGCCCGGCGTGGCAAGGCCGACGCCATGCGGCAGGTGATGGCGATCACTGCCGATTTTGTCAACATTCTGGAAACCGAACTGGGCGTGCCGTATCCGTTCCGCAAGCTGGATATCGTCGCCGCACCGGCCTGGCCCAGTGGGGCCACCGAGCTTTCGGCAGCCATCAGTTATCGGGAAGAGCGGCTGTTTCTGCCGGATGATGCACCACCGGCGGCACGCCTGGGCATGCTCGGCATTCACGCCCATGAGTTGGCCCACATGTGGTTCGGCAATCTGGTCACACCGCCCTGGTGGGACGATCTGTGGTTGAAAGAGGGCTTTGCCACCTGGGCCACACCGCTGACCCTGCAGCGTTTTGAGCCGGAGCAAAGCCATGCGCTGAATGGTCTGCGGCGCAATTTTGCCGTGATGCAGGACGATGCGCTGGCCAGTGCCCGCGCCATTCGCGAGCCGATTGTGCGCAATGAAGACATCCGCAATGCCTACGATGGCATCACCTACAGCAAGAGTCAGGCTGTGCTGCACATGCTGGACAGCTACTTTGGCGCCGAGCGTTTTCGTGCAGCGCTGGGCGAGTATCTGCGTGAGTTTGCCCATGGCACAGCCGATGCCGATCAGTTTTACGCCAGCATTGCCGCCAGCATGCAGCAGCCCGAACTGATCACGACGCTGCGCAGCTTTGTCGAGCAATCCGGTGTGCCGGTGGTCAGCTTGGATGCCGCATGCAGCGCCATGGGCAGTGAACTGACACTGCAGCAGCACCGCTATGCGCCACTGGGTTCGGCTTTGCGTGCAGCACATGACCCGCTGGCGGTGGCATCGACGGCAACCGCCAGCGCCGCCGAACGCAGCTGGAGCATACCGCTGTGCCTGCGTTATGGCATCGCCGGCAACAGTTACCGGCACTGCGCCCTGCTGACGGCACCTGAACAGAGCATGAGTCTGCCGCAGACGCAGTGTGCGGACTGGATCATGCCCAACGCGGCAGGCAGCGGATACTATCGCTGGCAGCTTGCGGACTCCGGCTGGCAGGCATTGCTGCAGCATTATGCTGCACTTGACGCCGGTGAAAAACTGGCCCTGATCGACAGTCTGCAGGCGGCGATGGCAGCCGGGGAAGCGGATCTGGAGACCTTTTTGCAGCTGGTGGAAACCATGTTGCAGCAAGCGGACACCCAGCCACGTCAGGTCATGCAGGCACCGCTGACGGTGTTTGCCGACACGCTGCAGCGGGTGTTGCCGGCAGACCAGGCCAACACCTTGCGTGGGCGTCTGCAACGGCTGTATCGCGATATCGATGTCTGCAGCCAGGCCGGCGACAATAGCGATCAGCAGTTGCTGTGCCGCAGCATGCAGCAGTTTCGTGCTCTCACGCTCAACGACAGCCTGCTGCGGGCACAACTGGCAGACCGCGCGACGCGCTTTATCGGTCTGCATTCAGCACCGGTGCCGCAGGCGCTGGATGCTGATCTGTATGAACTGGCGCTGACGGTGGCGGTGCAGGACATCGGCACGCGCTTTTTTGTCGCCCTGCAAAGTTTCGCTGCCGATTTTGATGATCCCCGTTTTGCTGCGGCAGTGCCGGTTGCGCTGGGTGCTATCAGTGACCCCGAACTGCTTCCGGCCGCCCAGGAGCTGCTGCTGCGGGCACCTGCTGACGAAACTGCCCAGGGTTTTCATCTGGGTCCGCGCGAGCGTTTTGACATGATCATGAGCATGTTCCAGAACAGTGCGCTGCGCGCGCAGCACTGGTCCTGGTACGCGCAGAATCTGCCCCGGATCCTGCAGCTGATTCCGGAGCAGTGGCAGCGGCGCACGCCGGAGGCGGCTGCTGTGTTCTGTTCGGCGCAACAGGCTCAGGCTCTGCAGCAGCTGTTTGCGCGCCATGGCGATCTGGCACCCGGACACGAACGCGCATTGGCGCAGACGCTGGAATCGATCCAGTTGTGTGCGGCCCTGCGCAAAGCGCTCACTGCACCCAATGCGGTGGCAGCCCAGCAGGCCGCCAATGGCTGAGCACAGCGGCAGCGCGCCAGTGCATGTGGTCATTCTGGCTGCCGGCAAAGGCACACGCATGCGCTCGACGCTGCCGAAGGTGCTGCAGCCGCTGGCCGGTCGTCCGATGATCAGACACCTGCTGGCCTGCGTGCAGCAGCTGCAGCCGGCGCAGATTCACATGGTCCACGGCCATGGCAGTGAACCGTTGCAGGCCGAACTGGCGGAGCAGAAGATTGCCTGGGTGCTACAGCCGGAGCAGCGCGGTACTGGCCATGCGCTGGCCTGTGCCATGCCCGGTATTCCTGATCATGCCAGCGTTCTGGTGCTGATGGCCGATCATCCGCTGGTGCCGCTTGAATTGCTGCAGAGCATGCTGGCTGCACCGCACCAGCTGGTGCTGGTGAGCATGCAGTTGACTGATCCGGCTGGCTACGGACGCATCGTGCGCGATGACCAGGGTGAGTTTGCGGCCATTGTCGAGCAGGCCGATGCCAGCCCGCAGCAATTGGCCATCAGCGAAGTCAACAGTGGCATTTACCGTTTTCCTGCGGCCCCGCTGCGCGACTGGCTGCAGCAGCTTGCCGCCGACAACGCCGCCGGCGAGCACTACCTCACCGATGTGCTGGCCATGGCGGTGGCCGCCAGCCAGCCGCCGCAGCTCATGCAGTGGCCGGACGCACAGTCGCTGCTGGGTGCCAACACGCAGCAGCAACTGGCCACGCTGGAGCGACACTATCAGCGGCAGCAGGCGGAGTTGCTGCAGCAACAGGGCGTACACCTGGCCGATCCGCAGCGCCTGGACATACGCGGACGCGTCAGCGTCGGCACTGATGTCAGCATTGATGTCAACGTCATCTTAAGCGGCGACTGCCGGCTTGGCGATGGTGTCAGCATCGGTCCCGGCTGTGTGCTGCACGATTGTCATATCGGGGCCAAAACCCGGGTGCTGGCGCACAGCGTGCTGGAAGACGTGCATTGCGGTGCTGCCTGCAGCATCGGTCCGTTTGCCCATTGTCGGCCGGGAACCCGGCTGGACGATGCGGTCAAAATCGGCAATTTCGTGGAAACCAAACAGGTAAGCATCGGCGCCCGCAGCAAGGCCAGTCACCTCAGCTATCTGGGGGATGCCAATCTGGGGCAGCGTGTCAACATCGGTGCCGGCACCATCACCTGCAACTACGACGGCGTCAGCAAACATGTCACCAGCATTGCCGACGATGTGTTCATCGGTTCCGACACGCAGCTGGTGGCACCGGTCAGCATCGGTCCAGGCGCCTTCATCGGTGCCGGCTCGACCATCACCCGCGATGCGCCGGCTGCGCAACTGACGCTGAGCCGCAGTGCACAGAAGACCATCGCTGGCTGGCAACCGCCACGGCCTGAACCTGACCACGACACGGCTGCCGGGCAGCCGGGTTCGAAATCTTCGCCGCAGACGCAAAAGGAGCAAGACTGATGTGCGGAATCGTTGCCGGCTGCGCCCAGCGTGACATTACCGAAATCCTGCTCGCCGGACTCTATGCGCTGGAATATCGCGGCTATGACTCGGCCGGCATGGCCATTCTGGATGCCGACAATGTGCTGCAGCAGCGGCGCACGGCCGGCAAGGTGGCGGCACTGGAGCAGATCATTCGTCAGCAGCCGCTGTCCGGACAGACCGGCATCGCCCACACCCGCTGGGCCACCCATGGCCGACCGCTGACGCACAATGCGCATCCGCACTACATCGATGAGCATCTGGCCATTGTGCACAACGGCATCATCGAAAACTACAGTGCCCTGCGCCGCGTGCTGGAACAGTCAGGCTGCCGGCTGCAGTCGGAAACCGACACCGAAATCATCGGTTGCCTGATCGCCGCGCGCATGGACGCCGGTGACGACCTGTTGGCGGCGGTGCGCGGCGTGCTGCCACAACTGCAGGGCTCCTATGCGCTGGCGGTGATGAGCACGCGCGAGCCGGGTGTGATTGTCGGTGCCCGTCATGGGCCGCCATTGCTGATCGGGGTCGGTTTCGGCGAGCACTATCTGTCCTCTGACGTGCACACGCTGTTGCCGGTGACCAATCGCATCGTGCATCTCGACGACGGCGATGTGGTGCGCATCGATCATGCCGGCTGGCAGGTCAGCAATGTCGCCGGCGAACTACAAAGCCGCGAGATCTACACCAGTGAGCTGTCGCTGGCCAACACCGAGCGGGGCAGTTACCGGCACTTCATGCAGAAGGAGATCTTTGAGCAGCCGGATGCGCTGTCGCGCACGCTGGACGGTCGCATCAGTGACGACCACCTGCTGCCCGGTCTGCTGGGGCTGGATGCCGACGCCCTGCTGGCCAGGGTGGATAACGTGCACATCGTTGCCTGTGGCACCAGCTACCATGCCGGGCTGGTGGCGCGCTATCAGATCGAACAGCTTGCCGGCATCAGCTGCACCGCCGAGGTGGCCAGCGAATACCGTTATCGCAGTCCGGTGGTGCCGCCAAACTGCCTGTTCGTGGCCATTTCCCAGTCCGGTGAGACCGCCGACACGCTGGCAGCGCTGGCACAGGCGTCCAAGGCCGGCTATCTGGCCACGGTGGCAATCTGCAATGTGCCGGAAAGCTCGCTGGTGCGGGCGGCGGATCTGCTCATGATGACCCGCGCCGGGCCGGAAATCGGCGTTGCCTCGACCAAGGCGTTTACCACCCAGCTGGTGGCGCTGCAGCTGTTGCAGCTGGCAATCATGCAGGCGCGTGGTGACCGTGCCGACACGCTGCCGGCACTGGTTGCTGATCTGCGTCGATTGCCGGATCTGGTGCAGCGGGCGCTGCAGCTCGATGATCAGGTCGAAGCCATGGCTGAAGCCTTTGCCGAGCGTCAGCACAGTTTGTTCCTGGGGCGCGGCAACCATTACCCGGTGGCGATGGAAGGCGCGCTCAAGCTGAAGGAGATTTCCTACATTCACGCCGAAGCCTATCCCGCCGGTGAGCTCAAACACGGGCCGCTGGCGCTGGTGGATGCCGACATGCCAGTGGTGGCGGTGGCGCCGAACAATCATCTGCTCGGCAAGCTGGTGTCCAACCTGGAGGAAGTGCATGTGCGCGGTGGCCAGCTGTTTGTCATTGCCGACCATCACATCAGTGACAACATCTCCAGTCATGCCCGCGTGCTGGAAGTGGAGACCGGCAGCGACTGGCTGGCACCGGTGGTGCTGACGATTCCATTGCAATTGCTGGCCTATCACGTGGCACTGCTGAAGGGCACCGACGTCGATCAGCCGAGAAATCTGGCCAAATCTGTTACAGTCGAGTAATCTATGGGTCTGTCTGCCGCAGCAGTGTGGCAGAGCCTGAACACACCACGATTCATCTGGAACGCTGTTATGAAAAGACGCATCCGCGAGGAAGAAGAAGCCGAGATCAACATCACACCGATGCTGGACATCGTGTTTATCATGTTGATCTTCTTTATTGTTACGACTTCTTTCGTGAAAGAAAAAGGCCTGGAGATCGCCCGGCCGACGCAAAGCGAACAACAGAAGGTGGATCAGGAAAATCTGCCCATCGTGGTGAAAATTGATCACCTCAGCACCATCAGGCTGAATGGTCGCGAAGTCGATCAAGCGGCCATGCGCGCAAATCTGGAGCGCGAGAACGCGGTGAAACCGAAAGCGCCACTGATCATTGCCGCGCACCCGGATGCCGAGACGCATGCACTGGTTGCGGTGCTGGATGCCGCCAACATTGTCGGCATTCAGGGTGTCAGTGTGGCGACCACCAACCAGTAGCGCTTTGACCTGCTGAGCAGGTCAGTCCGGCAATGTCGACAGCGGCATTGCCGTAGGACAAGCCGCATTGCCAGCTGCGACTCAAAGCCGCATGGTTGACTAGCCCGGAATCTGCAGTACCTGCCCGACCTTGATCCTGTCCGGATCATCCAGCTGGTCACGGTTGGCTTCGAAAATCCTCATGTAATCACTGCCCTTGCCATAGTGCTGCTCGGCAATTTTCCACAGCGTGTCACCACTGACCACGGTGTGGGTGCTGTCAGCACTGCTGGCGCTGCCCTGGTCACTGTGGCTGACTTCGGCAGCCGCGCTGCTGTCACCCACGGCTGCTGGCGCTGAACCTGCGGGTGCAGCGGGTCCGATCTGCATGTTGTCCTCGACCGATTGCAGCTGTGGAATGGCGCTGACCAGTTCGACAATGCGTTTGCGCTCGGCGGCGCTGGCCGCGTGACCGCCGATGGTCACTCCGGTACCGGTAAACTTGAAGGTCAGTGTGGACGGATCAATGCCGGCATTGCGCAACACCACGCTGGGCGGGGTCACGGTGTCGGTGCTGCCGGTCTTGTTCTTCTTGAGAAAATCAAACATGCCCATGATGCGTGCTCCTGATGGCTGATGATCTGGTGGGTGATTATTGCTGACTGGATGAGATTGCCGCCGCCGCTTCGCCTGACTGCAGCCGGGCAAAGTGATCACGCAACTGGGTGATGCCGTCGCTGCGCGTGCCGGCGGCTGCAGCGCTGGCCACAGCCGCTTCCGGGCTGCTGCCCTGCTGCTGCAGATACAAGGCCGCAGCGATGCCGGCCCGATGTCCGCTGGCGCAGTGCAGCAGGACCTTGCCGGGTGCAGTCTGACTGATCACTGAGCTGATTCCGGCCATGGTCTGCGCGTCGGGCAATGCCCGCCCCATGGGCAGGTTGGTATAGCCCAGATCAAGCTCTGAGGCTGCCGTGCGCAGCATGTCGATGCCTTCAGCGGGTCGGCGCAAATCAATCACTGCGGTCACGCCAGAGGCTTTGAGCGCGGCAAGCTGGTCAGCGCTGAGCGTGCCGCTGGTGTAGAGACGGTCGCTGATGGCTTGCAGATTGCCGTTGTGGTCACTGGCAGCGCAAGTTGTGGCATGCAACAGACAGAACATGGCTGTCAGCAGGGTAATGAATGTAAATTTTTGTTTCAAAACAATGATCTGTGCAGGCTGTGAACCAGGTGCCGAATGCTGCATACTATACTGCAATTGACCAAAGCTGTCAGTCACGCACAACAGGATCAGTCATTGCCACAACGCAGATTCACCCGTAGCTCAGCCAGGGCCGGCGGCAGATTCCGCCTGCTGCCGGTGCTGCTGTTTGCCATTTATGGACTGTATTACTATTTCAGCAATCAAGGCGAAGTGCCGCTGACCGGTCGCCAGCAACTGGTGGACATCAGTCGGGAACAGGAAGCTGCGCTGGGGCTGCAGAGTTATCAGCAGATTCTCGCGCAATCTGAGCTCATTCGTTCCGGTGCAGAGTATGCGCAGGTGCGCGAGATTGCTGCCCGCATTGCCGCAGCGGCCAGCGATGTGGATCCGGGCTTTGACTGGGAGGTCAGTCTGATCCGCTCCGATCAGGTCAATGCCTTCGCTCTGCCGGGCGGCAAGCTGGCGGTGTATACCGGCATTCTTCCGGTGGCCGAGAACGTTGATGGTCTGGCAGTGATCATGGGTCATGAAATTGCCCATGCCATCGCCCGTCATGGTGCCGAGCGCATGGCTTATCAGAAGCTGACGCAGTTGGGGTCGCTGGCGGCGGGCATGTCGGTGTCCGGCATGGATCCGGCCCAGCAGCAGATGCTTATGGCGGCGCTGGGCGCTGGTGCCCAGTATGGCGTTCTGCTGCCATTTTCCCGCGAACACGAGTCGGAAGCCGATTACCTGGGACTGATTTTTCTCGCCCGGGCCTGCTATGATCCATCCGAGGCACCGGCCCTGTGGCAACGCATGTCAGCCAGTGGCGGACAGCGGCCGCCGGAATTCATGTCCACGCATCCCAGTGGCGAAACCCGCATCAGGCAGTTTCAGCAGTGGATGCCGGAGGCACTTGAGATTTACCGCCAGCGATGCCAGTAACATCATTATCAGCACACGTTGTGCATCAGAGTTCTAACCAAGAGGAGTCGATACCATGTCAGTAGCAAGAGTTACAGAAATCATTGCATCATCACCACAAAGCTTTGAGGATGCTGTCGAGAAAGGCATGCAGCGCGCCGCCAAGACACTGAAAAATGTCCGCAGCGGCTGGGTGGAAAGCCAAAAGGTGATGTGTGACGACAACGGCAACATCACCGAATTCCGGGTCAATCTGAAAGTGACTTTCGTGCTGCAGGACTGATGCGCTGACCCGATCAGACGTGCTGGCTTCCAGGTCGACGGGCGCAGTGCTCAGCGGCCTGGTCGCCAGCCCCATTTCAGCAGCAGCAGAAGTCCGAACAGCATGCCGCCCAGATGGGCGAAATGCGCCACACCCGGCATCATGCCGGTGACACCGAACAGCAGTTCGGCGGCTCCGTAGAGCACGACAAAATATTTTGCCTTGATTGGAATCGGCGGAATCAGCAGCACGATAACGCTGTTGGGGAAACGCAGGCCATAGGCCAGCAGCAGACCAAATACAGCACCGGATGCGCCAACCGTGGGATACACCTCGGCACTGCTGGAGGCCACCACCAGTTGCACCAGACCGGCACCAATCAGACAGGTGAAATAATACACGCCAAAGCGCCAGCGTCCCCAGCCCGCTTCCAGTGGCAGACCGAACAGAAACAGCGCAAACATGTTGAAAAAGATGTGCGTCACCGAGCCGTGCATGAAGCCGTAGCTGATCAGTTGCCAGGGCGCAAACGGCGGCACTGCCATGCTGCTGTTGCCGACCATGATCTGCTCGGTGCTGCCCAGCGGCCACAACGCGAACCAGGCAAACATCATTTGCGCTGACATGCTGAGCAGAAACACCAGCACGTTGACAGCAATCAGGATAAACGCCAGTGGCACGCTACCGCGCGGACCGGGTGCTCGCGGCCTGTCGCTATCGGGGGAATTCGGCTGATACAATGGGTGTTTCCGCAAAACGGCTCGGACAGGACACTATGGTAGCAATTATCGACCACAGGCTGGTTGCGGTTTCATGCGGTCTGCAGTCTTGAACGGGGCGGCAGCATTTACCGGGCAGAAGACCGCCGTAGTAGAGGGACGGTGAGCAATGCGGGCTAGCAGTGCGGTTTTCTGGGCGCAGCCGCTGCGCGATTACATCATGCTGCTGGAGCAGGGCAGCAGGCATTTCACCCTGTCGCGGCTGCTGTTGCTGCTGCTGACCGCGCTCGCCGGCTGGTGGCTGTACGTGCCCGCACACGAATTGCTGCATGCCTTCGGCTGTCTCTGGAGCGGTGGCGAGGTGTCGCGCCTGGAGCTGGCCCCGGAATATGGCGCAGCCTGGCTGCAGCGCCATTTTCCCTGGATCAGCGTCGGTTCGGACTATGCCGGTCAACTGACCGGATTTGACACCCACAGCAATGATGTCATTTATCTGATCACCGTGCTGGCACCCTATGTGTTGACCTTGTTTCCGGGCATGCTGTTGTGGACTTATGCTGTCAATGCCGACTGGCGGCGCAGCGATGTGTGGGCACTGACCGGCTTCAGCTTCAGCATGGTGGCAGCGCCGTTCATTTCCATTTTTGGCGACATGTATGAGGCAGCATCCATCGTCACCACGCGCATATTGCGGCTGCTGGATGGTGGTGCCGATGTGCAACGCTGGCGCAGCGATGACCTGTTGCTGCTGATGCGTCAGCTGGCTGCCGACATCAGCGGACTGGATATGGTGATGCTGAGCGCCGGTTTGCTGCTGGCAGTGCTGCTGGCATGGTCGTTGTTCTGGCTCGGGCGACGACTTGCCGTGGCCACACTGGTCGTGCTGGCACAGCAGCGGGTTCGCACATGACTGGCGGTGGCAAACAGGTGCGAGTCATTCCGGCCTGGTCCGGCTGGCGCAGTCTGATGCAGGCCGGCGACCTGATAGGCCAGCACTGGCCGGTGTACCTGCAGGTGATGGGCTTGTGGCTGGCCATCTCATTGCTGCTGGGGGCGATTCCGGCCGGCAATCTGTTGTTGTTGCTGCTGGCACCACTGCTGCAGGGCGGTGTGATGCTGATGTTTGATCGTCAACTGCAGCATGGCAGACTGCAGGCGACCGACCTGTTCAGCATGTTCGCGCATGCCCAGCGCAATGTGCTGATCATGGCCATACTGTGGCTGCTGCTGGCGATGTTTGTCGTCATTTTGGTGGCCATGATGCCTTTTGCCGAGTTGCTGCAGTCAGTGCAGACGATCAGAACCCTGGAGGATCTGCAACAGCTTGAGCTGCCATCGCAACAGCTGCTGTGGATGCTCACGGCACTGTTTGCGGCCATCGCGCTGGTGTCTATGCTGTGGTTTTTTGCCGTGCCGCGTATCGTGTTTGATCTGCTGCCGGCGGGCACCGCGCTGATCGACAGCCTGCGTGCCTGTGTGCGCAACTGGCGCGCGCTGTTGACCTTCGGCATGGCGTATCTGGTGATCGGCACCGCTGCGGTGATCATGCTGGTGATGATCAATCTGATCCCCGTTCTGCTGTTGGGAGAAACTGCCGCGATCGCGGTCTCGGAACTGCTGGTGGCTTTTTTGACCACGGCATTGCAGGTGCTCAATGTCGGTGGTATTTATCTGCTCTGGCGGCAGGTCTATCCGCGAGTGGATGCCGATGTCATGTCGGCGTCAGATGATGAAGCCCGCTTTTTAGCTTGAGCCCGGCACGGTTGCGATGCGCATAAAAAAGTGGCCCCGTGAGCAGGGGAGGACTCACGGGGCCGAGGCGATTCGGTAATTTTGGGGATTGACCGAATCTATGCTGATGGCGCCTAGGGAGTGAAACGCCACCAACAGTGCATATGATGCACATTCGCTGTGAAAGTTTCGTATATTCAGATGCACTGAGATAAATTTTTACATAAGTTCAAACTAATGTATTAGCTTGGTCGCGTAAATATCGTCTTTTTTCCACCGTTAATCCGGATTGGTCATGAATAATCCGGAATGGTTAACCCGGCAATCTTTGATGGATGGTTCAATGATGCTGTCTGAGGATGCGGCGGTAGTTGATCGCTTCGCTGAGGTGACGTGTGCCGATGCCGTCACTGGCATCAAGATCGGCGATGGTGCGGGCCACCCTGAGTATGCGTTGCCAGGCACGCGCGGACAGCTGCAGCTTGTCTGCTGCACGCTCCAGCAGTTGCTGATCCGGCGCAGTCAGAATGCAGTGTTCTCGCATGGCGGCTGAACTCAGCTGCGCGTTGCTGCAGGATTGTCGCTGCAGTTGCCGTTGGTATGCGTCCTGTACGCGCTGTCGCACCGCAGCGCTGGGCTCCCCGGCTGGTGCCTGCTGGTGCAGTTCGCGATGCGCCAGCCGCGGCACTTCAATCTGTATGTCGATGCGATCCAGCAGGGGCCCGGAAATCCGGCTGCGATAGCGCGCGATCTGCTCGCCGGTGCAGCGGCAGCGTGTGCTCATGGCATCACCGGCATAACCGCAGGGACAGGGGTTCATCGCCGCGATAAGCTGAAAGCGCGCCGGGAACTCGGCCTGACGCGCTGCCCTGGATATGGTGATGCTGCCCGACTCCAGCGGTTCGCGCAGCACCTCCAGCACACGGCGATCGAACTCCGGCAGTTCGTCCAGAAACAGCACGCCGTGATGCGCCAGCGAAATTTCTCCCGGCCGCGGGTGTGAGCCGCCGCCGACCAGGGCGACACCACTGCAGGTGTGGTGCGGATGCCGGAAGCGGCGCTGCTTCCAGTGTTTGGGATGCAGCGGCTGACCACTGATGGAGGCCACGGCCGCAGCCTCCAGCGCCT
This sequence comes from Gammaproteobacteria bacterium, assembly GCA_018819105.1. Classification (GTDB taxonomy): domain Bacteria; phylum Pseudomonadota; class Gammaproteobacteria; order Xanthomonadales; family Wenzhouxiangellaceae; genus JAHJQV01. Next base: position 13,282 of record JAHJQV010000023.1, read on the forward strand.
GTTCGTCACTGAGTTCCGGCATGATGCCCGGCAAGCGGCTGGCGAGCATGGTTTTGCCGGTGCCCGGTGGCCCCACCAGCAGCAGGTTGTGACCGCCGGCGGCAGCGATCTCCAGAGCGCGTCTGGCCTGATGCTGTCCACGCACATCGGCAAGATCAGCGATTTCTGCCGTCACCATGGCAGCGCTGTCCGTGATCGCAGCTTCCAGTTCGTGGCAATGTGGCAGCTGTTCGTGCTGGTGCAGATGAGCACACACCTGCAGCAGGCTGGCGGCGGCATAGCTCTCATGGCCGGTGACCAGCGCCGCCTCGGCAGCATCGGCTGCCGGCACAATCAGGGCATGATCGCATTTGGCCGCCGCCAGCACCGCTGGCAGGATGCCTCCGGTGGCGCGCAGATCGCCGCTGAGTGACAACTCGCCGAGGAACTCGTAGTGGTTCAGGGTTTCGGCATTGATCTGCCGCGATGCGGCGAGGATGCCGAGTGCAATGGCAAGGTCAAAGCGACCGCCATCCTTGGGCAGGTCGGCCGGTGCCAGTGACACCGTGATGCGCCGCGCCGGCACCTCGAATCCACTGTTCTGCAACGCTGCGCGCACTCGATCCTTGCTTTCCTTGACCACCGTTTCCGGCAGCCCGACGATGGACATCTTCGGCAGACCACCGGCCAGATTCACTTCCACACTGACCGCCGGCGCATGGATGCCGACCTGCGCGCGTGACTGCACGATGGCCAGACTCATGGCTGCTGGTGCCGGTCAGTGGGCATAGGCAGGCGCAGACTGCCGGAGCTGGCAGGACGCTGGCGCTGCTGGGTTTGCTGCTGGTTCATGCCAGCATCATGCCTGCCGCAAGGCGGCCTGTCGCTAGGAATTCAGCGGGGGTGACTGTAGGAAATCGACGCGCTCAGGCAGGCCTGCAGCAATCGTTTACTGGCCAGCCTTGCTTTCGTCCTGCTCTGCCAGTCTGGCCTCCAGCGCATCCAGTTTTTCACGCATGCGTTCGAGCACACGCTTTTGCGCGTCGAATTCGTCGCGTGTGACCAGATCCATGCGCTCAAGACTGCTGCCCAGCACCGCCTTGAAGTTGCTCTGCAGGTCTTCTTTGAGTACCTTGATGTTTTCAGGTACGCTGTCGGCGAGCTTGCGGCTGAGTTCATCCAGGGTGCGAAAATCAATCATCGTGGGTACCTGTTGCCGGGTTGGGGCATGCGCACAGGCATGCAGGAAGGCGAAATCAACTTAGAGGTAGATTCAATATGAAGATGATCACAGCCATCATCAAGCCATTCAAGCTGGATGATGTTCGCGATGCGCTGGCCGAAGCCGGCATCCAGGGCATGACGGTGACCGAGGTGAAGGGCTTTGGCAGGCAGAAAGGCCACACCGAGCTGTACCGTGGTGCCGAATACGTGGTGGATTTTCTGCCCAAGCTGAAGCTGGAAATCGCCGTCACCGATGAGCGTTGCGAGGCAGCGGTGGATGCCATTCGCGAGGCGGCCGCATCCGGTCGCATCGGCGATGGCAAGATTTTCGTCACGCCGCTGGAACGGGTGGTGCGCATTCGCACCGGCGAGTTGGATGAAGAGGCCTTGTAGTTCTTACTTTAAGATCTGATCCAGCGCCTGACGCAACTGTGCCGCCCACCATGGCGCAATGCGTTGCGCGCGTTGACCGTGTTTCAGGTCTTCCAGTGCCTTGCCTGCAGGAGCCAGCAGGCTGGCCAGGTCAAAGCGGATGCGGCCGGCGGCGTCGACCACAATCAGTCCCGGCGTGCCCTTGACGCCGTACAGTGTGGCCACCTCATCACCTTGTGGATAGAGCACAAAACTGTAGCCGTGATTGTCCAGGTACTCAGCTGGCTCGCCATTTTCACGGATGCTGATCGCGTGCACCGTGACCCGGCCGTCGTACTCATCGACAATGCTCTGCAGATGTGGCATCAGCTGTTTGCAATACGGGCACCACGTGGCCCAGAAGAAATAGATGTCGGTGCTGCCGCTTTCGCGTGGAAATGCGATGTTCTCGCCAGCGCTGTTGGCCAGACTGAAGGCCGGGGCCTGTGGGTAGTCGATGTTAGCTGCACTGGTTTCGGTTGCAGCCGCGTTGGTCTGATTGGCGGCATCGTCGGCCGTTTCGCTGTCTGGCTGACAGCCGCTGAGCACCAGCAGCAACAGCACGAACCAGAGGCTGCGCAGAGGCGCTTGCTGCTGCAGTGCCGGCAGGGAAATGATGCGCTGCGGAAAGATCATGGGTTGGACTCCGGTAAGTGATTGATCTGGAAAGCAGACCCGCAAGCCGCGGGTCTGCTTACAGCAGGGTGGTTGCGCATCAGGGCTGCCAGCGCAGACCAAGGAAGGCGGCCAGATCGCGCGTATTGAAGCCAACGGCCTGAGTGTAGTTGGCATCCAGCAGGTTGTCCACACGCGCTTCCAGTCGCCACTGCTCGGCCAGTTGCCAGCCGGCACGCAGGTTGAGCAGCACATAATCGTCCAGCGTGGTAGCAAAATCCTGCGCCTTGCCGCTGTAGAACAGCTCCAGACCCAGCCAGGAGCCGTTGCCGAACAGGCGATCCACACTCAGGCTGAGCTTTTCATCCGGGCGCCGCAACAGCTTGCTGTCACTGGTTTTGTCTTTGGGATCCTGCAGCGTGGCGGTGGCGCTGGCCAGCCAGTGTCTGTGCACAAACTGGTATTCCAGCTCCACCCCGGTGACTTCGGCCTGGGCGATGTTGACCGCCTGAAACTCGGGGCCGGAAAAGTCAATCAGGTCATCGATCTGCTGATGAAATCCGGTCAGATTGAGACGATGCTGCTGGTAACTGAAGCGCAAGCCCAACTCGAAGGCATCGCTGGTCTCGGCTTCCAGTGCCGGGTTGCCGGCGAACTGGCCGGCAAAACCTGGCGAGAACAACTGATTGAACGTCGGTGCGCGAAAGCCGCGGCCATAACTGGCGTGCAGCTGCAGCCGTTTGCCAAAGCGGTAGCCATAGGCCACTGAACCGGTCAGCTCGCTGCCGAAGCGTTCATCTTCATCCACGCGCACACTGGCATCCACGGCGTGCCCGGCATGACGCCAGTCGGCCAGGGCGAATGCGCCGATATTGTGCCGATTGTCGTCGAAATTGCCTTCATCCTCGCCCCATTCCTGGTAGGCATCGATCCCGGCACTGAGCCGCAGACGGGCATCAAGGCGCACCGTTGTGAGCCAGCTCAGCTGCAGGCGCTCTGAGTCGAAGGCGGTGCTGAAAAAGCCGAAATCGGAATCCAGATCGTCAATGTTATAGCTGATCCGGGTCTGATGCTGCCAGCGACCCTGGTCAAAACGATAGCCCAGCGCATAGGTCTGCTGGGTGCCGTCGGAAAGGCCCTGATCAAACTCGACCTCGGCATCGGTCAGCAGCGCCAGCCATTGCAGCTGACCGTCTCCCAGCTGTACATCGCCGTTGATGCTGGCACCGAAGTTCTCGAAGCCATCATCGTCGGGATCAAAACTGAAGCCGTCGGCATTCTGCGCCGAGAAGCCGTTGCTGTCGCGCCAGCTCAGGCTGCCGCTGACCCGCGCCTGCTCGCCCGACCAGCCGGCGGCAGCACTGGCCTGGTACTGATCATCGCTGCCATAACCCAGCCGCAGCGTGGGGGTGATTTCGCGTCGGGTGAAAATCTGGATCACCCCGCCGATGGCGTCTGAGCCATACACACTGGCGCGTGGGCCGCGCACGATCTCAATGCGCTCGATCTGCTCCAGTGGCAGATTCTCGAACTGGAACAGGCCGCTGGTGGCGGACGCGACCCTCACCCCGTCAATCAGCACCAGCACCTGATTGGAGTTCGCGCCACGCAGAAAGACGCTGGTCTGTCCACCTGGGCCGCCACTGCGCACGATGTCCACACCGGCCTGCAGCCGCAGCAGCTCCAGCAGGCTCTGGGCCTGGCTGCGTTCGATCAGTTCGCGGTCGATCACCGCCATGCTGGTCAGGGTATCGGTCAGTGTCTGCTCACTGCGGGTGGCGGTAACCACCAGCGGATCCAGGGCATCGCTGCCACTGCCGGACTGCGCCATGGCTGCAGCACCGAGCAACTGGCAGCCGATCACGGTGGCCGTCAGCCAGCCTGAATACAGAGTATGAAAACAAAAAGATGGAACGCGGCGACTGGCCGCAAGATGATGGGATGACATGTGGTTCTCCTGTGCACACCCGCACGGTGCGGCAGGAAACGGCAGTCATCACGCCGGCAACAGGCCGACGCAACCGCCGGCAGCCCACCGCTGGCCGTAGTTCAAAGATTCATCGCGCAAACACGATGAACGCCAGTGCAGGCCGGTCTCCGGACTCATGATGGCTGGCAGGCGGTGAGCCTGCCAGCGACATTGCCAACCTTCCCGTGCAAGCACAGTGGCAGGGCTTGGGCACAAGGCCAAAAACCCAAGGCAAACAATCAATTACCGTTGCGGGGGCAGTGCCGGAATAAAGCTTTGTACAAGCTTGCACCGGCTTCCCGTTTCAACCAGTCACGTCAATGCGCTGACTGGTCACCTGCGGCAGCATGATAACATGCACCGGCAAGGGTAGGAGTCGGTCTTGCCGGGGTGAGTTGTGCAATAACGATTCGTCTGATGTTTGGAGGCTCACGTAGATCTGTGCTGGTTACAGATCCAATATATTTGCATGAGGATTAGATGATGATCAGGAAAATGCTCCTTTTGGGTGTGTCGGTGCTGTTGTTGAGTGCCTGCGGCTCGTCGAGAAATGTGGTGATCGATCCGGTTCGGGAAGCTGCCGGTCCCTTTGCTTCTGTGCAGCTCAAAGAAGGTGAATCAACCATAGATCTGGCGGCTGATGACAAGGCGTATTTTGAACAGAAAATGTCGGAATATCTGAGTCCGCATTTTGCTTTCGGCACCAGCAATGAGCTGCATATTGTTTACAGCTTCATAGGTTTTGAGGAGGGCAGTAGAGGTAAGCGCTGGCTCGCCGGTGGTATTGGCAACTGGGGCGAGGGCAGCCTGGTGATTCAGACACAATACATGACTGCAGACGGTAAGATTCTGTCTACCATCAACACCGATGCCAGCATCAGTGGTGGTTTTTTTGGTGGCGACATTGAAAGCACATTCAAGAAAGCTGCGCGCAAGCTGTCGGATTACACGATTCAGCAGTTTGCTGCCAACAAGTCAAAGAAGTAGCGCAATCTGAATAGCAAACCCATTCAGGCCATGCACTGTATGGTCTGAGTGAATTTGACATCGGCATTGCTGGCTTTGACCACGATGGGGCTTGCTGCCTATCATGTCCATATGCAGCATACGATTACAATCCAGACCATGGGTCGAAGTCTGATCAACATCAGCGATCAGGTGTCCGCTTTTTTGCCGCAAGCGAAGGCATCGACCGGCCTCTGCCATCTGTTTATCCAGCACACCTCGGCCTCTCTGCTGATCATGGAAAACGCCGATCCCGATGTGCTGGTGGATCTGGAGACCTTTATTGCGGAGTTGGTGCCGGATGGCGATCCACGCTACCGGCACAGTGCTGAAGGCCCGGATGACATGGCGGCGCACGTGCGCTCGATGCTGACCAGTACCGATCTGAGCATTCCCATTACCGACGGCGCGCTGGCGCTGGGCACCTGGCAGGGCATTTACCTGTGGGAGCATCGTCAAGCCGCTCACACGCGCAAACTGGTGCTGACCATCATTGCCGTGGCTTGATTGCTGGCCGGGCAGGCATGGTGCGCTTCGGCTGGTGATGAAGCGCCGGATAACTTGCTGCCGACGCAGCAACGCAAGGTTTATTCAGACCTCACGACTGCGGCCACCGCTGCATTCAAACTGTGCCGATCTGGCGGTTCAGGGGTACACCAGTCTGCGACGCGTATCAGTGCGCAGCTAGGAGCCTGTCGGATTTGACCGATCGTAGCGAGGGAAAGCCGGTTGGAGTCAGATTTTTCGATCTTTTGAGGCGAATAGTGAGCCTATGCAACGATGAAGATCGGAGAATCTGGCCCAATCCGGATTTTCTGCAGTAGATCAGTGTTAAGTCCGACAGGCTCTTAGTGGCGGCATGGGCACATGAATGCTGGCGCAGTAGGCGCGCAGCAGCTCCAGTTCGCTGGAGCCTGCATGTTCGTCGAACAGAATGACCCTGAGCCAGGCCCGCACCAGCTGTTCCTTGGCTGTTGGTGACAGTTCATTGAGTGCCTGCAGGCTGCGCCGCTGATCGGCAGCCCATTGCCGGCCACCACCGGGCCAGTAGTCGATCTTGCCGGTGTCGCTGAAGCCGATGGCGTCCAGTCCGGCCTGGCAGGCGGGCTCGGCCTCGGCGCGGCGCTGAGCATGACCAAACCAGGCCAGTGCCGCCATGCTGCTGTGCACCGCAGCCTTGCGCTGGGCCAGCGTTTTGTTGCCGTGCTCACGGCTTTTGCCCGGTGACTGGCTGTCATCCAGATACATCAGAATGATCTGCGCCAGGGCAAATTCAAACGCACTGATCTCGCCATCGGCCAGGCTCAGCTCACGAATGGCATGGTGCAGCTGGCGCACCTCGGCGCGTGAGCGGTTCTTCAGCGCCGGCAGCGTGATCTCCAGCAGCGGCAGCTTGCGCGACTGCGCGATCAGGCCGTGGGCCTGCAGCAGGTTGGCGCATTGAGCGCGCACGGTGTCACCCAGCAAGCTGTGCAGGTGGGTCAACTGCTGTTCGCGGACATTGTCGTCGTCATCCAGCAGCATCAGCAGCACCATGGCCGGTGCCCACTCATGATGCCGGGCCGAGCGCAGCAAGGGCTCCGGGATGGATTCGGCCAGTGCCGCCACCGCCAGAATGGCCTGCCATTGCGGATGCCCGATGTTCTCGATGATGCTGTCGGCGTCGAAGCGGAAGCCGGCGGGTTTTTCCTGCTCCTCTGTCTGTGCCGCACGTTGCTCACGTCGGGCTTCTTCGCGCTGCTGCACACGCTGCATTTTTTCTGCCAGGTCGGCCAGCTCACGCGGGTCGAAACCGGGCTCGATGGCGCGGATACGCTCAAGAATCGGCGGGTGGGTGGCAAACAGATGGCTGCTGTTGCCGGCACCGAACAGCATGTGCGAATATTCCTCGCTCTCATGATCCAGTCGCGAACCGGCGCTGCTGGCGGCAATTTTCTTCAGTGCGCCGCCGATGCCGTTGGGGTCGCGGGTGAACTGCACCGCCGAGGCATCGGCCAGGTACTCACGCTGGCGGGCGATGCCGGATTTGATCCAGCGGCCAAAGAACAGCCCGATGTAGCCCAGCGCAACCAGCCCCACCGCGATCAGCAGCACTGCTGCGGCGCCGTCATTGCGGCGGTTGCCACCGCTGAACAGATGCGCGTGGTGGAGGATTTTGCGACCGATCATGGCGATCACCAGAATGCCGAACAGAATGCCGATCAGGCGAATGTTCAGGCGCATGTCGCCGTTGAGAATGTGGCTGAATTCGTGGGCGATGACACCCTGCAGTTCACTGCGGCTGAGGCGTTCCAGCGTGCCGCGGGTGACCGCCACGGCGGCATCGGCAGGGCTGTAGCCGGCGGCAAAGGCATTGATGCCGGCCTCCTGATCCAGCACATAGACCTCCGGCACGGCCACGCCCGAGGCCAGAGCCATTTCCTCGACCACATTGATCAGCCGTCGCTGCAGTGGATCGCGGGTGTCCGGATCCACCCGGGTTCCACCCAGCTCCGAAGCCACCTGGCCGCCACCACCACGCAGACTGGCAATGCGAAACAGGCTGGCCAGCCCCATGAAGGTGCCGGCACCCAGCCCGGTCGTGACCAGCAGACCCGCATTGTGCGCCAGAGTCTGCGGTGCCAGCAGGCTCATGGCCTGACCACTGGCGTCTCTGGGCACGCTGCCCAGCACCAGCATGGCCATCACGCTTAAGACAACGATGATCAGCAGCATGGCCAGACCAAACAGCAGCAGCAGTCTGCTGCTGAGGGTTTTCGCCTGCTGCTGACGGGCGAAGAAATTGTTCATCGGCGCACCGTGTTATGGTTGGCCAGGCACATCGCGGTGCCGGTGATCAGGCTGCCAGCCTGCCGCCGACAGCGATTCAGGTAAACGATACCTGCGGCGCTGTGCGTTTGGCCGGGTCTTCGATGTCCAGCAGTTCGGCCGGCTTGAAGTTGAACCAGCCGGCAAAGAAGTTGGCCGGAAAGCTCTCGCGCAGCACGTTGTAGTTCATCACTGCGTCGTTGAAAGCCTGACGCGCGAAAGCGACCTTGTTTTCGGTGGTGGTGAGTTCCTCGGAAAGCTGCATCATGTTCTCGTTGGCTTTCAGGTCGGGATAGGCTTCTGACAGTGCAAACAGACGCCCCAGCGCACCGGAGACACCCTGCTCGGCCTGAGACAGTTCCTGCATGGCAGCGGGATCGCCGGGGTTCTGCTTGGCCTTGGCGAGACCGCTGACCGCCGCGTTGCGGGCCTGGATCACCGCTTCCAGCGTTTCCTTCTCGTGTTTCATGTAGCCCTTGGCGATCTCGACCAGATTCGGAATCAGGTCATAGCGCCGGGTCAGTTGCACATCGATCTGCGCAAAAGCGTTTTCGTGCTGATTGCGGGCGGCAACCAGCCGGTTGTAGATGCTGATCGCATAAACCGCAGCGACCACGATGATTCCCAGTAATGCCCAGCCCATGATGTTCTCCACGGTGACGGAAAGTGGCTGTATTCTAGCAACATTTCCGCACCCACTGGCATGCTGAAAGTCATTCATTGCAATGCGTAGCAGCGATCAATGGCCGCAGTGAACTGCTATCGTCTGCTTGCAACATCGCGATCACGGTGTTGTCATTGACAGCACACACCCTACAGGTACAGACCATGCAACTGACTTCCATCGAAGGCAACTCACAGCGACTTGACGGCGGTGCCATGTTCGGCAACGTGCCGCGGGCACTGTGGTCACGCTGGATCGAACCGGATGAGCGCCATCGCATTCCGCTGGCCTGCCGCTGCCTGCTGGTGCGCGATGATCAGGATCGCCATATTCTGCTGGAAGCCGGCATCGGTATCTTTTTCGACCCCAAACTGAAGGACCGCTACGGCGTGCAGGAAGACGAGCACGTGCTGTTGCAGTCACTGCAGCAGGCCGGATTAAGCCATGAGGACATCGACGCCGTGATTCTCAGTCACCTGCACTTCGATCACGCCGGCGGCCTGCTCAGTGGCTGGAATGGCGAGGACAATCAGGGTCAGGCGCGAGCCCAGCAGCTGCTGTTTCCCAAAGCGCAGTTTTTTGTCGGTGCGCAGCACTGGCAGCGGGCGCAGGACCCGCATCCGCGCGACCGTGCCTCGTTTGTCCCCGAACTCAACCGCTTGCTGCACGATTCCGGGCGCGTGCAGCTGGTCAGCGGCGATCATCACGACTGGCTGGGCGAGCGCTTTCGTTTCAGCTACAGCGACGGCCACACCCCGGGGTTGATGCTGACAGAGTTACGCGGCAAAGATGATCGCGGCGGCATGGTCTACTGCGCCGATCTGATCCCCGGCCGTGCCTGGGTGCATCTGCCGGTGACCATGGGCTACGACCGCTACCCGGAGCGCCTGATCGACGAGAAACAGCGTTTTCTGGACGACAAGCTGGCGCGTGATGTGCGCCTGTTCTTCACCCATGACCACGCCTGTGCCAGTGCAGCGGTGAGCCGCGATGAGCAGGGCAAATACATCACCGTAAACGAGCGGAAAAGCCTGTGTGCTATAGAGTTGTGTGATTTGTAAATAAGCTATAAATTTGCGTCCACATCGCTGCACAGTGGCGCTGTGGTGGTGTCAAGCAGTCGCTTGAAAGCGTGCTGGTGAAAACCGAATGGTTCAATCAGATCAAAGCTGATATTGAGCTCATCACAACCGACCACGTTAATGGTAGCCTGACCTACAGCAGTCTGCTCTGCATCCAGACCGGGATCAGGCACAAGAAATGACAGTCCTGATGACAGATTGAGATCAATCGTGGCTGTTACATTGCCGTCAACAATTGGTATTGCACCTGCCATCCATACAGGCACGCCATCGGTGTGTGCGAGCAAAGCAAGAAACAGAAAGCGTCTGCCATCGGGCACAACCGCAGTGTTGATCTGTACACCGGTGCGATTGAAGGCATCGTTGTTCCAAATGCCTGCAAGTCGTTCTGATACAGTTGGCAAATGAGTAAAGTGATACAGCGCTGTCAGGTTGGTCTGTCGATCTTTGGCAAAGGCAAAAACCGACTGGTTGGCCATCCCGCGTTGACTCACCACGCGCAGTAAGTCCATATCGTATGGCCTGATCACGGTGACCAAAGCATTGTCGATGATTTTGCTTACCCTGCCGCCACTGTTGGCCATAAAGTAGTCAACACCGTCGAGGTTTACGATGTCGCCGGGATCCTGAATGGTGCCATCGATGAGCGTGGCCAAGGGTTCACCTACGAGATTGAAATCGCTGTCAAAACGCAGCAACAGTGGTGGTGGCGGTGGTGATATCGGTGGCAGTATTGCAGATGGGCCTAAAGCAGCCGTGGCGTAGATCTGGTCAATGCTGCTTCGGAGGTTGGTCAATATGAAGCCAGATAATTCGGTACCTTGCAGCGTCAGTGCAGTGGGTATCAGCGCTGTGGTGGCAGGATCAAATTCGAATATCTGCGTGTCTTCTGTTGCCTGGCTGTTGATGGAGACTGACCTAAACAGCAACAGTCGATCCTGGAACCGCAGTCGACTGAGCAGGCGATCACTGGCATCGTGCAGCAGTGTCGGCAGTGTCAGCAGTTGCTGATTGCCACCGGCATCCAGGCTGATCGCCTGGCTAATGTCAGCTGCGAGGTCGATGGTTTCATACAGGCATTTTGATCCGACGTTATCGCCGTGACCGCGGATGAACTCGAACAAGGGTGCTTCCAGGTGCACTGTCTGCACCTGGCCAGCACGAAAGTGCACGATGCTACGACGATTGGATAAGCCCTCGTCGTTGCTGGCGAAAACATAAAAATTGTTGTCATCGATGGCACACAAAGTTCGCAGATCCGGATTGATGATGGGGATCACTGCGGTGCCAGACTGGGTGCCGTCACTGATGGCCAGATGCTCGCTAAAGTCATCACTTTGAGCGCTGGCTCGTACTTTAATCAGCAGTCGTCCAGGAGTCACTTGCAAACCCAGGTCAATTGAGGACTGTGGCAAATCAAGCTGCAACGCCTTGCGCGTGTTGGCCGCAGTGCCATCACTGCGCCAAAGTTCAACAATCTCAGCTTGCTGAAGGCCGCCAATTCGTCTGAAGAAATAAAGTTCTTCATTGAACGCCATCATCAAATCTCGGCTACTGTTGCCCGGCACCACCCGGTCTGCCAGCTCCAGCGTGCCTGTAGCGCTGCCATCAGAGACTTGTAAAACCCCATCGCGGCGGACAAAGAAGACCCGCTCGCCGATGATTCTGGTTGCAGAAAACGGTGGTGCCGAGTTTTGTCCAGTGATGACTCCAACACGATTGAACACCTGTGCTGTTGCGGTAATGTTCAATAACAAAAGCATTGTTGTCAGCGAAAGACAGGTTGAGACTCTGTTTAAATGCATAATAAATCCCTGTGAATACAGTTCTCGTCAACCAGTCGATACTATTACGAAACACCTAATACTACAAGCATTCTGCCTGGCAAGTACCAATGACGTTTTGAACAAATGTCTCCTGGTAGTTCAGTTGCTTATTTCTCCGCGACCACAATCAGCCGTTCGGCATCCAGATCGTAGTCGCGACCGTCCCAGCTACCATAACACTGCACTGAGCTGAAACCGGTCTGCTGCAGCAGCTGCTGCAGTTCGGCGGCACTATAGATGAAATGCGTGAAGCGGGCTCTGGCCACGCTGTCGTCGGCCCGCACCAGCAGCCAGTCCACCTCCATACGTGTCATGTCATCAAGCAGCAGCGGGCGGGTGATGAGCAGGCTGTCGTCGGCAAACTCGTCGGCGTGTACCGGCTGCAGTTCGCGCAGCAGGGTTTCCTTGCCGGCGACATCAATCACCAGATGACCGCCCGGTCGCAGGTTGTGGTGGCTGGCCTGGAGCACCGACCGGTTGTCCTCGGGGGTGTCGAAATAGCCGAACGATGACCACAGACAGACCACCAGATCAAAGGCCTGTGTACTGCGATAGCTGCGCATGTCGGCCTGCTCGATGTTGATGTCCAGATCGTCGTGCGCGGACGCATTGTGCTGCTGCAGATGCTCGCGCAGACGCTGCAGCAGAAACGGGCTGGTATCGATGGCGGTGACGTCACAGCCACTGCGTGCCAGCGGCAGACTGTGGCGTCCGGGGCCACAGCCCAGATCCAGCACATGCTGCGGCATCAGCCCGAGCAGATTGAGCAGCGCTGCGACATCGTCCTCGCCGCGCTGAAAATCTGCGGCAGAGAACATACAATGATAAAAGTCCTGCCACAATTGCTCATCCAGATACCAGGGGTTGTTCATGGTTTGCTTACTCGGGGTTTGCCCATTCTGGGTTTACATGCACTGGGTTTACTTGCACGGGCCACACTCGTTCGGGCCATACTCGATCGGGTCATGTCCGCCCGTCGGGCGCTTGCGGCGTGCCTGGTTTGCATGACGATGTCTGTGCGCATACAAGCTGCGGATTCTGGCCGGGTCGCCCCATTGTCCCTGATCACCATGGTTTTGGCCATGCTGCTGTTGCCAGGCTGCATGAGTGTGCGCTGGGGCCTGCAGGCGGTGGACGGGCAAATGGATGTGCTGGCGCGCCGCAGCAACATCGATAAACTGCTGGCCGACCCGCACACCCCGGACAGTTTGCGCGAGAAACTGCGCCTGGCGCAATCCATTCGCGAATACGCTGTGCACGAACTGGGTCTGCCGGATACGGACAGCTATCGCAGCTATGCCGATCTGGGGCGTTCTGCAGCGGTATGGAGCGTGGTGGCCGCGCCGGCGGATGCGCTGCAGCCAAAAACCTGGTGTTTTCTGTTTGTTGGCTGTCTCGCCTACCGCGGCTGGTTTGATCCACACGACGCCTGGCACGAAGCACGCCTGCTGCAGCGCCGGCAGGGGCTGGATGTGATGGTGAGCCCGGCCACCGCGTATTCCACGCTGGGCTGGTTTGATGACCCCCTGACCAACATCATGCTGGAGTACCCGGCCCCGCAACTGGCTCAGTTGCTGTTTCATGAAATGAGCCATGAACAGCTCTATCTCAAGGGTGACACCGCCTTCAACGAGGCCTATGCCACAGCGGTGGCCGAGATCGGCGTGGCGCGTTGGCTGGACTCGCGCAATCTTGCCGCCAGTGCCGAGAACTATCGCCAGCAGGCGCAGGTGGATGCCATGGTGGACGGCTGGATTGCCGCTGCCCGTGAACAACTGCTGCGCATTTACCAGGCCCCCGGTACCGCGGAGCAGAAAGCGCTGGGAAAACAGGGCGTGATCGCCGCGCTGCGTCAGCGCTGGCTGGCGGCCATGCTGCACAGCCAGCCGGGCAGCCTTCTGCATACCGGTCTGCGGCGCTGGCGCGGTTGGTTTGCGCAACCGCTGAACAATGCGCATTTTGTCCTGCATGCCACCTACCAGCAGGGTGTGCAGCGTATGCTGCGGTTGTATGCCGACCTGGATGAAGATCTGCCGGCCTTCTACCGGGCAACTGCAGCCATGGCCGAGTGGTCTGTTGCACAGCGGGCCACATGGCTGGCCGCCACAACCAGTGCTGAAGCATCCATGCCAGATGTCTCGTCGCAGGCTGCATCTGCGCAACGGGCTGTGCAGCAAGGCGGGCAGCGCTTACAATAAGGCGCTTTGATCCACGGATACGGCATTTTGTCCCAGCGCCACCCTTTTCCGCTCATTGTCATTGCGCTCAGCGGCTTGCTGCTGTTGCCGTCCGCGGGACTGGCCCAGTTCAGTGGCGCTGCCGGCAACGAGGGCGCATCGCTGCCGGCGATCTGCAATGTGGATGTGCGCACGCGCCGTGCCGGGCCGTCGCCGAACCGGGCCGATGCCCCCTTTTACCTGAACGCCGAGGAAGCCGATCTGCAGCGTTTTGGCGAGTCACTGTTTGTCGGTGATGTGCTGCTGGAACGGGCCGATCAGCGCCTGGCCACGCGGCGTCTGATCTATGATCGCAGCATTGGCCAGGTGGTGGCGCCGGAGGCGCTGCGCTACAGCGATCAGGATTACATCATCGAGGCGGCCAATGCGGTGTATTACCTGGACGATGCCAGCGCCGAACTGGTGGATGTGGATTTTCAGGTGGCCGGCAGCACTGCCAATGGCAGGGCCATGCGCATTTTTCTGGAAACAGGCGGTGTGGCGCGGGTTACCAGTGCCGAGTTCACCACCTGCCCTGGCGAGCATCCGGCCTGGGAGCTGTCCGCCAGCCGTATCAGACTGGATCAGGAACAGGGCGTCGGTGTGGCGCGCAATGCGGTGCTGCGCTTCAAGAGCGTGCCCATCTTCTACACGCCGTGGATCAGCTTTCCGCTGGATGACCGGCGCAAAAGCGGCTTTCTCTATCCGTCGCTGAGCACCACCTCGGAAAACGGCTTTGGCATTTCGGTTCCGTATTACTGGAACATCCAGCCGAACATGGATGCCACCATCACCCCGCGCCTGCTTACCGAACGCGGAGCTGCACTGGGTCTGGAGTACCGCTACAAGACCCGGCGCAGCAGCGGTGTGCTGGATGCCGATTATCTGCCCGATGACGACAAGCGCGATGGCAGTGACCGTTATCGGTTGCGCACCATCGCAGGTTACCGACTGGCGTCGCGCTGGAACGCCAGGATGGATCTGCGCCATGTCAGTGATGACGATTACTTCCTCGATTTCGGCGGCAACATCAATGAAACCACGATTCCCTTCCTGCGCAGTTCCCTGATCGTCACCGGCAGCGGTCGGTTTTGGAACCTGCGCATGACCGCAGACGCCTTCAACTCGCTGGATTCCAACCGCAACCCGGCCAGCGAGCCGTATGACCGGCTGCCACGGGTGGAGCTCGATGCGCGCTGGCCGCTGTTGCGTGACCTGGATCTGACCATGGATGCCGAAGCGGTGTATTTCAGTCGTGGTACCGGGCCGACTGGTGGTCGCCTGGATCTGATGCCGGCACTGGAGTGGCGCTATGAGCAGCCGGGCTGGTATCTGGCACCCAAGCTGGCCTACCGGCTCACCAGTTATGTGCTGGAACAGACCCAGGGCACGGATTTCGAGGCCGATCAGAACCCGTCGCGGGCACTGCCGATCGTCACTTTCGACACCGGCATGGTGTTTGAGAAACGCCTGCGCAGCGGCAATCGCTGGACGCTGGAGCCGCGCCTGTTTTACGCCTACGTGCCGTTCGAGGACCAGTCCGACATTCCGGATTTCGACAGCGCATTGCTGACCTTCGGATTGAGCCAGATTTTTACCCCGAATGCTTTTGCCGGGGCCGATCGTCAGGCCGAGGCCAATCAGTTGTCATGGGGACTGACCTCGCGCTTCATCGATTCCGACAGTGGCCGCCAGTATCTGGATGTGACCGTGGCCCAGACGTTCTTTTTTCGCGATCAGCGGGTGACGCTGCCAAATCAGCAGCCAACCGAATTCGACAGCTCACCGGTGCTGGCCGAGGTCAACTGGCGACCATTCGGCAATTGGGCGGCCACCGCCGGACTGCAGTATGATCCGGAGGACGAGGAAGTCGATGTGGGTTTGCTGGGGGTAAACTATCAGAACAGCCAGAACCTGCGCGTGCAGGCCGGTTACCGTTTTCGCCGCAATCAGGTTGACCAGTTCGACATCCGCATCCGCTATCCGGTATCGAGAAACTGGCGCCTGTTGGGACGGCTGAACTACTCCATCCGCGACGATACCACGCTGGAAACCGTGCTGGGCTTTGAATACGAGAGTTGCTGCTGGGCCTTGCAACTCATTGGCCGACAGTTTGTCAATGCACGTGATGGCGGTGACCAGACCGGCGTGTTTCTGGAACTGCACCTGAAAGGCCTGGGCAGCATCGGTCGTAACCCGTATGACCTGTTCGGCATCAACCAGCGCCAGTTTTAACCAGTAACCATACGGACGATTAATGATGATGCAAGCACTACACCTGATCCGGATCGAGACCATGAATCGATTGGCGCCTGGCCTGCTGGCCCTGCTGCTCACAGTACCTGTTCTGGCCCAGGAAAACGACAATGGTGACGTCGTCATCGAGGCTGAGAATCTGCTGCCGACAGGCACCGATGAGATTGATCGCATCGTGGCCATTGCCGAGGACTCGGTGATTCTGGAAAGTGAGCTGCAGATGAGCATGAAGGGCGTGCTTGACCAGATTGCCAAGCGTGGCGGTGAGCAGCCGCCCATGGATCTGCTCAGGAAGCAGGCGCTGGAGCGCATGATCATGACCAAGCTGCAGGTGCAGCGGGCGCAGGAGACCGGCATCCGCATCGCCGAATCCGAAGTCGATCAGGCACTGGCCAATGTCGCGGCGCAGAATCAGATCACCATCCTGCAGCTGCGTCAGGCGCTGGAACAGGATGGCTTCGAGTTTGTCGATTTCCGCGAGGAATTGCGTGACGAGTTGACCATCAACCGCATGCGCGAGCGGGTGGCGGACTCCATGCCGGACATCACCGACACCGAAATCGAGATCATGCTGGCCTCTGAGCGTGTTGGTGGCGAACAGTATGACCTGTCCCACATTCTGATCGCGGTGCCAGATGGGGCCACGCCGGCACAGGTGGCCGAGGCACAGGAGAAAATCGATGAGGTTTACGATAAGCTGAACAAGGGCCTGGAATTCGCTGCGGCGGCGATCAGTTACTCCGACGCCCAGGATGCGCTGGAGGGCGGGCGCATCGGTCTGCGTAACATCAACACCATGCCCACGGCATTCAGTGATGCGCTGGAAAATCTGGAACCGGGTCAATTTACCCGGCCACTGCGCAGTCCGGCCGGCTTTCATGTCATGTATCTCAATGACATCCAGTCGCAGAGCCAGATCATCATCGACGAGACCAAAGTGCGACATCTGATGGTGGCGACCAGCGATCTGATGGATTCCGAGGAAGCCTATGAGCGCATTGTCGATCTGCGCGACCGCTGGCGTCGAGGTGACGCCAGCTTCGAGGAACTGGCCAGGGAGCATTCCGATGACACCATGACCGCCAATCTGGGTGGTGACATGGGCTGGGTGCAGCCGGCCCAGTACGGCGAGCGCATCAAACAGATCATCGAATCGCTGGACATCGGCGAGGCCTGTGAGCCGTTTCAGGATGAGTCCGGCTGGCATGTCATGCTGCTGGAAAACCGGCGCCGGTCTGATGTCACCGATCTGGCTTTGCGGCGGCAGGCTGAGCAGATCCTGAAGCAGCAGAAGTCAGAGCGTGAATACGAGACCTTCCTGCGCCAGTTGCGCGATGAATCCTACGTAGAAATTCGCGGCTGAGGTGGCGGTCACCGGCCCTGCAGTGACCCGGCTGGCGGATCGACAATGCTGCTGCTGACTCCGGGAGAGCCGGCCGGCATCGGGCCGGAGCTGGTGATCAGAATGGCGGCGCAGGCACAATCGCTGGATTGCTGCGCCATCGCCGATCCCGCCCTGCTGCAGCGTTGTGCGCAGCGCCTCGGTGTGGCAGTGGAAATTGTGCCGCTCAGCATTGACCGGTTGCAAGGCCTGCCGCCCGGCGGTGCTGGCCGTCTGCTGGTGTTGCCGCAGGCCATGCCGGGTGAGGAAACACCGGGCCAGCCGCAGGCCCGGCATGCAGCCTATGTGCTGCAGTGCCTGGATCTGGCAGTGGACCTGTGTCGGCAGGATCCTACCCGACGTGCGCTGGTTACCGGGCCGGTGCACAAGGCCGTCATCAACCGTGCCGGCTTCCCGTTCAGTGGTCACACCGAGCACATCGGTGCCCGCTGCGAGGTGGCGCAGACGGTGATGATGCTGGCCGACGATGACTTGCGTGTGGCGCTGCTGACCACCCACATTCCGCTTGCAGCGGTGCCGGCTGCCATCACCGGCAATCGGCTGCGGCGTTGCCTGCACATCATCGTCAGACATTGCCGGGAGCGTCTGGGCATCACCCATCCCCGCATCCGCGTGCTGGGGCTGAATCCGCATGCCGGTGAAGACGGCTATCTGGGCCGTGAGGAACTGGATGTGATCAGGCCGGTGCTGCAGGAGTTTGCCGATCCGTCCGTTACCCTGCAGGGGCCGGTGCCGGCAGATACCGCATTCGCCCGCAACGAGCGTAGCGACTTCGATGTGATCCTGGCCATGTACCACGATCAGGGGCTGACCCCGCTCAAGGCCGAGGGCTTTGGTCGCATCGTCAACATCACGCTCGGGCTGCCCATCGTGCGCACCTCGGTTGATCACGGTACTGCCCTGGATCTGGCTGCACTGCCGGCCTGCGCACCGGCGTCGCAGCGGGCCAGACTGGACTCGCTGCAGGCCGCTGTGGCCGAGGCGCAGCGGCAGTTGCAGGTGCTGCAACGCCAGGCAGCGGCCGGGTGATGGACACGGCGCATCGCGCGCGCAAACGTTTCGGGCAAAACTTTCTCGTCGACCAGAGTGTGGTCGATCGCATTGTGCTGTCGTTGCGGTTGCAGCCGCAGCAACGGCTGGTGGAAATTGGACCCGGTCACGGTGCCCTCACCGAGGCACTGCTGGATGCCGGTGCCGATCTGCTGGTGATTGAACTGGATCGGGATCTGGCTGCGGCGTTGCAGCGACGCCATGCTGGCAATCCGCGTCTGCAGATCATTCAGGCCGATGCGCTGAAAGTGGATCTGTCAGCACTTGACGAGCAACCGTTCCGGCTTATCGGCAATCTGCCCTACAACATTTCTTCTCCTTTGCTGTTCCATTTCGCCGCCCATCATGGTGCCTGGACCGATGCCCACCTTATGCTGCAGCGCGAGGTTGCCGAACGCCTTGCGGCGAGTCCCGGTGACAGCAGTTATTCCCGCTTGTCGGTGATGATGTCACTGTACGCGCACACCGAGCTGCTGTTCGAGGTGCCGGCACAGGCATTTTCGCCGCAGCCAAAAGTGGTTTCCGGCGTGGTCAGGCTGACCCCGAGACAGCCGGAACTGCAACAGGTCGATGCCCGCCAGGCCTTTTCCGAATTTGTCCGCAACGCATTTGCGCAGCGCCGCAAGACCCTGGCCAACAACCTGCGTGGCCGACTTGACCGCGATGCCATCAAGGCGCTGGACATTGATCCGGGCGTGCGTCCACAACAGCTGGATCTGGATCAGTTCCTGCGCCTGTTCGCAGCCTGGCAGGCAGGTCAGTAAACCTGCCACCATGACGCTGCTTGACTGTGCCCACAGTCGGGTTAAGCTGTAGCGTTTCCAAGCATTGGCCAGACACTGATGAGCATCTACGCCATCGGCGACATTCAGGGCTGTTACAGCGCCTTTCGCAAACTGCTGGACAAGATTCGCTTTGATCCGGCGTCAGACCAGCTGTGGCTGGTTGGCGATCTGGTGAACCGTGGCGGCAAGTCACTGGAAGTGCTGCGGCTGGTGTATGCCTTGCAGGACAGTTGCATCAGCGTGCTGGGCAACCACGATCTGCATTTTCTGGCTGTGGCCAACAACACCAAAAAGCACTCGCACAACCCGGAGCTGCATGAGATTCTGCGTGCCGATGACGGCCAGTTGTTACTGAACTGGCTGCAACAGCGACCACTGCTGCACGTGGATGAACATCTGCGCATGATCATGGTGCACGCCGGCATCGCCCCGGACTGGGATCTCCCGCTGGCAAAAAAACTCACCCGCAAGGTGCAGAAAACCCTGCAGGGCAAGCGCGCCAAGGAGTTACTGGACAAGATGTACGGCAATCGTCCTGCGCGCTGGAGTGCTGATCTGAAGTGGCTGGAGCAGCGTCGCGCCATCATCAACGTGTGTACGCGGATGCGCTTCTGTCGAGCCGATGGCAGTCTGGATTTCACCGCCAAGGGACCGCCCGCTTCGGGCAAGAAGGGCAGTCGTCCCTGGTATGAGCTGCCACGCAGGACCGCCGACCACACCATCCTGTTTGGACACTGGTCAGCGCTGGGCCTGTATTTTGGTCACCAGGTGGTGTGTCTGGATTCCGGCGGTGTGTGGGGGAACAAGCTCACGGCCATGAGCCTGGGTGAGGATTTTCGCCTGTGGCAGGTCAAAGGTCAGCATGGCTGATTTCCCGGCAGGGGGCTTGCAGAAAAAAGCCCGCCTGAGGCGGGCTCTTCATGCTCATTGAGCACTGCTGAGGGCGACGATGACAATCAGTTGTCGTCGTCGTCAGTGGCTTCCTCAACAGCATCGCCGGCTTCTGCAGCCGCGTCCTCAGCTGCTGCAGCGGCCTCGTCCATTTCCTGTGCTGCAGCATCCGCCGCTGCGGCACCTTCCTGCTGCAGTTCATCGGCGGTCTGTTCCAGCTGGTCAGCTGCCTGATCCATCATTTCTGCGGTTTTCTCACGCGCCGCAGCGCTCATTTCGGCTGCGCCTTCACGGGCACTCTGCGCCGCTTCGCTGGCGGCTTCACTGGCGTCGGCGGCGGCTTCGCGCATGTTGTCCATGGCAGCATCGCCCGCTTCACCGGCAGTCTCGGTGGCATCTTCAAAGCCGGCACTGATCTCGGCCCCGGTTTCTTTGGCCGCTTTCGCCACGTCCTCGGCAGCCTGTCTGGTCTGCTCCAGCGCCTGCTCGGCCTTTTCTTCGGCCTGATCGGCCTGTTCCTGGCAGCCACTCAGCAGCAGCAGTGGCAGCATTGCAATCGTGATGATGATCTTGTTCATGGTAAACCTCTGCAAGTTTCAGGGTGTCACCAAGTCTAACGCATTGATGTGTTGAAAGGTATGACAGCTTGTCAACTTTGGCACACGGCCAGAAAGGTGCGGCCGCGTGCTGCGGCGATCATTCCGCTGCAGCGGCATCGCGCATGGCCTGAATGACCTCGGCATAATGGTCTGCGCCGAAGATGGCGGATCCGGCCACAAAGGTGTCGGCACCGGCGCTGGCGATGTCGGCAATATTACCGGTCTTGACGCCGCCGTCGACCTGCAGCCGGATGTTGTAGTCGGTGGCATCAATGCGCTCGCGCACGCGGCGGATACGATCCAGCACATTGCTGATGAACTGCTGGCCGCCAAAGCCGGGGTTGACCGACATCATCAGCACCAGATCCAGGTCATCCAGCGTATCATCGAGCCAGTTCAGCGGTGTTGCCGGGTTCAGTGCCAGGCCGGCGCGACAGCCAGCGTCGTGGATGAGCTGGATGCTGCGATCCACATGGCGGCTGGCTTCCGGATGGAAACTGATGGAATCGGCACCGGCCTCGGCGAATCGGCTGATCAGATCGTCCACCGGCTCGACCATCAGATGCACATCAATCGGTGCCTTGATGCCATGCTTGCGCAGGGCGCTGCACACCAGCGGGCCGACGGTCAGGTTGGGCACATAGTGATTGTCCATGACATCAAAATGAATCCAGTCGGCACCAGCGGCCAGCACTTTGTTGACCTCATCGCCGAGACGGGCAAAATCGGCGGACAGAATGGAGGGGGCGATGATGACGGATTGTTTCATGGCAAGTATCTGATTGTATTATAAAAAAGATTCTGACAAGCTCAACGGAAACCGCGTTGCTTGCGCAGCTTGTCGTAGGCCGCGCGCACTTCACGCACGCGCTGATCGGCGTAGTCGCGCATGGTTTTTGGCACGTCGCGGCCGGACATCTTGTCCGGGTGATACTGTGACATCAGTTGCCGATAGGCTTTCTTGATGTCCTGATTGCCGGCCTGCTTGCTGATGCCCAGCACCTGATAGGGATCCGGCTCCGGGGCACTGTTCTGCGGGGCGTACTGGCGGTGACGCATGCTGATCAGCCGGTCAAGTTCGGCGACCCCCAGCCGCAATGCGCTGGCAACACGTTCCAGGATCTGCCGCTCGGCCGCGCTGATGGCACCATCGGAGAGGGCACCGTTGAGCAGTATTTCCAGGAACAGTTTGCGCAAGTGCGGCATGGTTTGGGTCATGGCTGCGAACGGGGCCAGCTCGCTTTCCAGCGGATAGTTGCTGCTTTTGCCGAGACGGAACTGGCTGATGGCCATTTTGCGCTGTTGTGCATTCAGACGCAACTGCCGCATGAGCTGTTCGGCAACCCGAATCTCTGCCTCCGACACCTTGCCATCGGCCTTGGCCAGGTGGCCGAGACAGCCGAATAGCGCGGCTTGAAACACCTGCTGTGCCTTGCGATTGAACGGCGTGAACTGAAACCGGGAGCCACTGCCGTGGCCGGCATTGCCGCTGATGTGGCGGATACTGTTGTCCAGCCACCAGCCGGCCAGCAGTCCCAGCAAGGCCCCCAGTGGGCCTTTGCTGAACAGGCCGACAAAAAATCCGATCAGCTTCCACACGACATCAATCCATTGTTCAATCAGCGCCAAAGAAAGCATATTGTCGCAGATTCGTGCTGGTATGACCGCCTTCCAGGCGTATCGGTCAGGCCGGTCAAAGCCGCCACTGCAATCGTGGTGGCAAGGCTATAATGCCAGCAGGCATCGACCAGCGATCACCCCATGAGCTCATCAACCAGCGATCATTCCGCCCTCAACCCAGTCATGCCAGCACCGGATCTGCCGCTGCTGTATCGGGGCAAGGTGCGTGATGTGTATGCCGTTGACAATCAGCATCTGCTGATGCTGGCGAGCGACCGGCTGTCGGCGTTTGATGTGATTTTGCCGGATGCGATCCCCGGTAAAGGTGAGATCCTGACCCAGTTGTCCAATTTCTGGTTTGCGCGCACCGCCGCGCTGCAGGCCAATCACCTGACCCGGGTGGCGCTCACCGACATTCTGCCAGCAGATCAGGCGCAGGCATTGCAGCGCCGCGCGGTGGTGGTCAGGCGTTTGCAGCCGTTACCGGTAGAAGCCATTGTGCGCGGTTATCTGATCGGCTCCGGCTGGAAAGACTACCAGGCCAGCGGTGAACTGTGCGGCATCGCGCTGCCGGCAGGCTTGCGGCTGGCGCAACAGTTGGCAGAACCGCTGTTCACTCCCTCCAGCAAGGCGCAGCAGGGGGCGCATGATGAAAACATCAGCTTTGCCAGGATGGTGGAACTGATCGGCAGCGAACTGGCGCAGGCCGTGCGCGCAGTCAGTCTGGCGCTGTATCAGCACGCTTTCGCCCATGCCTGGGAGCGCGGCATCATCATTGCCGACTGCAAGTTCGAGTTCGGGCTGGATGCGCAGCAGCAGCTGGTCCTGATGGATGAGGTGTTCACCCCGGATGCGGCGCGCTTCTGGCCCCGCGATGCATGGCAACCGGGGCACAATCCGCCCAGTTATGACAAGCAGTTTGTTCGTGATTATCTGGAAACGCTGGACTGGAACAAGCAACCGCCGGCACCACACTTGCCGGCTGCGGTCATCGCCGCAACTCTGCAGCGCTACCAGCAGGCCTACACGCTGCTGACCGGTGAGCCATGGAAGGGGCAGGCATGAGCAAGAACCTGCAGCAATGGCTGGATGATTATGGCGTCTGTCACCAGCACCCGCTCAACAAGCGCATCCACTGGCTGTGTGTGCCGCTGATCGTCTGGAGCCTGCTGGCCCTGCTCTGGCTGCTGCCCTTGCCTATGGCATCGCTGTTGCCGGCGCTGCTGCAGCCGCTGGCCAATGTTGCCACGTTGCTGATCGCTGTGGCCAGCATCTATTACTGGCGTCTGGCACCCAGGCTGGCGCTGGGCATGCTGCTGTTCAGCGCGCTGGCGCTGTGGGCAGGCATGCAGCTGGCGGTCTGGCTGGCGCTGCCGTCGTGGTTGTTGCCTGTGGTGGTGTTTGTGCTGGCCTGGATCGGGCAGTTCATCGGACACCATATCGAAGGCAAAAAACCGTCTTTCTTCAAGGATCTGCAGTATCTGCTGATCGGGCCGGTCTGGTGTCTGGAGCATCTCTACCGGCGGCTTGGCGTCGGTGGCTGAAGCAGGGCTGAGTAACATGCTATGGCGAACGCTGCACGGTCTGTTGCCAATTCTGCTGCTGTGGCTGCTGGCTGCTTGCAGCAGCGAGATCAGGCCGGATCTGCAGCGCTTGTATCAGCTCAGCAACGCTGCCGAACAACCGCCGGTGATCATTGTTCCGGGAATACTCGGCAGTCGGCTGGCAAGGATTGACGACGGCGAGGAGGTCTGGCCAGGTTCGCTGTGGCAGCTGATGTTTTCCGATTATGATGCGCTACGCTTGCACATCGACAGTCGCCATCCGGCTCCGGAGGCCGGTTTGCAGCAGGTCACCGGCATTACCGATCAGGTGGCCGGGCGCGACTTTTATGGTTCCATCATCAATATCCTGCGCCTTGCTGCGGGTTATCTGCCGGGGCAACCGGGTCAGCCGGCGCGCAAGGGTGAGCGGCGCTATTACGTGTTTGCCTACGACTGGCGGCAGGACAACCAGATCAGCGCGGTCAAGCTTGGTGAGCTGATCGAGCAGATCCGTGCAGATTACGGCAACCCCAAGCTCAAGGTGGACATCATCGCGCACAGCATGGGCGGGTTGATCACGCGTTACTACCTGCGCTACGGCGCGCTGGATGTGCTGGAGCGCAACGATTTTCCGGTCACGCTGGAGGGCGCGCGCAAGGTGCGGAGGGTGGTGCTGCTGGGTACGCCGTCGATGGGCTCGGTGAATTCGGTGCGCTCGTTCATTGGTGGTTTTGATGTCGGGCTGACGCAAGTACCGACCGATATCCTGGCCACCTTTCCCAGCGTCTATCAGCTGTTTCCGCATGCCCTGGTGGACTGGATCATCAGCGAAAACGGCACGCCACTCAAGCGAGACATCTACAGTCGGCGCATCTGGGAGCGGTTTCAGTGGTCGGTGTTCAATCCGGATGTGCAGCAGAAAGTACGCCAGCGTGTGCTCGATACCGGCGCTGCCACAGAGGCTGCCGAGGATTACCTGCAGCACTTGCAGGCATTTTTTGGCCGCCAGCTGGAGCGGGCACGACGCTTCAGCTGGTCACTGACGGTGCCGATGCCTGAGGTGCCCTATGAGATGGTGGTGTTTGGCGGTGACTGCTCGCTGACGCCAGCTCGAATTCTGGTGGAAAAGACAGCCACTGACTTTGCTGTCCGGCTGTGGCCGGATGAAGTGCAAAACCGTGTGCCAGGGGTGGATTATGATCGCCTGATGCTGGAACCGGGTGACAGCACGGTGACCAAGGCCTCACTGCTGGGCCGGGTCACGCTGGATCCTTCGGTGCCCAGACATGAATACAGCTTTTTTCCCGCCCGCTACCCGATATTCGTGTGTGAAGATCATGAGCATTTAACGCAGAACCTGACTTTTCAGGACAACCTGCTGCATTTTCTGCTCAGTCGTGATGCCGAAACAGCCATGCAGACAAGTCAGGAGTAGTTGTCACACTGGCGCTAAGCGCACTGCAACGCTGCACTGTGCGGCGATTACTCGTCGACAAATTCCGTGTAGGCGTCGGCGTCCATCAGCTCATCCAGCTCACTCTCATCGCTGACGTTGATGGCAAACAGCCAGCCATCGCCATAACAGTCGGTGTTGACCAGGTCGGGTGAATCCTCCAGATCGCTGTTGATGGCGGTGACTTCGCCACCGACCGGGGCATAGATGTCCGACGCCGCCTTGACCGATTCCACCACGCCACAGGCATCACCCTGGCTCAACTCGTCGCCTTCGCCCGGCAGCTCCACAAACACCAGTTCACCCAGCTGGGCCTGGGCATGATCGGTGATGCCGACGCGCCAGTGGCCGTCGTCCTGCTGCTCCAGCCACTCATGGCTCTCGGTGTACAAAAGGTCTTTTTTGATCTCGCTCATGTCAGATCCTTGCTTAATGCATGCTGATGAATCATGTTTCTATCCCAGGCATGATCTGGCCGCGGCGCACAAACACCGGCTTGACCACCCGTGCCGGGATTTTTTTGCCGCGGATTTCCACCATCACCTCGTTGCCGATGTTGCGATTGACCCGCGCCCTGCCGATTGGTTTGCAGATGGTCGGTGAAAACGTCCCGCTGGTCAATACCCCGAGCAGCTCATCGTCTGCAGAAAAGACCTGATAGCCGCTGCGCAGCACATTGCGCTGGTCCAGCACCAGGCCAACGACCTTTTCCGCCACGCCATCATCGCGCTGCTTTTGCAAGGCTGCGCGGCCGTTGAAAGCGCGTTCAGAAGGCTCCCAGGCCACGGTCCAGCCCAGCCCGCATTGCAGTGGCGTGACCGACTCATCCATGTCCTGTCCATACAGGCTCATGCCGGCTTCCAGCCGCAGGGTATCTCTGGCACCGAGGCCGCAGGGGGTGACGCCGGCATCCAGCAGGCTCTGCCAGAAAGTCGTGGCTGCGGCGGCATCGAGCATGATCTCAAAGCCGTCCTCTCCGGTATATCCGGTACGGGCGATGCAGTAGTGGTCATCCCGCAGCACGGAAAAAGGCTTCAGCGCCTTGATCTGCGCGCCCAGACTGGGCAGCTGATGGAGCAGTTGCGCTTCGGCTTCCGGTCCCTGCAAGGCGATCAGCGCCAGCTCGCTGCGCTGGCTGATCTGCAGCTTGCCCGCGGCAAAGTGCTGCGATTGCTGTTGCAGCCAGTGCAGGTCCTTTGCCGCGGTCGCTGCGTTCACCACCAGGCGGTAGTAATCCGCTTCCAGCCAGTAAACGATAAGGTCATCGAGGATGCCGCCCTGCTCATTGAGCATGCACGAGTACAGTGCCTTACCGGGCGCCTCCAGCTTGTCGATGTTGTTGGCCAGAAGCCGGCGCAGAAAGGCCGCTGCCTCGGCGCCGGTGATGTCGACGATACACATGTGCGAGACATCGAACATGCCGGCATGTCGGCGCACGGCATGGTGTTCGGTCATCAGCTCGGTATAACGGGTCGGCAGCAGCCAGCCGGCAAATTCGGTCATCTGCCCGCCGGCGGCAAGATGGGCATCGTACAGCGGTGTCTTGCGTGCTTCGCTCATGGTTTGACTCATTCGATTAAAGTTCTGCTGCCAGTTCGCTGCGCACCCTGATTTCGTTTTCCAGCGTGCGGTGCACCGGGCAGCGGTCGGCGATCTCCAGCATGCGCTCGCGCTGGGCCTCGCTGAGCTCACCGCTGATGCGGATGCGGCGCTGCAGCACATCGATCTTGCCATCGCTGCGCTGGCAGTCCTCGCAGTCGCTGGCGTGAATGCGATCATGGCTGACATGGCACTGCACTTCGCTCACCGCCAATTCCTTGTGCCGGGCATACATGTTCAGCGTCATCACGGTGCAGGTGCCCAGTGCGGCGCACAGATGGGCATACGGATCCGGGCCCAGATCCTTGCCGTGCATGCGTACCGGTTCGTCTGCCATCCAGTCATGCTGACCGGCCCGTACGCGGCAGGTGAAACCGTCGGCGGTGCGTCCACTGACCAGCGCACCGTTGATGTGATCATGCTTGGCTGATGCGTCATCTGCATCTGCATTCTGCGCATCAGCATGCAGATAGCGTCTTGCCCAGTTGGCGATGATCAGGCCGGCGTATCTGGAATCGGCAGGATCGCTGAGCAGGTGGTCGGCCTGATCCAGGCTGATGAAGCTTTTCGGGTGGCGCGCCGCCATGAAGATGTTCTGGGCATTGTCCACACTGACGGTCTTGTCCAGTGGCGCGTGCAGCACCAGCAGCGCCGGTCGCATGTTTTTCAATCCGGCGATGACATCCTGCTGCCGTATGTCGTCGACAAAATCCTGTTTGATGCGGAACGGGCGTCCGCCCAGATTGACGAACGCGGCCCCTTCATGTTCGATGGCAGACAGGCTCTCGGCCATATGGTGCAGCACATGAGCGGCTTCGGCCGGTGCATTGATGCTGGCCACCGCCCGACAGCTGTCCAGCTGCTGCGCGGCAGCCAGTGCCGCAGTGCCACCCAGCGAGTGACCGACAATGACCTGCGGGGCCTGATGTTCCTGTGCCAGCCAGTCGGCGGCGGCCAGCAGATCAGCAACATTTGCGGAAAAGGCGCTATCGGAAAAATCACCCTCGCTGTCACCCAGGCCGGTGAAATCAAAGCGCAGCACGGCGATGCCCTGATCGGCCATGGCACGGCTGATGTGCACTGCGGCACGGATTTTTCTGGTGCAGGTAAAACAATGGGCAAACAGCGCAAAAGCGCGTGGCTCGCCGCCATCCGGCAGTTCCAGATCGCCGCTCAGGGTATGTCCATCGCGGCTGGGAAACTCGACTCGGCTCATGCGCTACTCCTTGAGGACAGGGTGGTGATGCTCATGACAGCATTTTAAGGCATCTGCAGACTGCCATCCTGATGTTCTGGACAACAGCCGAGGCATCGATCACCAGTTCAGGCTGTCGCAGTAGCCCAGTTTGATGAGCGCCTCACCGTAGCGGTGTTTGAATGTGCGCTTGATCGCAGGGGTGAAAAAATCACGCCATTGACCAATTCTGCTGCCCGAACGTGCATGTTGTTGCATCGCGCTGTGTGCGGCCACGTTCTTCAGCGCCAGACTATCAGCAATGCTGGCAGCCTGGTCAGCCATGTCTTCATCGAAGCCATACCACTCGAACAGATGCTTAAAAGTGGCCCGCTCATCACCCAGTATATGCTCGTACCGAAGCTCCAGAATCTCTGCGTCGCCGTAGTCCCAGCTAGCCATGCGATGGATGGCTGCGCCCGCAACATGATTCAGTTCATAGAGCAGACCATCTTCCTGATTCAGGTCGAGCAAATGCTGTTGATAAGACACATCCGCAGGCAGTGAAACATTGACAGGATTGGGTTTTGCGCACCATTCTTCATCTGTCTTGAGGTGATAAAAATAAGCTGATATCAGTAAATCACGCGGATCACGGATGACATGGCTGCCACGATAGCTGCTCACATTATCTAGCAACTGGCGTTCTTTGATGAGGCTGTGGGGATCCAGCAGCAAGTCTGTGTCTGGCATGATCTGGCTGTCATTGTGCAGATACTGCAGTTTCATCGAGTGGGATTCTGCGAACGTCTTGTAGACGTTGTAAAAATAAAACGTCAGGCATTTGTGGTAGCAGCTATGAAACAACAGGCGGTCAGACATGAGACGACATCAGTAGCGGACTATGCGCACATTGTAAACAAACCGTTGCAGTAGTTGCTCTGTGTTGCGCGATAGGATGATCAGGCATGACGCAAGCTGCGCCGCCTGATGTTGTCTGCATTGTGGACCAAAGCACACACAGTCCGGTCCGGTGACTTGCGCTGGATCGCTTTCGCACCGAGAATACGACCATGGGAAATCGCTTATCCAAAATCTATACCCGTACCGGTGATGCTGGCAGCACCGGGCTTGGTGATGGCAGTCGCGTGGACAAGGATGGTGCGCAGGTCGAGGCCTTCGGAGCCGTGGACGAGTGCAACAGTGCCATCGGTGTATTGCGCGCCTATCTCGCCCACGCCGAGGTGGATGCCTGTCTGGAGAAAGTTCAGCACCAGCTGTTCGATCTGGGGGGCGAGCTGTGCATGCCGGGTCATCAATTCATCAAGCCGGAGCAGGTGAGCTGGCTGGAGCAACAGCTGGACGGCTTCAACGACAGCCTGCCGCCGCTGCGTGAATTCATACTGCCCAATGGGCCACCAGTGGTTGCCCATGCACATCTGGCCAGAACCATCTGCCGGCGCGCCGAGCGCAGACTGTGGACGCTGCATCGGCAGCAGCCATTGCAACCGCCGCTGCTGCAGTATCTCAACCGTTTGTCGGATCTGCTGTTTGTCATCGCCCGCGTGCTGGCACAGGCAGCGGCCGCCAGTGAGGTCATGTGGGATCATGAGCGCCGCTGAAGCTGCCGCTGCGCTGGCCATCTTCAGCCATCCAGACTGTCTGCGTCATCAGCCACCAGCGGGTCATCCGGAGAGTCCGGAGCGGCTGCGAACGGTGCTGACAGCACTGGAGCTGATGCCACATCTTGCCCGTCGCGATGCCCCGCTGCCGGAACCACAGTGGCTGCAACTGGCGCACCGGCAGGACTATCTGGACTTGCTGCAGAGACATCAGCAAAGTGTGCTGGCAAGCAGCGATCCACAACGCATCGAGGCGCTGGATGAGGACACCTGGCTGGGTCGATACTCGCTGCCGGCAGCGCTGCGCTGTGTCGGTGCCGCCTGCGCCGCCGTCGATGCAGTGCTGGACGACCAGGATCCGGTGTGTCGAGCCTTCTGCGCCGTGCGTCCCCCCGGGCATCATGCCGAACGTCAGCGTGCGATGGGTTTCTGTTTTTATGCCAGCACCGCGATTGCAGCCCTGCATGCGGTTGCGAAGCACGGGTTGGCACGCGTGGCGCTGGTGGATTTTGATGTGCATCAGGCCAATGGCAGTGCCGATGTGCTGGCCGGGAACGAGCACATCATGCTGTTCGATACCCATCAGGCAGAGCTGTTTCCATTCATGCCGCCACGCGCCGATGCGGCCGCCAACATCGTTTCCGAAGCTTTGCCGCAGGGCTGTACCGGTGATTATTTCCGTACCATCTGGCGCTTGCAGCTGTTGCCCAGGCTGCGAGACTATGCACCTGAACTGATCATCATCTCGGCCGGATTCGATGCCCACCAGTTGGATCCACTGGCACAATGCGCTCTGCAGGGCGACGATTTTGTCTGGCTGACGCAGCAGTTGATCGACATCGCCAGACAAAGCTGTGGGGGGCGCATCGTTTCCAGTCTGGAAGGTGGCTACCATCTGGATGCGCTGGCTGAATGTGTCAGCGCGCATGTACAGGCCATGGCGGGCGAATCCGTGGCAGCGGCTGGCTTTGAGCTCACCGGTGTGCCCGGTACCGAAACCGCGCTGATCGGCAGAGACTGAACCGAACCACTGCTTGACAGTCGCAAGCTGCAGGTCATCTGCAAGGAAACACCATGAGCCAGAATCATTCCGCACCGGCCGATTACAGCGATCTGCGGGCGCTGTTTTTGAACTGCACGCTGAAGCAAACGCCTGAGCTGTCACACACCCAGGGCCTGATCGACATTGCCACCCACATACTCGATGAGCATGACGTGGCCTGGGAGGTGTTGCGGCCGGTGGACTTCAACATTGCCAGTGGCGTGTACCCTGACATGACCGAGCACGGCTGGGCACGCGATGACTGGCCTGAGATCCAGGCAAAGGTGATGGCCAGTGACATTCTGGTGGTGACCACACCGATCTGGCTGGGCGACAAGTCCTCGGTCTGCACTCAGGTCATAGAACGGCTGTATGCCAATTCCGGCCTGCTGAATGAAGCCGGACAATACGCCTACTACGGCCGTGTCGGTGCTTGTCTGATCACCGGCAACGAAGATGGAGCCAAGCATTGTGCCATGAACGTGCTGTACTCACTGCAGCATCTTGGCTATGTGATTCCCCCGCAGGCCGATGCCGCCTGGCTGGGTGAGGCCGGTCCCGGGCCTTCCTATCTGGACGAGCATTCCGGTGGCCCCGAGAACGACTTCACCAATCGCAACACCACCTTCATGACCTGGAATCTGCTGCACATGGCGCGCATACTCAAGGACGCCGGCGGCATACCCGCACACGGCAACCAGCGCTCGGCATGGGAAGCCGGTTGTCGCTTTGATGCACCCAACCCTGAACATCGCTGAGATGATGGTGCCGGTATCGGGCACAAAAAAACCCGGCTCAGCCGGGTTTTTTTGTTGCTGTGCTGGTCGCTTCAGCTGTCCAGCATGCTGCGCAGCATCCACGCGGTTTTTTCATGGAACTGCATGCGCACGGTGAGCAGATCGCAGGTCGGTTCATCACCGGCGGCATCGGCAGGCTTGAAAGCCTTGCGCGCAGTCTTGGCGACGCGTTCGTGACTGGTGACCAGGTTGCGCACCATCTGCTCGGCTGCCGGATGTCCATCCTCTTCCTCGATCACGGTCAGTTTGGAGAACTGCTTGTAAGATCCCGGTGCAAAATGACCCAGTGCGCGGATGCGTTCGGCGATTTCATCGACCGCCTCGGCCATTTCGGTGTAGTGCTCTTCAAACAGCTCATGCAGTGACTTGAACTGGGGCCCGGTTACATTCCAGTGGTAGTTGTGGGTTTTGATGTACAGGGTATAGGTGTCGGCGAGCAGGTGCGCCAGACCATCAGCGATGTTTTCGCGTTCCTGTTCAGACAATCCGATTTCGATTTGCATGTGCATCTCCTTCATAGTATGAGTGAATCAGTATGCTAATTACTATAGCGAATATCTATTTATATATCAAATCGATTAAAGCTAATCGATTGATAGGAATTAGCTATGGGAGCGGTCGCTCAAGCATGCTGTGTTGTATGATCTGTTGCCATGGAAACAGCGGTCCCGGATCCATTTTCCTTCTCACCTGAACATTGGGATTGTCGCTGGCGATTACCAGTCGCTGATCCAGATCTTCATGCCCGGCAATCCAGCTCAATGCCGGCAGCTGCAACTGCAGTTGCTGCAACAGTGCCAGCAAGGCGGCCATCTGGGCCGGCGGATAGGGGTCGGTCATCTGCTGCGAGCGACTGTGCAGCCAGTCCGGATATCGTCCACGATTGACCAGCTCGATGCCGACGCTGTGTCGATTGTGACCGCTGACGTGGTGGGCGATGCGCTGCAAGGGCACATATTGCTCAATGCGTCCATCCACATCAATGTAGAAATGACCGCTGTTGCCGGTTTGCGATGACTGATAGTGAATCAGCTCGCCGTATTCACGTGCCGTGGCCAGATCGGGTGTCTCCGTGCAATGGATGACCACGCCGGTGATGCTGGCAATATCCCGGATCTCCAGGCGCTCCACATAGGGCAGCGGATGTGTGGCGATGGCCATGTTCATCAACAGCGTCCAGAGCATGGCCGGTCAGTCCGGCTGGCCAGCTTGCCTGTCGGTTGCGTGCGCAGCGGCGATGTCAGTGAGCCAGCCATCGAGCTGCGCGCGGTCATACCAGATGCCGGCTCTGGCCACAGCGAGAATGCGGCTGCTGTTGCTGATGTTATCCAGCGGGTTGGCTGCCAGCAGCAACAGATTGGCCGGTGCGCCTGGAGTCAGAGTGCCGAAGCCCTGCAGTCGCTGTTTCTGATACGGGCGCAGGCGCTGTTGCAGGTCATCACGCTGCAGATAGCGGCCGACATTGACGGTGGCAGTGGCCAGTGCCTGATAGGGTGTCAGGCCGGCATTGACCAGCGCCTTAAGCTCCCGGTGCACGGAAAAACCGGCAACGTTCATCAGTTTCGGAGCATCCGAGCCCAGCAGCAGGCCGGCACCGGCTTCCTGCATAGCCTTAACCAGCATTTCGCGCATGGCCAGTATGCGGGTGCGATCAAGGCTGCTGGACTGCTCGCGAATGGCCCGGATCGATTGCGCCCACAGAGCCCGAGTGTCGGCATCGACGTAACGCATGGCATCCCTGGCCAGCATGGTGTCGATGGACTGACGTCCCAGGGCGTTGTTCAGCATGGTCAGCGTGGGCACGTTCCAGACCTCGCTTGCGGCGGTCAGTGCCGCCAGTTCGGGCAATTTGCGGTAATCGATGTTGGGTGCCAGCGCGACCCCGTAAAAACCCTGATCGCGATTGGCCAGGGGGCTGTTGTCCAGCAGCGCGGCGCGTGCATAACCATCCAGGTGTTCAATGGAAGCCTGGCCGGAATCCAGCACCTCGCTCAAGCCGGCTTCTTCGGTAACATGACCCAGAAACGGCATCTGCACCTGTCTGCTGGTGCGCACGATGGTGTTGAAATGGCTGCGGCTGAGGCCGGGGTGAATGCGAATGAAATCATAGCCGGCGTTGCGCTGCTGCAACACCATGTCCCGTGCCTCACCGCGCGAGCGCACCGACTGCCCGCTCAGCGAGGGGCCGGCCACCAGCAGTTCGGGACCGGGCCGGTCACCGCTGGCGATGTCGGCGCGGATCTGCAGATGACCGGGCTCACCCAGCATGCTGCGCGCCAGCACAACACCATTGGCCAGCAGCAGCCGCAGCGTGTCATCAATGGTCGAGTTGCTGCCGTTGCCCGCAAGGCGGGGCGAGGCAAGATGCGCATGCATTTCTGCCAGCCCGGGCAGCAGCCAGCCGCCAGCGGCATCAATGCGCTCAATCTCATCGCTGGCATCGATGCTGCCGGCAGGCTCGACGCGCACGATGAGATTGTCAATGACCAGCACATCGTGGGCGCGCAGCACCCGTTCGCTGTCCATCGGGATGACGTTGGCGTTCTCGATCAGCCAGTCGGCGGCATTGCCGGCAAAGGCATACAGCAACAGACAAACAGTGCACAGTTCCTTGCGCAGTGGCAATGGCATCATCCCTGATCAAGCAGCTGCCGCAAATCTATCACAGCGGCGTTGGCGCGGGCAATGTAGTTGGCCATGGCCAGGGAATGATTGGGAAACATGCCGAAAGGCGCACCATTGAGAATCATCAGCGAATGAATCGGCTGTTGCGTGGCCTCCAGTTCGCGGATGATCTGTCGAAAGCCGACCATGGCATTTTTGTCATTCAGCACCTGAGCGAAATCCAACTCCATGGCGCGCATGATGTGAATCAGCGCCCAGGCCGTGCCGCGCGCCTGGAAGAACACGTCATCAATCTGCAGCCACGGTGTTTTGACTGCCACTTCGGCACTGGCACCAGGCCCACTGACCGCACTGGCATCGCCACTCAGATCGGTGTTCAGACGGCGCTGGCCAATGCTGGCTGACAGCTGCTGGCTGATGTTGCCGAGGCGTTTCTCTACCTGACCCAGGTATTCCTCCAGGTTGTCGGCGCGGGCAAAAAACTGCGCCTGACTGTCGTCGCGATCGCTCAACTGCAGCAGATAGGCTTGCAGCGCGTGATGGGCTTTGCGGTACTGGCTTTCGGTGGAGGGCAACCACCAGGAGGCATGATCGAAATGCAGTGCCGGGTCGGCTACTGCCAGATGGCTGTTCTCGCTGGACTGGGTCTGCGAACGGCTGATGTCGTTGCGCAGCACGCGCACCAGATCCCGGGCCTGCAGCAGCACACCGTATTCCCAGTTCGGCATGTTGTCCATGAACACGAACGGTGGCAACAGATCGTTGCTCAGATAACCCCCGCGCTTGTGCAACAGAGAGTCGATCAGATACAGCAGCGTGCTGGTGGTGGCTGCGCCGGTGACCTCGGCCGCCGTCGCAGCCTGGCTGTTGTTGAGCAGCTGTTGCTGCACAATGCTGCCGATGCGCTGGGCGGGAGGCTCGCGACTGGCCCAGAACATCACCACCGACAGCAGCAGCAGCAACAGCAGCACGGACAGGCTCAGCCAGCCGCGCCGTCCGGCCAGTAGCCACAATGCCGGTGCCGTCAGCCATTGGCGAATTCTGTTCATTGTTGTGGTCTCCTTGCTTCCGCGGGCGCTTGCTGCGCCCGTGCAATCAGTCCGCTGGATGTCACCATGATGCGGTAACTGGCACCATCGCGCATGGGCAAGTAGGCGGCCGAGCCATAGCGGGCATCCAGCAATGGCAACCATTCCGGCATCCATCCGGCCAACTGGTTCAGTTCTGGCAGCGGCAGCGGCGACACATCAGCCGTGATGCGGGTGAGATCAATCACCGAGCGCGGCCGATTGAGCTCGTCTTCGTGAGCCTGATAGCGACCGCTGAGACGTTCCAGACGATAGTAAGGCTGCAGATCCAGCAATCGCGTCCACAATTGCCACTTGATGAACTGCGCCTCAATGCGGAAGTCATCGCCATCGAGCATGAACGTGCCTGTGCGGCCATCGGCGTCGCTGAAACGCACCAGCCAGGACTGCTCGCCCTTGCCGGTAAACTCCAGCCGTGCTGCCAGCTGCTCCTGATCAAGCAGATGGTATCCCTGCAGTGCGGCGGCGACCAGCGTGATGAAAAGACCCAGGGTGATCGGCAGCAGTGCGAGCAGACACAGGCTGCAGCCATGCAGCAGCGCCCGATGCCGGCGCAGATGGTATACCCCACGCCAGATCATCAGCAGCCCGAGAACGGCCAGGCAGATGGCGATGACGGTTGAAGTTGGCATGGCAGTTTGTTGCAGCTCCGTTGAGCAAGTGCGCTGCCGGCAGTATACAACGACAGGTGCTGTCTGCCGCAGTGCATCTAGCGCTGTTCACTGGATCAGTACATGCTATCTGTGCCGGCCGGAGCGTGGGTCTGCTGCCTTGCTGCGCCGCAGGGAAATGACGAAATTGTTACGCGATCGGCCGTCTTCGCATCTAGAACTGTTATGCCCGCCGTCCTTAAACTGCACTCCGTCATTCACTTCACTGCTGGTGATTTTTATGGAATACATCTTACTGGCCCTGATCCTCTGGCTGTTCGGTTACCTGCTCTACGCCATGTTGCGTCCAGAGAGGTTTTAGTCATGGCCATGGTTGCTGTGCTGATTCTGCTGGCCCTGTTTGGCCTGTGCTTTCTGTTCATTGAGTGGGGAGATAAGCTGTGAATGAAGTCATTCTCATTTACATGGCAGCGCTGCTTCTGGCGTGGCCATTGGGGCGCTATCTGGCATCCATCTATGCCATGGAACCGGGGCCTTCTGACCGGATTTTCGCTGCCTTTGAAAACAGACTGTATCGCTTCATCGGCGTTGACCCGCAGACATCGATGAGCTGGAAGCAGTATGGCAAATCGATCCTCAAACTGCACCTGATCATCGCTGTGCTGGCACTGGCGGTGCTGATGCTGCAGGGATGGTTGCCATTGAACCCGGACGCCATCGGCGACATGAGCTGGGATCTGGCTCTGCACACGGCAGCATCGTTCATCACCAACACCAACCAGCAGCATTATTCAGGTCAGGCCCAGCTTTCCTATTTTGCCCATATGTTTGCCATCGTCAGCATGCAGGTGATCACCCCGGCGGCCGGTATCGCCGCACTGGTGGCAATATTGCGGACCGCGTTTGCCCGCCGTGATGCCAGCGCATTGACCGCCGACGGTGCGGTAGTCGTGGGCAATTTCTATGTTGATCTAGTGCGCACGATTGTGCGGGTGATGTTGCCGATCGCATTGATCACCGCATTGCTGCTGTCCTGGCAGGGCGTGCCCAACACGATGCACGGTGCGTACGTCGCCACCCCAGTGGACCGCACGGCCGAGCTTGCCGAACAGCGCATTCCGGTCGGCCCGGTGGCGCCGATGGTGGCGATCAAACAGATCGGAACCAATGGCGGTGGCTGGTATGGTCCCAACAGTTCCGTGCCGCTGGAGAATCCGACACCGATCTCCAATTTCATTGAAACAGTCGCCATCGTACTGATCCCGATGGCGCTGGTGTTCATGACTGGCCACCTGACCGGCCGGCGAAACCTGGGGCTGATGATCATGGGCATGATGCTGATCATGTCGGCGGCATTGACAACCCTCAACATCTGGTCCGAAAACCAGCCCAACGCCGCGTTTGCCGGATTGGCCGCAGCGGGGCCGAACATGGAAGGCAAGGAGGTGCGCTTTGGTGCCACGGCGACTGCCTTGTGGGGCAGTTTCACCACCCAGACCTCCAACGGGTCGGTCAATGGCATGCATGACTCGTTCAATCCGATCGGCGGTGCCACGCTGTTGATGGACATGTTCATCAACGCCACCTTTGGCGGTGCCGGCGTGGGGCTGATCAATTTCCTCATTTTTCTTTTGCTGGCGGTGTTTCTCGGCAGTCTGATGGTGGGGCGCTCGCCAGAGTTATACGGGCGGGCGCTGGAAGCCAAAGAGATTAAGCTGATTTCGATCACGCTGCTGTTGCAACCGGTGCTGATTCTTGCACTGAGTGCCATCACGGTGGCCATACCCGGCCTGGCGCAGGTTTCCAACCCCGGCTTTCACGGTTTGAGTCAGGTGCTGTACGAGTACACTTCAGCGTTTGCCAACAACGGCTCCGGTTTTGAGGGTCTCGGTGACGACACGCCATGGTGGAATGTCAGCTGTGCGGTTGCCCTGATACTGGGTCGTTTCATTCCCATTCTAGCGCCGCTGGCGCTGGCGGCCATGCTGGCCGGCAAGCGCGTGGCACCGACGAGTTCCGGCAGTCTGTGCGTGGAAACACCAACCTTCGCCTTGTTAACGCTGGGCGTGATCGTGTTGTTCGCCCTGCTCAGCTTTTTCCCGGTGCTGGCGCTCGGCCCGCTCGCCGAGCAGCTCACCCTGGCCGGCTGATTCTCTGGAGATTCTCATGCAACATGCACGCAAATCATTGAAGTTACTGGATGGCGCAACGTTCAGTCGGCTGGTATCCGAATCGCTGCTGCGGCTCAATCCGCACTGGCTGGCACGCAACCCTGTCATGTTCGTGGTCGCGGCAGGCACCCTGGTGACACTGTGTCTGACCGTCGCAGATCTCATCGCCGGCCGTCCATGGGGGTTTACCCTGGCCATCACCATAATTCTTCTATTCACGGTGTTGTTTGCCAACGCCGCCGAGGCGTTGGCCGAGGCGCGCGGTCGGGCGCAGGCGGAAAGCCTTCGCTCCACCCGTGAGCAACTGGTGGCCAGGCGGCTGCTCGACGATGGTAGTGAAGAGCAGGTGGCGGCCACTGATCTGCGCATCGGAGACCGGGTAAGGGTGCTGGCAGGCGAGCTGGTCCCGGCCGATGGCGAGATCGTTGAGGGTGCTGCCAGCATCAATGAATCGGCGGTGACCGGCGAATCAGCTCCGGTGTTGCGTGAGGCCGGTACGGACAACAGCGGTGTCAGTGCTGGCACCAAGCTGTTGTCGGATAGCATCGTGGTGTCAGTGTCGGTGGCGTCGGGTCAGTCATTGCTGGACAGAATGATTGCCCTGGTGGAAAGCGCAAAACGTCAAAAGACGCCGAACGAAATTGCGCTGACCGTGTTGCTGTCTGCACTCACCATGGTGTTTCTGATGGTGGTGACCACGCTGGTGCCGTTTGCCTCATTTGTTGGCGGTGCCGCCTCGATCCCGGTGCTGGTTGCACTGCTGGTTTGTCTGATTCCCACCACCATCGGTGGCCTGCTGCCTGCCATCGGCATTGCCGGCATGGATCGTGCCATGCGTGCGAACCTGGTCGCAAAGTCGGGCAAAGCGGTGGAGGTGGCCGGCAACATTGACACCTTGCTGCTGGATAAAACCGGCACCATCACGCACGGTGACCGCCAGGCCAGCGACTTGCTGGCAGTGTCCCAGTGCGCGCCGCACCGTCTTCGCGATGCCGCTTTGTTGGCGTCCCTGTCGGATCCTACACCGGAGGGCAAATCCATCGTCGGTCTGGCCAAACAACACGGTGCGGTGCTGACAGCAGATGAGGCAACCCGATTTGTGCCTTTCTCCGCCAAAACCAGGCTGTCCGGCGTTGATCTGCCGGATGGACGGCGCATCCGCAAAGGTGCGCCGGACGCGATTCGCCGCTTCGTCACCGAGAACGGCGGCAGCTATCCCGATGAAACGACAGTGCTGGTCGAGCGCGTGGCCCGCGGTGGCGCCACGCCGCTGGTGGTGGCAGAAGATGCCAAAGTGCTGGGCGTCATTCCGTTGTCTGACATCATCAAGCGAGGCATCAAGGAAAGATTCCAGCGCCTGCATAAGATGGGCGTGCGCACCGTGCTCATCACCGGTGACAACCCGCTCACCGCCGCAGCCATTGCTGCCGAAGCCGGGGTGGCAGACTACATTGCCGAAGCCACGCCAGAGGACAAGCTGGAATACATCCGCAAGGAACAGGCACATGGACGTCTGGTGGCGATGATGGGCGATGGCACCAACGATGCCCCGGCGCTGGCGCAGGCCGATCTGGGCCTGGCCATGAACTCCGGCACCCAGGCCGCCAAAGAGGCCGGCAACATGGTGGATCTGGACTCGGACCCGACCAAACTGCTGGAAGTGGTGGAGATTGGCAAACAGCTGCTGGTAACCCGCGGTGCGCTCACCACGTTTTCGCTGGCGAACGATGTGGCGAAGTATTTCGTCATCCTGCCCGCCATTTTCATCGCCACCGTACCCGCCATGCAGGCGCTGGACATCATGCAGTTGAATAGCCCGGCCACGGCGGTGCTGGCAGCGATCATCTTCAATGCGCTGGTGATTCCGGCGCTGGTTCCGTTCGCCCTGCGCGGGGTCAGCATACACGCCGGCAGTGCCGATTCGCTCCTGCGTCGCAATCTGTTGATTTACGGCGTGGGTGGATTGTTGCTGCCATTTCCGGCGATCAAGCTGATCGATCTGGGCCTTGGCCTGTTTATCTAGGAAACTGTCATGAGAATTACTGCAAGCAAAGCGGAAACAAAAGCCAGCCCGCGTGCAGACGCGAACTGGTTCCATGCCATGCGTGCAGCGCTGCTGCTGATGCTGTTGTGCGGCGGAGTGTATCCGCTGCTCACGGTGTCGCTGGGCACGCTGATGTTCCCCCATCAGGCCACCGGCAGCCTGATTGAACGCGACGGCAAGCTGATCGGCTCAGCCCTGGTGGGCCAGCCGTTTGCGGCACCGGGCTATTTTCACAGCCGTCCTTCTGCGGCCGGATACGATCCGTTTGCCGTCGCCGGATCCAACCAGGCACCCAGCCATCCGGATCTGCGCCAACGTGCACAAGGCACTTCAGCCGATCTGGCGGCAAAGCATGGGGTGGCGCCTGCATCCTTGCCCGTTGATCTGATCGCAGCATCCGGTTCCGGGATCGACCCGCACATCAGCCCGCCCGCAGCCAGCCTGCAGATTGATCGCATCGCAGAGCACCGCGGCATGGCGAGGGATGCGATTGCCGAACTGGTCGCAGATCACGTGGAGCCGTCGGTGCTGGGCATACTTGGGCAACCACGGATCAATGTATTGCAGCTGAACCTGGCACTGGATGCCATGACGGAGACACAGTGATGAAATTGACTTTAGCAAACCATTTGTGCCGCTTCACGCTGCTGCTGACGGGGCTTGGCATGGCCATGGCTGTGCCAACCGCGTCAGCTCAAGATGACGATGAAAACGGCTTTTCTGTCAGCGCTTTTGCCGACTTTTACTACGGTTACGATTTCAACGATCCGGCCAGCAAAAGGCGGCCTGATTTTCTATTCAATCACACCAAAAACGATGAGCCGGAGCTGAATCTGGGACTGTTAACGCTGTCTGCCAGAGGCGATCGGGTGCGGGCAAATTTGGGCCTGATGAACGGCACCTACGCCACCCAGAACCTGGCAGCAGAACCGAGTTGGGCTGAGTATGTGTTTGAGGCCAATGTCGGATTCGCCCTGAACGCCGAGCGCAGCGTGTGGCTGGATGTGGGCATTATCCCCTCGCACATCGGCTTTGAAAGCGCGATCTCGACTCAGAATGCCACCTTGTCGCGCTCGATCTCGGCAGAAAACTCGCCGTATTTTCTCACCGGTGCCAACCTCAACTGGGCGATCAATGAGCAGTGGTCAGTGGCTGGCTTGATGGTTACCGGCTGGCAACGGACCAAGCCGGTGGACGGCAATTCCCTGCCCAGCTTCGGTACCCAGGTAGTGTACCGACCCAGTGAGACGGTGAGTTTCAACTGGAGTACATTCATTGGCACCGACGACCCGGACGAAACCCGGCGCATGCGCTATTTCAATAATTTCTATGTGCAATACGCCGCCACCCAACGGGTTGATCTCACCGTGGGCTTCGACATTGGTGCACAACAGAAATTCAAGGGCTCAGGCAGCTATGACCTGTGGTGGACACCCACTGCTATAGTAAGCTATCAGCTCACAGATCAATGGGCGGTGGCCATGCGCATGGAATACTTCAGGGATGTCAACGAAGTGCTGGTGAACAGCGTCACCGGGCGCGGTATCGGTGTCTGGGGGGTTTCCTGGAACATCGACTGGCGTGCCAGTGATAACGTCATGTTGCGCCTGGAGACACGCTGGCTGAACAACCGCGAGCCAGTGTTCGAGCGCGAGGACGGCACGCTGAACGACGACAGCGGTTCGCTGCTGGCTTCGGTGGCATTCGAGTTTTGAGGCCGAGGCCACCGCCGATGCACCGGAACTGGCGCTGAAGTATTGCCTGTGAGCCACACCAGCGACCACGATGCGCACACCGACATCGATCCCGATGCGCTGTTGCAGCAAACCCAGAGTGAGGGCCGGGCCTGCCTGAAGATTTTTCTGGGCGCATCACCGGGTGTCGGCAAAACCTACAAGATGCTGCAGGCGGCCCAGGAGGCACGACAGGAAGGCAAGGACATCGTCATCGGCATCATCGAAACGCACGGACGCCGTGAAACCGAGGCGCTGTGTGAAGGATTGGATGCCGTCCCGCTTATGGCGCTGGAGTACCGCGGTGCACATTTTCGCGAGATGGATCTCGATGCGATCATCCGGCGCGCACCGGCGATTGTACTGGTGGACGAGCTCGCGCACCGCAACGTGCCGGGCACGCGGCATCCGCGTCGCTACCAGGACATCGAGGAGTTGCTGGAGCATGGCATAGATGTCTGGACCACGGTCAATATCCAGCATCTGGAGAGTCTCAACGATGTGGTCGCTCGCATCACCAGTGTGCGCATGCGCGAAACCGTGCCGGATACGCTGCTGAGCAAGGCCCGCGATGTGGTGCTGGTGGATCTGACCCCGCGTGAGCTGATCGAGCGCCTGCAGCAGGGCAAGGTGTATGTGCCCGAGCAGGCGCGCGCGGCGCTGGACGGGTTTTTCAGTCCGACCAACCTGGCCGCGTTGCGCGAGCTGGCTTTGCACACTGTGGCTGAACGCATCGATCGCGATGTGCGCGAGGTCATGCGCAGCAAGGGGGTGGCCGGACCGTGGCCGGTGCGGGCGCGGATTGTTGTAGCCATTGACGGCATCGGCAACGCCGAAGAACTGGTGCGTCTGGGTATGCGCCTGGCCGAACGCCGGCGTGCGCCATGGAGCGTGCTGTTCGTGGATCGTGGCGACATCAATGCCGAGCAGCAGGCTGCGGTCGAGCATGCCTTCGAACTGGCCGAAAGGCTGGGTGGCGAAACCGTCACGCTGCGCGGGCATGATCCGGTGGAGGAACTGCTGGCCTATGCACGCGATCAGAATGCTACCACGCTGGTGCTCGGACGCAGTCGACATCGGGTCATGGCCGGCATTTTCGGCCGCACCCTGACCCAGCGCCTATTGCGTCGTGGTGAAGATTTCGAAATCACCTTCGTGCCATCGAAGCTTGCAAAACACGGTCGCCGGCAACGCCGTCAGCGTCGTTTCGAGCCGATCAGCCATTACCGTTTTGCGTTGCTCGTGGTGGCTATGGCGACGCTGTTCTCGGCGGCCATTCTGCCACTGCTGCCACTGGCGAATTTGTCTCTGGTCTACCTGACCGCTGTGCTGATGGTCGCGGTACGCACGGCAACCCGACCGGCGCTGTTGGCGGCGGTGCTGAGTGCACTTGCCTACAACTTCTTTTTCACCGAGCCGCGTTATACCTTTGTCATCCAGCGCACCGACGAACTGGTCACGGTGGTTTTTTTCCTCATCATGGCGGTGATCGGCGGGCAACTCGCGGTGCGCCTGCGCAACCAGCTGCTGGCCTTGCGCAGCACCAGCGAACAGACCCAGACGCTGCTGACACTGAGTCGCAAACTGTCGGCAGCGGTGGATCTGCATTCTGTGTACAACGAGGCCAGCATAGTGATCGCCGGTCAATTGCATGTGCCGGTGATCATACTGATTCCGGGAGACGGCGAACGACTGGTGCCGGCGGCGTGCACGCATCGGGACTTGGCCGTAGACGAAAAGCTGATGACAGCGGCACAATGGGCATACGATCATCACCAGCCAAGCGGTGCCCAGACCGACGCTTTGCCGGGTTGTGACTGGCGATTTCTGCCATTGCTGATCGAGCCGGAATGTTTCGGTGTGATCGGCATGCAGCGGCCGGAGCAGAAATTTCACAGCGAGCAACTGGCAATGATTGATGCGCTGGTGGTGCAAATCACGCTGGCGATCGAGCGAACCCGGCTTACTGCCAGTCTGGAGCAGGCGAAAGTGGCAGAAGAAACCGAACGGTTGCGCTCGGCACTGCTGTCATCGGTGTCGCACGATCTGCGCACACCACTGGCGTCGATGATTGGTGCTGCCAGCAGCCTGCAGTCGCTGGACGACGCGCTGTCGGCCGACGATCGCAAGGAGTTGCTGGATGCCGTGGTCAGTGAGGGTGAACGGCTGAATCGTTTTATCCAGAATCTTCTGGACATGACCAGGCTGGGCAATGGCACGCTGAATTTGAACCGCGACTGGATCGGTATCGACGATCTGGTCAACTCCGCCATTCGCCGTACCCACGATCTGCTGCGACATTGTCAGCTGATCCGTCAGCTACAGCCCGGGCTGCCGTTGCTGTTCGTCAATGCTGCGCTGATTGAACAGGTGCTCGTCAACGTGCTGGAGAATGCGGCAAAATTCTCACCTGCCGGTGGTAGGGTCACGCTGACGGCAAAAGTTATTGACCAGGAATTGCTCATCACCGTGACCGACCAGGGGCCGGGCATTCCTGAGGAGCAGCGTGAAAAGGTGTTCAACATGTTCTTTACCGGCGGCGAAGGCGATCGCAGCAAGTATGGCAGTGGTCTCGGCCTGGCCATCTGCAATGGCATGATCGGTGCCCATGGCGGCAGCATCGAGGCACTGCCGGGGCTCGATGAAGTCGGCACCACCATTGTCATCAGGCTGCCACTGCGGGATTCGCCCGATCAGCGCCACGCGGAGGCGTCATGAAGCAAGCTGCGGCGTTCGCCAGAATTCTGCTTGTCGACGATGAAGCGCAGATCCGCAGGTTTCTGCGCATCAGTCTGAAAAGTCAGGGCTATCAGGTGATGGAAGCCGAAACGGCCGCTCGCGGCATTGAGCTGGCGGCATTGGAGTCACCGGATCTGGTGGTGCTGGATCTGGGGTTGCCAGATGCTGATGGTCAGGCGGTTCTCAGCGAGGTGCGGCAGTGGTCAACGGTGCCAGTGATGATCTTGTCGGTCAGATCCTCGGAAACAGAAAAGGCCACCCTGCTGGATGCCGGTGCCAATGACTATGTCACCAAGCCATTCGGAATTCAGGAGTTTCTGGCACGGGTAAGAAA
This sequence comes from Gammaproteobacteria bacterium, assembly GCA_018819105.1. Lineage (GTDB taxonomy): Bacteria > Pseudomonadota > Gammaproteobacteria > Xanthomonadales > Wenzhouxiangellaceae > JAHJQV01. Next base: position 58,260 of record JAHJQV010000023.1, read on the forward strand.
TCTGCTGCGCTTGCCCCGCTCAGCAAAAAGCGTGGACATCACCGCCTACGATGATGGACAACTGCAGGTGGATGTGGTCAAACATCTGGTGTTCATGCGCGGTGAACCGGTGCATCTGACGCGCAAGGAATTTGCCATTTTGAAGATGCTGGTGATGAACCCCGGACAGGTGATTACCCAGACCCACATGTTGCGTGAAATCTGGGGGCCGACACATGTTGGCGATACCCATTACCTGCGCAACTTCATCGGCCGCATCCGACAGAAAATCCACGATGACATCGTCGACCCAAGGTATCTGCAGACGGAACCAGGCATTGGTTATCGCTTCATTGATAGGCGTGACGAGAGCAGACAGGACAGGCATTGAGCCTGGCAATAGACCAATTCAGACATTCTGCTTATCGCATATAATGGTTTTGCTGTGCCATTGCGCCAGCATGGGAATCCCGCCAGTCCTGCCAACCACGCAATCGGATCGATCCAATGTTGTACTGCAAAACACGTTTTCTGGCCCTGAGTCTTTCGCTGCTGACGCTGTCTTTGATGTGGTCTGACCGGGCAACGGCGCAAGCCGCTCAGCCGGTTGCGGCTGCGGTGGATAATCAACTCTCACTGCAGCAGATCATGGCCGATCCGCAATGGATCGGACATCCGGTGGAGCAGGCCTGGTGGTCTCCCGACGGTGCGATGATTTACTATCGCCAGCAGCGCTCAGACAGCAGTCTGCGCGATGTCTACGCGCTTGATCTGCATTCCGGCGGGCGTGCCCAGCGGCTGCCGGATGCGCAGCGGGCAAACATCAATGATCAACAGCCGGTCTTCGACGACGAGGCACGGCATGCCCTTTATCTGCGTCAGGGTGATGTCTGGCTGTTTGACCGCACAGACGGCAGCCAGCGGCCGCTGACCATGACGGCCGCCGCCGAACAGCGGCTGCAGTTCAGCGCCGATGGCACGGCAGCGCTGTATCAGCGCGACAACGCCTGGTACATGATGTCACTGGATGATGGAGTCGAGCGGCTGGCTGCAGATCTGCGCAGCGAAGACGACCCGGATGCCGAACAGGAGCAGGATCTGCTGCAGCAGCGCCAGCTGGACCTGTTTTCGACCCTGCAGAAACTGCAGCAGCAGCGCGAGGCGCAATCGGCACAGGATAAGGCACTGCATGCCGCCGCCGAACAGGTGGCAGCGCAACCATGGTATCTGGGCGAACAGAATAAGCTGGTGGGCAGCAGTCTGGCCCCGGATGGCCGCCACATGCTGGTGGTGACGACCAGTGCCACAGCCGATGCCGGCAGGCGCGGCAAGATGCCCGATTATGTCACCGCATCGGGTTATGTCGATGTGGAGGATGTGCGCACGCGGGTGGGCGCAAACACGCCGTCGGCACAGCAGTTGTGGCTGCTGGATCTGCAGCAGCGACAGCAGTATGCGCTGGATCTGTCGGTGTTGCCCGGCATTGACACGGATCCGCTGGCCGATTTGCGCAAGCAGCAGGAGCTGCCGGCGCTGGAAGGTCTGCGTGATGTCACCGTCACCGGCATGCAATGGCATCCGTCTGGCGGTCAGGTGGCCGTGCAGCTGGAAGCGGTCGATAACAAGGATCGCTGGATTGCCACCGTGGATTTTTCCACCCGGACCCTGCAGCCCCGGCATCGGCTCACCGATCCGGCCTGGATCAACTGGTCATTCAACGACTTCGGCTGGCTGCCGCAAGGCCAGGCCACAGCTGCGGTGGAGGTGCTGTGGTATCTGTCGGAAGAATCCGGTTATGCGCATCTGTACACGCTGGCGCTGGATCGCAGCAAGCCGCGACAGCGCACCAGTGGTAACTGGGAAGTGTCATCGCCACAGCCGCTGCGCGACGGTTCCGGTTTTTATCTCATTGGCAATCGGGAGCAAGCGGCCGAGTACGAGCTTTACCGGCTGCAGTTGAGCGGTGCCGAGCAGCGTTTGACACAGCTCAGTGACCTGGATGGCGTGGAGGGTTTCACCCCGTCGGCAGTCAGTCAGCAGATTCTGTTGCAGTACTCAGGCAGCTATCTGCCAAGCCAGCTCGCCCTGATTGATGTGGCGGCGGGTACCACCACGCGGCTCACCGATACCCGCACACAGACATTTGCCGCGCTGCCGTGGCAGCCGCCACAACTGGTGGCCGTGCCGTCGCAGCACGGTGCCGGTCAGCCGATCTGGTCCAAGCTGTATCTGCCGGATTTTGCGCAACATCAGGGCCGACGTCCGGTGGTGCTGTTTGTCCATGGCGCCGGCTACACGCAGAACACACATTTGCGCTACCCGTATTATTTTCGCGAACAGATGTTCCACAATCTGCTCACCGCGCGCGGCTATATCGTACTGGACATGGATTACCGCGCCTCGGCCGGGTACGGGCGTGACTGGCGCACGGCGATCTATCGGCAGATGGGCCATCCGGAACTGGAGGATCTGCTCGACGGCATTGACTGGCTGGCGGCAAATTATCCGGCCGACCCGCAGCGGGTCGGCGTCTACGGTGGTTCCTACGGTGGGTTCATGACGCTGATGGCGATGTTTCGTGCGCCCGACCGCTTCACAGCCGGTGCCGCGCTGCGCCCGGTGACCGACTGGACGGCCTACAATCATCCCTACACGTCGAACATCCTCAACACGCCGGAACTGGATCCGCAGGCCTATCGCAGCTCATCGCCGATTGATCACGCCGACGGTCTGCAGGGACATCTGCTGATCGCCCACGGCATGCTTGATGACAATGTGTTTTACCAGGACTCGGTGCGTCTGGCGCAGCGTCTGATCGAATTGCGCAAGGATCACTGGGAGCTGGCCAGCTATCCGCTGGAAGCACACGGTTTTGAGCATTCCGACAGCTGGTACGACGAGTACCGGCGGATCCTGTCGCTGTTCGAGCGTACCCTCAATGCGCCGCGCTGATCATTCCAGCACCACGCGATAGCCGCGCCGGCCACGCTGGATCTGCAGTTCGATCGGGCGACTCTGGTCCACCTGCTCGGCGATCCGGCGCAGGCTGGGCATGTCCACCACGCGCACCCGATTCAGGCCGGTGATGACATCGCCTGGTCGCAGACCGATCTCGAAATTGCGGCTGCCGGGCTCCACCTCCTCGATCAGCACACCAATGCTGCCACTGCGCTCGGAGAGATCGTCCAGGGTCAGTCCGCGCAACAGTCGGTGCAGTTCATCACCGGGCACATGGCGGTTGTCGGGAATCGCCGTGGTTACAGTAATACGGCGCGGTTTGCCGTCGCGCAGCAGCTGCAGGCTGATGCGTTCACCCAGCGGTGTCAGGCCCTCTATGTTGTGAAACATCTGGCCGTTGCTGACCGGCTTGTCGTCGGCCTGCACAATGATGTCGCCAACCTTGAGCCCGGCCTGCTGCGCCGGTGAATTGGCAAACACGCGTTTGATCAGCACCCCATTGCGGTTGTCCAGCCCGAAGCTGTCGGCCAGTTCGCTGGTCAGATCCTGTACCTCAACGCCGATGCGGCCACGTCTGACCACGCCATTGGCGACCAGCTGCTCCATGACCAGCGCCGCCATGTCGATGGGAATGGCAAAGCCGATGCCGACATTGCCGCCGCTGGGGGTGAAGATGGCGGTATTGATGCCAACCAGCTCACCGCGCAGATTGATCAGTGCGCCACCGGAATTGCCCGGATTGATGGACGCATCGGTCTGGATGAAATTCTGGAACTCCAGCCGGTTCAGCGCCGCCCGTCCCAGTGCCGAGACGATGCCGGATGTCACCGTCTGTCCCAGTCCAAACGGGTTGCCCACGGCGACCACGAAGTCACCGACCTTGAGTTCGACCGCAGTCTGCATGGGCAGCGCCTGCAGGGTTTCACCGGCGGGATCGATACGGATCACGGCGACGTCGGTGGCCTCATCACTGCCCACCAGTTCGGCACTGAAGCTGCGGCCGTCGTTGAGGTTGACGGCAATGTCGTCGGCCGCATTGACGACATGGTGATTGGTCAGGATCAGGCCGCGCTCGGCATCGACGATGACGCCGGAACCGAGACTGCGGGAAACCCGCTCGCGGGGGATGTTGGGCAGATCAAAGAAGCGCCGGAAGAACGGGTCGTTGGCGAACGGGCTTTGCACCTGCACCCTGGTTTCAGTGTAAATATTAACCACCGAGGGGGTGACCTGCTCCAGCACCGGAGCCAGTGACGGCAAGGGCTGGCCGTCGACGCTGGCAGGCAGGGCGGCATGGCTGCCGCCGGGCAAGGCGCTGGCCAGCACAAACAGCGTGCAGAGGGTGAAGCTGAAGATGGCTCTCATGGTTCGGTTCCAGTTGCTTTGACTGTCGATGGCCCCGGCAGTGGTCGCCGGACGTGCTTTGCTGTGACCGACTGTGCCGGAGCTGGTTCAGCCACGGCATGGCGGGATGCGGACAAAGCTCGGCACACGGCGCATCGTTGTGAGCGTATAGTTGAGGACATGCAGGCAAAATCCAAACAGGCCACGGCCACCTGTGCTGTGTTCCGGAGATGCAACGGCAGGTATGGGCAGACAGCGGGCAATTGTCACGACGCTGTCATCTGCAGCGGCTAATGTGTTGCGGGATGTTAAATTGCTTGCAATTCCTGCAGAAATATGGAACATATGCTTATGCAATGCGCTAGTGAACACAATATGTTGTGTCATGACGATACGCATACACCCGTCAGACAGAACCTCAACCAGCAGGTTTTGCGCACTGATGTCTCCGGCATGCCGCTGGAATGGATCAACTACCAGGAAGCCGTGCGGCTGATCTGCCTCGATCGCATCGCCTATTCGCTGGGTGGCATCATCTACACGCTGCACGGTGGCATCAACGCGCTCAGTGGTCGCCAGAGCACGCTGGATGTCAACGCCATTCTGGCCACCAACGGCCAGCACCCGGTCAGCCATCTGTTTGCCAAAGGCTACACCCCGCCGTTGAGCAATCGTGCCCTGTTCCGCCGCGATCAGAACATCTGTCTGTACTGCGGCCAGCAGTTTCTGGACCGCGATCTGTCCCGCGATCACGTCAAGCCGGTGAGCCAGGGCGGCCGCGATGTCTGGTCCAACGTGGTGACCTCGTGCAAACGCTGCAACAATCACAAAGCCGGTCACACCCCGGAGCAGGCCGGCATGCAACTGCTGGCGATCCCGTTCGTGCCCACGCATGCGGAGTTCGTTTACCTGCAGGGGCGCCGCATTCTTGCCGACCAGATGGAGTTTCTGCTCAGTCACTTTCCACGCAACAGTCGTCTGCGCGAACGTTTGCAACTGCAAGCCACGAAACGCTGAACCGGTGCCGGTCAACGCCACCTCACAGACGCTGTATCTGGTTGATGCCAGCATTTATATCTTCCGTGCCTGGTATTCGGTGCCGCCGGAATTCAGCAATGCAGCCGGTGAGCCGACCAATGCCGTGTACGGCTTTGCCGGCTTTCTTTGTGATCTGCTGGAAACCCAGCAACCGGCGCATATCGCCATCGCCTTCGATGAGGCACTGGAAAGCTCCTATCGCAATGACATCTATCCAGCCTACAAAGCCAACCGGGAACCGGCGCCGGAGCAGTTGCTGCGCCAGTTTGCCTGGTGCCGGCAGATCGCCGAACTGCTGGGCATACCCTGCTACAGCGACAAGCGCTATGAGGCCGATGATCTGATCGCCAGTATGGCCCTGCAGGGTCGCGCCAGCGATCTGCGCATCAACGTCATCTCCGCCGACAAGGATCTGACGCAGATCATCCGCGAGCACGATCACTGGTGGGATTTTGCCCGCAACGTGCGGCTGGATCGTGCCGCAGTGAAGCAGAAATTCGGCGTGTTTCCGGAGCAGATTGCCGACTATCTCGCCCTGGCTGGCGATGCGGTCGACAACATCCCGGGCATACCCGGCATCGGTCCAAAAACCGCAGCGGCGCTGCTCGCTCATTTCATCACTCTGGAGGCCCTGCTGGAACGCATGGACGAGGTGGCCTGGCTGTCGCTGCGTGGTGCGAAGGGCATTCACGGCAAGCTGACGCGGCATGCCGATGCAGCACGGCTGGCCCGGCAGCTGACCGGCTGTCACGAGCAGGCACTGCCGGGGCAGGTCAATCTGCAACGCAGCCGTGGCGATGGCAGTGGCATGGAGCGGTTTTTTGATGAACTGGGCTTCGGTCGCATGCTGCGGGCACGCTGCCAGGCGTTGGTTTAGGGTTGCGCCGATTCAAGCCCAGGGCTGACAACCAGGCCCTGCATTTCGCAATATCCGGATTACGCACAGTTCACACGCCGTCAATTTGATCTGAGTCAATTCAGGTTGACACCAGTCACGCTAGGCTTTTGCTTACCAACAAGTCAGGAGCCCAGCATGCGCATCGTATTCATTCATCCGAACTATCATTCCGGTGGTGCCGAGATCGCCGGCACCTGGCCGCCGGCATGGGTGGCCTATCTGGCCGGAGCGCTGCGTGATGCCGGTTTTGCTGATGTGCACTTCATCGATGCCATGACCGATGATCTGTCCGAGGACGAGCTGCGTGCCAGGCTCGCAGCGCTGCAGCCCGACATTGTTGGCAGCACAGCCATCACGCCATCGATCTATATTGCCGAGCGCACACTGCAACTGGCGCAGGAAGTGTGTCCACAGGTGATCACCATACTGGGCGGGGTGCATGCCACCTTCATGTACAAACAGGTGCTTACGGAAGCGCCCTGGATTGACGCCATTGTGCGCGGTGAGGGCGAGGAGATCATTGTTGATCTGGTGAAGGCGATCGCAGATGGACGCTGGCCGCAGAAACGCCATACCATCAAAGGCATTGCCTATCGCAGTGGCCGCGAGATCGTCGCCACACCGGCGGCACCGACAGTGAAAAACCTGGACGGCATCAACCCGGACTGGAATGTGCTGGACTGGGAAAAATACAAATACGTGCCGCTGAACAAGCGCGTGGCGATTCCGAACATGGCACGCGGCTGCCCATTCACCTGTTCATTCTGCTCGCAGTGGAAATTCTGGCGCGATTACCGCGTGCGTGATCCGAAAAAAGTGGTCGATGAAATCGAAAACCTGGTCACCGAGCACGGGGTGGGGTTCTTCATCCTCGCAGACGAGGAGCCCACCATTAATCGCAAGAAGTTCAATGAGTTCTGCGATGAACTGATCGCCCGTGGACTGCCGGACAAGGTGCAGTGGGGCATCAATACCCGGGTCACCGACATCCTGCGTGATGAACACAATCTCAAACGCTGGCGCGAGGCAGGGCTGGTGCATGTGTCGCTGGGCACCGAGGCGGCGGCGCAGATGAAACTGGATCTGTTCAACAAGGAAACCCGTGTCGATGACAACCGGCGCGCCATTGAGCTGCTTAAGCAGGCCGACATTTTTGTTGAAGCCCAGTTCATCGTCGGGCTGGAAAACGAAACCGCCGAAACCCTGGAAGAGACCTATCGCTTTGCCCGCGAGTGGGATCCGGATCTGGCCAACTGGTCCATGTACACGCCGTGGCCGTTCACACCACTGTTCCAGGAACTCGGTGACAAGGTCGAGGTGTTCGATTTTTCCAAGTACAACTTTGTCACCCCGATCATGAAGCCTGCGGCGATGGAGCGCGGTGAGCTGCTGGATCGGGTGATGAACAACTACCGCCGTTTCTACATGATCAAAGCGCTGTTTCATTACCCCTGGCGCGGTACCGGCTATCGCCGGCGTTACCTGCTCGGCTGTCTCAAGGCCTTCCTCAAGGCCGGTTTCCAGCGCACTTTCTACGATCTGGGCAAGGTCGGATACTGGGGGCCACAGACGCGCAAGAAAGTCGATTTCCACTTTGATGCTTCCAGAACCATCGCGCAGGCGCAGATGGATGACTGGGCAGTAGCCAGAGAACGAGCGGTGGCACGCAAGCAGCAGCTGCGGCGGGAAAAACAGCAGCAGTCAGAGGCGATCCCGATCAAGGTCTGCGGCGGTGGCCCGGCCAGCGGTGATGATTTTGTCCGCAGCGTGACCGACCAGACGCACTGAGTCGATCATGTTCACTGATGCAGACAGCGTGCGCTGCACACAGCAGCAGGCCGCTGCTTATACGGCAGGTGACCGGCAGCAGCCAGCGCCGCTTTGCACTGATGAGATGAGCGCACCAGCGCTGATTGGTCCCAACGCCATCACCCAGTTGCAACGGGTGTTGCAGCAGCAGTTGGGCTGGTCGGACACACAGAGGATATTCGCTGCGGCCGGCTTGGCGCACCATCTGCAACAGGCACCGGAAAGCATGGTGGACGAACGCGAAGTGGCGCGGCTGCATAGACAGGTCAGACGGCACTGTGTGCCATGGCAGGCGCGTGAGATCATGCGCCTTGCTGGCGACCGCACCGGTGCCTACATACTCGCCAATCGCATACCCAAACCGGTGGTGTGGCTGTTGCGGCACATGCCCGCTGCCTGGTCGGTGCCGGTGCTGATGCGTGCCATCCGTCGACATGCCTGGACGTTTGTCGGCTCAGGCGATTTCCGTATGGGCCGGCAGCATGGTACCAGCCAGCTGATCATTGCTGCGATCCGGGCCAACCCGGTGGTGGCGCTGGACACAGCCGATCAGCCGATCTGTCACTGGCACGCGGCGGTGTTTCAGCGTCTGTTTCGCGAACTCATCACTGATGCCACCACGGTCAGCGAAACGCGCTGCTGTGCGGCAGGCGATGAGCTGTGTGAATTCAGGATTCAGCTGCGGGTAATGTGATGCAGGCGATCCAGCAGAATCTGCGGCTGTTCCAGACTCAAGAGAATTTCATCGCCGTTGAGCATGGGTAATCTGAGCACTTTTGACGCCGTAACCAGACAGAACATTTTCTGCTTCTGTTGACCGCGGTAATAACCGGCATTGAATCCACCCGGCAGGGAATAACCGTTGGTGCGCCATTTTGGCCTTGCCGCCGGTTGCTCCTGCAGATCGAGCACTTTGGCCTGCTCCAGATTGATCTCGCGTATGTTGACCTGATGGGTGTACATGGCGGCCTTGATCTGCAATGTTTCGCCTTCCAGCGCGACACCCCGACGCAGACAGGCCAGACCGATCAGAAACATGATCACCGCCACCGGCCAGGCAACCTTCCAGGTCAGCTGCTGGTCATTGACGGTGATCACGGTCATGCTCACCAGACCGACCGGCACCAGCACGAACAACACCATGATGAATATCTGTGTGGCTTTGCTCAATGGTGCGATTTCATACTGCATTGTGCTGCTCCCCGATCAATGAATACCCCGGCTGCGCTACAGCCGTGGCAGTAGCCCGGCTGTGTTGTTGTCTGGCTAAGATAGCACTGATCACAGCAGGAATCACTAATTATTCACTATTGTGTTCTGATTCAACCACGGGTTCCGGCGCGTCCGTGTGCAATCGGCCGGATCGGCGCAGGGCCTCGCGCAGCACCCATTCGATCTGGCCGTTCAGTGAGCGCAGATCGTCATCTGCCCAGCGCTGCATGGCCTGCAGCACCGGAGCACTGATGCGAAGTGCAAACGGTTTCCGTGCCGCCACGGTCTACTGGTAAATGCTGCCGGTGTTGATCACCGGCTGGGTGGCGTGATCGGAACACAGCACCACCAGCAGGTTGGAGACCATCTGTGCCTGCCGCTCTTCATCCAGGTCAACGATGCCTTTGGCCTTGAGGTCGGCCAGCGCCATGTCGACCATGCCGACGGCACCGTCAACGATTCTGCGCCTGGCCGCGACGATGGCATTGGCCTGCTGCCGTTGCAGCATGACCTGGGCGATTTCCGGCGCGTAGGCGAGGTGACTGATGCGTGCCTCGATGACATCCACACCGGCGGTGTTGAGCCGTTCATCCAGCTGCTGCTTGAGGTATTCGGAGATTTCCAGCGGATGGCTGCGCAGCGATATCTGGCCGTCCTCGTGCTGATCGTAGGGGTACTGCGTGGCCAGCGAGCGTATGGCCGCCTCGGACTGGATGTGCACGAAGCTTTCGTAATCGTCGACATTGAACATGGCCTCGGCCGAATCGACTACCCGCCACACCACCACAGCGGCAATTTCCACCGGGCTGCCGTCAAGTTCATTCACCTTGAGCTTGCCGGATTCAAAATTGCGCACACGCAGACTGACCTTGCGCTTGCTGTAGAAGGGGTTGTTGAAACGCAGTCCCTGCACCTTGTCGGTGCCGACATATTTGCCAAACAGGGTGAGCACTGCAGCCTGGTTGGGTTCCACCATGTAGAACCCGATCAGACACAGGGCGAGGACGGAGAACAGCAGGCTGGCAGTGATGATGGCGGCGACATCGCCACGGTTGGCGGCATCAACGAACAGCCAGCCGCACAGCAGCATGGCCAGCAGCAGCAGGATCAGTGTGGCTATGCCCGGCAGTGATCGGATGATTTTTTCTTGCATGATGACTTCCGACTTGAGTGATTTGAATTGATATCATAATGATATCATCGACGATGTCAAGCTTTGCTTTCATGCAGGCGTTGTCATGGCCGCAGCAGATGCTTGCTGCAGACGGGTACAGGCTGTGTAAATGTTCTGCCGTGATGCAGCGACAATGAACTCAGTTAGTCACCATCGTCAGCGGGAGGCCGCAGCAGTTCTGGTACTTGACTGCGCTGCTGCTCGGCGCGCCGGCGCAGGATGTCCTGCAACTCAGGCCGCGCCTGGCCGCTGGGATCGGTGGCCAGCAGCGGAAATTTAAGCACCGGCACAGCATCGACCTTACTGCCGGGAAGCCGGTTGCCCTGCAAATCATAGGCGGTCCAGTGGCTGGCAGCGAGATAATGGTAGTGGTCACCAGCGATGACCCCGAAGTTGGGTGCATGATAATCTTCGTGGTTGGCATCGATCGGCTCGGCAGTGACGATGTTGCGACCGTTGTTGCCCAGCAGTATCTGCATCACCCTGGCCGGACGCATGCCGGGCTGGATGATGATCAGGTGGTTGTTCCAGTAATCAATGCCTTCGATGCCGCCCAGATTGAGGGTTTCCGGCGCGCCCATCAGATAGGGGCGATTGTCTCGCAGGTCGATGAAAGCCAGGCCGCGATTCTGGTCGGCCAGGTAGAGCAACTGGTCCTGTTCATTCAGGGCGATGCCGTGGATATTGGGCAGGGCCGGGCCTACTGCCAGCACGGTGAGCTGCTCGGCATCAGGTGGCAGCTCATAAATAGTCGGAGAACGCAAGTCTGCCAGGTACACCGTGCCATCGCTGGCCAGCGCTATATTGCCCATGCCGTGTGGCGAGCCGTCTGGCTTGATGCGGTAACTGGCGAGCAAATCGCCGCTGTCCAGATCCAGCTTGAGCAGTGCATTTTTGCCAAAATCGCTGGACTTGTAACCCACCTGCTGGGGCACGGCTGAGGTTGACGCCCACAGGTGGCGGCGACTGGCATCGACGGCAAGATCAAACACGGCGTGTGCGACATGGCGGTTGAAATCCGGCGCGTCGACGACAGGTACGCCGGATTGATCCAGTACCATGATGCCGGGCTCGCGCACGGTGCCGACAATGAAATGCTGGCTTTGCGAATCAAAGCTGATGGCCTCGGTAAGACGCGCCTCTGGCGGCAGCGTGAAGGCGCGATCGCTGATGCTGGCTCCTTCTGCGTTGCTGATCAGCAGGTCATTGATGTACTGGTAGGATTCGGTGCCGCGTATGTTTTCAGTCTGTGGCAACTGGTTGAAATCAAAGCCTATGCCCTGCTGCTGCATGCCCAGCATCAGGTTGTAGGCCTTGGTCTTTTCATCCTGCAGCGCATAGCCAGCGACCAGCTGCACCATGATCCGATGGTCATAGGGATAGAGTTTCTGGGCATGCTCAAGAATGCGCACAAACTCAGCCGTATTGTCCTCGGTCAGCGCGGTGGCGGCCATGCCTTGCAGCAGGTCAAAGCGTTTCGGCAATGCCTGTGGGAAACGCGTTTTTGCAGCCTGTTCGACACTGGCCTGCCCAGCACCGGACTGGTCGCTTTGGTCGTTCTGTGCATGAGCCAGATTGCTGCTGCCCAGCAGCATGCCGATGACGATGAGTGAGTGTATCGCTGGTCGCATAAATTTGGTTCCTGGTACAGATGGTATTGGTAGATGTTCTCGTAAGTTCCCGCTGAGGGTAGCGTTTCAGGTGCAGCTATGACTGGTCGGCTATTGACTTGTTCACATTGTATTGCTGATGGCGTATTCTTCAAGCCATGGACAAACTACATTATCAAGGCCGCTGGATTAATCTGTGCGAGCGTGATGGCTGGGAGTATGCCAGCCGGCGCCATCGTGCTGATGTGGTCATCGTGGTGGCGTTGACCGAGCTGCAGGAGTTGCTTATGGTCGAGCAATACCGCATTCCGGTGCAGGCCAGCACCATCGAGCTGCCGGCGGGTCTGGTCGGCGATGTGGCCGAACACAGCGACGAAAGTCTGCAACAGGCGGCCATGCGTGAGCTGGAGGAGGAAACCGGCTACCGGGCAAAGTCGCTGCAACGACTGCTTTCCGGCCCTACTTCAGCCGGCCTGACCGATGAGCAGGTGCACATGTTCCGCGCCCATGGCTGTCATCAGACCGGTGCCGGTGGTGGCGATGCCAGCGAGGACATCATCGTGCACAGGATCGCCCTGCGTGAGCTGCCACAGTGGCTGCAAGCACAGCAGCAGTCAGGGCGGCAGCTGGATCCGAAGATCTTTGCCGCGCTGTACTGGCTGGGCTGCACGCCGGCAATCAGTTGAATGCCAGCAACAGACCGGCGATCACGGTGTAATAGATGCCAGCAAGACTGGCAATGACGATGGCTCCCCAGGTCAGCGCGGTACCCCAGACCCGCCCGAAGCTGGGCCCGATCTTGCGCGGAAAGCCCATCGCATGCAGGATACGACCGGCCAGCAGCAGCGATCCGACCACATGCACCAGCATGCCCGGTGCCTGCATGTTTTCCAGTGCCAGCATGAGGATCAGCGCCAGAGGCACGTATTCGGCAAAATTGCCCTGAGCGCGCACCGAACGTGACATGCCCTGGGTTTCGCCCATGCCGATGTCAACGCGCTCGCGGCGACGGAAGGTGACCACGATGTAGGACAGATAGATGAACAGAATGCCCAGCAGACTGGCGTAGAACAAAGTGATATGTGCTTGCATGATATACCGCTGCAGGTTGTCTGAATGAGTTTGCCTGTGCAGTATAGCGCTGATGCCAATCCGGCGAAAGCAAACGCCCCCTGCCCAGAGCCAGATCATGACCAGAGATACTGATGCCAACCTGCACCAGCTGTGCCTCAAGCTGCAACAGCTTGCAGAGCAGAGCAGCCGTTTGCAGGCAACAGCCGCACAGCGAGCCGACTGGAAGCAGCGAGCCGAACATCTGGTGACCGGTTATCTGGATGATCTCGAGACCAGGCCCGGGAACGTGCGGCCGCGCCAGCGCCGGCAGGTCGTGTCAGGCTTCAGTGAGCATGCGCAGGAGCCGACAGAGGTTTTCGGGCAGTTGCAGGATTGCCTCGCGGCAGATGGTCTGCGCCACGGCAGTGGCCGATTGTTCGGCTTCATCCCCGGCAGCGGCAATTACGCCGGCGCACTGGGCGATTATCTGGCTGCTGCCACCAACCGCTATACCGGCGCCCGCTTTGCTGCACCGCAGGCAGCAGCGCTCGAACAGCAACTGCTGCGCTGGCTGGCGCACGAACTCGGCTATCCGGATTCTGCCAGGGGCGATCTGACTTCGGGCGGCAGCATTGCCAACCTGACCGCCTTGCTGTGTGCCCGCGAGCAGCGCCAGCTGCAACCGGATCAGCTGCCAAAGCAGGTGATCTATCTCACCAGACAGGCGCATCATTGCATTGCCAAGGCGCTGCATGTGCTGGGGCTGAGTCACTGTGTGCTGCGCCACATTGATATGGATTCCGGCTGGCGCATGTCGGCGGCGATACTGCGGCAACAAATCCAACAGGATCGCCGCCTGGGCTTACAGCCCTGGCTGTTGATCGCCAATGCCGGCAGCACCGACATTGGTGCTGTGGATCCCTTGTCTGATCTGGCCGAGATTGCGCATCGTGAACAGCTCTGGCTGCATGTGGATGGTGCCTATGGTGCCTCGTTTGCCTTATGCCAGACAGGCCGTGCAATCCTCGCCGGCATCAAGCACAGTGACTCACTGATCGTCGATCCGCACAAGGGGCTGTTTACGCCATTCGGCAGCGGTGTGGTGCTGGTGCGTCGGGGCGCAGAACTGGCGGCAGCACTGAGTGCCAGCAGTGATTACATGTCTGATGCCAGCCTGCTGGCAGAAGGTGTCGAATTGGATGCGCACCAGTTGTCGCTGGAGCTGAGTCGACATTTTCGCGGCTTGCGGCTGTGGTTGCCGCTGCAACTGCATGGTCTGGCAGCGTTTCGCGCTGCGCTGGAAGAAAAGCTGTTGCTGGCCCGATATGCCTGGGAGAAGCTGCAGCAGATGCCTGGATTTGCCACCGTTGGCAAACCTGATTTGTCCATAGTCGGTCTGTTTGCCGACATCGGCACCGATCAACACGATGATTTCAATCGCCGTTTGCTGGACGCAGTACAAGACGAAGGCGAGGTGTTTTTAACCTCTACCCGGCTGCATGGCCGACTGGTGATCCGGCTTGCGGTGATGGCCCAGAACAGTCATCGCGAACACGTTGACCTGGCGCTGGAACGATTGGCCTGGCACCGGCAGCGCCTGCTGCGCTGATGGCTCAGTCCTGCTGACAGGCCGTCCTTGCAGATAGGCAATTTGCAGATCGGCAATTTACTCATCAGCCTTTGGTGGCTGATAGCCCTCAGGTTTTTCCGCGCCGCCATGAAAAAAGAACTTTTCCATTTCGCGCTCCAGGAACAATCGGTGTTCCGGCTCCAGTGGTGACAGTCGATTCTCGTTGATGAGCATGGTCTGATGCGCCAGCCACTCCTGCCAGGCGGGTTTGGATACCTGCTGGAAAATGCGTTGTCCCAACTCACCAGGCCATGGTGGTCGCGGCAGCGGCTCGGCGTCACGTTGCAGGTAAATGCAGAAGATGGTTGCAGACATGATGATCAGTCAGGTTCCGGCAGTTGTGCAATGATGTCGCGAATCGGTTTGGGCAGTCCCAGTTGCAGCGATTCACGCAGTTTGTACCATTGTAGCGGAGTGTCCGCCACCATGCATTCTGCGGTCTCGGGCATCAGCCAGGGCGTGATGTGCAGCTGCAGATGGGTCAGCTCATGCCGTATCACCTGCATGGCCTGTGCCGAGCGCGGGTCAGCGGTACCTTCCGGCAGTGACCACATGCTCGCCCAGATGCCTATAGCGGGTCTTTTCTGCAGCAGGATCTGATCGCCGCGCCGATACACCAGCAATTGCAGCTGCCGCTGGGTTTTCGCTCTGCGCTGTCTGCGACCGGGCAACTCGTCCTGTTGCGACAGCTGTAAGGCATGGCAATCCCCGGCCACAGGACAATCTCCGCAGCGGGGCTGGCGCCGCCGGCACAGGGTCGCGCCCAGATCCATGCAGGCCTGGGCGTAATCTGCACCGCGATGCTGCGGCAGACGCAGCTCGGCCGCCAGCCACAACTTGCGCTCGACGCTGCGTTCGCCGGGCCAGCCGGCAATGCCGGCATGGCGCGCCAGCACGCGCTTGAGATTGCCGTCCAGTATGGGCAGTGGCAGATCAAGGCTTTGACTGATGATGGCATTGGCGGTAGAGCGACCGATACCGGGCAAGGCCAGCAACGCTTCCGCAGTGGTGGGCAATGCACCCTTATGCAGTTGCATGCACAATTGTGCAGCACGATGCATATGGACGGCACGCCGGTAATAGCCCAGCCCGGACCAGGCCGACATGATGTCGTCGATACCAGCGCACGCCAGTGTCTGCAGATCGGGAAATCGTTGCAGAAAGGGCCGGTAGTAATGGATCACGGTGCTGACCTGGGTCTGTTGCAGCATGATCTCTGCCACCCACACCCGGTAGGCCGTGCGCGGATGCTGCCAGGGCAGGTCGTGGCGGCCATGCTCATCCCACCACGCCAGCAAACGTGCGGCAAAGTCGTCAGCCAAGCGGCAGGATGGCATCGATGAAACTGGTGGCATCGAACACGCGCAGGTCCTCGGCCTTTTCACCCACGCCGACAAACCGGATCGGGGTCTTCAACTGATTGGCGATGGCAAACAGGACACCGCCGCGAGCGGTGCCATCGAGTTTGGTGATGGTGATGCCGGTGAGCTGCACAGCATCGTTGAACTGCTGGGCCTGATTCAGGGCGTTCTGCCCGGTGGACGCGTCCACCACCAGCATCACCTCATGCGGTGCGCTGTCGTCCTGGCGCTGGATCACCCGGCGCACTTTCTGCAATTCCGCCATCAGGTTGTCCTGAGTGTGCAGGCGGCCGGCGGTGTCGGCGATCAGCACATCAATGTTCCGGGCCTTGGCCGATTGCATGGCATCAAAAATCACTGCCGCCGGATCGGCGCCGGTCTGCTGGGCGATGACCGGCACCTGATTGCGTTCGCCCCAGGCCTGCAGCTGTTCTACAGCAGCGGCGCGGAAGGTGTCGCCGGCTGCGAGCATGACCTGCAGGCCTTCATCCTTGAGTCGCCGCGCCAGTTTGCCGATGGTGGTGGTTTTGCCGGCACCATTGACGCCGACCACGAGGATCACGAACGGCTTGTGCCCAGCAAGCTCCAGGTACTGTTCACAGGGTTCAATGATGTCGAACAGCTCGGCCTGGATCGCCGGCAGGACTTCATCAGCGCGCGTGATCAGCTTGCTGGCGATCGCCTGCTGCAATGCCTGCATGATGCGCTCACTGGTGGCGATGCCCAGATCGGCACCGAGCAACACCGTTTCCAGATCCTCCAGCAGTTCATCATCAATGCGCTCGGCTGCGTGCAGCAACTGTTTCAGTTGCCGACCCAGATTGTCCTGGCTGGCGCTCAGCCGTTGCGCCAGCCCATCAGCAGAACTGGTGTCGGCAGCGCTTTTGCGACGTAGAAATTTGAACATGACGTGATCCTGAGAATATCCCGCTACTATATGCGAGCAATCCTGTCAGATCAAAGTCAGCATGACGAAACGGCAACAGCACAGCAAACGCACAGAGCGCGGCACGGTGCGCATCATCGGCGGGCAGTGGCGCGGACGCAAACTCCAGGTGGCCGCAGTCGAGGGACTGCGTCCGAGCTCGGATCGGGCCCGTGAAACCCTGTTCAACTGGCTACAGCCATGGCTGGCGGATGCGGTCTGCCTGGATCTGTTTGCTGGTAGCGGCGCGTTGGGCTTTGAGGCGCTGTCGCGCGGCGCCGCCAGTGCGGTCATGCTGGAGCAGGCACCGATCGTGGTGGCGACGCTGCAGCGGCAGCAACAGTTGCTGCAGGCCGACACCGTGCAGATCATGCAGGCCGATGCGCTGTCCTGGCTGCGCGATACAGAAGTGGCAGAGGAATTTGATCTGGTGTTTGTTGATCCGCCCTGGCAGTTGCAGTGTCAGCAGCAGGTGCTGGCAAGCCTGCGGCAGCGGGGCTGGCTCAGCACTGCGGCGCTGGTCTACGTCGAGCTGCCGGCAAAGGTTGACCTGCAGATTGATGCACAACACTGGTCCACGCTAAAGCAGAAAACCATCGGTGAAGCGCAGCTGTTGCTGCTGCAGGCGAAAAAAAATGTCATCTTGCTGTAATCAAACTGCAGGCGGTTTGGTCTTGTTGGCCGAGTCGTTATCTTCTAATGGCTCAACCTCTGACTCTAACCCCTCATTGGCGGTCTTCGCGACCGCCTTTTTTATGCTCCCCTGCTGCCAACCATCGTGGCAATGCGGATGCACGTTATAATGCGTTGGTGAACACAGTGACAGACATTCACGCGGTTGCCGGAGAACTGGATTACGGCGTCGCGGTGTATCCGGGCACGTTCGATCCGGTCACCAACGGACACGCCGACCTGGTGGCCCGTGCCGCACGGCTGTATGACCGCCTGATCGTGGCGATTGCGGAAAGCCCGCACAAGCAACCTTCGCTGTCGCTCGCGCGTCGCATCGAACTGTGCCAGACCGTGCTGGCGCACCTGGACAACGTGGAAGTGGTCGGCTTTGACTGCCTGCTGGCCAGTTTCGTCCAGCAGCGTGGTGCTGGCGTGCTCTTGCGTGGGCTGCGCGCGGTGTCCGATTTTGAGTACGAGTTCCAGCTCGCCAGCATGAACCGTCAGTTGAATCCTGACGTCGAGACCGTGTTTTTGACGCCGGATACCGAGTACAGCTTCATCTCATCGTCACTGGTGAAGGAAGTGGCGCGCCTGGGTGGAGATGTGTCTGATTTCGTCCACCCGCAGGTAAAACAGGCGCTGCACGATCACTTTCACCCGTAACCTTGCTAACCTGCCCAGCCCATGCTGCTGAGCCGCTGACACTGAACCCGGATTATTCATGACCCAAGCTTCTGCGACGGCCCCAAGCCCAGCATCCGCGGCGTTTCGTTCGGTCGCGCATCCTCACCGTACAGGCGAGCACGTTTCCGGTGCGCTCGGTCGCGAAACGCCACGGCTACAAGGCCTGGAACCCTCTCGCGACGGTCGGGTCATGAATAATCCGTGTTAAACCACCAGGAGTCCTGCTGATGCGCTATCCGCACTTGCCAAAGCTTGTCCGACACGCCTGCCACCTGCGCTTTGCCGCTGCCTTGCTGCTGCTGATTAGCTGGCACACCAGCGCGCTGGCGCAAGCACCAGCAGGGCAAAAACCCGACCAGGCAGCCATTGCCTCAGCGCATTATCTGGCCACCGAAGTCGGCCACGAGATACTTGCTGCTGGCGGCAATGCGTTTGATGCGGCGGTGGCGGTCAGTGCCGCGCTGGCGGTGGTGGAGCCGGCTTCTTCCGGGGTCGGCGGCGGCGGGTTCTGGCTGTTGCACCGTGCCAGTGATGACATGCAGGTGTTTGTCGATGGCCGGGAAACGGCACCGGCGGCGGCCACAGCCGACATGTATCTGGATGCCCAAGGTGAAGTCAACCGCGACCTGGCCGTGAACGGGCCGCTGGCGGCCGGCATTCCCGGTCACATCGCCGGCATTGCCCACATCGCCGAAAACTATGGTGCCCTGCCGCTGGCGCGCAGCCTGCAACCGGCCATCCGTCTGGCCACCCAGGGCTTTCCGGTGGACGAGAAATACCACACCATGATGCGCTACCGGGCCGATGTAATCAGACGCTGGCCGGCAGCCACGGCTGCCCTGCTGGTCGATGGCGAGGTGCCCGAGATCGGCACGTTGATCAGGCTGCCGGATCTGGCCGCAACCCTGCAGCGGGTGGCTGCAGATGGTCCGACGGCATTCTACAGCGGCGATTTTGCGCGGCAGCTGGTGCAGGGCGTGCGTGCTGCCGGAGGCATCTGGACACTCGCTGATCTGGCCGCCTACCGCATCAAGGAGCGGGCACCGATCAGTCTGCAATACCAGGGCTATCGCATCGTCACCGCGCCACCGCCATCGTCCGGTGGCGTGGCACTGGCCGAAATCCTCAATATCATCGAGCC
Source organism: Gammaproteobacteria bacterium (assembly GCA_018819105.1). Lineage (GTDB taxonomy): Bacteria > Pseudomonadota > Gammaproteobacteria > Xanthomonadales > Wenzhouxiangellaceae > JAHJQV01. The sequence goes on from JAHJQV010000023.1 coordinate 77,748, forward strand.
GTACAACATTGCCGACATGGAGCGCAGCCGTCAGGTGCACCTGCTGGTCGAGGCCATGCGCCGCGCCTATCGCGACCGCGGCATCTATCTGGGCGATCCGGACTTTGTCGACATGCCGATACGGCAGTTGACCAGCCGTGACTATGCTGCCGGCTTGCGCGCATCAATCCGGCTTGATCGTGCCACCGACAGCGAGGCCCTGGCCGGTTTTGCCGATTCCCCCAAAGGCATGGACACCACGCATTTTTCCGTGCTGGATGCAGCCGGCAACATGGTGGCGGCGACGCTGACCGTGAATCTGCCCTATGGCTCCGCCTTCATGGCACCGGGCACCGGATTTCTGCTCAACAACGAAATGGACGACTTCTCGGCCAAGCCGGGGGCACCGAATGCCTTCGGCCTGCTTGGCTACACCGCCAACGCGATCGAACCGGGCAAGCGCATGCTGTCAAGCATGACGCCGAGTTTCGTGTTCCGCAGCGATCGCCAGGCAGCCCTGGGCACACCCGGCGGCAGCCGTATCATTACCATGGTGCTGCTGGGCATACTCGACATGATCGCCGGCAATGAACCGGAAAGCTGGGTCTCGCTGCCGCGCTTTCACCATCAGTACCAGCCGGATGTCATCAGCATCGAACCCGATGCCTTCAGCCCGGAACTGATCGAACAGCTGGAGGCGATGGGGCACAGCGTGGAAGCCCGTGACAGCACCTGGGGCAACATGCACGGTGTGCTGTGGAAGCATGACGGCAATGCGGTCAGTGCAGGCAGTGATCCGCGCTGGCCGTCCGGACGTGCTGTGGTGCGCTGATCGGCAACTTATTGAATAAGCGTATATATATGCAATGTGAACGAGGCAAGTGACCGCTACAGTGTGTTGATAAAATGGCGCGCGAGGTGGTTATCAAACATCGGTGACCACAGTAGCGGGTGGTTTCATGGGGTTTATTCTTATCAATCGAAGCTCCTTGATTCGGCCAGATTCACCGTTCTTTGTTCATGAGCTAGGCAGCTTCGACACGAAATCACGTTAGATCGACGCAAGCTGCTTGGTCTGTCTTCGAGTGGAAGATTTGACAGATTGATGGATTAATGATAAATCTGATTACGAATAAGAGCTCACAATGAACTCTTCATTATGATTCTGACCATTGTCATCAAATCTAGAGGGTAAGCAAATGTCGAACACCGCACACGCTTCTGAGGCAAGCGCTGGCATGCAGTCATCTGCCGGGACAGTCGATGCCAGTCAGGAACCATTGGTTTTTACTGGCAAGACTGACGAATATTTTCGCATCTGGATTGTTAATACTGCATTGTCAATCGTTACTCTTGGAATTTATTATGCTTGGGCGAAAGTTCGTACCAGAAAGTATTTTTACCGAAACACACTAATTATGGGTGATAGTTTTGACTATCATGCTAATCCGATGCGAATATTGCGCGGACATTTGATTGCCGTCGTCATTATGGCTCCATATGCCGTGATTTCATATATGCGGCCTGATCTGGCGATAGTATATTTTATATTGATCGCACTGGCTATCCCTGTGTTGTGGGTGCAGTCACGAATATTCAACCTCTCAAACAGCTCTTATCGTGGGATTCGGTTTGCTTTTCTGCGTGATTATAAGGGGGCATATGCTGCGATCATAAAGGGGATGGCGGTTACGCTTTTTACATTGGGTTTTGCTGCAGGTTACGCTGAGTATTACCGTGCACGCTTCAATGTAGATAATAGCTCATGGGGTAAATCCAAATTCACTTATACGGGGCGCGGGGGAGCTTTTGTCGAGTTGTATTTGATAGCATTCTTTATCACATTAGGTGTTTTGGCGGTGGTGTTTGTGATATTTTTTCTAGTCATGATGGTGCTGGGGGGCCTAGTTCAAAAAAATGGTGCTGGCTCTATTTCTTCTGCAGTATCGAACGCTGTGATTGTGGCTGTCTATGTGCTTCTCGTTTTTGCTTATGCGGCTCCATTCGCATATCTGAGTGCTGGCAGGCAGAATCTGACCATCAATGGAGCGAGATTTGGTTCACATACAATGTCGTCAGATGTAAAGACCATACAGTTGATGAAACTGTATTTGAGTAATCTTTTTTTCATCATGGTGAGCTTTGGCCTGCTTATTCCCTGGGCCAAGATAAGGGTTACCAGATATCGATTGTCAAAAGTCTGCCTTCATCTGGATGGTGAGTTGCGCACCCGGCGTGGAGATGATGAGAGTTCTGATGGCGCTATGGCTGATACTCTGGGCGATGCTTTGTCGTTGGATTTTGGTCTGTAATAATTATTCTTCGATGCGGTGGATAAAAGCCAGACTGTATGACGGTAAATCCAGCGAGGCTGGAAATGTTGAAATATGTCTAAGTGATGGCGGTGTTTATTTGCGTTCGGCGGGAAATCATTCGCAGGCAACGTATGGACCTGAGTTATTGCAAATAAGCAAAGTGCATGAAAACTATGGGCGTTCAAGCCGTCGCATTGAGCTTTTGAGCGGTCAGCATCTTGAGGTGGAGTATGACATTGAGATGGATGCAAGCTTGGTTAAATATGAGGACGGTCTAACGGGATTTGTGTCTGTACTGGAAAGAAATTGGCATTGGCTGGCGTTGACATTTCTGGCAGCGGCTGCCGTGATTGTTTGGCTCATTAAGATTGCTGTGCCGTATAGTGCCGATGTTGCTGCGCACAAGCTACCAGAGCACTGGGTCGATGCAATTTCCGATAACGGACTTGGCGTGCTGGATGATACGGTGTTTTCGACAAGCGCTCTGACGGTTGAGGAGCAGACAAGACAGCAAAAATTATTTACACAGGTGCGGAATTCTGTGATGCCGGGCAAGACGGTCGAGTTGATGATTCGTAAAGGAAATGCCATTGGTGCAAATGCCTTTGCTCTACCATCAGGTGTAGTGGTGATCACTGATGAGTTGATTGCGCTGGCGTCGGAATCGAGTGAGCTGCAAGCTGTCTATGCGCATGAACTTGGTCATCTCAAGGAACGGCATTTGTTGCGTCAGCTGTTGCGCAATTCAATGTTGTCAGTGATGATATTTGTTATTACCAGTGATTTATCCAGCATGACCAGCGTGGTCACCAGCATGCCTGTTTGGTTGCTCGAAAGCTCATACTCGCGTGAGTTTGAAAAAGAAGCAGATCAGGTGGCTTTCAGCTATCTGCAGCAGCATGGTCTGGATACCAATGTGCTCATGAAGCTGCTTCAGCGTGTGCATCCCACAGCTGATAATGGCTGGAGTCAATATTTCTCCACCCACCCTCCTGTTTCCGAGCGAACACCGCAGCCGGATTAAATCATCATGATTGGGCAATTTTAGCCCAGCTGTCACGCAGGCTGACCGTGCGGTTCAGCAGTGGCTGTTCCGGCGTGCTGTCGGGATCAACGGCAAAGTAACCGGTGCGCTCGAACTGAACCTGATGACCTGACGGTTGCGCAGCCAGGTCCGGTTCAATCACCGCGTCGTCGATGGTTTCCAGCGATTGCGGGTTGAGATGCTCGATGAAATCGGTGTCGCGGTCTGCGGTCGGGTTGGCGACGCTGAACAGGCGGTCGTACAAACGCACGGTGGCGCGCTTGCCGTGGCTGGCCGAGACCCAGTGGATGGTGCCCTTGACTTTGCGGCTGGCACCGGGCAGGCCCGACATGGTGTCAGGATCAAAGCTGCATACCAGATGATCCACGCTGCCATCGGCCGCCGTGACCACCTCGTCGCAGCGGATGATGAAAGCGTTGCGCAGGCGCACTTCGCCGCCCGGCTTGAGGCGGAAGAATTTTCCCGGCGGATCAAGCATGAAATCGTCCTGTTCGATATAGATTTCACGCGTGATGGCAATGCGCCGGGTGCCCATCTCCTCGCGTTGCGGATGCAGCGGCACCTCCAGCCAGCGGGTTTCGTCGGCAGGAAAATTGCTGAGCACGATTTTCAGCGGTCGCAGCACCGCCATGCTGCGCGGAGCGCGCTCGTTGAGCTCGTCGCGCACGGCGTTTTCCAGCACGATCATGGGAATGATGCTTTCGGATTTGGACACCCCGACCGATTCCCAGAAGCGGCGGATCGCCAGCGGTGGATAGCCGCGGCGGCGCAGGCCAGCCAGAGTTGGCATGCGCGGATCGTCCCAGCCATCGACATGGCCTTCGGTCACCAGCCGCTTCAGGCGCCGCTTGCTGAGCACGGTGAAGTCGATGTTGCCGCGCGCAAACTCGATCTGCTGAGGGTGACAATCGATGCTGATGTGATCAAGCAGCCAGTCATACAGCGGGCGGTGATCCTCGAATTCCAGTGTGCACAGCGAGTGCGTGATGCCTTCGATGGCGTCGCTGATGCCATGGGCAAAATCATAGGTCGGATACACACACCAGCGATCACCGGTGCGATGATGGGGGATTTTGCGGATGCGGTAGAGAATCGGATCGCGCAGGTTGATGTTGGCTGCGCTCATGTCAATCTTGGCACGCAGGGTGTAGCTGCCATCGCTGAACTCGCCTGCACGCATGCGCTTAAACAGCTCCAGGCTCTCTGCAATCGCACGATCACGGTCCGGGCTGGCGCGGCCGGGTTCGGTCAGCGTGCCGCGGTACTCGCGCATCTGCTCGGCGCTGAGACTGTCGACATAGGCCAGACCGCGCTCGATCAGTTCACAGGCAAAACCGTACAGCTGTTCGAAGTAGTCGGAAGCGTGATGCAGCGCCTGCCAGTCAAAGCCCAGCCAGCGCACATCCTCCATGATGCGTTCATAGTACAGCGCTTCCTCGCGTTCGGGATTGGTGTCATCGAAGCGCAGGTTGGTGCTGCCGCCAAACTCATCGGCCATGCCGAAGTTGATGCAGATGGACTTGGCGTGACCTATGTGCAGGAAGCCGTTCGGCTCAGGCGGAAACCGGGTAATCACACGACCGTCATTGCGGCCGGCAGCGACATCCTCGCGTATGCGGTTGCGGATAAAGTGTGTTCGCAATTCAGGTGTGCCAAATGCGGAGGAATCCTCGCCTTGGGTTTTCATGGTCTGATCTTTGTCAGTGGGGCTGGACATGGAATGTTGGCAATTTGCAGGCTAACATACTATTGTAGCCGTGGCCGTCGGCAATGACCACAACTCCGCCAAACAGCAAAGGCCCGCTATGCGATCAGCCACGGTCGCTTGCAGTTGTCGGGCAACGTGGCGGGCACGATCACCATCAAACTCCACGCAGGATCAGTCAACAGCATGAACTCAGCTTCTTCCGGCCGCGACGGCAATAACGATCCGGATACCTCCACAGGTGGCCGCGGCCTTGGTCTTAACAGCCGCATTCTGATCGGTCTGGGTGCCGGTGTGCTGGTCGGCTTGATACTGCGCGCCATCGCCGCCGACTGGGTCGATGTCTGGCTGGTTGAGGGTGGCTTTCAGATCGCCGGACAACTGTTCATTAACGGCCTGCAGATGCTGGTGGTGCCACTGGTGCTGGTTTCGCTGATCACCGGTGTCAGCGCGCTCGGTGACCCATCTAGACTGGGCCGGCTCGGTGGCAAATCCATCCTGCTGTACCTGCTCACCACCGGCATTGCGGTGTCGCTGGCGCTGTTTGCCGGACTGGTGGTGCGGCCGGGTGAAGGCGTCGAGTTGAACACCGACACCACTTTCACCGCCGAAGAGGCGCCCTCACTGACCGAGGTGATCATTCAACTGGTGCCGAAAAACCCGATCAGCGCCATGGCCGAGGGCAACATGCTGCCGATCATCGTGTTTGCCCTGCTGATCGGCATTGCCATCACCATGGCAGGCAGTGCCGGCGAGCGCACGCGGCGCTTTTTCGATGATTTTAATGTCGTCATCATGAAGCTGGTAACCATCGTCATGCACTTCGCGCCCTATGGCGTGTTCGCACTGATCGCGCGCATGAGCTATTCGCTGGGCGGAGAAGTGTTTGCCAATCTGGCGGTTTACATCGCCCTGGTGCTGGCCATGCTGCTGGTGCAGATGCTGGTCACCTACCCCTTGCTGCTGCTGCTGTTTGCGCGCCTGCAGCCACTGCAGTTTCTCAGCAAGATGCGTTCGGCCTGGTTGTTTGCGTTCTCCACCGCCAGCAGCAATGCCACCATACCGGTGACCATGACCACGCTGGAAAAGCGCATCGGTGTGCACAATTCGGTGGCCTCGTTCACGGTGCCGCTGGGTGCCACCATCAACATGGATGGCACCGCCATCATGCAGGGCATTGCCACCGCGTTCATTGCCCAGGCCTATGGCGTGGATCTGACGCTGGGGCAGTATCTGACCGTAATCCTGATGGTGATCATGGCCTCGATCGGTGCTGCCGGCGTGCCAGGGGTGGGCATCATCCTGTTGGCCACGGTGCTCAAGCAGGTCGGGCTGCCGGTGGAGGGCATCGCCATGATTCTGGGGGTGGATCGCATACTCGACATGGCGCGCACGGCGGTCAACATCACCGGCGATGCCATGGTCAGCACAGTGGTGGCGAAATCAGAAAACGAGCTGGATATTGACATCTACAACGATCCCGATGCCGGCATCGAGCAGGCACACACACAATAACCATCGGCTCCGATAGAATCAGTCCAGCAGCGCCTGCAGGGTCAGCGCGGCGTGGCGTGCGTGCGGGATGACAATGCTGCCGCCGACCATCAAGGCCACGCTGATGGCCTCATCCAGCTCAGCCTTGCCGTGCCCCTCTTCCACGCAGCGCTTGAGGTGGTAATCGATGCAGTCATTGCAGCGCAGTACCATGGACGCCACCAGTCCCAGCAGTTCCTTGGTCCCGACGTCCAGCGCCCCCGCGCCATAGACGGTTTTGTCCAGGCCCATGAAACGCTTGATGGCCAGTGACTCGGTATCCAGCAAAGCTGCGTTGCCGGCTTCCCGGCGCTGCTGGAAGGCTTCGAAGGCGGCTTTGTTCATTTGATTTTCCATGGTTTTATTCAGGTGGCGGTACACTTTCCAGATCTGCGCACGTGCGTCATCAGGGCAGGATCATGCTGGAATTTAGCGGTGGCGGTTTGCGCCGCTGGCTGACCTGCTCATACACATGGGCGATCTGGATCAGCTGCACTTCGGAGAATGCCGTGCCCATGAACGACAGGCCCACCGGCAGGTGATGGATGAAGCCCATGGGCACGGTGACGTGCGGATAACCGGCGATGGCGGCATGGGTTGATGTGCCGTCGCTGTCCGGATCACCGTTGATCTTGTCGATGCTCCAGGCCGGGACGCGAGTCGGCGCAATCAGTGCATCCAGCCGATGTTGCTGCAACAGGCCGTCGATGGACTCACGGGTGATGCGGGTCAGCGCGGCCACGGCCTCGCCATACTCGGCATCGTCAAACTCAACCAGCGACACCGCCTGCTGAAACAGCTCCTGACCGAACCACGGCATTTCGCGATCGGCATGGGCCACGTTGAAACGGATCAATGCGTCCAGGTCGGCTGCTTCCGGAATGCTCTCGGGCAGGTCTGCCAGCCAGGCATTGAGGTCGCGCTTGAAGTCGTGTAGCAGGGTGTTGCGGTAGTGCCTGAACTGTTGTTGCTCGGCCTCTGTGTGTGCAATCTCAAGCTCATCGACGATGATGGCGCCGGCATTCTTGAGGTCAGTGATGGCCTGCTCGAACAGGGCATCAACCTGATCATGAAAGCCGGCATTGCTGCGCAGCACACCGATGCGTTTGTCCTTGATGTCGACCTGGTCCAGGCGGCGGCTGTAGTCGATGCCAAACACGCCTTTGGTGAGGGCATAGGTGGTGCTGGCGTCGGTCTCATCATAGCCGGCCATGGCGGTCAGCAGCACTGCAGCATCGTGCACATTGCGCGCCATGGGGCCAGCGGTGTCCTGGCGGTGTGAGATGGGCACAATGCCGCTGCGGCTGATCAGGCCAATGGTGGGTTTGATGCCGACAACGCCGTTGATGCTGGCCGGGCAGGTGATGGAGCCGTCGGTTTCGGTACCCACCGCCAGCAGCGTGAGGTCGGCTGACACCGCCACACCCGAGCCGGAGCTGGAGCCACAGGGTGTCTTGTTCAGGTCGTACGGATTGCGAGTCTGTCCACCGACTGCGCTCCAGCCGGATGCCGAGCGGGTGGAGCGAAAGTTGGCCCATTCACTGAGATTGGCCTTGCCCAGGATCAATGCGCCGGAGGCGCGTAGCTTCCTGGTGATCGCCGCATCACGGCCGGTATGGTTGTTCTGCAGCGCCAGTGAACCGGCGGTGGTGGGCATTTTCTCGCGCGCCTCGATGTTGTCTTTCAGCAGCACCGGGATGCCGTGCAGCGGGCCACGCACATTGCCGGCGGCACGCTCCTGATCCAGTACCCGCGCCTGCGCAAGCAGATCCGGATTGATGCTGATCACAGCATTCAGCTGCTCGTTTCTGACTTCAATCTGGCGCAGATAGTAAGCGGCCAGCTGCACCGCGCTAAGGCGGCCTGCGGCCATCGCCTGCTGGGCGGCATCAAGGCTGAGTTGCTGCAGACTGAGGTCTGTGGCGGCTTCCTGCGGCTGTTCCTCTAACTGTTCCTGGGACTGTTCCTGGGGCGCAGCGCGTGACAGCAGGGTGAACACGAAAAAACCTGCCACGACGACTGCCAACAGCAGCTGGGGCTTGCAGATTCCTTTCATTTTTCAAACTCCTGCGGCCGACTGCCGGCCGGATCACAACGTGTCCAGTTGCAGTATATCCGCATACAGTTGCTCGACGCCAAGGTCATCGCGCAGCAACAGCCGCACCTGCTGGGCGCGGTCGAAAGCAAAAATCGCCGAGCTGTGGCTGACATTGTACTGGCCGGCGCTGTCCGGCTTGTCGTAGCCATAGGTGATGCGATAGCGACGGGTCAGGGTCTGCAGCTGTTGCTGGCTGCCGGTGAGTCCGATCATGCGCGGATGGAAGGCGGCGGTGTATTCACCCAGCTGCGCTGGCGTGTCACGATCGGGATCGACACTGACAAACAGAATCACGGTGCGCTGCTGCACGTCTTCCGGCAGCTTGCGCATGGCTGCAGCCAGCTTGGCCAGTGCGGTCGGACAGATGTCCGGGCACTGGGTGAAGCCGAAGTAGATGAGGATGTTGTTGCCGCTGTAGTCGGCGGCGGTGACCTCGTCGCCATGCTCATCGGTCAGCGTGAAGGCCAGATCCGGCATCAGTCCGCTGATGTCCTTGCCATGCCAGTCATGGCCGGTTCCGCAGCCCACCAGGCTTGCCAGCAGCAGTATCTGTATCAGTTGTTTCATGGCAGCTGTACCGGGATGACGGTAAATGGTACCTCTATGCTGCGCGCATTGGCATCGCTGTCAACCAGGTTCAGCTGCAGCATGACTTCATCGCCAATGGCCAAAGGCTGCTGTGCCTGCAGCAGCATCAGGTGCAGACCGCCGGGTGCAAAATCGATGCGTTTACCGGCTGCGATCACCACACCTTCGGCTTGTTCGGTCATGCGCGATTGGCCATTGCTGCGGCTACTGGCATGGATCATGATGCGACCGAAACGCTCGCTGCTGGCCGAGACCAGGCGCAGGTCATGATCGCCAGCATTGTGGATAGTGAAATAGCCGGCCAGCGGGCGTTCACCGGGCAGCAGCCGGATGCGCGGATTGTCAATGTGCAGTGTGGTATCCGGTTGCATGCTGACGGACCAGAACCAGCCACCGACCAGCAGGCCCAGCAGCAGCAACACGGCAAACGTTTTTTTCATCATGTTCAGACTCTCACGAATTGGCGTGGATGGGGGCGGATTGTGCTGGTGTGTGCAGCAAAAAGCGCAGCACCACCAGCGCCGCAATCACGCTCATCATGGCTGCCGGGATCCAGGTCAACAAACCGCCCAGCTGCTGGTCGGTGAGCGGTTCCAGCGGCCAGGCCCGACCGCATACGGCGTAGACATCAAACCAGACCTGCTCGCTGAAAGCCAGCCGTGCGCCGAGTATGATCTGCGGCGGCATGATCGCAGCCAGCAGCAGGATGCGCAGGCCGTAACCCAGTCGGGGCGTGATGCCGCCGGACCCGCGCTCCAGCATCAACCACCAGAACAGCAGACCATCCAGGGCCATGCTCCAGTTCATCAGCCAGTACAGGCGCTGGTTGAGCATGGCATCAAAGTGGATTTCCGGTGTCAGCCAGAAATAGATCAGGCCGACGAACAGCACGCAGGCCACTGCCGGATGCTGCAAAAACGCATACAGGCTGCGCCACCACTGACGCGCCAGGCGGCGTTGCTGCCAGAAGTCTTTGACCCGGCCAGGCAAACCGGCTGCAAGAATAGGTACCGGAGCCGCCAGCGCAAGCAGAAACGGAGCCAGATGATGCAATACCAGATGCTGCCCGCGATGCACAAAAAACATGTATTGCGACCAGTAGTCGAAATGTGTCTGCGTCACCAGATACATCAACAACAGGCCCAGCACAAAAGCCAGTATGGAGCCAGCACCAGGCTTGCTGTCAGTGCTGCGCAGGCCACGAACATACAGCCACAGACTGCCCCAGATGCTGATTTGCACCAGCAGACTGAACTCCCAGGGGATGAAAAATGCCAACCAGTCGGCCATCGGCTACGCAGCGATTATGGATCAGTATTATAACTTTTCGACCAACTGGATTGCGGCTCTGGCCGTGCGACCAAGAGCGAATCGTTCTCGCTCGGCAGGGACTCAGCAGATTAAGGCTGACAATGCCACCGGGCCTGATGTAGTCAGGCCCGGCAGCTGTTGCGCATCAACAAGTGTGGCGGATCGGCTTCATTCGGCGTGCCATGCGAACTGGCTGAAGGCATCGTCCACCGGAGTTTTGGTGATGTGATTGGTGTAGTTGGACAGCGTCTTGTGCGCCACGCCGAGCATCACATCCAGCACGTTGCGCTGGTCAAAACCGGCCTCTAGGAAGGCCTCGACGTCGGTGTCGGTTACCTTGCCGTTTTTGTCCAGGACCTGCAGCGCAAACCTGCGCAAGGCGTTCAGGCGGGCATCCGGCAGTTCATGGTTGTCACGCAGTGCCTGGATGATTTCATCCGGAACACCATCTTTTTTCGCCAGCCCGGTATGCGCCGGCACACAATAGTGGCACTGATTGGCCACGTTGATGGTCAACCACAGCACATGCTTTTCATTGGTTGACAGGCTGGTGTCCAGATACAACCTGGTCAGCGTCTGGTAAGCCTCCAGCGCCTGCGGAGATGCAGCCATCACGGCATGCAGATTGGGGATCATGCCGAAACTTTTCTGTGAGCCTTCCAGCAGTGGTTTGGAGCCTTCCGGCGCGCTGTCGATGTCGTACAATTTGAATTTGCTCATAAACTCCTCTTGATGGTGGATTGACAGATCATTATTGATCTTGGGGAAAGGGACTGTGCTTCAAGACCGCTGCAGACCAGAAAAGATCACGCGGCATGCCATTGACGGGCTGCAGGATATTGACTTTGCCGACGACAACGGTTGTAATAGGCGGCTTGCTGCGCGCATCACGACGGCCAGGTAGCTCAGTTGGTAGAGCAGCGGATTGAAAATCCGCGTGTCGGTGGTTCGATTCCGCCCCTGGCCACCATCTCTTTAATCCGCCACAGAGTAGACTCGACGCAAATCAGCTTTGCAGTTGAAGTGTGTGAGATATGGCGAAATCGAACCGGCTTGTTTAATCGGTGGTTCGAAGGTCAGGGCCATCCATGGCCCTGATCCTTGGGCTGTCGCCCTGCGGACCCGCCTGCGGCGGTGCAAAAACGCTCCCGGCGTTTTTAGTCCGCCCCTGGCCACCATCTTAATCTTTCAGGTATACACTGCGATTGAGGCATTCCTGCTTCGATCAGATCTGTCTGATGGGCGAAATCGACCCGTCTTGTTAATCGGTGGTTCGAAGGTCAGGGCCATCCATGGCCCTGATCCCAGGCATCCTTCTGGGCTGTCGCCCTGCGGACCCGCCTGCGGTGGTGCAAAACGCTCCCAGCATTTATAGTCCGCCCTTGGCCATCATTTTAACAGGCTGTTGAAAAACAGCCTGCTTAGCGCCCCAAGGATGGGACGCATCGTTTTTTAGCACGTAAGTGCTTGAGAAACAAAGCCAGGCGCGGACATGCACTGCGCCTAAGCGAGTTGAAAAGGCCAAGGATGGACTTTTTGAACATCCGTTAGATCCGCTGAGCACTCGCTCAAGTTCATCACCAATACGTTGCTCGCACGCGTCTGTTACCAAACCAATTGACAATGTGTCGACATGGCAATCTCTTCAGTATCGTTAACTAAAACGTTGCTTTTGAATTCAAAAGTAGCGATTATACAAGGGTATAGGATGATATAAATCGTTAATGCTATGATTCAGTTAAGGCCGCATCTAATGAATGGAGCCAGGCAGGCCGGTGATCTTACGCGGTCACTGGGGATCAGTCGTGTCACGCTGATGCATGCCTATGAGCGGGAATCGACGTCGATTCTGAAGTTTGGCCGTGCGCGCCGGAGCAGCTACGCTGCCAGGAAAACATACACAGGGCTGGATACAGACTCCTTCCCTGTTTTTCGGGTTGATGAATCCGGGGATCTGCACCGCGCCGGCGAACTGGTCACGCTGGAAGCAGCAGAATCAATCTGGCTGCCTGACGATACCATCATTGATGGCCTGCCGCCGGCAATGCACGACATGGCGCCGCAAGGCTTTCTCGGTCGCTCGTTCACCCGGCAGCATGTAGATCTTGCACTGCCGAATGACTTCGCCGGCTGGTCTGACCGCCATGTCCTGCTGGCACTCAGCCGTCGCGGCGAGGATCTCGCAGGTAATCTATTGATGGGCAGAGAATCGTTTGATCGTTGGCAGAATCTGCATCATGCAGTGCATACGGCAGAAGACTTTCAACAACTCGCAGAGGCGGCTCTTGCTGGTGAACATGCTGGATCTTCTGCCGGTGGCGATCAGCCAAAGTTTACCGCCTACGTCAGCGGCAAACATCGGATTGTAAAGTTTGCCACCGAAGCCAGCGACAATGCCCGCCGCTGGCAGGATTTGCTGCTGCTGGAACACCACGCGCTGCTAACTTTGCGGGATGCGGGCATTGCAGCTGCAAACACCGACATTGTCGAGCTGCCGGGGCTGAGGTGTCTGATGGTTGACCGATTTGATCGTGTCGGTCTGCGTGGTCGACGGGCTGTCATGTCGCTTGCGGCGGCTGGCCAGGGTATTGGCCAGGGTATTGACCAGGGAAGTGCTGGCAGTTGGACGGATACTGCGGAGAAAATGCACCGACGGGGTGAGTTGAGCGGGGCCTGTTTGCGTCGGCTCGCATTGCTGGAAGCCTACGGCGCATTAATCGCCAACAACGATCGCCACCACCACAATGCGCTGTTGTATCCATCGGCGCATGGCTACGAATTGGCACCGGCATTCGATCAATTGCCAATGGCATACGCACCGCCGGCGAGCGGCAATCTGATAAACGTACCCATTGCCCCGCCGCGCGCGTCTGTGAATACCCTTGAAGTCTGGGATGAGGCGCATCGGCTTGCCAATGAGTTCTGGCGTCGTGCTACGACTCTAAAGCTAAGCAGGCCCATGGCAGAGATAGCGCGTGAACATGCACGCAGATGATGCTGCGCATACTGTGAAACACTGAATGCAGCAGGTCCAAGGTGCCGTTGTGTCTGTGCGGTAACTTGCCAGCCATGCCCGGGAGCTTGCCAGCCATGCTGATACAGGCTATAAATCAATGCAGCCGAAGAGAAGAGCCAGAGCTGGAATCATTTGTCTGCGTACTATGCCATTCCTGAACGCGTCAACCGTATGCTGACAGCCTGCTTGCTGGGCTTGCACGTGCTGGTGTTGCTGGTGCTGCCGATGATCTGGCGCTGGTTGCCGGGAGGCGCGAGTGCTGGCTGGCCGCTGATCGTCGTTGCACTGGCGCTGCTGGCATTGACCAGCAGCACCTTGTGGGCGCTGATTCATGAGGCCATGCACGGCCTGCTGAGCAGCGATGAGCAGCGCAACCGCCGCTGCGGCCGGTCGCTGGCGATTGTGCATGGCTGCCCGCTGCGCATGCTGCGCCACGGTCATCTGCATCACCATCGCAATTCACGTGGCCTGGCCGATCGCTCAGAGGTCTACGATCCGCTGACACAATCCGGATGGCTGGCGGCGCTGGCACATTATCTGCGCATCTGTGGCGGCTTGTATGTGGCGGAGCTGCTGTTCAATCTGGTGATTTTTCTGCCGCAAAATCTGCTCCAGCGCATGCTGCAATCGACCCATCCTGGTGCCGATCAGGCAAGCGATTTGCAGCGTGCCAGCATGGAGCTGTTTGCCAGCAACCATCTGCGTGAGCTGCGCATGGATGCATCGCTGGTGCTGATTCTGTATGCCGCTGCATTCTGGTTGTGGGGTGGTCTGTGGTGGTGTCTGCTGCTGGTTTTGGGCTGGCGGGCAGTGGCGATCTCCATGGTCGACAACGCCTTCCACTACGCCACGCCGCTGGACGACAAGTTCTACGCGCTGAACCTGCGTCTGCCACACTGGTTCAGCCGCGGAATTTTGCATTTCAATCTGCATCGGGCGCATCACCGCGATGTGCGCGCGCCGTGGTCGGCGCTGCCGCAGATTGCTGAACTGCAGGCCGATGATCCCGCTTTCGCCACAGCCGTGTTGCGGCAGTTACGCGGACCGATTCCGCTGCCGAATCTGCGGGGCCTTACGCGGCCGCCATCTGCTCACTGAGCTTGCTGTCGGTCAGCGGCGCATCGCCATACCAGCCCAGCTGCGCTGCCAGTGCAGCCACTTCGCCGACATACACCATGGCCGGACTCTGCAAGGCGTGGGCGTGAGCCAGATCAGCCAGCTGACCCAGTGTGCCGACCATGACACGTTGCTGCGGTCGGGTGCCATTTTCCACCATAGCCACCGGGGTGGCGGGTGATAGACCGTGTGCCAGCAGTTGCTTTTGCACCTGGTCAATGCATGCCACCGCCATGTAAAAAGCCAGTGTCTGGCGCTCCTGCGCCAGCGCGCGCCAGTCCAGTCGGTCGACCGAATGGCGACCATGGGCGGTGATCAACCGCACTGACTGGGCGTGTTCACGGTGCGTCAGCGGTATGCCGGCGTAGGCGGCACAGCCGGCTGCAGCGGTGATGCCGGGCACCACTTCAAGGTCAATGCCGTGTCGACGCAGAAACTGAAGTTCCTCGCCGCCACGTCCAAACACCATTGGATCGCCGCCTTTCAGACGCACCACCCGCTGTCCGGCCTGTGCCGCCTGTAGCAGTAGCGCATGAATGTCTGTCTGCGGAAAGGCACAGCGACCGCCGCGCTTGCTGACATCATGCAGTTCGGCGTCGCGACGGGCATAATCCAGGATGCGCTCGTCCACCAGTGCATCGTGGACGATGACATCGGCTTCCTGAATCAGTCGCAGTGCTTTCACCGTGAGCAGTTCGGGATCACCTGGCCCGGCACCGACCAGCGCCACCGAGCCGGACTGTGGCAAGGCCGGATCTGCCAGCGCCTGCTCCAGAGCGCGGCGCGCAAGTTCTGCTCGGCCCTGACTCATGTGTCGTGCCGGTGGGCCGGTAAACAGCCAGTGCAGCAGTTGCCGGCGTTGTGCCGACTGCGGCAGGCGCGCGCGGATGCGCTGTTTGAGATCGGCAGACAGCTGTGCCAGCGGACCAATCCACTGCGGCAGCAGCGCTTCCAGTTGGCTGCGAAGTTTGCGCGCCAACTCCGGTGCAGCACCGCCCGAGCCAATCGCAATGGTGATCGGATAGCGGTCAACGATGGCCGGAAGTATGGCCGAACAGTTGGCGGGGTCGTCCACGGCGTTGACCAGCACACCGTTGTGCCGGGCATAGGCCAGGGCCTGTGCTTTGAGTTCGGCATTGTGTTCGGCAACAATCATCAGCCGATAGCCCGATGCTGTCACCGGCAGCTCAGCACCCAGCCAGCGCAGTGCCTGCTGCGCATGCAAGCTCTGCATCTCGGCATTCAGTGCAGCGGCGACCACGTCGATCACTGCACCGTGCTTGCGCAGTCGATTGATCTTGCGCTGTGCCTCAATGCCACCGCCAATCACCAGCACAGCCTGATCCTGCAGCTGCATGAACAGCGGCAGCCACGGTCCAGCGCTCGACATCTGATCCGATTTCATGGCACCCAGGCTAATGCCGCGAGGTCATGTTGAGAAAGACTTTGCTGGCGAATGCTTATGCGCTGGGGTTATAAGGACTGCAGCAGGCAGTGAAGCAGCGCGTTCATGCGCGTATGCAAAAAATCTTCATCCACCAGTAAACCGCACCATGTGCTTGATCTCATCGGTCTTGAAGCCCAGCAGCATGGGGCGGATGGCACCGGGGATGACGCTGACATCAAACAGTTCCTCGACCATGCCTTCGATGCGCAGGTGGTGCAGCAGATTACCGCTGTCCAGATCAATCACGACGATGCCACAGCGGGCTTCGGCACTGCGCTGCTGCAGTTCATCGTCCAGTGCCAGGCCGCTGAACGAGCGGTTGCGGGCCTTGGACAGCCCCACCAGCGCATACTTGCCGTGCATGGCCAGACCCCTGGCATAGCCGGGCACAAAGCACAGTGGCTCAAACCTGCCAGTGTGCAGATCAACATGGCCGAACTCGCCACGACCGGAGTTGAGCAGCCACAGCTTGCGCTTGTACCAGCGCGGTGAGTGCGGCATCGACAAGCCGTCGCAGACGACTTCGTTGTTGCGCACATCCATGACCAGCCCGCCATCATGTCGATGATCACGCCAGCCCTCGGCGACATCGCTTTTGCTGATCATGGTGACCCAGGCCGGTTCGCCCTCGAACATGGCCAGGCCGTTGAGGTGGCAACGGTCCTCCGGTGCCAGCCGGGAAATGAATGGCGGCTGCCACAGCACATCGAAGTTGGCCTGCGCCGTGGGCCGGGCCAGGCAGCTGAACAGGGTGTTGACGAACACCGGATCACCGTTGCCATCAATGCCGATGTCGTGGGCATCGACGTCGCCGGTGGTGTGGCCCAGATGCGGGATAAAGAGCTTGTCATAACCCTGATACTGCTCGCCGGGATCGAGCACATTGTTGAACCGCCACAGCTGATACTGGCTGGCCAGATAAAAGCGGTCGGCGCGTGCCGCCAGCCCCATGCAGCGGGCAAAAGTGCGCTCGGCGATGCTGATGCCGTTGTCGCCCATGCCAATCATGAAAACCTTGCCGGCCTGGTAGGTGGAAAAGGCGATGCTGGCGTTGAAGCCCTGCAGCCAGCTTTCGAACTGACGCGAGAAGCTCAGGGTGAAAGGTTGCGCCGGCTTGTTGCTGCTTGCCACGATAAGTTGATCCTTGCTGCAGAGTTGTGCAGTGGTGTATTGGCTGCAGCACATTGTACAACTGCAGGCATGCTGCTAGTGTACCCCGCCGGAAATACTGTAACGTTCAGCGAGTCGGAAAGCGCTTGGCCGCAAGGCATGGCTCGCAGGTCATGGCCACTCCATGGCCACTCCATGGCCAAGAGCCATAACACAGCGGATGAGTGCTTTCCGGCTCGCCCTGGGGGAGCGCCCCTGAGGCTGCATGACGGCTTGCAATCCTTGTCAAGGGCTTGCCATTGACTGCCCAGGCACTATGATTCGCGCCTGGTAATGCAGCCTCAGGACGCGCTCTGTATGTCACAGTATTTCCGGTGGGGTACACTAGTATCGACCGCATTTTATTATGAACAAGGTCAACCTGGATTTATGGAGCCATCCGCATGAAATCATCTCGGAAAATAAGATATCTGCTGTTCATTGCATTGCTCAGCGCAGCATTTGCAGTGTCAGCGCAGCAGGAACAGCGTACTTTTGCCGGTAAACACTACCAACTGCATGGTTCCGAGTGGCTGGTAAGAGAAGCCGATGGCAGATTTTTCCGGGTCGATGATCAGGTCATTACGGTGAAGTTCAAACCCTCAGTGTCAGCAACGGAACAGGTGATGCTGCACCGGGCACTTGATGTGGAGGTATTGCGCACAGCCATTACCGGTTATGTTGATGTACGCACGAGCGGTGATCTGTTTGCGGTGTTGGAGAGCTATCTTGCCAATGGCGGGGTGGAATCTGTCGAACCCAATACCATCGGTGAGTATCATCTGATCCCTGATGATGCCCAATACAACCAGCAGTGGTACCCACCGTTGATCGGTGCAGAACAGGCCTGGGACACCACGACCGGATCATCGGATGTGGTCATTGCGGTGCTTGATTCGGGTACCGAGTTCAATCATGCTGATCTGGGCATGGGGGCGGACGATTATCAGAACGTGTGGCTGAATCCGGGGGAGGATGCCTGGTCTGATCCGGCCAACCCCGGCTCCGGCAATGGCGTTGATGACGATGGCAACGGTCTCGTCGATGACTGGAAGGGCTGGAACTTCGGCGATGGGGACAACGACAGCAGTGGCAGTTTCTTCCACGGCACGGCGGTAGCGGGAGTGGTCGCCGCAAAGACCAACAATGCGCTGGGTGTTGCCGGCATTGGCGGCGGTTTTGGCAATGCCGGGCTGGGCTTGATGATTGTCGGCGTGGGCAACAACGCACCGCTGGGTGCGGTGCTCGACGACGCCATCCTGTACGCAGCCGAACAAGGTGCCCGCGTCATTCAACTTAGTCTTTCGGTTGGGCAAAGTGGTGCCATTGATGCGGCCTTGCAGACAGCCTACGAGGATTTTGGTGTGCTGATTGTGTGCTCATCGGGGAATGGTGGTACCGGTGCGGTTTCCTACCCGTCCAGCAATCCCTTCGTGATCGCTGTCGGTGCCACCGATCAAAGTGATTCCAAAGCCGGCTTTTCCCAGTTCGGCACCGATCTGGAAATTGCTGCACCCGGTACCAGCATACGCACCACCAGCCTGGGCAATGGCTACACAACGACACAAGGCACGTCGTTTTCCTCCCCGATCATCTCAGCCGTTGCAGGTCTGGTCTGGTCGGTCAATCCAGCATTGACCAATGAGGAAGTCAGAACCCTGTTGCATATGTCAGGCGAGCAGGTCGGTGGTTACGATTACAATCATGATCCGAAGCGCCCCGGGCATTCGCTGGAACTCGGCTTCGGGCGCATCAATGTGCTGAATGCTGTGCAGATGGCAGGATTGCAAGAGGTTTTCCATGTCGATGGGTTCGAAAGCTTGCAGCGCTGATACGCTGACGCCTTCGCGCGTGATCGGGCTTCAGCAGCACTCCTCCGTGTGGCGGTCCATGTGCTGGCTTGAGATCTGTAGTGTTGCCTTGTAAGGCATAGCATGCATTGATTGATCAGCCATTCATCTGGCTGACTCCCTGGCCCGCATTATTCATGAGTCGACGTCGCGAGATGCTGCCAGTGCCTGTAGCTGTGGTGATTCCTGACCTGATCGAATGCCCGGATTTTCTGCGTATCCAGGCATGATGCACTGCCCGGCAAACAGCATGGGCCCGGTAGATCCAACTGAGTGATATTCGTTCATGGCAATGGAGCAATAAAGTAAAGCATGCTTGACATATTGGTTAAGCATGCTTTACATTATGCTGCCAAATGATACAAAATCGGATCCGACCATGACGCAATTCTCATTCCAGGAAAAAAGCACCTTCGGTACATTGCTGGCCACCTGGTTCATTGGTGTGCTGTATTTCCACTCGGTCTGGGAGATGTGGCGGGCCGGCGCGCTGCACCCCGTTTCCAACTTCGGTCTGGCCACCGGATTGACCATCCTGCTCGTGGTTGTGCTGGTGATCTACCATATTCTGATCGCTGTCACCTCCAGCCAGCAGGACGATGACGAGCGTGACCGGCTGATCGCCTGGCGTGCCGGCAGCATCGGCGGGGGCATACTTGGTGTCGGCGTGATCGGTGTGGTGTTGCAGATTCTGGTCGGCGGCATGGTCGACGACCCGGTTGCCGCTTCGCCGGTGCTGATCGCCAACGTGTTGATGGCAGTGGTGTTTGCCGCCACGGTGGTGGAGCTGGTGCTCAGACTCTACTACTACCGGCGTGGACTGTGAGCAACAAAACCGCCAATCGCGTGCGTGAGTTCCGCGAGCAGAACAACCGCATGACCCAGCAGGCTCTGGCCGAGCAGGTCGGTGTCTCGCGCCAGACCATCATTGCCATCGAGACCGGCCGCTATCAGCCTTCTCTGGAGGTAGCGTTGAAGATCGCTACGGCGTTTGCCACCAGCGTGGAGTCCCTGTTCTGGCTGGTGCAGGAGTGATCAGCCAATCGCAGCCATCGCGATCAATTGTCAGTGAGCAGAGCATCGTCCAGCGCAGCAGCACGCAACCTGGCCGGACGCTCGCTGAGTCGGTTCCAGTAGTCCTGAAGGGCATCCAGTTTGGGCAGGGTGCCAAACTGCAGACCAAAGCCGATCTGTGCACCGACATACACATCGGCGGCGGTGAAGTGATCGGCGGCGATGAATTCACGCCCGGCCAGATGATTGGCGAGCACTTCGGCCAGCTGCTCCACCTCGGCGGTGCCGACAAAGCCACGCTGCTCATCACTAACCATGACGCCCAGCGCTTTGTGAATAATGGCCTGCTCCAGCGGCGCGGCGGCAAACAGCAGCCAGCGATAGTAAGCCCCGCGTTGGGCGCGCGCCGGAGCCAGCTGGGCAGCCGGAAATGCATCAGCCAGATAGGCACAGATGGCGGCGGTCTCGGTGATGATCTGCTTGCCATGCTGCAGCGCGGGGACCTTGCCCAGCGGGTTGATGCGCAGATACTCGGGTGACTTCATGCTGGTGCCGTACTCAAGCAGTTCGGACTGATAATCCAGGCCACACTCTTCCAGCATCCAGCGTACCGTGCGCCCGCGCGATTGCGGGTGGGTATAAAAAATGATCGGATCGCTCATTGTTGATGATGCCTCTGTTTGCACGCTTACATAGTATAACTGCAGCCAGTCTAATGGATGACCAGCGAGGGTGTTTTATGCACAATGACTGTTGTATGCTCTGGTTGATGAGGTGATAGATGCTGTTTTCCAAAATCCGCACGCTCGATCTGCCGTGGCCGCTGCTGGGTGTGGAAGCCCTGCTGATCGTGCTCAGTGTGCTGCTGGCGCTGGCGTTGGACAACTGGCGCGATGAGCGCGAGCACCGCGAGTTGGTCCATCGTGCCATGCAGAGTTTCGTCGATGAAATGCGCTACAACTGTCAGCGGATTCTGGTGGTGGCGGACTATCACCAGGCAGTGCTGTCCGGTGAGCAGTCACCGCAGGGCCTGCAGGTTGGCCTGTTGCGCAACGATGCCTGGGAAGTGGTCAAAACCAGCGGCGCGGCGGCCTGGCTTGATTATGACCTGATCGAGCAGATGTCGGCAATCAGCATCCGCCAGGGTGATCACCGGGCGGTGATGCAGGCCTATCTGCAGGCAATGTTCCTGCTTATGCTGCCGCAAAGCGACAGCAGCAACTGGCACCAGCCTGGCGAGCGCGGCGTGATCAACGAATTGCACACCATTCAGGATGAACTGCAGAGCCGCTATCTGCGACTGGCAGAGCAGTTTGCAACGGCGGCACCTGCTGCGGTGCAGACTGAACTGGTGTGCCAGCGCTCAGTTGGCTGACAGGCATATGCTCAAAGGGTTGGAGTGGGGTAGCTTGGTTTGTAAGCTGGAAAAGCCATCTATTGATATGAGTTCACACAGTAGGCAGCCGATTTATGTCACTCAAGGTTTTTGGTTTCTCATCTCAGATGAGAGAAAACGATGTGACCTGACAGCTTGTGATTAGACTAAGTGAAATCGACATGCCAGGTGGATAAAGTAATCATTGGCATAGCTTGCATAAAGGGTAAGCACTAAAAACGAACATACACAGGCTAACGCACTTGGGCTTGTGTTGTAATAATTTTAATCGAGTGCAATAAAGGAGAATAATAATGACTACGGAACATGATAATGAATTCGATTTCAATGCATCCACAAACGTAACCTCGATTTCCTTCAGATTCAATGGCGAATACATCATTACAGATGGTCAGCCTTGGGGCGGCGTGTCCAGTGATGGCGGCAAGATCGTTGTCAAGGCTGGGCGCAAGGGCTCTGAAGAATGCGCAAAATGGTTCAAGGACTATGTTGCCAGTGAATATGAGAACATGATTCACACCGCTGGCGGAGACAACCTCCCTGATAAATTAAATTTTGCAATAAAAGGGACTTTGACCATTGATGGTCAAAACTATGAAGTCTGTCTTGGTCAGGGTCACCGTTCAAGCACATCTGAAAACAACTGGCATTTGGCTTCAAAAAGCATTGTCGCAGACAAGGATGCCAAGAATGGTACGCTTGGTATTCGATTGTTGCAGAATGGAACACACGCCTTTGATTTGTCCAAAGGATGAAGAGTATGGTAAGTTGCTGAATACCAGTAACTTATTGATATCGAATATTAATGAATACCAATAATTATTGTTGCGATATCAGTTTGTATGATAATTGAGAAAAAATACAGCCAAGTCTCAATTGCTACATACAATTACAACGTTGCAGGAACGCACTGCGTTCCTGCGACAACCAGGTTCCCTGAATCTTTTGATCAATTTATCGGAAAAATGCCGCCCGGATAGTCAATGTCGTGATAGCCCTTGGCGCCGATGCGCCGGGCCAGCTCACTGCGATGGTCGCGGCCGTGGCGCAGATCGTCGATGGCACGGGCGAAGTCGTATTGCGGGTGCCAGCCTAGCCGCTCGCGGGCATGGAGGTTGACATAGACGCGCTCGATGTCATCCAGCATGCGCCAGTTGCGCGCAGTGAACACCTCCCGCCAGCCCGGGATGCGGCTATCCACCACAGCTGCCGGATCGTGGCGCAGCTGTGGCAGATCGGTGGGCACAAAAGGCGTGCTCGCGCTGATGATGAACCTGTCAAAACCGATCTCGGCAGCTCGCTGGATCGCCAGCAGATGCGCGCTGACCACGTCCTTGATGTCCACACGACGATAAAGCAGCTCACACACCTGCAGATTGTCCTGGCCGAAGGCAAAACGGCGTGCCGGATCGTCATCGGGTTCCGGGAAAAAGCGCGAGGTGCGCAGGATGAGACAGGGTAGTTTCTGATTGCGGTGAAACAGTCGACACAGGTCTTCGGCTGCAGTCTTGGTGGCACCATAGATGTTTTTGGCGACTGGTATCACGTCCTCGGTAATCCATGCTGCGGGAGCTTCCGGGGGTGGCCGCAGGGCATCGCCAAAGGCGCTGGTGGTGGAGGTGAAAATGAACGCCTCAACGCCGTGCCGCACAGCCGCTTCCAGCAAATTGAGTGTGCCGCTGATGTTGGTGTCGACAAAATCCTGGCGTGTGTGGGTGGCCACGTGCGGCTTGTGCAGGGTGGCCGTGTGCAGCACCGCGCTGACACCATGCATGCAGTCATCGACAAAGTCGGACTCGACAATGCTGCCAACGCGATCGGTGCATACAGATGGCTTGCGGTCGATGCCGAGTGCATCCTGACCTGCAGCGCGCAGTGTGTGCATCAGTGCTTCGCCCAGGTGTCCGGCCGAGCCGGTTACCAGAATGGTCATGACTGCGTTCCGCTGCGGTGATCGCGCAGTCTGAGTTTCATGCCGACATGCGACGGGGCAAAGCCAATCCGGGCATAAAATGCCAGCGCCTGATCGCGACGCCGGTCGGTGGTGAGTTGCACCAGGACGCATTGTCTGTGGCGGGCAAGATCCATGGCATGTTGAATCAGTAACTTGCCTATGCCTTGCGCTTGCTGTGATCTGGCCACACGCACACCTTCTATCTGTGCCCGCCAGCCACCGTTGTAAGTCAGACCAGGCAGATAGCTGAGCTGCAGAACCGCAATGACCTCGGCGTCGATGGCGCCGACAATCAGCTCGTGATTGGGGTCGTTGTTGATGGTCTCGAAAGCACTTAACTGAGCAGTCGCAATTGCTGCAGATGCAGCGGCCTCGCGTTCGCGGGCGATCTCATCATCGCTGAGCATGGCGATGATCTGCGGCAGATCGTCAGCTTGTGCAATGCGGAAACAGACCTGTGGCGAGGACATGTCGCTCATGCCGGGGCAGGCCGTGCGGGTTCAATCAGATCCCACAGATTGCTATACAGATCGCGAAACACAGCCACCGTGCCATAGGGCTCCTGCACTGGCCCGCGCACGAATTCAATGCCCTGATCACGGTAGCGCTGGTAATCGCGCTGAAAGTCATCGGTGTGCAGAAACAGAAACACACGTCCACCGGTCTGGTTGCCGATGCGGCTGGACTGCTCGTCATTGCTGGCACGTGCCAGCAGCAGGTGTGCCGCCGACCCCGGCGGTGACACCACCACCCAGCGCTTGTTCTGCTCCGGCACCGGCGTGTCCTCGATCAGTTCGAAACCCAGTTTGCCGAGATAAAAGTCCAGCGCCTCGTCATAGTCGCGCACGACCAGTGCCAGCATGGCTAGTTGTTGATTAATCATGGATGTTCCAGCGTGGTGTGTGTGGTGATATCAGGTTGATGAGGAGGTTCCTTATTGGCTGATTATCATTGATAATAAGTGTTGTCGGAAAGCCATTATGAAAAATGCTGAGTGAGAAGTTCACCCCCACCCGGCAGTGACATCGGCCTGCCATGCATAGCCGAAGTGACCATGAGAATTCATTACTCCCGATACTGCGAGTTCATTGAAAGCGTGAGCGAGATCGTTAAAAAGCAATATCTAGCAGTCACCAGGTCACAATCATTGTACTGACTGAGCTGCACCACTCATCTTGGAGGATTAGATCAAATCGTTGGCGATGCACAAGGGTGATCATAGGCTAATGCCTCCTAGGATTTCTGACCGAACGTGCGGAAACTTTAATGTTGAAATAGTCAGATGTCAATAGAAGGGATAGATTTGAGAGTTATTGAATGATGATGCTCGACGCAGCCTGAGATAGGCAAAATGTTCAGAATTGGAAAGAGAACAAAAACAAATGAAAATATCATATACTAAATGTATTTAGCAAGCAGAGCCTGCTAAATACAAAAACTGCTTGGTTTTAATTAAACCAACCGCCCGACTGGCATGCAAAAATCCTCGACAATACTAATGTTGAGTCATCAGTGAAAAAAATCTCGGCCGTGACATTGACATTGCCGGCAATGCATGTGCCTGCTGCAGAAAAACTGTGAGCAGTACTGATACTTCCGCCAGTTTGACTCCAGTTCGTATGCTCAACACCGCTGGAAAAGGGGATATCGCACACCCATAAATTGGATGCGCTTTCGCAATATAAGGACTGCGAACTTTGGGTGTCAAAATCTTTTGCAGACCATGCTGAAGAGATAGAGATGATGAAAATGATGACATAAATTATATTTTTCATAACTAATCCTTTAGTTGATTTGAGGTATTTCGCCACATTCCATATGGCATCATTGATCTTATCACCGATTTGGTTAATCAATGGTTAAGATTATCGAATTCTATTCGAAGGTACAGGGTAAGTTACAGCACAAATTGTATTGTGATAGTAGGTTATAAAATATATCAAAATCAATTATTCATATATATATAAATCTATTCACATTTCAGTTAATTCCATATGTCAGACTTATTTAATCGTGGCGGATCAAAACCAGAGTTGTCAATTGTGTTTCGAAGCCATCGGCAAACACGATGTCATTTTCCGGGTTGGATTCCAGGGCGCCAAGATCGGGCGAGCCTCCGCGCTTGCGCCCAAGAATATCCTCTGTGGCACTGCTGGATGGATTTGCGTTGTCGATCAGCGCGCTGCCGGGAGCCGGCACGGCCCAGTCATTGACCAGACGCAGAAAGGCTTCGCGGATTGATGTCGAGCCATCGGCAAAGACGCTGCCATCCCACAACGGTGCGATGAGACTGGCCGGGTTGGGCAACTGCGGATCAGCGACCACTGCTGCGGCATCGTCGCTGAATGTCAGGAACTGGCCGTTATCCGGCGGAATCGGATTGTCGCCATTAAAGTACAGGTTGTTGTCGAGTTCGGCTGACAGCGTCTGCTCCGGCGGTGCATCAAACAGATCAACACCGCTGAAGGCCTCACTGCCCATGGTTCCGGTGGGGTCGCTCCAGGCATTGTTGACCAGCAGCAGGTTTTCGTTCAGCGGATTGGCGGACCCGGCGATCAGCCGCGCGGCGAAACTGCGTGATGGCATATCGCCAACCACGGTGTTGTTGCGAAACAGCACGTCTCGTGAGCCCTGTATGGTCAACGGTGTGCGCATCAGGGCAGCGGAGTTGCCCAGCATCAGGTTATTCTCGATGATGATGTCGATGGCCTCGAAAGTGGCCGTATTGTCCTCGCCCAGGCGCACGAAGCTCTGTCCGGAACTGCCGAACCAGTTCAGAAATACGTTGCGTCGAACATTCACCTGCTGCGTGCCGAGCACAGTATCGCTGCTGCCATTGGAGTCCTTGATGACGACGAACGAACTGGTGTCAGGCCGCTCGGCGGTGTTCATGAAAATGTTGTCCTGCACCACCACGCCGATGACACTGTTGATGTCGATGTGTTCATCAGAACCGAACTGATTGAAGAACAGGTTGCCCTCGATCACTATGTCCTCGGCACCATTATTGATTTTAAGCAGGTCGTTGTTGCTGCTGGAATGGATGATGTTGTTGCGAAACACCAGCCCGGAAACCACCGGGTCGGTACCGCCTGCACTGCCGCTGACCTGGCCAAGCAGATCCTGTACCTGAATCACCAGACCGCCGGTGTTGTCGCTGGCATGGGCAATGTCGAATCCTTCAATGATGATATTGCGGGCGGTGAAGGCAATCAGTGCTGCGCCGTCGTTGTGGCGCAATCGCGCCTGGTAAGGCAGTTCTGAGCGGATGGTCACAGGCTGCACAAACTCGCGCCGCAGACGCTGGCGGCCATTGTAGGTGCCGGGCCCGACTAGGATGATGTCGCCACCGGAGGCATTGTCGGTGGCATGTGTGATCGTTGCCCAGGGGTTGGCCTGGCTGCCGTCACCATTGCTGTCGCTGCCGTCGGTGGCCACATACCACTCGGCAGCATTCACTGCTGCTGAAAGCAGTAGCCACAGCACAAAGCCCTGTCTCATGATCATCGTCTGCACGGTGACAACTCCATTTTCATTGTGGCAGCTCTGCCACTTGACCAAGCCGACAGGCATAAGGGTATAACAAGCGATTCGTTCCGTGTTGCGCGCGCGCGCTTTACCCTGCAGGCTGGAAAACAGTGAAATCAGACCATGGCGATGGCACCGGCACAGCAGCAGACGCTGCAGCAACAACTGAATGATCTGGCTGGCAGCAGCGATGCCGGTCTGGATGCTCAGGCGTTGAGCTGGGCATCGGGCTACCTGGCCGGACTGGCCGCCGCCCGTGCCGGTCTGGACATGGCCCTTTTGCCAGCCACCGCGCCAGCGGCCAGTCCGCAAGCCACGCTGAACATCTGGTATGGCAGTGAAACCGGCAACGGTCGCGGTGTGGCCGAGCGTTTGGCACGCGCTGCCGAGGCTGCCGGACATATGGTGACGCTGGCGGCAACCGACGACATCCAGCCACGCTCGATCAGCAAGCTGTCGCATCTGCTGCTGGTGGTGAGCACGCATGGTGAAGGTGAACCGCCGGAAACAGCCGCCGCGCTGCACCAGTACCTGCTCAGCGAGCGGGCACCGCAGTTGCCGCAGCTGGCCTACGCGGTGTTTGCGCTGGGCGATTCCAGCTATCCCGATTTCTGTC
The DNA here is from genome assembly GCA_018819105.1 of Gammaproteobacteria bacterium. Classification (GTDB taxonomy): domain Bacteria; phylum Pseudomonadota; class Gammaproteobacteria; order Xanthomonadales; family Wenzhouxiangellaceae; genus JAHJQV01. Next base: position 105,408 of record JAHJQV010000023.1, read on the forward strand.
AGACCGGACGCGAGCTGGATCAGCGCCTGGCTGAGCTGGGTGCCAGCCGCCTGCTGCAGCGGGTTGATGTCGATGTCGATTTTGCCCCGGCCGAGGAAATCTGGCGTGATCATGTGCTGGTGTCGGTGGCCGATCTGCTGCCGGATGCTGCCCAGACTGCAGCGCCCACTCCAGCTCCCAGCGCTGTTCCCAGCGCTGTTTCCGGCGCAGCGGCGGTGCATCTGCAACTGGTTACCGGCAATGCACCGGAAAGCGCGCATGATCGCAACAATCCCTGGCTGGCAGAGGTGCTGGAATCGGCGCCGTTGACGGTGGCACCATCGACTGCCGTGGTCAAACATGTGGCACTGGACGCGGCCGCGCTGAGTTATCAGCCGGGCGATGCTGTGGGCATCTGGCCGCAGCACGACGAGCGCCTGGTCGATGAGATATTGCAGTTGACCGGGTTGAATGGCGCTGCCTTGGTGGCGCATCGCGACCACAGCCTGCCGCTGTCGCAGTGGCTGCGTGAGCGGCTGGAGCTGACCCAGTTGACGCGGCCGTTTCTCCAGGCCTGGGCTGAGCGTTGCGAGTTTGCCGAGTTGTCCGGATTGCTGGATGATCGCGAAGCGCTGACCGCCTGGCAGAGCAGCCGTCAGGTGGTCGATGTACTGCGCGACTACCCAAGAGATGTCAGTGCCGATGAACTGGTCGGCATGCTGCGCGGACTGACGCCGCGGCTGTACTCCATTGCCTCCAGTCCGCTGTTGTTCGAGGATGAATTGCATCTGACCGTGAAGCAGGTGGGCGGCCTCAATGGCGAGCAGCGTCTGCGCGCCGGGGTGGCTTCCTGGCAGCTGGCACAGCAGCTCGCGCCGGGCGACAGCGTGCCCGTCTACATCGAGTCCAATCCGCGTTTTCGTTTGCCGCAGGATAGCGCCCGCGACATCATCATGGTCGGTCCGGGTACCGGCGTGGCACCGTTTCGGGCCTTTGTGCAGCAGCGCCATGCGCTCCAGGCCAGCGGTCGCAACTGGCTGTTTTTTGGAGCGCGCCACCGGCGCACCGATTTTCTCTACCAGCTGGAATGGCAACGCTTCCAGCGCCAGGGCGCACTGCACGAATTGTCGGTGGCGTTCTCGCGTGACCACAGCGAGCGCATTTACGTGCAGCAAAGACTGCTGGAGCAAGGTCGTGAAGTGTTTGACTGGCTGGAAAATGGTGCCCACTTCTATGTTTGCGGCGACGGCCAGCGCATGGCCAAAGACGTGCACCAGGCACTGCTGCAGATCATTGCCCGCCACGGTGGTCTGAGCAGCGAGCAGGCGGCTGCTTACCTGCAGCAGATGCAGTCCGATCAGCGCTATCAGAAGGATGTGTATTGAAATGAGCGATCTGGATGTGGAAAAGATCAAGGCCGCCAGCGATCACCTGCGTGGCACGCTGGCTGTCAGCCTGCAGGATGTGCGCAGCGGCGCAATTGCCGATGCCGATACCGTGATCAGCAAATTCCACGGCATTTACCAGCAGGACGACCGCGATCAGCGCAGCCAGCGGCGTGCTGCGCGGCTGGAGCCGCTGTACTCGTTCATGCTGCGCGTGCGCGTGCCCGGCGGTCGCATCACGCGTGCGCAGTGGCAGGCACTGGACTCCCTGGCCGATGAGTACGCCAACGGCACCATCCGCCTGACCACCCGCCAGGCGATCCAGTTTCACGGCATCTGGAAGGAGTCGCTGCAACAACTGGTGCGTGGGATCGATGCGGTGGGTATGGATTCGCTGGCCGCCTGCGGCGATGTCAACCGCAATGTCATGTGTCACGTACAGCCGGAGCTGGGGCCGGTGCAGGCGCAGACGCTTTACTGGGCCGAACAGCTCAGTGCCCATCTGACGCCGCAGACTGCGGCCTGGCGGGAGATCTGGATTGACGGTGAGCCATTGTCGGAGCCACCCGCTGAGGCGCAGGCAGAGGCGCAGGCAGCGGCGCAGGCAGAGGCGCAGGCAGAGGCGCAGGCAACCGCCAGTCATAAAACTGCAACCGAAACCGCCGAAGATGAGCCGGTGTACGGAAAAACCTATCTGCCGCGCAAGTTCAAGATCGCCATCGCCGTGCCGCCGAGCAACGATGTCGATGTGTTTGCCCACGACATCGGTTTCATCGCCGTGGTCGATGACGACGGGCAACTGCTGGGATTCAATGTCAGCGCCGGAGGCGGTATGGGCTGCAGTCACGGTGAGCCCGCAACCTTTCCGCTGCTGGGACAGGTGATCGGTTTTATCGAGCCGCAGCAGATACTGGCGGTGGCCGAAGCCATTGTCACCACCCAGCGGGATTTTGGCGATCGCAACAACCGCAAGCATGCGCGCTTCAAATATACCCTGGACGATCGCGACCCGGACTGGCTGCTGAATCAGATCACCCGGCGCAGTGGCATCCGCCTGCAAGCGGCGCGACCGTTCGAGTTCAGTCACAGCAGCGATCGCTATGGCTGGGCCGAGGCCTCGGAGGGTCGCTGGCAATTCACATTGATGGTGGAAAATGGCCGCCTGTTGCCGCAGCATCGGCAGGCTCTGCGCGAGATCATCACCATCCATGCCGAGGATTTTCGCGTCACGCCGAACCAGAATCTGGTCATCACCGGCATCGCCGGCGAGCAGCGCGAGCAGGTGCTGGCACTGCTGCAATCGGCCGGACTGGATGCCGGCGACGGTACCGGCATTTCGCAGATTCGCCGCCACGCCATGGCCTGTGTGGCACTGCCCACCTGCGGTCTGGCCATGGCCGAAGCCGAGCGCTACCTGCCCGATCTGATCACCCGCATCGAAGAGTTGGCCGCCCGCCACGGCGTGCAGGATCAGCCGATCAACATCCGCATGAGCGGCTGTCCCAACGGCTGTTCGCGTCCGTATCTGGCCGAAATCGGCCTGGTCGGGCGTGCACCAGGGCGCTACAACCTGTATCTGGGCGCGGCCCACAACGGCGCGCGTCTGAACCGGCTGGTGCTGGACAACGCCGATGAAACCAGCATACTAGCGACCATCGACGGCTGGCTGGCGGACTTCGCCAAACAGCGCAAGGCCGGCGAGACACTGGGTGATTTTGCCATTCGCCAGGGTCTGGTCGCTGCGGTTGCGCATGGCAGTGAGGTGAACGTCGCATGAGCACCTGCAAGGTCCAGGCACTGCATCCGACGCAGTCAGTTGAGGTGCAGCAATGGCAGCAGAGCTGGCCACGGCTGTCGGCCAGTCAACGCATTGAACAGGCAATGCAGGAACTGTCAGGGCCGTTTGTGCTGTCCTCCAGCTTCGGCATGCAGGCGGCGGTGATGCTGCATCTGGTCAGCAGCATCGATGCCGGTATGCCGGTGATCTTCATCGATACCGGTTATCACTTCGCCGAGACCTATCGTTTTGTCGATGCACTGGTGCAGCGACTGCAACTGAACCTTCATGTCTATCGCAGTCTGACCACACCGGCCTGGCAGGAGGCACGTTATGGCAAACGCTGGGAGCAGGGTCTGGCCGGCATACAGGCTTACAATCAGGACAACAAGGTCGAGCCGATGCAGCGGGCCCTGCGCGAACTGCAAGCCCGCGTGTGGTTCAGCGGCCTGCGCCGGGATCAGTCCAGCAGCCGCAGTCAGCTGCCGTTTGTCGACCAGCAGTGGGGCTGCTGCAAGGTTCATCCGCTGGCCGACTGGTCAGATCGCGATGTGCATGAATACCTGCAGCAGCATGATCTGCCCTATCATCCGCTGCGCGAGCAGGGTTACCTGAGCATCGGTGACTGGCACACCACGCGCTCCATCCACGAGGTCGATGACGATGAGAAGCTGCGCTTTTTTGGGCTCGCTCGTGAATGTGGTCTGCATGAAATTTCTGAGTTGTAAGTCTGGCTGTAGGTTTCCACTCCATAGTTGCTGAATGACTAATTGCTTGACCATGGCAAGCTGATGTGTAACTGGAGATGAGCACTTTGTAATTCTAATCGTGAAAATAAGGATTGATGTATTATTCAAGACATTCAGTGACTTGAGAATTCGGTGAATATAGAACGCATTGACCAGCCAGCTAGCGAAAACATGCCAAACATTGAATACCAACATTCTGTGCGAAAAATCGTCACTGTACTGTTGATCAATGCTGCTCTTTTGCTGGTGACAATCTATCTGCTAACCAATTACATTGACAACAACCTGAATCTGTACATGATTATGGCGACCCTGTTCTGGGGTAGTTTTAGCCTTGTTTTGATCAAGCGGGCGAAATCTGCTCGCTGCAGCTGCTGCCAGTCTGACTTGTTTGATCTGCTGGCGGCGGCGGAAACCAACTCTCTGAAGGTCAGGTATTGCCCTGTATGCGGTGACGAGCTTGCTTGATCATATTTTTGTGTCTGTTCACACTAAGCCTATTTTTTCAAACGCTATTGCGACAACCTGGTGCCAGTAATCATTAATGGAGGGGCTGCGCCAACGTGACAGTGAGTTTGGCTGCATGCCCAGATTGCGCTACACTCTGATCATGCCTCGGTGCCCCCATCAATTCCTCGATTCACCACCCCAGCCTTGCGGAGATCAACCATGTCTACCACCTCCACGTCGCGCCCGCATGCCAACGGCTCGCACATTTTTTCCAGCCTGCTTTGCCTTGGCCTGCTGATGGCGCTCGCGCTTGACGCTGTCGGTCAGTCGACCAACAAACCGGTGCTGATGGGCAAGCACTGGGTGGCGGTAACCGGTAAGCCGCTGGGTGCCACCGCCGGGGCGCGAATTTTTCATCAGGGTGGCAACGCGGTGGACGCGGCCGCAGCGATGCTGGCAGCCACCGCGACCATGTGGGACACACTGGGCTGGGGCGGCGAAACCCAGGCACTGATCTACAACCCCAACACCGGCAAGGTGATTGGCATCAATGCGCTAGGCGTTGCGCCCACTGGAGCTACACCGGAATTCTTCCGTGAGCAGGGTATGCTGTACCCGCCGGAATTCGGACCGCTGGCGGCGGTGACGCCGGGCACACCGGGCGGGTTGATGGTGATGGTTGCCGAATACGGCAAACTGGGTCTGGCCGAGGTGCTGGCACCGGCGATTGAAATGGCGCACGGTTATGCCATCGAACAGTCGCAGGCCGACAACATGGAGCGTCGCCGCGACATCATTCAGCAGTGGCCCAGTTCCAGCAAGGTATTCCTGCCGCATCTGGATCCCGATCAGCCGGACATGCGCGCCGCACCCCAGGCTGGGGAAGTGTTCCGCCAGCCCGATCTCGCCGCCACGCTGGAAAAGCTGGTGGCCACCGAAGCCGAGGCGCTGGCCGCCGGCAAGGATCGCAGGCTGGCCATCTATGCCGCCTATGATCGCTTCTACAAGGGCGACATCGCCGAACAGATCGTCGCTGCCACCCGGGCTGCCGGTGGTCTGTTCACGCGCGAGGATCTGGCCAGCTGGGAGGTCAAGCTGGAACAGCCGGTCAGCACCAACTATCGCGGTGTGGATGTGTACAAGCTGACCACCTGGACCCAGGGCCCGGTGCTGCTGCAGGCGCTGAACATTCTCGAAGGCTTTGATCTCAAGGCCATGGGCTACAACTCCACGCGCTACATCCACACCCTGTATCAGGCCATGAATCTGGCCTTTGCAGATCGCGATTTCTACTACGGTGATCCCTACTTCCCGCCGGCCGAGCCGGTGGCAGGTCTTTTGTCGAAAGACTACGCCGCCGAGCGGCGCAAGCTGATCCGCATGGATGCCAGAATTGACCAGGTGCTGCCGGGCGATCCCTATCCGCATCAGGGCGAGCGCAATCCATTCGCCCAGCTGCGCGAAGCCTGGCGCATGGTGCCGCCGGATGCCGCTGCCGCCGGGGAGGAGGGCTTTCAGCAGGCCAGCGTAATGTCGCACGACGATGGCTTCAAGGCCGGCACCACCTCGATCCAGGCCGCCGATGCCGAAGGCTGGGTGGTCTCGGTGACACCATCAGGCGGCTGGATACCGGCATTCATTGCCGGTGACAGCGGCATCGGCCTGAGCCAGCGCATGCAGAGTTTTGTTCTGGATGAACGCCTGAACCCCTACAACGTGGTCGCCCCGGGCAAACGTCCACGGGTCACGTTGACGCCATCTCTGGCGCTTCGCGACGGCAAGCCGTTGATTGCGTTCTCGGTGCAGGGCGGTGACACCCAGGATCAGAACCTGCTGCAGTTCTTTCTTAACATGATGGAATGGGACATGAACGTGCAGCAGGCCGCCGACGGTCGCGGCAACATACTCAGTTACCAGATGCAAAGCTCGTTCGGTGCGCATCAGGCGCAGCCTGGGCGCCTGCAGCTGACCGATCAGGTCGCTCCGGTGACGCGCGATCAGTTGCGCGCAATGGGTTACGACGTGGAACTGGTGTCACGCACCTACAACCCGACCACGGCGATCTGGTTTGATGTAGCGCACGGCACCATGCAGGGTGGTGCCAGCGATCAGGGTGACGACTACGGCATTGCCTGGTAGTTGTCCGGGACATCACCGCTGCTGCCGCCCGGCATGACGTTGAAAAAGTCCATTCCTGGCCTGTTTCAACTGACTTAGCTGCGTCCCATCCCTGGGGCGCTAAGCAGGCTGTTTTTCAATTGCCTGCTAAAAGTGGCAGCTGCAGCTCCTGCAGCCAGTCACGGTACTCGTCACTGTCCGGGTGACGGCAGATTTTCTGCAGCTTTTTCTCATTCAGATGCGGTGCCAGCAGCTGTATGAACTCACAGTGATACTGCTTCAACAGCAGGTCGCGGGAAAAACCCAGCCAGGTGGTCAGTCGCGGAAACAGCCCGGCCGCATCGATCACCTGCAGGTCATCGTCCACTCCGGCTTCGATTGCCATGCCGGCCAGAATGCCGACGCCGAAGCCATTGCGCACATAGGTCTTGATGACATCGGCATCGCGGGCGGTAAAGCCGATGCGCGGCTGCAGCCCGGCGGCGGCAAACGCATTCATCAGCGACGATTCCGGGCGTTCGCTGAACAGGTAGGTCACCAGCGGATACTCAACCAGTTGTGCCAGTGACGGCTGCTCTGCTGCTGCCGCCAGCGGATGTTCTGCCGGCACCACAATCACTCGGTCCCACTGATACAGCGGCAGCGTGATGATGTCGGGAAAAGGTTCGCTGGAGCCGCTGACGATGGCAAAATCAATTGCGCGTTCATCCAGCAGTTGCCCGATCTGCTCGCTGGTGCCCTGATGCAGGTGCAGATCGACATCGGCGAAGCGTTCGCGAAAACGCCTGATCACTGCCGGCAGCACATAGCGCGCCTGGGTCTGTGTGGTGGCCAGCGTCAGGCTGCCGCTGGTACTGCCGCGCAGCTCATCGGCCAGCGAGCGGATCTGATCCACCTCCTGGAACACCGCGCGCGCATGCTTCACCACGCGCTCACCGGCGCTGGTCAGGGCATCAATGCGCTTGCCCTTGCGCACGAATATCTGCAGTCCCAGCTCCTCCTCCAGCAGGCGCAGCTGCTTGCTGACACCCGGTTGTGATGTGTACAGCGTCTCGGCGGCGGTGGTGATGTTCAGGTCGTTGTCCACCACCGCCAGCAGAAAACGCAGCTGCTGCAGTTTCACTTTCCTTGCTCCTTGCCGGTCATGTCCGGTCGCCTTTCCTGTGGCCTGTCATGGTGTTCGTCGCGCATAAGCGTATGTCTTCCATCAGCAGATGCCGATAAGACAGCTAGTGTACCCCGCCGGAAATACTGTAACGTTCAGCGAGTCGGAAAGCGCTTAGCCGCAAGGCATGGCTCGCAGGTCATGGCTACTCCATGGCCAAGAGCCATAACAAAGCGGATGAGTGCTTTCCGGCTCGCCCTGCGGGAGCGCCCCTGAGGCTGCATTACTGCGTTGCAATCCTTGTCAAGGGCTTGCCATTCACTTCGGATTGCGTCTTGTACTGCAGCCACAGGACGCGCTCTGAATGTCACAGTATTCCCGGCGGGGTACACTAAAATATTGCGGGCAAGATAAGGCGGGTCGGTTTTCACCGGCCGCTTTAGCTGTCATTTGTATAGCGCCCGCAAGCTGGCTCAAATCGGCGCTTGGATCATTTTTTCCCAAATAGACGCTGATGTCAAGCAATGCCGGTCATGCGCTAATGCTGAATCATTAGCCGCAGCCATACATGGTTTATTAATACTTGCATAAATAAAGCCTCATAAGTTATACTATGCAGCATGATGGGACGAAGCAAGATTGATGCGCGCAAGCTGCCCCCTAAGGCGCAGGAGTTGCTCCGGCGCTCGGCCATGAAGCGGGTCGACGCGGGA
>JAHJQV010000024.1 GCA_018819105.1 Gammaproteobacteria bacterium
AATTTATGAATACATTAAGCGACACAATGATAATCCCAAACCATTTACTTGGACGAAATCAGTTGAAACCATCTTAGAGAAAGTAAATCGTGCTCGTCAAAACGCAGCATTTCATGCTGCAGTTTAGGACACTACACTAGTCTACACATGGGTGGTTAGTGCATGGTTAAAGTGCCCCAAATCGATTTGATTGGTCAAACTTTCGCGCATAACGGGACGGCGCTGTTCCATCCTGCAGTTATCGTTAATATCTGTCTATTCGTCGGCACAAGCCTGCTGCTGCAGATGGTTGTTCTGCAGCAGAAAAATCTTCAAGAACATTGCAAACGGTGGCACACAGCGATGTGCCGAGATCAATGATTGATGCCAGAGCCAAGCTTGCGATGACCGCGTGTGACCAGCCCTGTCAAAAGCTACAGCCAGTGACCGGCTGGCACAGTCAGCTTGCAACAGCCTGTTGCAAAAAAGCCATGATGTCAGTCAGCGGGATGTTCTGCTGTTCTCCGCCACGCGGTCGGTATTCCACCTCACCCTGATCCAGCGCGCGCTCGCCGATGACGACCTGATGCGGTATGCCGATCAGTTCCATGTCGTTGAACATGACGCCGGGGCGTAGCGGACGGTCGTCCAGCAGCACGTCGATGCCGGCTGCCAGCAGTTGCTGATACAGCTGGTCGCTGGCCTCGGCCACGCGCGGCGATTTGTGCCGGTTGACGGGAATGATGACCACCGGCCATGGTGCCAGCGGCAGCGGCCAGATGATGCCCTTGTCGTCATGATGCTGTTCGATGGCAGCCGCCACAATGCGTGAGACACCGATACCGTAGCAACCCATCTGCATGGCCCGCGACTGGCCGTTTTCATCCATCACCACGGCATTCATGGCCTGACTGTACTTGTCGCCCAGCTGGAAGATGTGTCCGACTTCGATGCCACGCAGTATCTGCAGATTGCCGTGGCCGTCCGGGCTGGGATCTCCGGCCTGGGCGTTGCGCAGATCAGCGACCTGTGGCAGTGGCACATCGCGCCCCCAGTTGATGCCGAACAGGTGCTCGCCATCGCTGTTGGCCCCGGCGACAAAGTCGCTGCACAAAGCCGCAGACTGATCCACGATCAGCGGCAATGGCAGATCCACTGGCCCCAGTGAACCGGGACCGGCACCGATGTGCTGGCGTATCTCTGCTTCACTGGCAAACTGCAATGGCGCAGCCACCGCCGCTTGCGCCTCGGCCTTGATCGGATTCAGTTCGTGATCACCGCGCAGCAGCAGCGCCACCAGCGGTGCCTCCACCGCGTCGCTGGCATGCACGATCAATGTTTTGAGCGTTTTCTCTACCGGCACAGCAAAGGCCGTCACCAGGTCGGCAATGCTGGTCACACCGGGGGTGGCCAGCTTGCGCAGGCTTTCTGCCGGCTCCGCTGCCTGGCCGGTGACCACCACTGCTGCCTTTTCCACGTTGGCGGCATAGCTGCCCTGATCGCTCACCGCCAGCGCATCCTCGCCGGTGTCGGCCAGCACGTGGAACTCCTGCGATCCGCTGCCACCGATGGCACCGCTGTCGGCCTCCACCGCGCGGAACTCCAGCCCCAGACGGGTAAAGATGCTGCTGTAGGCCTCGTGCATGCGATCGTAGGTCTGCTGCAGGCTGGCGCTGTCCAGATGAAACGAGTAGCCGTCTTTCATGAGGAATTCGCGCGCGCGCATGACGCCAAAGCGAGGCCGGATCTCGTCGCGGAACTTGGTCTGGATCTGGTAGAAACAGACCGGCAGCTGTTTCAGGCTCTTGATTTCGTTGCGGGCGAAATCGGTAATGATTTCCTCGTGGGTGGGGCCAAAGCAGTACTCCCGCTGGGCGCTGTCGGTCATCTTCAGCAGCAGCGGCCCGAAATCCTGCCAGCGGCCGGTTTCCTGCCACAATTCGGCCGGCTGTACGGCCGGCATCAGCATTTCCACTGCTCCGGCGCGGTCCATTTCCTCGCGCACCACCGCCTCGACCTTGCGCAGCACGCGCAGCCCCAGCGGCGACCAGGTGTAAATGCCAGCGGCGTGCTTGCGGATCATACCGCTGCGCAACATCAGCTGGTGGGAGACGATCTCGGCATCGGCGGGTGTTTCGCGCCGGGTCTGCAAGTGAAATTGGCTGGTTTTCATGGTGATGGCTGTATCTGGCTCAGATTGTTGTAGACAATGGACGATTCGATCTTTGTGTTGACTAAACAGACAGAACCAGGCTGGCTGCCATGGCAATATGCTGCCAGGTCAGGCCGCTGGTAGCAGCATGCTTGCAGGAAAATGGCTGTGCGCTTTGGCTTTTGTTCGCCTGCAAGCAGGCTCCTGCAGAACACCGATATCCTTCTCCTGCCGAGCATCGAAAGCCATTACAACAGCATGCTGTCCCATCAGCAATGCCATGATCATCTGTACATGTGCTTCTGCCAGCCGGAACTCATGCATACTGCAAGGCATGCAGCAATAACTTAATGCCATGAGGCCAGAATCAATTCTGGCAGTTTTCGTCGATGTAATCCTGCGATTTCTGCATCAGCGCGAGACGTTCGTTGTCGTCCAGACGGCGCTGTTCGCCGTTGTCGTCGGTGATGACAATGCGGCGGCGGGAGTCGATCAGAAACAGGTTCTGACGGGCGCGTTCACAGTTGCGCGCCACCACCTCCGGATCAATCACGGTCACCGTGGTGTCGGGTGCCGTGATCACCGTCTCGGCTTCTGCTGCCGGCTCGGACTCAGTGCTTGCTGGCACTGACGGGTTGTCGGTGCGCTTGAGCAGGGTGGTGGTGCCATCGATGGACACAATCTGGTAATCGTCCCGATCCGGCGGTGGCATGGCGGAAAAATGCTGCACGCCGTTGGCATCCACCCAGCTGTAGATCGATGCCGCCTGCGTGCTGGTCATGCCTGCGGCCAGCAGCACAAGCAAAACCGCCAGTGATCGCCTGGACTGACGCACAACAACGTCGGCACGACAGGGAAATGAAGTCAAAACGGACATCGGATTGGCCTGAAGGTTTTTGATTCTCATGCATTCAGCGTACAATGACTTCATGTTGAACATCCATATTCGTCAATGTGGTCAATGGTTTTCCGGTTCTGGTCGGCGGGCAAACTCCGAGACAGAATAACATGTTATACCTGATTCCACATAAAAAGCATGAAAAATAACCACAGCCTCAACACGCGCGGTGTCTACCTGCTGCCGAACCTGCTGACCACCGGTGCCATGTTCGCCGGTTTCTACAGCATCATCGCAGCAATCAACGCCCGCCACACCGAAGCCGCCATCGCCATTCTCATCGCGGGCGTGCTGGACGGGCTGGACGGACGGGTGGCCCGGGCGACACAGACCCAGACCGAATTCGGCATGCATTACGACTCCATGTCCGATCTGATCAGTTTCGGCATGGCACCGGCCATTCTGGTGTTTGTCTGGTCGCTGCAGTCACTGGCCGGGCTGGGCAACCTGCCCGGAAAACTGGGCTGGCTGGCGGCGTTTCTGTATTGTGCCTGCGCCGCACTGCGGCTGGCCCGATTCAACTCCCAGGCACGTGTCGCCGACAAACGCTATTTTCAGGGCCTGGCCAGCCCGGCCGCAGCCGGCACCCTGGTGAGCACAGTCTGGTTCTGTGTCGAGCACGGCATTGATGGTCAGCTTGCCGCCTGGCCGATGCTGGTGATCACCTCGCTGCTGGGGCTTTTGATGTTCACCCGGCTGCGCTATCACAGCTTCAAGTCCGCCACCATCAGCAAGCGCGGTCCGCTGACCTGGGCCTTCATCCTGCTGCTGCTGTTTGTGCTGCTGGCGGTTGATTTGTCCCTGATGCTGATGCTGATCGGCTATCTGTATGTGATCTCCGGTGCCGTCATCACCTGGCGGGGACGCCAGCGACGCCGGGGCCGGGGTCAGCCGGAGCGCAACGATGCTGAATGAAGCCGCCGAGCAGCGCCGCCGACACTATCTGCAGTTGCTGGACATCGACATCTATCCCGCCACTGTCGAGCCGGTACTGCCAGCACCCCGGCCCAGCGCTGAGGCCGCAGCCAGCTCACCTGCACGGCAGGTTTCCAGCAGGCCAGACGCAGCAACTGTCCGCAGCCCGGAACCAGATGCAGCTGTCACACAGCCAGCGCCAGCACCAGCGCGCACGGTGACCGCGGCGACCGCGGCAAGCGCTGCGCAAGCCAGCCCCGACAGTCACAGTCACGAATGCCTGCTGCTGTGCACGCCAGCGCAGCGCGAGCTGCCGCTGCTGCTGGACATCCTGCGCCACATCCCGGCGCTGGCCAACGCCGATGACGACTTTCTGCACAGTCACATGGTCAGCGCCAGACAGCTGGCCGCGCTGCGTCCGCGCATGCTGCTGACCATCAACGGCAGCGGCGACGAGACCGCCTCAGGCAGCTGCGAGCAGCACCTTGGCATTGACCTGCAAGGCATGCAGTCTGAGCCGTCCGCCGCCAAACAGCGGCTGTGGCAGCAACTGCAGACGCTCGTCGACGCAGGCCGCAAACCAGGCTGACAGGCCAGCCCATGGTCTCGGTAAGAACACGTCCGCAAGCCCTGATCCGCGCCATGCATGTCGTGGATCTGGATGTGGTGCTGGCCAACGATTGTGCCGCCTACGAGTTTCCCTGGACGCGTGGTATTTTCGCCGACTGCCTGCGGGTGGGCTATGACTGTCGGGTGCTGGAATCCGGCGACGACATCATTGGTCATCTGATCGTCTCGCTGCAGGCCGATGAGGCTCACCTGCTGAACATCTGCGTGCACCCGGCCTGGCAGGGTCGGGGTCATGGTCTCAGCCTGCTGCTGCACGGCATGCGCGCTGCCTTTGGTGCCGGTGCCGAACGCATGTATCTGGAAGTCCGCACCAGCAACTGGCCGGCCATTCGCATGTACCAGTCGCAGGGCTTTGCCGTGGTGGGTCGACGCTCGCGTTACTATCTCTGTGTGGATCCGCTGACGGGTGAAGAAACCCGCGAAGACGCGCTGGTGATGGCGCGTGGCCCGGTCATCGGCTGAGCGCGGGCCTTACCCAATTTACGCTGTGTGCGCTTATTGCCCGGCAGCATCCCCTGACAGCAGCAGACTGGCACCGAGCAGACCGTTGCCGAACACCGGGTCCGGTCCCGGCGCGCCCAGATCCAGCGTGTCTGCACGCATCAGCGCATTCAGCTCGGACCAGCCCCAGAGCCCGGACTGCTGGTGATAATGCATGATCAACCCGGTCACCAGCGGGGTGGCGTAGGAGGTTCCCGTTACCTGCTGATAAGCACTGTCCGACGCGGCAGACGCCGCCGTCACATTCACCCCGGGTGCGGCGTAATCAAGGTGCGCGCCGCGCACCGCACGCAGATAGACCCGGTTGCTGGCATCAACCGCCGTGACCGCCAGCACCCGCTCATAACCGGCCGGATAACGCGGCGCTGAAGCCGGACCATCGTTGCCCGCTGCGGCCACAATCAGCAGTTCCTCATCCAGCAAATGCAACAGGGCTTTTTCCAGCACCTTGTTGGCCGGTCCTGCCAGGCTCATGTTGATGATCTGCACCCGCTCACCGGCGAGCCAGTCCAATGCCCTGATCACACTGTAGCTGCTGGCAATCAGGCCATGACGGGGATCCTCGTAAAACACCTCGGCCGCATACAGGCGTGATTGTGGCAGCAGACCAACCATTAGTGGTGCATCGGCCACCAGCAGTGAAGCCACTGCCGTGCCATGCTCAAAGTGAACCTGCTGATCAGGCTGGAGAAAATTTCTGCTACTGATGTCAGCCCGCCTCAAGGCTTCGTGTTGCCGCGCTATGCTGCTGTCGATCATGCCCAGCCGAAACCTTTGCGCACTGGAATCTTCCGGGCGCCGATAGCGACCTGCCACCACTGCGGGGGACATGCTCTGCTGTGCAGTCTTTTCCTGCACCAGCTCATAACTGTGGTTGTAATCAATCGCCGCATCCGGCAGCAGAGCACGTACCGCCTGCAATGCCTGGGTGATGTTCTGATGCTGCGGCACCAGCAACCTGATCAGCGTGCTGTCCAGTCGCGGCATCGGCTCGCGACTGATCTGTTTCAGATCGGTCAGCGCATCCAGCCGAGACAGCGAGGCATCATCGGTGAGCACCAGCAGTTCGTTGCGGCTGATCAGATCGCCGGCCTCATCCAGCACCACATCCGAGACATCATCCAGCGCCCGCTCAATGGCAGATTCAGCGGCAAACTCTGACGCCTGCTCGGCTGCCATGCTGTCGTCGAGATCATCGTCATCGACCATATCCTCGGCGTCGTCCTCAGCATCGTCCTCAGCATCGTCCTCAGCATCGTCCTCGGCATCATCCTCGGCATCATCCTCGGCGTCGTCCTCGGCATCATCCTCGGCGTCGTCCTCGGCGTCGTCCTCGGCGTCGTCCTCGGCGTCGTCCTCGGCGTCGTCCTCGGCATCGTCCTCGGCATCGTCCTCGGCATCGTCCTCGGCATCGTCCTCGGCATCGTCCTCGGCATCGTCCTCGGCATCGTCCTCGGCATCGTCCTCGGCATCGTCCTCGGCATCGTCCTCGGCATCGTCCT